>NZ_JAGXCX010000003.1:0-1047738 GCF_018499825.1 Paracoccus sp. pheM1
GCCCTGGTTCGGGGTGCCGAACTTTACCGCGCCGCGCTTCGAATGGTCGGCGATCAGCCTGATCGCCCCGGTCGCCATCGTGCTGGTGGCCGAGAACCTGGGCCATATCAAGGCCCTGGGCGCGATCACCGGGCAAAGCATGGACCGCTATATCGGCCGGGGCTTCTTGGGCGACGGGCTGGCCACCATGCTGGCCGGCGCGGGCGGCGGCACCGGCGTCACCACCTATGCCGAGAACATCGGCGTCATGGCCATGACCCGCGTCTATTCCACGCTGATCTTTCCCATGGCGGCGGCGATCGCGATCTTCCTGGGGCTCTCGCCCAAGTTCGGCGCCGTGCTGCAAACCATCCCGGCACCGGTGCTGGCGGGGCTGGCGGTGTCGGTCTTTGGCCTGATCGCCTCGGCCATGGCCCGGATCTGGGTGGACAACAAGGTCGATTTCTCGGACCCGCGCAACCTGTTCACCGTGGGGGTGGCGCTGATCATGGGGGCGGGGGATTTCACCGTGAACATCGGCAATTTCTCGCTGGGCGGCATCGGCACCTCGACCTTTGCGGCGCTGGCGCTCTACCAGCTGCTGGGCATCGGCCGGCGGGCGTGACATCCTGAGGCGGGCCCCGCGACCGAGGCCTGCGCCCTGGGGCGGCCGGATGCCCCTGCGGCAAGGACCGCGCGCCAGGGACAACATGTATGGCAGGCTGCGCTATTGCGTGCGGTTTCAATCGCATTATGACTGGCGGCGCCGATCAGCCCATGGGGAATGCCAGATGCGCATGCGCGACACCTTCATCAAGCCCATGCACCGCGAGGGCATCCGCTTCGTGGCGGCCTTTGCCGCCGCCACCCTGCTGCTGTTCCTGATATGGGAGCCGCTGGGCTGGATCGGGGTCGGGCTGACCGTCTGGTGCTATTACTTCTTCCGCGACCCCGAACGGGTGACGCCGGCGCGGCCCGGACTGGTCGTCAGCCCGGCGGACGGCGTCGTCTCGCTGATCGAGCCGGCGGTGCCGCCGGCCGAGCTGGGCATGGCCGACACCCCGCTGACCCGCGTCAGCGTGTTCATGAGCGTCTTCAACTGCCATGTGAACCGCAGCCCCGTGGCGGGCGAGGTGGTGGCGGTCGCCTATCGGCCGGGCAAGTTCTTCAACGCCTCGCTGGACAAGGCCAGCGTCGACAACGAAAGAAACGGGCTGCGCATCCGCATGGCGGACGGGCGCGACCTGGCGGTGGTGCAGATCGCCGGGCTGGTCGCGCGCCGCATCGTCTGCTTCGTCAAGCCCGGCGACCGGCTGGGCCGGGGCGAACGCTTCGGGCTGATCCGATTCGGCTCGCGGCTGGATGTCTATCTGCCGCCGGGCGTGGTGCCGCTGGTCGAGATCGGCCAGACCATGGTCGCGGGCGAATCGGTCATCGCCGAACTGGCGCCGGCCGGGCAGGCGGAGGCGTGATGGACCAACCCACCGGCCCGCAGACCGAATTTTCGCTGGTCCAGCTCTTGCCCAACGTGCTGACCATCGTCGCGGTTTGCGCCGGGCTGACCGCCATCCGCTTCGGCGTGCAGGGCGACTACATGCCGGCGGCGCTGCTGATCATCGCCGCGGGCATCCTGGACGGCATCGACGGGCGGATCGCGCGGCTGCTGGGCTCCTCCAGCAAGATGGGGGCCGAGCTGGATTCGCTGGCCGATTTCCTGAATTTCGGCGTCGCCCCGCCGCTGATCCTGTATTTCTGGGCGCTGCGGGACTCTCGCGGCCTGGGCTGGATCTGCGTGCTGCTTTTCGCCGTCTGCTGCGTGATCCGGCTGGCGCGCTTCAACGTCTCGGCCAAGTCCGAGGATGCGCAGCGCGACAGCGCCTATTTCGAGGGCATCCCCTCGCCCGCCGGGGCGCTGCTGGTGATGCTGCCGATGTATCTGTCCTTCGCCTTCGCCGACCGGCCGATGCTGCCGGCGATACTGATCTGCCTGCACATGGTCCTGGTGGGGCTGCTGCTGATCAGCCGCATCCCGACCTGGTCCTTCAAGACCACCCGGATCTCGCGCGAGAACGTCAAGTTCTTCCTGGTCGGCGTGGCCTTTGTCGGGGCGGCATTGCTGACCTTCGCCTGGGTGACGCTGATCGCGTTGTGCCTGGGTTATGTCGTCATGGTCATCTGGGCCTGGATCGACCGGGAACGACCCTCAAACCGATAGGAACGGCCATGGACATCAAATCCATCCAAGCCTCGTATTCACGCTGGGCGCCGGTCTACGACCGGACCTTCGGGGCGGCGACCAACATGGGCCGGCGCCGGGCGGTGGACTACATCAACCGCCGCGGCGGCTCGGTGCTGGAGGTGGGGGTCGGCACCGGCCTGTCGCTGGAGCATTACGGCCCGCACATGCAGGTCACGGGCATCGACTTCAGCCGCGAGATGCTGGACAAGGCCGTCGCCAAGGTGCAGCGGCTGGGGCTGAAGCAGGTGCAGGCGCTGCGGCAGATGGATGCGCGGGCGCTGGATTTCCCCGACAACCATTTCGACACGGTGACGGCGATGCACGTCCTGTCGGTGGTGCCCGAGCCCGAGCGGGTGATGGCCGAGATCGCGCGGGTCTGCAAGCCGGGCGGCAAGGTGGTCATCACCAACCATTTCGCGCGCGACCGCGGCGCCATGGCGGCGGTCGAGCGGATCTTCGCCCCCCTGGCCAACACCATCGGCTGGCATTCCGATTTCCGCATCGAGCGGGTGCTGGGCCAGGAATCGCTGGTCCTCGAGGAACGCCGCACCCTGCCGCCCCTGGGCATGATGACCTTTCTGGTTCTGGCCAAGGCGGGCTAGGCGGGGCTTTCCGCGGCGCGCCGGGACGGCTATGTCCTGGGCATGACCGATCAGGACCAGATCCTGGGCCGGCTGGCCCGGTCCGCCTTTCGCAGCCGCTTTCGCCTTGGCCGGAAGGAGCGGAGCTATGCCGACGCCAGGGGGCGCGAGACCGTCGCCGCCCATGCGCGCGACTTCATCGCCGCGCGGCTGGCGCCGGCCGCGCCGCCGAACGACGGCCGCCAGACCCCGATGCGCGGCCATCCGGTCTTCATCGCCCAGCACGCCACCGCCTGCTGCTGCCGCTCTTGCCTGCAGAAATGGCACGGCATCCCGCGCGGCCGGGCGCTGGATGCCGCGCAGCAGGCGCAGATCGTCGACCTGCTGATGGCCTGGATCGACCGCGAGATGGGCTTTCGCCCGCCGCCGCCGGAAAGGCCCGCGGAATGAGCGGCGCCACCCCGGCCACGCAATTCCTGCTTCGGGCGCAGGTGGCCTTTCGCCCGGTCGAATACCGCTATGATCCGGGGTCCGAGCGCGTGGCGCTGCAAGCGGCCGAAGCCATCGGCCTGCCGCCCGCCCGCCTGCTCAAGACGCTGATGGTCGAGGTGGACGGCCGCCCCGCCTGCGCGGTCCTGCCCGGCGATCGCAGCCTGTCGATGAAGCGGGTGGCGGCGGCATTCGGCGGCAAGTCGGCGGCGATGATGCCGCCCGCCAAGGCCGAGCGGCTGACCGGCTATCATACCGGCGGCATCAGCCCCTTCGGCCAGCGCCGCCCGGTGCCGGTGGCCTTCGAGGCCGAGGCCATTGGCTTTGACGAGGTGGCGATCAACGGCGGCAGGCGCGGGCTGTTGCTGCTGCTGTCGCCGCGTGATGCGCTGGCCGCGCTGTCGGCCAGGGCGGCACCGCTGTCGGCCTAGCCCCCGCAATCGCCATTCCCCTTAACCAGTTGCTGGTGGCTGCGAGAAGGTCGCAGCCATTGAACGGGATGGTCCTGCGGTCGTAGCGGGTCGCGAAACGGCGGAAGTGTCTGGGTCTGTCGAAGCCGCGTTCGATGCAGTTTCTGTCGTTCGCAAACAGACGGCTATCATTCCCGGTCCGGCCCGGATCGCCTGCCTTTCCGGGCTAATGCGACGCGACCCTCTCCCATTGGGCGTGGCTCAACGCCGAGCGCTTTGTGGCCCTCCTGAACCCCGTGTCATCTCGGGATGTCCGGTGAACCGCTGAATTCCACCCAAGGAAAATCCTGAATGTCGATCCGCCCTGGGACACCGCGCGGGGGGCTTCAGCGGACCGCCTTGATCCCTTCCAGGATCAGGGTGGTCGCCACGTCGGCGTAATCCTCGCGCGTGATGCGGCCGCCGTCGCGGAACCACATGTAGACCCAGTTCATCATCCCGAACAGCGACATGGTCACGGGGGTCAGCAGGGGGCGCTGCGGATCGTCCAGGTCGGGGTTGATCTCGCGCAGGACGGCGGCGAAGCGCTTGACGATGCGGCGCTCGACGCCCAGGATCTCGGCCTTCTGCTCGTCTCCCAGGGCAGGGGTGGCGTTCAGCTGCACCTTGTGCTGGTTGTCCGCGCCGCGATAGCGCTCCAGCACCGTGCCGACCAGCCGGCGCAGGCGCGCTGCTGCGGCGGCAGGGTCGGGTCGTCCGCCTCTTCGATGGCGGCTTCCAGCTCTTCCAGATGGGTGATGATGATGGCGAAGATCAGCGCGTCCTTGCTGGGATAGTAGTGGTAAAGCAGCGCCTTGGAGACCTGGCTGTGGGTGGCGATCTGCGCCATGGATGCCTTTTCCATGCCCAGATCGGCAAAGACCTCGGCCGCCTTGTCCAGAAGGCCGCGTTGCTTTTCCTCGAAATCCGCTGCCCGTGTCCGAGCCATGCCATTCCTCATCAGATCATTTGTTCGCCCGCGGTCGGGAGGCGAGAAAAACAAGGGGGCGCATGGCCCCCCAACGACTTAGCGGGTTTGCGACCGCGCGTCATATTGGTTGCCGCGTTGCGGCATCATGTCTTGGGCCGATTGTCAAGCACCCGCTTGGCCTTGCCTTCGGAACGGGCAATGGCGTTGGGATCCTTGACCTCGATCCGGGTCGAGACGCCGACCACGCTTTTTATGTGATGCGCCAGTTCCTTGGCGGAATGGGCGCGGGCGGAATCCTCGGCCATCTCGGCGGTGCATTCGACATGCACGACCATGCTGTCCATCCGGCCCGAGCGGGTCAGCTCGATCTGGAAATGCGGCGCCAGGCCCTTGCATTTCAGGATCTGCTCTTCGATCTGGGTCGGGAAGACGTTGACGCCGCGCAGGATGATCATGTCGTCGCTGCGGCCGGTGATCTTCTCGATCCGGCGCATCGAGCGGGCGGTGCCGGGCAGCAGGCGGGTCAGGTCGCGGGTGCGGTAGCGCACCATCGGCAGCCCTTCCTTGGTCAGCGTGGTAAAGACCAGCTCGCCGATCTCGCCGTCGGGCAGCACCTCGCCCGTCGTCGGGTCGATGATCTCGGGATAGAAATGGTCCTCCCAGATGTGCAGCCCGTCCTTGGTCTCGACGCATTCCATGGCGACGCCGGGGCCCATGACCTCGCTGAGGCCGTAGATGTCGACGGCGTGCATGTCGAAGGCTTCCTCGATCTCCTGCCGCATGGCGTTGGTCCAGGGCTCGGCGCCGAAGATGCCGATCTGCAACGAGGACTCGCGCGGGTCCAGGCCCTGGCGGCGGAACTCGTCCAGGATCGACAGCATGTAGCTGGGCGTCACCATGATGATGCGCGGCTTGAAGTCGTCGATCAGCGTCACCTGCCGCTCGGTCATGCCGCCCGAGATCGGGACCACGGTGCAGCCCAGCCGCTCGGCGCCGTAATGCGCGCCGAGACCGCCGGTGAACAGCCCGTAGCCATAGGCGTTGTGCAGGATGTCGCCCGGACGCCCGCCCGCGGCGCGGATCGAGCGCGCGATCAGGTTCGCCCAATGGTCGATGTCGGCCTGGGTATAGCCCACGACGGTCGGCTTGCCGGTGGTGCCGGACGAGCCGTGGATGCGCACCAGCCTGGACTGCGGCACGGCGAACATGCCGAAGGGATAGGTGTCGCGCAGGTCCTGCTTGGTGGTGAAGGGGAATTTCGCGATGTCCCTGAGGGACTTCAGATCCTCGGGGTGGGCGTCATGTTCGATGAAGCGGTTGCGATAGAAGGGCGAATTTTCGAAGGCGTGCTTCAGCGACCGCTTCATGCGGTGGAATTGCAGGGCCTCGATCTCGTCGCGCGAGGCGATCTCGATCGGGTCCAGCTCTTTCCTTTCGGGCGCCAATGGGTGCATGGATTCCTCCCCTTGCGATGGGTTGCGGTCAGGCTTCGACCGGCAGATGGGTGCCTTTGACGGTGCGGGAATGGCCGCGGAACTCGGCCACATGCGCACCGTCCTGGTTGGTGATGCGGATGTCGTAGATGCCCGAGCGGCCGCGGCGCGACACCTCGCGCGCCGTTGCCGTAAGGCGGTCGCCGATGCGGCCCGGCAGCAGGTAGGTGATCGAGCAATGCTGCGCGACGACCAGCTGGTTGTAGCTGTTGCAGGCAAAGGCGAAGGCGCTGTCGGCCAAGGTAAAGATATAGCCGCCGTGGCAATTGCCGTGGCCGTTCGACATGGCCTCGCTGATGGTCATGGACAGCGTGGCCTCGCCCGGCGCGATATGGTCCAGGCTCATGCCCAGCCGCTGGCTGGCGGAATCGTCGTTCCACATCGCCCTGGCCGAGGCTTCGGCCAGTTCCTGCGGGGTCATCTGCGCGGCGGGTTTCCCGGTCATGTCGTTCATTGTCCCCTGAACTCCGGCTTGCGCTTTTCCAGGAAGGCGGCGACGCCTTCGGCATAATCGGCGCTGTGGCCGGCCCGCCGCTGGCAGTCGCGCTCCAGGTCGAGCTGTTCTTCCAGGCTGTTGCCGGCCGAGGCCTGGATCATCTGCTTGGTCAGGCCCAGCCCCAGCGTCGGGCCGGCCGCCAGCGATTTCGCCAGCGCCGCGGCCTCGTCCATCAGCGCCGCGTCCTCGACGGCCTTCCAGATCAGGCCCCATTCGGCCGCCTTTTCCGCGCCCAGCGGCTCGGCCGTCAGGGTCAGCGCCTTGGCGCGCGGCTCGCCCAGGATGCGGGTCAGCGACCAGGAGCCGCCGGCATCCGGCACCAGCCCGATCTTGGCGAAGGCCTGGACGAATTTCGCCGATTTCGCCGCCAGCACGATGTCGCAGGCGATGGCGATGTTCGCACCGGCGCCGGCGGCCACGCCGTTCACCGCGCAGACCACCGGCTTGGCCAGCGAACGGATCAGCCGCACCGAGGGGTTGTAATAGGCTTCCAGCGTATGGCCCAGGTCGGGCGCCTCGCCGCCGTTGCGCGGGTCGCGGTCGCCCAGGTCCTGGCCGGCGCAGAAGCCGCGGCCGGCGCCGGTCAGCAGCACCGCGCGCACCGCGGCATCGTCATGCGCCCTTTGCAGGCCGGCATGCAGCGCCAGGTGCATGTCCTTGTTGAAGGAATTCAGCTTGTCGGGGCGATTGAGCGTCAGCGTCAGCACGCCATCGGCCAAGGCCGTCAGGACGGTTTCCGTCATCGGTAAAACTCCCATGCCCCGGCTTCTGGGGCTCCCTGAAAATTTTTGTTGCATAAACCGACCGGCCGGTCAATGATAATCTGGCAAATGAGGGGGAACGCCGTGACAGAATTTTTTTCGACCGCCATCGGCCGATGCTGGACGCCGCGCTGGACGCTGTTCGCCAGCGCGCATTCTGGAGCCCGTTCCCCGAGATTCCAAGCGGCAAGATCTATGGGGAATCGGCGCGCCAGGACGGCGAAACCGGCTTCGCGGCGCTGCGCCATGCCGCCTTCGAACTGCCTGGGCATCCGAATCAGCGCCGGCTGGGTGCCGAGGTCTCGCCCTTTGGCGGCGCGCTGGGGATCACCTATCCGGCCGCCGATGCCGCGACGCTGATCGCCGCGGCGCAGGCGGCGCAGCCGGCGCTGGCGGCGGCCAGCCCCGAGGCGCGGGTGGGCGCCTGCCTCGAGGCGCTGGTGCGGCTCAACCGCATGAGCTTCCTTATCGGCCAGGCCACCATGCACACCACCGGCCAGGCCTTTGCCATGGCCTTCCAGGCGGGCGGGCCGCATGCCCAGGACCGCGGGCTCGAGGCCGTGGCGATGGCCTGGGACGAGATGACGCGTTTTGCCCCGCAGGCGCGCTGGGAAAAGCCGCAGGGCAAGGCGGCGCCGATCCTGCTGGAAAAGCACTGGTCGATCGTGCCCGCGGGCCTGTCGCTGGCCATCGGCTGCAACACCTTCCCGACCTGGAACAGCTATTCCGGGATCTTCGCCAGCCTCGCCACCGGCAACCCGGTGATCGTCAAGCCGCATCCCGCCGCCATCCTGCCGCTGGCGCTGACCGTGCGGGCCTTGCGCGAGGTGCTGGCCGAGGCCGGCCTGCCCGCCGATTCGGTGCTGCTGGCCGTGGACGAGCGCGGGGCCGAGATCACCCAGGAACTCGCCACCGATCCGGCGGTGCAGCTGATCGACTATACCGGCTCGGCCGCTTTCGGCGACTGGCTGCGCAGCCACGCGACCCAGGCGCAGCTGTTCACCGAAGAGGCGGGGGTGAACACCGTCACCATCGCCGCGACCGACGACTTCGCCGGCATGTGCGACAACCTGGCCTTTTCGCTGGCGCTTTATTCCGGGCAGATGTGTACCGCGCCGCAGAACATCTATGTGCCCGAGGGCGGCATCGACACCGACCAGGGCCGCAAGAGCTTCGACGAGGTCGGGATGGCGCTGGCCGGCGCCATCGACGCCCTGCTGGCCGACCCGGCCCGCGCGGCGGGCATCTGCGGCGCCATCGCCAACCAGGCGACGCTGGAGCGGGTGCAGCAGGCGCGCGGCCTGGGCCGGGTGCTGCGCGATTCGGCGCCCGTGGGGCAGGGGCGGACCGCCACCCCGCTGCTCTTGGCGCTGCGGGACGGCGATCCGGCCTGCGAGCGGGAATGCTTCGGCCCCGTCGCCTTCGTCGTCGCGGTCAAGGATGCCGATGCCGCCATTGCGCGGGCCGCCGAGCTGGCGCGGTGCAAGGGCGCGATCACCGCCGCGCTCTACGACCGGGACGAGGCGCGCATCGCCCGCGCCGCGCAGGCCTTTGCCGCGGCCGGCGTCAACCTGTCGGTGAACCTGACCGGCAACATCTATGTCAACCAATCGGCGGCCTTCAGCGATTTCCACGTCACCGGCGCCAACCCGGCCGGCAATGCCTGCCTGACCGACACCGCCTTCGTCGCCAGCCGGTTCCGGCGCGCCATGTGGCGCCGGCCCGCGGCGGCCTGACCCTGTAAACTGGTTCTCTGGGAGGAGACACATCATGAAAAAGACCCTGACGACGACCGTTCCGGCCGCGCTGATCGCGCTTGGCCTGGCCTCTGCCGCCAGTGCCGAGATCAGGATCGGCGCCTCGGTTTCCGCGACCGGCCCCGCCGCCTTCCTCGGCGACCCCGAGGCCAAGACCCTGCAAATGCTGGTCGAGGAGCTGAACGCCAAGGGCGGCATCAACGGCGAAGAGATCGCGCTGGTGCTTTACGACGACGGCGGCGACGCCAACAAGGCGCGCACCTTCGCCACCCGGCTGATCGAGGACGACGAGGTGCAGGCCATCGTCGGCGGCACCACCACCGGCACCTCGATGTCGATCCTGGCCGTGGCCGAGGACGCCGAGATCCCCTTCATCTCGCTGGCCGGCGCCATCGACATCATCCAGCCGGTCAAGCCCTTTACCTTCAAGACCCCGCATACCGACCGCATGGCCTGCCAGAAGATCTTCGAGGACATGCAGAAAAGCGGCATCCAGAAGATCGGCATGATCTCGGGCACCGACGGCTTCGGCGCCTCGATGCAGGCGCAATGCAAGGACGTGGTCGGCGAATACGGCATCGAGATCGCCGCGGACGAGACCTATGACCCCAAGGACGCCGACATGACGGCGCAGCTGACCAAGATCCGCAACACCGATGGCGTGCAGGCGGTGCTGAACCCCGGCTTCGGCCAGGGCCCGTCCATCGTGACGCGCAACTATCGCCAGCTGGGCATCGAGCTGCCGCTCTACCAGTCGCATGGCGTCGCCTCGGACGGGTTCATCGAGCTTGCCGGCAAGGAAGCGGCCGAGGGCGTGCGCCTGCCCGGCACCGCGCTGCTGGTCGCGGACCTCTTGGCCGAGGACGATCCGCAAAAGCCGGTGGTGACGGCCTACAAGGCGGCCTTCGAGGGCAAGTTCAACGAGCCGGTCGGCACCTTCGGCGGCTATGCCCATGACGGCTTCGCCCTGCTGGTCGATGCGGTCACGCGCGCCGGTTCCGCGGAACCTGCCGCGATCCGCGACGCGCTGGAGCAGACCTCGGGGCTGGCGGGCACGACCGGCATCTACACCATGTCGCCCGAGGACCATCTGGGGCTGGACCTGTCGGCCTTCCGCATGCTGGAGGTCAAGGACGGCAGCTGGTCCATCGTCGAATGACCCCGCGCGGTCCCCGCCCTGGGGACCGCTTCCGCCCGCTCGGGAGAGCCCAGCCAGAGAGCCTCGGCATGTCTGAACTTCTGCAATTCCTGTTTTCAGGGCTGACGGTGGGCGCGGTCTATGCGCTGGTCGCCCTGGGTTTCACGATCATCTACAACGCCTCGGACGTGGTGAACTTCGCCCAGGGCGAGTTCGTCATGCTGGGCGGCATGGTCACATGGTTCGCCCATGCCGCCGGGCTGCCGCTGCCGCTGGCGGCGCTGGTCGCCATCCTGGCGACCGCAGCCCTGGGGGTCGCGATCAACAAGCTGGCGATCGAGCCGGCGCGCGGCGCGCCCGTCGTCTCGCTCATCATCATCACCATCGGCGCCTCGGTCTTTCTGCAGGGCGCGGCGCAGCTGGTGTTCGACAAGCAGATCCACAGCTTCCCGGCCTTTTCCGGGGACACGCCGCTGCGCATCGGCGGCGCGACGATCCAGCCGCAAAGCCTGTGGGTGATCGGTGGCGCGCTGGTGGTCTTTGCCGGGCTGTGGCTGTTCTTCACCCGCACGCTCCTGGGCCGGGCGGTGCTGGCCACCTCGAACAACCGGCTGGCGGCGCAGCTGGTCGGCATCAACACCAATTTCGTCATGACGCTGTCCTTTGCGCTGTCGGCCGGGATCGGCGCCTTGGCCGGGGTCTTGGCGACGCCGATCACGCTGACCGCCTATAGCGTCGGCATCGGCTTCGCGCTGAAAGGCTTTGCCGGCGCCATGCTGGGCGGCATGGGCAATCCCAAGGGCGCGCTGGCCGGCGGTTTCCTGATCGGGCTGATCGAGGCGCTGACCGCGGGCTACCTGTCCTCGACCTACAAGGAGGCCGCGGCCTTCGTCGTGATCCTGCTGGTGCTGTTCTTCATGCCGCAGGGCCTGTTCGGCCGCAAATCGACGGAGCGGGTGTGATGCCGAGACTGTCCGCCAAATCCGCCACGCTGCTGGTGCTGGCCGCGCTGATCGCGGTGACGCCGTTCTTCTTTCCCTCGGGCTATTACTACCGCGTCGGCGCGCTGATCTTCGTCAACGGGCTGGCCGTGACCGGGATCGTGATCCTGACCGGCTATGCCGGGCAGATCAGCCTGGGCCATGCCGGTTTCGCCGGCATCGGCGGCTATGCCTGCGCCTTGGCGCCCACGCATCTGGGCCTGCATCCGTCGCTGGCGGTGGTGCTGGGCGCGGTGATCTCGGGCGTGCTGGCCTATCTGGTCGGGCGGCCGATCCTGCGGCTCAAGGGCTATTACCTGGCCGTCGCCACGCTGGGCTTCGGCATCCTGGTCGCCATGGTGCTGAACAACGAACGCCAGCTTACCGGCGGGCCGGACGGCATCGCCGTGCCCGAACTGGGCTTGCGCGGGCTCTTGAAAGACTGGGGGCTGGACCTGACCAACGGCCAGTTCTGGTATTTCTTCTGCGGCATCGTGCTGCTGATCGGCGCCTGGATCGCGCTGAACCTCTATCAAAGCCCCAGCGGCCGGGCGCTGCGGGCGCTGCACGGCTCGGAAATCGCCGCGGGCACCGTGGGCATCGATGTCGCGCGGGTCAAGCTGCAGGCCTTCGTCATCTCGGCCGTCTATGCCTCGGTCGCGGGCTCGCTGGTGGCGCTGCAGAACAAGTTCATCACCCCCGACGTCGCCGGCTTCATGCATTCGATCGAGATGGTGACGATGGCCGTCCTGGGTGGCGCCGGCTCGGTGCTGGGCGCGATCTTCGGCGCCGGCATCCTGACGCTGCTGCCGCAGGTGCTGACCGTCTTTGCCGAATACGAACAGCTCGTCCTGGGCCTGGTGATGATGCTGGTGATGATCTTCCTGCGGGAGGGGCTCTTGCCCTCGATCCTGCGCAAGCTGCGGGGGAGGGGCGAATGACGCTGCTTTCGGTCGAGGGTCTGGGCATCAGCTTCGGCGGCATCAAGGCCGTGCATGATGTCAGCTTCAAGGTCGAGCCGGGCGAGATCGTCTCGGTCATCGGCCCGAACGGCGCCGGCAAGACCACGCTGTTCAACATGATCTCGGGCGTCTACCAGCCCGGATCGGGCCGGGTCGTGCTGGAGGGCGAGGACGTGACCGGCATGGCGCCGTTCCGTCTGGCAAGCCGCGGCATGTCGCGCACCTTCCAGAACCTGCAGATCTTCCAGAACATGACGGTGCTGGAAAACGCCATCTCGGGCTTTCACCTGCAGGAAAGGGGGCCGGTGCTGGCGGATCTCCTGCACCTGCCATCCTCGCGCCGCCGGGCCCGCGCGGCCGAGGCGGGCGCGCGCGAACTGCTGGCCCGCGTCGGGCTGGAGCGCGCGGCGGACCGCGAGGCGGGGAACCTGTCCTATGGCTCGCTCAAGCGGCTCGAGATCGCGCGGGCGCTGGCGATGCGGCCCAAGGTGCTGCTGCTCGACGAGCCGGCGGCGGGCTGCAACGCCGTCGAGACCGAGGAGATCGACCACCTGATCGCCGAGGTCGCCGCCTCCGGCACCGCCATCCTGCTGGTCGAGCATGACATGAAGATGGTCATGCGCATTTCCAGCCATATCGTCGTGCTGGACCATGGCGAAAAGATCGCCGAGGGCGCGCCGGCCGAGGTCAGCCGCAACCCGGCGGTGATCGCCGCCTATCTGGGAACCGAGGAGGGTGCCGATGCTGACGGTTGAGGGCTTGCGCTCGCGCTATGGGCGCATCGAGGTCTTGCACGGCATCGACCTGCATGTCGATTCCGGCGAGATCGTCACCGTGGTCGGCGCCAATGGCGCGGGCAAGACCACGCTGCTGCGCTGCCTGTCGGGGGTGCAGCCGGTCTCGGCCGGCACCATCACCTTCCGCGGCGAGCCGCTGGCCCCGGTGCCGGCCTATCGGCGGCTGGCCCGCGGGCTGGCGCAATCGCCCGAGGGGCGGCAGATCTTCACCAACCTGACGGTCGAGGAGAACCTGCGCCTCGGCGCCTTCCTCTACAGCGACGAGCGGGTGGAAAAGGACATGGAAGACGCCTTCCAGATGTTCCCGATCCTGAAGCAGAAGCGCAACCTTGCCGCCGGGGGCCTGTCGGGCGGCCAGCAGCAGATGCTGGCCATGGCGCGGGCGCTGATGGGCCGGCCGTCCTGCCTGCTTCTGGACGAGCCCTCGATGGGCCTGGCGCCGATCATCGTCCAGCAGATCTTCGACGTGGTCAGCGGGCTCAAGGCGCTCGGCGTGACCGTGCTGCTGGTGGAACAGAACGCCTTCGGCGCGCTGAAGATCGCCGATCGCGGCTATGTCATGGAAACCGGCCAGATCACCATGCAGGGTCCGGCCGAGGAGCTGATCGCCGATCCGCGCATCCGCGAAGCCTATCTGGGGATATGAGGAAATGACCGTAACCATCGCCCGCCAAGGGGAAATCGCCACCGTCACCGTGGACAACCCGCCCGTCAACGCGCTGTCCGCGGCGCTGCGGCAGGGGCTGTGGGACGCGGTGGAGACGCTGGACGCCGACGGCTCGGTCGCGGCGGTGGTGCTGGTCTGCGCCGGCCGCACCTTCATCGCCGGGGCCGACGTGACCGAATTCGGCAAGCCGCCGGTTCCGCCGCACCTGCCCGACCTGGTGGACCGGATCGAGGCGGCCGCGAAGCCCTGGGTCGCGGCGATCCACGGCTCGGCGCTTGGCGGCGGGCTCGAGGTGGCGATGGGCTGCCGCTTCCGGGTGGCCGCGCAGGGTGCCTCGCTGGGCCTGCCCGAGGTGAGCCTGGGCATCGTTCCCGGCGCCTCGGGCACGGTGCGCACGCCGCGCCTGGTGGGCGTTCCGGCCGCGGTCGAACTGGTGACTTCGGGCCGGCCCCTGCGGGCGGCGCAAGCCGCCGAGGCCGGGCTGGTCGATGCGGTGATCCAGGGCGATCTGCTGGAAGGCGCCGTGGCCTTTGCCCGCCACGCGCTGACCCGGCCCTTGCCCCAGCCGACCTCGGCCCGCCCCGTCGCCGCGCCCGACCCGGCCTTCTGGGCCGAGCAGGAAAAGGCCGTCGCCAAGGCCGCCAAGGGCGCCGCCGCGCCGCTGCGGGCGCTGGCCTGCCTGCGCAAGGCGGCCGAGGCAAGCTTTGCCGAGGCCATGGCCTTCGAGCGCGAGACCTTCCTGGAACTGCGCAGCTCGGAACAGGCGGCGGCACTGCGCCACGTCTTCTTCGCCGAGCGCGCCGCGCCGCGCCCGGCCGCCCTGCGCGATGTCGAGCCCTTGCCCCTGCGCCGCGCGGCGGTGGTCGGCGGCGGCACCATGGGCGCGGGCATCGCCGCCGCCCTGCGCGACGCCGGCCTGCCGGTGGTGCTGGTCGAACGCGACGACGAGGCGGTGGCACGCGGCATGGCCAACCTGCGCGGCATCTTCGACGGCGCCGTCCGGCGCGGCAAGCTGACCCAGGCGCAGGCCGCCGACCGGCTGGCCGGCGTCACCGGGACCACCGACTATGCCCAACTGGCCGATGCCGATCTGGTCATCGAGGCGGTGTTCGAAGAGATCGGGGTCAAGCGCGCCGTCTTCGACCGGCTCGCCCAGGTCTGCCGGCCGGATGCGGTGCTGGCGACCAATACCTCCTATCTCGACCCGCGCGCCATCGCCGGGGGGCTGCCCGGCCCCGAGCGTTTCATCGGCCTGCATTTCTTCAGCCCGGCCAATGTGATGAAGCTCCTGGAGATCGTGCCCGTGCCCGAGACTTCGGAGCGCACGCTGGCGACCGGCTTTGCCCTGGCACGGCTGCTGAAGAAGATCCCGGTCCGCGCCGGCATCTGCGAGGGCTTCATCGGCAACCGCATCCTGAAGCGCTATCGCGCCGCGGCCGAGGCGCTGGTCCGCCAGGGCGTGGCGATTGCCGAGATCGACGCCGCCATGCGCGGCCATGGCTTTGCCATGGGCCCGTTCGAGGCGCAGGATCTGGGCGGGCTCGACATCGCCTTCCTGCAACGCGAGGGCGCGCGGGCGGCGGGGCAGGCGGTGCCCGAGACGCTGGGCGACATCCTGGTCCGCGCCGGCCGCAAGGGGCAAAAGACCGGCGGCGGCTGGTATGACTATGCGCCGGGCGAGCGGCGCCCGCAGCCTTCGGCCCTGGTGGCCGCGCTGCTGGCGGGCGCGATCACCCCCGGCGCGGCGATGGACCGCGATGCGATCGCCGCGCATCTGGTCGCCGAGATGGCGGCTGAGGGGCAGGCGATCCTGGACGAGGGCATCGCGCAAACCCCCGCCGACATCGACCTGGTCGAGATCCACGGCTACGGCTTTCCGCGCTGGCGCGGCGGCCCGATGTTCGCGACCGGCATCCGCGGCTGAAGCGGCGGGGGCCGGGATCTGGACAGGGCAGGGCCGCTTGAAACCATGCGGCCCTGCCATGCCCGGATCGGTGCGACGCAGAACCTTGCGATTTCGCCGCCGCCACGCGATGTCCTCGTCGGGCGTCGGGCGTCGGGCGTCGGGCGTCGGGCGTCGGGCGTCGGGCGTCGGGCGTCGGGCGTCGGGCGTCGGGCGTCGGGCGTCGGGCGTCAGGCGGCGCGGCGCAGGCGCGTGGCGGCGGCCCCGGCCAGATCCAGCAGCAGCGCGCGGCTTTCTTCCCAGCCCAGGCAGCCGTCGGTGATGCTCTGGCCATAGACCGGCACCTGGCCGGGCTGCAGATCCTGCCGCCCCGCCACCAGGTTGCTTTCCAGCATGACGCCGCGGATGCGCGCCTCGCCGGCGCGGATCTGCGCCGCGACATCGGCGATCACCGCCGGCTGGCGCGCCGGATCCTTGCCGCTGTTGGCGTGGCTCGCGTCGATGACGATGCCGGGCTCGATGCCGGCCCTGGCCGCAGCCGCCGCCACCGCCGCGACATGCCCGCCGTCGTAGTTCGGCCCGTCATGGCCGCCGCGCAGCACGACATGGCAGGCATCGTTGCCGGTGGTGGTGGCGATGGCCGCCGCCCCCTGGGCGGTGATCGCCGGGAAGCTGTGCGGCCGCGCGGCCGAGCGGATCGCGTCCAGCGCCACCTGCACCCCGCCATCGGTGCCGTTCTTGAACCCGACCGGGCAGGACAGGCCCGAGGCCAGCTGGCGGTGGATCTGGCTTTCCGTGGTGCGCGCGCCGATGGCGCCCCAGGCGATCAGGTCGGCGAAATACTGCGGCAGGATCGGGTCCAGGAACTCGGTCGCCGCCGGCAGGCCCATGCGGTTGATCTCCAGCAGCAGGCGGCGGGCCAGGGGCAGCCCGTCCTCGATCCGGTCCGAGCCGTCCAGATGCGGGTCGTTGATCAGCCCCTTCCAGCCGACGGTCGTGCGCGGCTTTTCGAAATAGACCCGCATGACGATTTCCAGCCGGTCGGACAGCGCGCGGCGCAGCTCGGCCAGGCGCGCGGCGTAATCCAGCGCCGCCGGGACGTCATGGATCGAGCAGGGGCCGGCAACGACCAGCAGCCGGTCGTCGCGCCCGGCCAGGATGGCGCGGATGGCGGCGCGGCTGTCGGCGACGGTGCGCGACACCGCCTCGTCCCGCGGCAGCGATTCGGCCAGGGCGGCCGGGGCGGGCAGGGGTCGCAGGGTGGCGATATGCAGGTTCTCGGTCTGGATGGGCATGGCTCTCTACTTTCTGCAAGAGGCCGGACCGGAAGCGCATGGAACTGAAAAAGCCGCCGGTCTTGGGCCAGCGGCTTGGGGGTCAGTATCGCGTTCGCGCTACACCCGGCTCCGCTGGGGACAGCGGAACCAATAAAACGAAATGGTGCAGGGCATTCGATGCGACATGGGCCATCCATAACCGCTGCGCGGCGCGCTGTCACGCCGATTCTTGCGCACGGGCTTTGGCGGCGCTCGGCCCCGTGCTACCCTGCCGCGCATGACCAGGATGCAGCCTTCCACCGCGGGACCGGGCGGGGCCGATGGGGACGAGCAGGGCGGCTCGCCCCCCTGCCAGGCCGCGCGGATCGCGCCGGATTACTTCGACCCGCTGGCCGTCGATGCAAAGCAGGCGCGCGACGTGGCGCGCTGGCGCAAGGCGCGGCGCGAGGAATTGCTGGCCCACCGCGCGGGCCTGAGCATCGCCGCGCGCCAGGCCGCCGCCGCGGCCATCGCCAGGGCCCTGGACGAGGTGCTGGCCGCGCATCTGCCCGATCCCCGCGGCCGGGTGATCGCCGGCTATTGGCCGATCCGGTCGGAACCCGACCTGCGCCCCTGGCTGGCCCGCCTGCACGAACGGGGCGCCATCCCGGCCCTGCCGGAGGTCGTGCGCCCGGCGAGCCCGCTGGTCTTTCGCCCCTGGCATCCCGGCGCGGCGATGCGGCGGGGGCATTGGAACATCCCGGTGCCGGCCAGCGCCGAGACGGTGGCGCCCGAGGTGATGCTGGCCCCGCTGGTCGGCTGGGACGGCGCGGGCTATCGGCTGGGCTATGGCGGCGGCTATTTCGACCGCACGCTGGCCGTGCGGCAGCCGCTGGCGATCGGGGTCGGCTTGCAGGCGGCCCGGCTGGCGACGATCTATCCGCAACCCCACGACATCCGGCTGGCCGCCATCGTCACCGAACGCGGCCTGCAATATCCGCCCCGTCCCGGCATGGCGTGAAAAATCTTGCCGGGCATCGCGTCGATTTCCGCGCCTGCGGCGTTGGGCGACAGCCGGCGCCGTTCCGCGCAACCCTCGGCAGGCAGGAAAGGAAACAGCGATGACCAAGACGATCCTGGGCCTCAGTGGCAGCCTGCGGCGCGCCTCGTTCAACGCCGGGCTGCTGCGCGCCGCGGCCGACCTGGCCCCCGAGGGGGTGCGCATCCAGATCGGCTCGATCCGCGAGGTGCCGCTCTACGACGGCGATCTGGAGGCCGAGTCGGGCCTGCCCCAGCCGGTGCGCGCCCTGCAAGCGCAGCTTGCGGCGGCGGACGGGTTGCTGATGGTGACGCCGGAATACAACAACGGCGTGCCGGGCGTGTTCAAGAACGCCATCGACTGGATGTCGCGCGGCGAGGGGCTGGCGATGTTCGTGGGCAAGCCGGTGGCGGTGATCGGCGCCTCGCCCGGCGGTTTCGGCACCATCCTGGCGCAAAGCCATTGGCTGCCGGTACTGCGCACGCTCAAGGCCGCGCTGTGGACCGAGGGGCGGCTGATGGTCTCGCGCGCGGAATCGCTCTTCGACGACCAGGGCAACCTGACCGACGACAAGATGCGCGCGCAGCTGCGCAAGTTCCTCGAGGGTTTTGCCGCAACCCTCTGATGCGGGCCGGATAAACGCCAAAGGCAGCCCGGAGGCTGCCTTTCCTGCGTCGGTGCGGCGAAAGGTTATTCGGCCGCGAAGGTGGTGGCGAACTGGCCGCACCAGTCGTTCGACTTGACGACCGGCCAATAACCCCTGGTGTCCGCGTCCCTTTGGTTGACGGGCGGGTTGGCGCGGCACAGGCCGGAATCGGACAGCGTGCTGGCGGAGTTGGCGACGTGATCCTCGTAGAACGCGCAGGCGTTGCAGGCGGTTTTGGTCATGGCTGTTGCTCCTGTCTGGCGGGCATGTCTTGGTTGCTGGCTGGCTTTCGGCTGGCTGGCGACCTTGGCAAGGATATAGAGGCCGATTCGCCGAAGGTCAAGAAATAATCTTGTAAAAACATATAGTTGACAGAATTACTTGGCGTTCTGATCCTGATCCGAACGCTCGGATTTGGATTTTGCGTCCTGTGAAAAACGCTCGGGAAAGGGCGGCGCGGGCGTCAAGAAAGCTTCACCGGACTGCGCCAATTCCGTCACCGATCCCGGCTATCAGCGCCCCAACCGCTCATGGAGGGCCGCCTTGCTTGCAGTTCAGAACGTCACCCGCGTCTTTTCCGGGCGTGCCGCGGTGGACGACATCAGCTTTGCCGTGGACGGCCCGGCCTTCGTCGGCATCATCGGCCGCTCGGGGGCGGGGAAATCGACCTTCCTGCGGATGATGAACCGGCTGACCGATGCCTCGGCCGGGCGGATCTGCGTGGACGGGCGCGACATCCTGGCGCTGCGCGGCCGCGACCGCCGCGCCTGGCAAAGCCAATGCGCGATGATCTTCCAGCAGTTCAACCTGGTGCCGCGCATGGACGTGGTCTCGAACGTGCTGCACGGGTTGCTGAACCGCCGCCCGGCGCTGGCCACGCTGTTCAACCTGTGGCCGCGCGCCGACATCCTGCGCGCGCTGGAGATCCTGGACCGGCTGGGCATCGCCGAACAGGCGCCCAAGCGGGCCGAGGCGCTGTCGGGCGGCCAGCAGCAGCGCGTGGCCATCGCCCGCGCGCTGATGCAAGACCCCAGGATCATCCTGGCGGACGAGCCCATCGCCAGCCTCGACCCGATGAACGCGCAGATCGTCATGGACACGCTCAAGCGCATCAATGTCGAGGACGGGCGCATGGTCATCGCCAACCTGCACACGCTGGACACCGCGCGGCGCTATTGCGACCGGGTGATCGGCATGCGCGACGGGCGCATCGTCTTCGACGGCACGCCGGCGCAGCTTTCGACCGGCGTCGCCCGCGACATCTATGGCGCCGACCACAGCTTCAACGAGGCCGCAACCTCGACCGCCATTCCCACCGATGCCATCGCCGATGCGGCCTATGCCGCGCGGCTGATGGCCTGACGCTTCCCGCAATACCGCAACCCATGGAGAGACCATGAAACCGCTTGCCCTGGCGCTTGCCGCCGCCACCGCCCTGACCTCCGGCCTGATCTCGGCCGCCTCGGCCCAGCCGATCACCGGCTTCAACCTCGGGATCATGGGCGGCGAGAACGCGCAGGACCGCATGACCTCGAACGAATGCTACCGCGCCGCCATCGAGGCCCAGCTGGGCGTGCCGGTCAAGGTCTTTACCCCCGCCGATTACGACGGCGTCATCCAGGGCCTGCTGGGCGGGACGCTGGACATGGCCTGGCTGGGCGCCTCGGGCTATGCCAAGATCCACCTGACCGATCCCGAGGCGGTCGAGCCGGTGCTGACCAAGCAGAACATGGACGGCTCGACCGGCTATTACGCCATCGGCTTCGCCCGCAAGGACAGCGGCATCGCCTCGATCGAGGACGCCAGGGGCAAGTCCTTCGCCTTTGCCGAGCCGAACTCGACCTCGGGCTACCTGGTGCCGGGGGCCGAGCTGGCCGAGACCCATGGCAAGCTGGAGGATTTCTTCGGCCAGGTCCGTTTCGCGGGCGGGCACGAGCAGGCGATCATCGGCGTCGCCAACGGCGATTTCGACGCCGGCGTCAGCTGGGCCGACGGTCTGGGCGACTGGGAGGACGGCTATAACTCGGGCGCCTTCCGCAAGGCCGCCGATGCCGGGCTGGTCGAGATGAACGACCTGGTCGAGATCTGGAAGTCCAAGCTGATCCCGGAAGGGCCGATGGTGCTGCGCAAGGCCCTGCCGCAAGAGGTCAAGGACAAGGTCACGCAACTGACCGCCGACCTGCACGAGACCGACAAGGACTGCGCCTATGGCGTCGCCCATGGCGAGGCCATGGATTTCGTGCCGGTGACGCATGACGCCTATCTGGGCGTGGTCGCCGCGCGCAAGTTGCAGGAAACGGCGCAGTAAAGCGCCCCCCGGCCGCGTCCCTAGGGGGGGCGCGGCATCCGCATTTCATCCGCAGGATCTTCATGGCCGCCCTTGCCCCGGACGACATCCGCGACGCCTATCTGGAACTGACGCGCCGCCGCCGCCTTTACGGCGGGCTCTTGCTGGTGATCTTCGTCGCCATGATGGCGGCCGGGTTCCGGCTGGCCGAAAGCCGCAATGCCGGCGGCTTCGTCGATGGGCTGCCGATGCTGCTGGCCTTCCCCTCGGAGGTGCTGGCCGAGGCATGGCAGAAGCGCGCGAACCTGCCCGGCCTGCTGGCCGAGCATCTGCCCTCGCTGGTCGAGACGCTGAACATCGCCGCCGTCTCGACGCTCATGGGCGGGCTGATGGCGATGGGGCTGGCGCTTCTGTCCACGCGCGGGCTGGCGCGCTGGCCGCGGCTGACGGGGCTGTTCCGCCGGCTGATGGACGCGCTGCGCGCCGTGCCCGAGATCGTGGTCGCGCTGGTGCTGATCTATATCCTCGGCGGCGGGCCGGTGCCGGCGGTCATCGCCATCTCGCTGCATACCGCCGGCGCGCTCGGCAAGCTGTTTTCCGAAGTGGCCGAGAACGCCGACCTGAAGCCGGTCGAGGGGCTTGCCTCGGTCGGCGCCGGCTGGGGCCAGCAGGTCGGGCTGGGGGTCCTGCCGCAGGTGGCGCCGAACTGGCTGTCCTATGCGCTGATGCGGTTCGAGATCAACCTGCGCGCCAGCGCCATCCTGGGCTTCGTCGGTGCGGGCGGCATCGGCTACGACCTGAAGCTGGCGATGCAATGGGGCATGGGCCGCTATGACGAGGTGGTGGCGATCTTTGCGCTGCTCTTCGTCGCCATCGTCGCCATCGACCGGCTGTCGGACCATGCACGCAGCCGGCTGGTAAGGGGCTGAACCATGACCGCTGCCACGCTTTCCCCCGCCCTGGCCGATACCGTGCTGACCCGTTTCGCCCGCCGCCGGCTGGCGGCCTTTGCGGTGCCGCTGGCGATCCTGGCCTACCTGGCCTATGCCGCCATGGCCTTCGACATCGCCGGGCTGGCCGGGCGGGCGCGGATGGACAATGCCGCGGTGCTGCTGTCGGATTTCTGGCAGCACAAGACCCATGTGACGCGGGACAACCGTTCGGGCGCCTTGCGCGTCGCCATCGACGGCGAGGCCAAGGGCACCTATCCGCCGGACCGCCTGCCGGGCTGGATCGCCACCCAGGGCGACGCCACCCGCATCGACCTGGGCCAGGGCCATGTCGTCACCTATGACGCGCAGGGCGCGCGCTACGAGGTGCCGGGCTATGGGCTGATCGACATCCGCCCCCAGGACGGCGGGCTGCACCTGACCGCGCCCCAGCCGCTGCCCGACTGGATCAACGCCTCGGACAGCCGGGTCAGCGTCACCACCCCGGCCGGGCGCTTCGCCTATACCCGCTCCAAGGTCGAGACCTTTCGCTATCAGCCGGGCTGGGCGCTGTTCTTCTTTACCCTCGACAGCCCGTTCCACTACATGAGCTGGCCCGAGATCGCCGCCAGCGCGCTTTGGGGGCCGCGCGTCGATCCCGGCCTGCCCAATGTCGCCGCCATGGCGCGGGAGTTCTGGACCAACGCCATGTGGCGGCACGGCGACGTGATCTGGGCCATGTTCGAGACGGTGCTGATGGCCTTCCTGGGCACCTTCGGCGCGGCGCTGGTCGCGCTGCCGCTGGGCTTCATGGCGGCGCGCAATATGATGCCCTTTGGCGCGCTGCGCTTTGGCCTGCGCCGGGTCTTCGACTTCATCCGCGGCGTTGACGGGCTGATCTGGACCATCGTGCTGGCCCGCGCCTTCGGCCCCGGCCCGATGACCGGGGCGCTGGCCATCCTGCTGACCGATACCGGCAGCTTTGGCAAGATGTTCTCGGAAGCGCTGGAAAACATCGACGAAAAGCAGGTCGAGGGCATCCGCTCGACCGGCGCGGGCGCCGTGCAGCGGGCGCGGTTCGGGGTGATCCCGCAGGTGACGCCGGTGCTGCTGTCGCAGGTGCTGTATTTCCTGGAATCGAACACGCGCGGCGCCACGGTGATCGGCGCCATCGTCGGCGGCGGCATCGGCCTGTTGCTGACGCAGGCGATCCAGACCCAGAAGGACTGGGAGGACGTGGCCTATTACATGGTGCTGATCGTGCTGATGGTGATGGCGATGGACAGCTTTTCGGGCTGGCTGCGCCGCAGGCTCATCAAGGGCTAGCGCCGTCGATCAACGCGCAAGGCGGGAAGGCGGCAGAAACCGCACCCCCGCCCACAGGGTCGGTCATGCCCCAACCCTGCTTGCGCCCCCGCGTGAGGGCAGGCACCCCAGGGCGAACCCGGCGCATGGCCTTACGCGCGGTTGGGCTTGCGGCCTTCCGAAGGCGGCGGGCGAAGGTTGTTGGCTTCAAGCCAGGCCGGTTTTTCGGCATACATGTCGCCAATCAGCCGCTTGACCAGGTCGAGATGGCGCGACGCATCGCCCGCGCGGTGGTAAAGGATTACCGGGGACACCGCCCGCGGGCTGTCGATAAGGCGATACTGCACGTCGGACCGCATCTGCCGGGCCGACGACGGTATGATGCAGACGCCCGAATCCGCGGCGACCAGGCCAAGGGCGGTCTGGATCTCCCGGACCTCCAGCACCTCGGAGGGACGGATGTCCTCGTCCTGAAGCAGGCTCAGGACCTGGTCGGCATAGCTGGGGCGCGGCTCCTTGGGATAGACGATCAGCTTCTGGCCGGCGACGGCGGCAAGCGGCAGCGGCGCGTCGTCCTGGGCCAGGGGCGTGCCCTCGGGCAGCGCGACGACAAGGCGTTCCTCGCGCATGAGCGTGCTGACGACATTCGGGTCGCTGTGCTTCAGGCGGCCGAAGCCGATGTCGATGCGGCCTTCCTTCAGCGCCGGTATCTGCTGGATCGACAGCATTTCGAGCAGCTGGATATCCAGCTCGGGCGCGTTCTGGCGCAGCTTCCTGATCAGCGACGGAAGGCCGCCATAAAGCGTCGAGGCCACGAAGCCGACGGACAGCACCCGGTTGCGGTTCATGCCCACCCGCCGCGTCGCATCCTTCATCTGGTCGACCCGCCCCAGCACCTGCAGGGCCTGTTCATAGAACAGGCGTCCCGCATCGGTCAGCTTGATCGGCCGGCTCTTGCGGATGATCAGGACGACGCCCAGCTCTTCCTCGAGCAGCTGGATCTGCCGGCTCAACGGCGGCTGGGCGATGTGCAGGCTTTCGGCTGCGCGGGTAAAGTTGCGCTCGCGCGCGACGGCGGCGAAATAGCGCAACTGCCGCAAATCCATGGAAAGCCCCTCCTGTCTGCCAGACGAATCTTACCCGCGTCCTGGGTATTTTGCGGCGGATCAACCCGCTGAAATGCGGGATAATTCGCAGTATAATACCTTCAGAGCATAGTATCAAACCCAAACGGTGTTGGACGAAAGGCATGGCCGGCCGCAATCTTGCCGGCATGAACCAGACATTCGCACCCCTTGCCCCGACCAACGCCGTCAGCCCGGTCATCGACCGGGTCGAGACCATCCTGGTCGACCTGCCCACCATCCGGCCGCACAAGCTGTCGGTCGCCACGATGAACGGCCAGACCCTGATGCTGGTCAAGCTGCATTGCAGCGACGGCGTGGTCGGCATCGGCGAAGGCACGACGATCGGCGGGCTGGCCTATGGCGGCGAAAGCCCCGAAAGCATGAAGCTGGCGATCGACACCTATTTCGCGGCGGTGATGCTGGGCCAGGACGCGACCCGCATCCAGGCGCTGATGGCGCGCATCGGCAAGGCGGTCAAGGAAAACCGCTTTGCCAAGAGCGCCGTCGAGACCGCGCTTCTGGATGCGCATGGCAAGCGGCTGGGCCTGCCGGTCAGCGAGCTTTTGGGCGGCCGGCGCCGCGACCGGCTGGCGGTGGCCTGGACGCTGGCCTCGGGCGATACCGCGACCGACATCGCCGAGGCCGAGCGCATGCTGGACCTGCGCCGCCACCGCATCTTCAAGCTGAAGATCGGCGCCCGCGACATCCGCGACGACATCGCCCATGTCGCGGCGATCAAGCGCGCGCTTGGCGACCGCGCCGCGGTGCGGGTCGACGTGAACATGGCCTGGAGCGAGACCGAGGCGGCCCATGGCATGGCGGCCCTGGCCGATGCCGGCTGCGAGCTGGTCGAGCAGCCTGTGGCCGCGGCCGCGGGGCTGGTGCGGCTGGTGCGCCGCTTTCCCACGGCGCTGATGGCCGATGAATCGCTTTCCGGCCCGGAATCGGCCTTCGAGCTCGCCAGGGTGCATGGCGCCGATGTCTTTGCCGTCAAGATCGAGCAATGCGGCGGCTGCTTCAACGCGCTGCGGGTGGCGGCCATCGCCGATGCCGCCGGGATCGGCCTTTACGGCGGCACCATGCTGGAAGGCGCGGTGGGCAGCATCGCCTCGGCCCATGCCTTCTCGACCTTCGCGAACCTGCAATGGGGCACGGAACTGTTCGGGCCGCTGCTTCTGACCGAGGAGATCCTGTGCGAGCCGCTGGATTACAGCGACTTCGCGCTGACGGTTCCGTCCGGGCCGGGGCTCGGCATCCAGCTGGACGACGACCGCGTGGCGTTCTTTGCCCGCGACGGCCTGCACCGCAAGACCCGCCCCGCCGGCCAAGGAGGATGACGATGCTGTTCCATGTTCGGATGGATGTGAACATCCCCCGCGACCTGCCCGCCGAGGAGGCGGCCGAGATCATCGCGCGGGAAAAGGCCTATTCGCAGGCGCTGCAGGCCAGCGGCAAGTGGCGGCACATCTGGCGCATCGCGGGCGAATACGCGAATTTCAGCATCCTCGACGTCCGGGACAATGCCGAGTTGCACGAGATCCTGTCGGGCCTGCCGCTGTTTCCCTTCATGAGGATCGAGGTGACGCCCCTGCTGCGCCACCCGTCCTCGATCCGCGAGGACGACCGCTAGAGCCATCATTCCCAAAGGGCCGGCGGAGGAGCCGACCCGTCCCAGTTTCCACGAGAATCCAGGAGGAGAGACCATGACTGTCAAGATTTTCGACCGGCCCGACGTGCAGGCGTTCCTGCGCGAACTCAGCGGGCAGAACAGCGCCAGCGGCAACCCGCGCATGAAGCAGATCATCCACCGGCTGATGTCCGACCTGTTCAAGGCCATCGACGACCTGGACATCACCCCCGACGAATACTGGACGGGCGTGGCCTGGCTGAACGATCTGGGCGCGGCCGGGCAGGCGGGGCTGATCTCGCCCGGACTCGGCGTCGACCATTTCCTGGACGAACGGCTCGACGCCATCGACGCCGCGCTGGGGATCGACAATCCGACGCCGCGCACCATCGAGGGCCCGCTTTACGTCGCCGGCGCCCCGGAATCGGTGGGCTTTGCGCGGCTCGACGACGGCACGGATGCCGACGGGCACACGTTGATCATGCATGGCACCGTGCATGGCGCGGACGGCAAGCCGCTGCCCGGCGCCAAGGTCGAGGTGTGGCATTGCGACACCCGCGGCTTCTATTCGCATTTCGACCCGACCGGAAAGCAGGCGCCGTTCAACATGCGCCGCACCATCATCACCGACCAGGACGGCCGCTACAAGTTCCAGAGCATCCTGCCCAGCGGCTATGGCGTGCCGCCCGGCAGCCCGACGGAAAAGCTGCTGTCCGCCCTGGGCCGCCACGGCCAGCGCCCGGCGCATATCCATTTCTTCATCAGCGCCGACAGCCACCGCAAGCTGACCACGCAGATCAACATCGAGGGCGATCCGCTGATCGACGACGACTTCGCCTATGCGACCCGCGAGGGGCTGGTGCCGAAGGTCGTCGAGCGCACGGACGAGGCCAGCATCCACGCCAACAACCTCAACGGCCCCTTCGCCGAGATCCAGTTCGACATCCACCTGACCGCGCTGATCGACGGCGTGGACAACCAGGTCAACGAACAGCGCCGCCGCGCCGTCGCCTGACCCGTGTCTTCGGGCGGCCCCTCGGACGGGGGGCGGCCGCCCGGCTCGAACCCACCTTTCATCACCGACATTGGCAGGGGCTGGCGCGCGAAACGTGCCTCCCCCTGGGGAGAGAACTCATGTCCGCGATCATCGAAAAGGCACGCGATCTGGAACATCTGCTGGCCGTTGCCGTGCAGGACGACAAGGAGGCCGGCCTCTACCGCTGCCGCCGCGACATCTTCACCAACGAAGATCTGTTCGCGCTGGAAATGAAGCACATCTTCGAAGGCAACTGGGTCTATCTGGCGCATGAAAGCCAGATCCCCGAAATCAACGACTATTACACCACCTGGATCGGTCGCCAGCCGGTCGTCATCACCCGCGACAAGACCGGCGCGCTGAACGCGGTCATCAACGCCTGCGCCCACAAGGGCGCGATGCTGTGCCGCCGCAAGCAGGGCAACAAGGGCAGCTTCACCTGTCCGTTCCACGGCTGGACCTTTTCGAACACCGGCAAGCTTCTGAAGGTCAAGGACGCCAAGACCACGCAATATCCCGAGCAGTTCGGCAAGGACGGCTCGCACGACCTGACCCGCGTGGCGCGCTTCGAAAGCTATCGCGGCTTCCTGTTCGGCAGCCTCAATCCCGATGTGGCCTCGCTCGAGGATTTCCTGGGCGAGACCAAGGTCATCATCGACCAGATCGTCGACCAGGCCCCCGAGGGGCTGGAGGTGCTGCGCGGCAATTCCTCCTATATCTACGACGGCAACTGGAAGCTGCAGATGGAGAACGGCTGCGACGGCTACCATGTCAGCTCGGTGCATTGGAACTATGCCACCACCATGGACCGGCGCAGCGAAACCGGCACCAAGGCGGTGGACGCCAACAGCTGGTCGAAATCGGTCGCCGGCGTCTATGGCTTCGAGAACGGCCATATCCTGCTGTGGACCAACACCAGGAACCCCGAGGTCCGCCCGGTCTGGAACCGCCGCGAGGAAATCGCCGCCCGCCTGGGCGAGGAGAAGGCCGGCTTCATCGTCAACCAGACCCGGAACCTGTGCCTCTATCCGAACGTGTTCCTGATGGACCAGTTCAGCACCCAGATCCGCGTCGTGCGCCCGCTGGGCGTGGACAAGACCGAAGTCACCATCTTCTGCTTCGCCCCCAAGGGCGAGTCCGCCGAGGACCGCGCCCACCGCATCCGCCAATACGAGGATTTCTTCAACGTCTCGGGCATGGGCACCTCGGACGACCTCGAGGAATTCCGCGCCTGCCAGACCGCTTACGCCGGCACCCTGGCGCTGTGGAACGACATGTCGCGCGGCGCGCCGCTGTGGATCGACGGGCCGGACGAGAATGCCCGGCGCATGGGGCTGAAGCCGCTGCTGTCGGGCGAACGCAGCGAGGACGAGGGGCTTTTCGTCTGCCAGCACGAATACTGGGCCGAGGTCATGCGCAGCGCGCTCGCGGCCGAGAAGCAGGGAGAGGCGGCATGAGCCTGGATCACACCGCAACCCGCCTGGACTACAATGCCATCTGCGCCTTCCTCTATCGCGAGGCGCGCCTGCTCGACGACCGGCAATGGGACGAATGGCTGACCTGCTATGCCCCCGATGCGCCCTACTGGATGCCCGCCTGGGACGACAACGACCAGATCACCGAGGATCCGCAATCCCAGATCTCGCTGATCTACTACCCGAACCGCGAGGGGCTGGAGGATCGCGTCTTTCGCATCAAGACCGAGCGTTCGGGCGCATCCACCCCCGAGCCGCGCACCAGCCACGCCGTCCAGAACGTCGAGGTGGTCGAGGACCGCGGCTCCGAGGTGGACGTGCGCTACAACTTCCACACGCTGAACCACCGCTACAAGGTCACCGACCAGTTCTTCGGCACCATCTTCGTGACCCTGCGCAAGGACGACGGCGGGCTGGTCATCGCCGCCAAGAAGATCGTCCTGAAGAACGACTACATCCGCCAGGTCATCGACGTCTACCACGTCTGACCCGTCCCAGCACAACCGCAAGGAGGAGGCGACCATGTGCTATCGCATCGCATTGAATTTCGAGGACGGGATCACCCGCTTCGTCGATTGCAAGCCGGGCGAGAAGGTTCTCGACGCCGCGTTCCGCAACAAGATCAACCTGCCGATGGACTGTTCGGACGGGGTATGCGGCACCTGCAAGTGCCGCGCCGAAAGCGGCGCCTATGACATGGGCGACGACTATATCGACGACGCCCTGACCGAGGACGAGGCCGCCGAGGGGCTGGTCCTGACCTGCCAGATGGTGCCGTCCTCGGATTGCGTGCTGTCGGTGCCGACGACCTCGCTGGCCTGCAAGACCGGCCAGCAGGTCTTCGCCGCCACCGTGACCCGGATCGAGCCGCATCAGGACGCCGCCGTGGTGCTGGAACTGGCGGTGGACGACGAGGCGCAGGCGCCCGCCTTCCTGCCGGGGCAATATGTCAACATCGCCGTGCCGGGCAGCGGCGATCATCGGTCCTATTCCTTCAGCTCCGCTCCGGGCGAGCGCAGTCTGGGCTTCCTGATCAAGAAGATCCCCGGCGGGCTGATGGGCAACTGGCTGGCGCGCGCCAAGCCGGGCGACCGGCTGGACCTGACCGGGCCGATGGGCAGCTTCTACCTGCGCGACGGCAAAGGCCCGCTGCTGTTCCTGGCGGGCGGCACCGGCCTGGCGCCCTTCCTGTCGATGCTGGAGGTTCTGGCGCGGGCCGGGTCGCGGCGCCAGATCCACCTGGTCTATGGCGTGACGCGCGATCAGGATCTGGTGCTGGTCGATGAGCTGGCCGCCCATGCCGGCCGCCTGCCGAACTTCACCTTTGCGACCGTGGTGGCGGATCCCGCATCCGGCCATCCCCGCAGCGGCTGGGTGACGCAGCACATGCCCGAGGACATGCTGGCCGCCGGCGGGGTCGATGTCTATCTTTGCGGACCCCCGCCCATGGTCGATGCCGTGCGGCATTACCTGGACGGGCAGGGCGTGCAGCCCGCCAGCTTCCATTACGAGAAGTTCACCCCCAACGCGCCGCTGAAGGCCATCGCATGACCGGGGCCGTCTTTGCCGGGCGCTTTGCGGGCAAGGTGCTGGTCGTGACCGGGGCGGCGCAGGGCATCGGCCGCGCCGTCGCCCTGCGCGCGGCGGCCGAAGGGGGGCGGGTGCTCTTCGTGGACCGTGCCGATTTCGTCGCCGAGGTGGCGGCGGAAGCGGGCGGCAGTGCCGCGGCCTTCACCGCCGACCTGGAAACCTGGGACGGCGCCGATGCGGCGATGCGCCATGCGGCCCGCACCTTCGGCGGCATCGACATCCTGATCAACAATGTCGGCGGCGCAATACGGATGCGGCCCTTTGCCGAATTCGAACCGGCCCAGATCGACGCCGAGATCCGCCGCTCGCTGATGCCGACGCTGTATTGCTGCCATGCGGTCCTGCCGCATCTGCTGGCGCGCGGCGGCGGCACCATCGTCAACGTCTCGTCGAACGCGACGCGCGGCATCCACCGCGTGCCCTATTCGGCGGCCAAGGGCGGCGTCAACGCGATCACGCAATCCCTGGCGATGGAGATGGCCGGCCAGAACATCCGCGTGGTCGCCACCGCCCCCGGCGGGACCGAGGCGCCGCCGCGCCGCGTCCCGCGCAATGCCGATGGCGACAGCGCCGACGAACGGCGCTGGATGGCCGAGGTCGTGGACCAGGTCAGGCAATCCGCCTTCATGCGCCGCTACGGCAGCATCGACGAACAGGCCGCGCCGATCCTGTTCCTGGCCTCGGACGAGGCGTCCTACATCACCGGCTCGGTCCTGCCCGTCGCGGGGGGCGACAGCGGCTGACCGTGATTTCAACGACGAGACAGGGAGGAGACAAGGAATGCGCAGCATAGACGTGAACGAGGCCATCGACCAAGGCCCGTTCGGCAGCTTTCAATGGAGGGTGGTCGCGCTTTGCGGCGCGCTGCTGGTGGTCGATGGATACGACGTGTTCGTGGCGGGCACGGTGCTGCCCACGCTGATCGTGGAATGGGGGCTGACCAAGCCGCAGGCGGGCGCGCTGCAGGCCTGGGCGCTGTTCGGGATGATGTTCGGCGCGCTGATCCTTGGCCCGCTGGCCGACCGGATCGGCCGCAAGAAGGGCGTGGCGATCAGCTTCGTGCTGTTCACCTCGGCCACCGTGCTGACGGGCTTTGCCAACTCGCCCGAGCAGTTCAAGGTCTTCCGCTTCATCGCGGGCCTGGGCTGCGGCGGGCTGATGCCGAACGCGGTGGCGCTGATGAACGAATATGCGCCCAGGCGGTTGCGCGGCACCATGGTCGCGCTGATGTTTTCGGGCTATTCGGTCGGCGGCATGGTCGCGGCGGGCCTGGGCATCGGCCTGATCCCCAGCTTCGGCTGGAGGCCGATGTTCTTCATCGCCGCCGTGCCGCTGCTGATGTTGCCGCTAGTCCTGTGGAAACTGCCGGAATCGCTGGGCTTCCTGATCCGCCAGGGCAAGCAGGACGAGGCGCGGCGCATCTTTGCCCGCATCGACCCGGCCACGCCGCTGGCCCCCGAGGACCGTCTGGTCTTTGCCGAGGCCAAGGGCGCATCGGCATCGGTGGCGGAGCTGTTCCGGCACGGCCGGACGCTGCGCACGCTGATGCTGTGGCTGTCCTTCTTCTGCTGCCTGTTGCTGGTCTATCTGCTGTCGTCCTGGCTGCCCAAGGTGCTGCAAGAGGCCGGCTATGCCGAACGGGCCAGCCTGCTGTCGCTGTTCTCGCTGAACTTCGGCGGCATGGCGGGGGCGATCATGGGCGGACGCCTGGGCGACCGCTTCGGCCTGCCCAAGGTCGTGGTGGGCTTCTTTGCCGCGGCGGCGGTCTCGATTGCGCTGATCGGCTTCAACCCGGCGCCGGGGCTCTTGTTCCTGCTGGTCTTTGTCGCCGGGGCGACGACCATCGGCACGCAGATCCTGCTTTATGCCAGCGTGGCGCAGCTTTACAACCTGTCGGTCCGTTCGACGGGACTTGGCTGGGCCTCGGGCGTGGGCCGGATCGGCGCCATCGTCGGGCCGACGCTGGGCGGGGTGCTGCTGGCGCGGGAACTGCCGCTGGAGCAGAACTTCATGCTCTTCGCGATCCCGGCGGCGCTCTCGGCCCTGGCGATGCTGGTCTTTGCGCTTGCCAACGGTCGCGCCCGCGACGCGACGCGGCTTGCCGCCGCCTGAGCATCACCGCAAACAGGCGCGCGGTTCCGGCCGCGCGTCCAAATCCGCATGAAAGGCCGACCATGCCCTATCTGGACCTGCCCACCCACCGGCTTCACTATTGCATCGACGGCGCGGCAGGGAAGAAGCCATGGCTGACCTTCTGCAATTCCCTGGGCACCGACCTGCACATGTGGGACGCCCAGGTCGCCAGCCTTTCCCAGGATTTCCGCATCCTGCGCTATGATCGCCGCGGCCATGGCAGGTCCGGCGCGCCGGTGCCGCCTTACGGCCTGGCCGATCTGGGCGGCGACGTGATCGCGCTGTGGGACGCGCTGTCCATCAGGCGCAGCCATTTCTGCGGCCTGTCCATCGGCGGGTTGACCGGGCAATGGCTGGGCATCCACGCCGGCGCGCGGCTTGGGCGCATGGTTCTTTGCGCGACGGCCGCCCGGATCGGCACCGCCGAAAGCTGGCATGCCCGCATCGACGAGGTCCGGGCAAACGGCCTTGGCGGTCTTGTTCCCGCGACTGCGGAACGCTGGTTCACGCCCGGCTTTCGCGCGACCCATCCTGCCACGGTCAAGGCGATCCTGGACGGTTTCGCCGCCACCGCGGTCGATGGCTATGTGGGATGCTGCGCCGCGCTTGCCAGCGCGGATCTTCGCGACCGCCTTCCCCGGATCGCCAATCCGCTGCTGGCGATTTCCGGCGACGACGATCCGGTCTGCCCGCCCGCCGAACTGGCCATGATCGCCAAAGCGGTGCGCTGCGGGCGTCACCTGTCCCTGCCGGGGCGGCATATCGTGAACCGGGAATCGGCGCCGCGCTTCGACATCGCCTTGAAGGACTTTCTGACCGCAGCCCCATGCGGTGCCTGAAGGAGCGGGGGCGGCAACGTCATCCCGAATTCGGCCTCGGCGTCAGCCGGTTTCTCATGGATGACGCCGTCGGCCCACGCGCTGCCGTGCCTGGGCGAGCGGCCGCCATCCGATCCTGCGCCCGCCGTCAGGCCGCCTTTCGCCCGGTGCGGCGGCAGGTCGCCATGGACACCATGCCCTGAGCGCGGCGGCCTCTCCCTCGGCGACGGGGCGGCGGCAAGGGACAAGGCACGCGATTCCCCGAGTGCAACCTTGCGCTGTATCTGCTAGACTACCCGTCGAGGACGGTTCGGCCCGGCATGTTCGCGGGCGGGGGGCCGGATTCCCCGGCTGACGCCTCGCCCTATCGCGGGCCCTCCAGGAAGGGAGGATGCAGCCATGCACCGAGAGACGATTGGAAACCCGCTGAGCTGGAGCGCGCAGAGGCTGGCCGGCATAGGCCGCAGCGCCGGGGCGGCGGTGGACGGGATCGGCAGCCACGAAAGAGCCGTGCCCACGGTCAACCAGATCGGCTGGGGCGACATCCGCGCGGCGCTTCGCAAGGGCGTCGAGGACTTTGCCGCGCTGCGCACCGACGTGATCACTGCGGTGGCGCTCTATCCGGTGATCGGCTTCGTCCTTGCCGCCTGGGCGTTCAACGCGGGGCAGGTGCATCTGCTGTTCCCGCTGGCCGCGGGCTTTCCCTTGATCGGACCTGTCGCGGCGATCGGCCTTTACGAGATGAGCCGGCGGCGCGAGCGGGGCGAGGATACGAATTGGGGCGCGGTGCTGGCGACGCTGACCGGCCGGGTGCTTGGGCCGGTGCTGATGCTGGGCTTGCTGCTCGCGGTGATCTTTGCCTTCTGGCTGCTTGCCGCGCATGCGATCTGGGTCGTCACCCTGGGGCCGGGGCCTTATGACAGCCTGCTCGTCCTGCTGCGCGACAGCTTCACCACCGGCGCGGGCTGGGCGATGATCCTTGCCGGGATCGGCGTCGGCTTCGTCTTTGCCGCCGTGGTGCTGTGCGTCAGCCTGGTGTCGTTCCCGATGCTGATCGACCGCCCGGTGGGGGTGCCGGTGGCGCTGGCGACCTCGCTCGCCGTCGCGCGCCGCAACCCTGGCGCGACGGCGCTTTGGGGGCTGATCGTCGCCGGCGCGCTGGTGCTGGGGATGATCCCGCTTTTTGCCGGGCTGATCATCGTGCTGCCCATCCTCGGCCACGCGACATGGCACCTTTACCGCCGGGCCGTGGGCTAGGGGCAATCGACCGAGCCCGTTGCAGAGCAAGCGCAGGGCTGGCGCAGCCGCTGCAAATCTCCGCCGCCGGGGACTGCGTTCGCGGCGGCCTGCCCATCGCATGGGCTGGCGGGTGGCTATGAGTTGCGCGGGGCCTTTCCGGTGGGCGGCAAGGTGCCGACGCCCTGGCCGCCGTCCTCGGGGCGCAGGGTCAGCGTCACCCGGTCGCCGGCGAACCAGGTGGTGCCATATTCGACCGGCACGCCGCCCGCATCCACGTTCACCGCGACCGAGCGCAGCATCGGGGCGCCCTCGGGCACCTCCAGCGCCAGCGCCATCACCGCAGGCGCAAGCTCTGCCGTCAGCCGGGTCGAGGCGCGGGTGTAGTCCTTGAGCCCGCATTCCGCCAGCGCCGCCGTGACCGAAGGGATCGCCGCCACATGCCGCAGCAGTTCCGGGAAACGCCCGGCATCGAAGACCGAGCGGAACGCCGCCACCGGCTGGCCATCGACCAGCGACACGCCCTCGACCACATGCACCGGGCTGCCGGGGGCAAGGTGCAGCGCCTCGGCCTCTTCGGCATTGGCGGCGCGCGTCTCGGCCAGCGTCAGCCGGCGCGAGGGCGTGCGCCCCGAGGCGGTGATGTTCTGGTGAAACCGCACCCGCAGGCCCAGCGGGTAATCCGTGGGCCGCGCCGCGACGAAGACCCCGGCGCCACGGCGCGAGCGTAGCGTCCCCGCCTCGGCCAGCGCGGCCAGCGCATGGCGCACGGTATGGCGGTTGACGCCGAACCGCGCGGCCAGCACCGCCTCGGAGGGCAGCTTGTCGCCGGGGCGGTAATGCCCCTCGGCGATCTCGGCCGCCAGCGTGTCGGCGATGGATTTCCAGATCGGACTGCGGGCCATGTCGCCTCCGTCACCAAAAATTCACGATGCCACCCCTTGAGCAGAATCGGCGGGCGGGCTATCACTTGTCTAGTTGTATAGTAATCTAGACAAACCCGCAAGCTTGTCGAGGCCCGGAATGTCCCAACCATCCCCATCCGAAATCGCCCTGCGCCGCGACTGGATCTCGGCCCTGGCCAAGGCGCCGCCGGGGCGGCTTGCGGCGCTGCTGCCCGACCTGCCTGCGCATGAGATGCTGCGCGCGCCCGAAATCGGCACCGTCATGGTGCAGGGCCGCATCGGCGGCACCGGCGCGCCCTTCAACCTGGGCGAGATGACCGTGACCCGCTGCTCGGTCCGGCTGGCCGAGGGCGCGGTGGGCCATGCCTGCGTGCAGGGCCGCGACAAGGCCCATGCCGCCCGCGCCGCCCTGGCCGATGCGCTGATGCAGACCGGGGCCGCGCCGCGGATCGAGGCGCAGGTGCTGGCCCCTCTGCGGGCCGAGGCCGCCCAGGCCCGCGCCAGCCGCGCCGCCAGGGCCGCCGCGACCCGCGTCGAATTCTTCACCATGCTGCGCGGAGAGGACGCATGAACGCCATCCTGACCGGCGGCTTCGCCGACCCCTCGACCCAATCCGCCCATGCCTTCCGCGCTCTCCTGGAGGCCATGGCGCGCCCCGGCCGCATCCTTGCCGTCGAGGGCGCCCGGCCGCCCGCGCCCCTCTCGGTCGCGGCCGGGGTGGCGCTCTTGACCCTGACCGATGCCACCACGCCTCTGCATCTGGCGGGTGCAGCGGATTGCGAGGCGCTACGGGGCTGGATCGGCTTTCACACCGGCGCGCCGCTGGTCGCGGCCGAACAGGCGCAATTCGCGATTGGCACCTGGGACGCTCTGCACCCCCTCGGCCGCTTCCGCATCGGCGAGCCGTCCTATCCCGACCGCTCGGCCACGCTGATCGTCGAGATGGACCGGCTGGAGCCCGAGGGCGCCTGCCTGACCGGCCCCGGCATCGAAACCGAGGCGCGGCTGTCCCTGCCCGAGACCGCCGCCTTCCGCGCCAACCGGGCGCTGTTCCCGCTGGGCTTCGATTGCATCCTGACCTGCGGCGCGCGCCTTGCCGCCCTGCCGCGCAGCACCATCGTGGAGGACGCCTGATGTATGTCGCCGTCAAAGGGGGCGAGCGCGCCATCGACGCCGCCCACGCTTGGCTGGCCGAGGAACGCCGCGGCGACCCCGCCATCCCCGAGCTGACCGTGGCCCAGATCCGCGAGCAGATGGCGCTGGCGGTGAACCGGGTGATGGCCGAGGGCTCGCTCTACGATCCCGACCTGGCGGCGCTCGCGATCAAGCAGGCGCGCGGCGACCTGATCGAGGCGGTGTTCCTGATCCGCGCCTATCGCACCACCTTGCCGCGCTTCGGCGCCTCGCGCCCGGTCGACACGGCGGCGATGGCGGTCGATCGCCGCGTTTCGGCCACCTTCAAGGATCTGCCGGGTGGGCAGGTGCTGGGGCCGACCTTCGACTATACCCACCGCCTGCTGGATTTCGCGCTGGCCGCCGAGGGCGAGGCGCCGCCCGCGCCCCAGGCGCCTGCGCGGGACGAGCCGGTGCCGCATGTCACCGGCCTGCTGGACCGCGACGGGCTGATCGAGCAGCAGCCGGCCGAGGACACGCCCGCCCCCGACCTGACGCGCCAGCCGCTGGAACTGCCGGCCTCGCGCGCGCTGCGCCTGCAGGCGCTGGCGCGGGCGGACGAGGGGTTCACCCTGTCGCTGGCCTATTCCACGCAGCGCGGCTACGGCCGCACCCATGCCTTCGTCGGTGAATTGCGCATCGGCCGCGTCGCGGTTCAGGTCGATCTGCCCGAGCTGGGCTTCGCCGTCGAGATCGGCGAGGTCGAGCTGACCGAATGCGACACGGTGAACCAGTTCAAGGGCTCCCGCACCGAGCCGCCGCAATTCACCCGCGGCTATGGCCTGGTCATGGGCCAGTCCGAGCGCAAGGCTATTTCCATGTCGCTGGTGGACCGCGCCCTGCGCTGGCAGGAACTGGGCGAGGATTTCACCGGCGCCCCGGCGCAGGATGAGGAATTCGTGCTAAGCCATTGCGACAACATCCAGTCGACGGGTTTCCTCGAACATATCAAGCTGCCGCATTACGTCGATTTCCAGGCCGAGCTGGAACTGGTCCGGCGCATGCGGCGCGAGGCGATGCAGATGCAGGAGGCGGCGGAATGACCGACCAAGCCTATAATTTCGCCTATCTGGACGAACAGACCAAGCGGATGATCCGCCGCGCGCTCTTGAAGGCGCTGGCGATCCCCGGCTACCAGGTGCCCTTCGCCAGCCGCGAGATGCCGATGCCCTATGGCTGGGGCACCGGCGGCGTGCAGGTGACGGCGGCCTGCCTGACCCCGGACGACCGGCTGAAGGTCATCGACCAGGGCGCCGACGACACCACCAACGCCGTATCGATCCGCCGCTTCTTCCAGCGCACGGCGGGGGTCGCAACCACCGAGCGCACGACTGACGCTACGGTGATCCAGACCCGCCACCGCATCCCCGAGCAGCCGCTGGCCGAGGGGCAGATCCTGGTCTACCAGGTGCCGATCCCCGAACCCCTGCGCTTCCTGGAGCCGCGCGAGACCGAGACGCGCAAGATGCACGAGCTTGAGGAATACGGGCTGATGCACGTCAAGCTTTACGAGGACATCGCCCGGCATGGCGAGATCGCGACCGCCTATGCCTATCCGGTCAGGGTCGAGGGGCGCTATGTCATGGACCCTTCGCCGATCCCGAAGTTCGACAACCCGAAGCTGGCCGGCAATCCGGCGATCCAGCTGTTCGGCGCCGGGCGCGAGGCGCGGATCTATGCCCTGCCGCCCTATTCCGACGTGGTCAGCCTGGATTTCGAGGACCACCCCTTCACGGCCTCCAAGGCCGATCACGCATGCGACCTGTGCGGCTCGGGCAGCAGCTATCTGGACGAGGTCATCACCGACGACCGCGGCACGCGCATGTTCGTCTGTTCCGACACCGATTTCTGCGCCGCGCGCCAGGCGCAGGGGCATCGCGGCCGCCTGTCGCCGCAAGGAGACGCGCCATGACCCTGATGCAAAACGCCATCACCGCCGCACCGCTGCTGTCGGTGCAGGGCTTGACGAAACGCTACGGCCCGCGGATCGGCTGCGCCGATGTCGGCTTCGACCTTTACCCCGGCGAGGTGCTGGGCATCGTCGGCGAAAGCGGCTCGGGGAAATCGACGCTGCTGTCCTGCCTGGCCGGGCACCAGCGCCCGGACCAGGGGCGGATCCTGTTCGACGGTGCCGATGTGCTGGCATTCTCCGAGGCCGAGCGGCGCCGGCTGTTGCGCGGCGACTGGGCCTATGTCCACCAGAACCCACGCGACGGGCTGCGCATGGGCGTTTCCGCCGGCGGCAATGTCGGCGAGCGGCTGATGGCCGTGGGCGCGCGCAACTATGCCGCCATCCGCGAGAGTGCCACCGACTGGCTTGGCCGGGTCGAGATCGCGGCGGACCGCATCGACGACCGCCCCTCGGCTTTTTCCGGGGGCATGCAGCAGCGCTTGCAGATCGCGCGCAACCTGGTGACGGGACCGCGGCTGGTGTTCATGGACGAACCCACCGGCGGGCTCGACGTCAGCGTGCAGGCGCGGCTGCTGGATCTGCTCCGCGGGCTGGTGCGCGACCTTGGCCTGTCGGTGGTGATCGTCACCCATGACTTGGCGGTGGTGCGGCTGCTCGCCGACCGGTTGATGGTGATGAAGTCGGGCAGGGTGGTGGAAACCGGGCTGACCGACCAGGTGCTGGACGATCCGCAGCATGCCTATACCCAGCTGCTCGTGTCCTCCGTCCTGCAGGTGTGAACCATGATCGAGATCCGGAACCTTACGAAAAGCTTTACCCTGCACAACCAGGGCGGGGTGGCGATCCCGGTGATGGCGGGGGCGCATCTGCGCGTGGCCAGCGGCGAATGCGTCGGGCTGGTCGGCCGCTCGGGCGCCGGGAAATCGACGCTGATGCGCATGGTCTATGGCAACTACCTGGCCGGGGGCGGGTCGATCCGCATCGGCGGGGTCGACGTGGTCACGGCCGAGCCGCGCCAGATCCTGGCGCTGCGCCGCGCGGTCCTGGGCCATGTCAGCCAGTTCCTGCGCGTCGTGCCGCGCGTGCCCACGCTGGAGGTTGTGGCCGAGCCGCTGCTGCGGCTGGGCGTCGCCCCCGAGGCCGCGCGGGCGCGTGCCGCCGATCTGCTGGCGCGGCTGAACATCCCCGAGCGGCTGTGGGGGCTTTCCCCCACCACCTTCTCGGGCGGCGAGCAGCAGCGCGTGAACATCGCCCGCGGCTTTGCCCATGACTATCCGGCCCTGCTGCTGGACGAGCCGACCGCCAGCCTGGATGCGCAGAACCGCGAGGTGGTGCTGTGCCTGATCGAAGAGGCCAAGGCCCGCGGCGCGGCGATCCTGGGCATCTTCCACGACGAGGGCGCGCGGGACCGGGTCTGCGACCGGCTGGTCGACGTGACCGGCTTCACGCCGGGGCTGGCGGCATGAGCCGGCGGCTGGTCGCCGTGGTCGGCCCCTCGGGCGCGGGCAAGGACACGCTGATGGCGCTGGCCTGCGCCGCGCGGCCCGACATCCGCGCCGCCCGCCGCGTCGTAACCCGCCCGGCCGAGGCCGGCGGCGAGGATTTCGAGGGCGTGACCGAGGCCGAGTTCGCCGCCCGCCGGCAGGCCGGCGCATTCGCCCTGCATTGGCGCGCGCATGGGCTGGGCTACGGCATCCCGGCCGAAGCCTTGGCCGGGCAGGGGACGCTGCTCATCAACGCCAGCCGCGCCGTGCTGGCCGAGGCGCAGGCGCGGTTCCCCGGCCTGACGGTGCTGCTGGTGACGGCACCGCCCGAGGTGCTGGCGCAGCGGCTGGCCGGGCGCGGGCGCGAAAGCGGCGCGGACCAGGCGGCACGGCTGGCGCGGGCGGGATTTCCGCTGCCGCCGGGCATCGTGCCGCGGGTGGTGGTGAACGACGGCACGCCCGAACAGGGGCTCGCGCGCTTTCTGGCCGCGCTTCAGCCGGAAAGGGTATAGCGATGCAGCAGGCGAAAGCGCCCGTCCTCGGCCTCGCCGAACAGGCACAGGTCGGCGATGCGAAAGGGCCGGGGCAGGACCGGGGCGAAATGCGCATCCAGGATCTGCGCCGCCTGGGTGGCCAGCGGTTCCTCCAGCCGGTCGGTCAGGGTCAGGTGGAAACGGAATTCCTCCATGACATAGGGATAGCCCCAAAGCCGCAGCAATTCGCGCTGGCGCGGGGTCAGGCGATCGGGGCGGCGGCGGGCGATCTCGGCCTCGGTCAGGGGCGCGCGCAGGCCGTCGAGCGCCGCCACCACCGTCGCGGCCAGGGCTTGCAGCGGCGCTGCGTCGCCCTCGGGCACCAGCGCCAGGAAACCGCCCAGGCTGGCCAGCCGCAGGCCGGGCAGGGTGACGGGCGAAAGCCGCCGGGCCAGCCCCGCCACGGCGCGGTGCAATTCGTCGGCATCCCGGCCCTCGGCCAGCCGGAAGGGCGGCTTCAGCGTGCCATGAAAGCCGTATTTGCGCGGGTCGCGGGTGATCTCGGCGGCCGGCAGGCCCAGGTCGGGCGGGTCCAGCGGCTGGCCCGCGGCGGCATCCCAGCCCAGCCAGGCGCTGGCGCGGCTGGCGAATGCGCCCTCGGGCGGGGCGTAATAGACGGCGTAACGCTTTATCATGTCCATGCGCAGGCTCTTATCGCTGGCGTGTCACAGGCTTGTGACACGGCGCTGGCATTCAGCCCGTCCATGAACCCGGACGCAAGACAGGACGACAGAAGATGACCAAGACGATCCTTGCAAACGCCACGCTTGTTCTGCCCGGCGAGGTGATCCGCGGCGCGCTGCACATGGCCGATGGCCGCATCAGCGCCATCGACCATGGCGCGGCCGTGCCGCCAGGCGCGGTGGATTGCGGCGGCGATCTGGTGATGCCGGGGCTGATCGAGCTGCATACCGACAATCTGGAGCGCCATATCCAGCCCCGCCCCCGCGTGCATTGGCCGCATCAGGCGGCGATCCTGGCCCATGACGGCGAACTGGCCAGCGTAGGCATCACCACGGTCTTCGACGCGCTGCGCGTGGGGTCGGTCGTGTCGGACGGCAAGGCGAATTACGGCGAATATGCCCGCGCCCTGGCCGACGAGATCCTGGAGCTGCGGTCCATGGGCGCGCTGAAGATCAGCCATTACCTGCACCTGCGGGCCGAGGTCTGTTCCGAAACCCTGGTGGCCGAGATGGCCAAGTTCGGTCCCCAGGACCGCATCGGCATCGTCAGCCTGATGGACCACACGCCCGGAGAGCGGCAGTTCCGCGACATCTCCAAGCTCAAGGATTACGTCTGCGGCAAGCACGGCCTGTCGGACGAGGGCTTTGCCGACCATGTCGCCAGCCAGCGCGCCCTGCGCGAACGGCTGGGCGCGCTGCACGAGGAAACGGCGGTGGCCGAGGCGCGGCGCTATGGCGCGGTGCTGGCCAGCCATGACGACACCACGGCGGCGCAGGTCGCGGTCTCGGCCGGGCATGGCGCGCATTTCGCCGAGTTCCCGACCACGGCCGAGGCCGCGCGCGCCTGCCGCGACCACGGCATCCGGGTGATGATGGGGGCGCCGAACCTGATCCGCGGCGGCAGCCATTCGGGCAATGTCGCGGCGGCGGACCTGGCCGAGGCGGGGCTTCTGGACATCCTGTCCTCGGACTACGTGCCTTCGTCGCTGCTGTCGGCGGCGCTGCTGCTGGGCGATCTGTGGGGGGACATGGCGCGCGGCATCGCCACCGTGACCCAGGGCCCGGCCCAGGCGACCGGGCTGGCCGACCGCGGCCGGCTGGCCCCCGGCACGCGGGCCGACGTGATCCGCGTCGCCCGCATCGGCCGCGGCGCCGCGCTGCGCGGCGCCTGGGTGCAGGGGGCCCGCGTGGCCTGATCGCATCGCCGGACGCAGCCCCGCCGAGGCAAGGGGGCTGCGCGGGCGGCCCGTTCAGAACGGGCTGTCGGGATAATAGAACTGCTCGGCGTTCTCGGGCGTGATCAACTGGCTGCCGATGATGAAGCGCCCGGTCATCGGCGCGTTCGACACGAAGTTCAGCGCCGTCATCTCGATGGCCGAGGAAATCAGCGCCGGCGGATAGGTCACGTTCACCGGCAGCTGCTTGTCGCCATCCATGATGCGCTTGACGATCTCCTTCATGCCGGCGCCGCCGATCACCCACATCTCGTCCTGGCGGTTCGCGGCCGAGATCGCCTCGAGCACGCCGATGGCCATGTCGTCGTCGGCGGCCCAGACCGCGTCGATCTGCGGATATTTCGCCAGGTAGTCCTGCATCACCGCAAAGGCGTCGTCGCGGTTCCAGTTGCCGTGCTGCATGTCCAGGATCTCGACCTCGGAGCCCTCCAGCGCGGCACGGAAGGCATCGACGCGCTCGTTGTCCAGCGTGGTCGGGATGCCGCGCAGCACCACGATCTTGGCGCCGGGCTCAAGGTTTCCCTTGAAATATTCCCCCGCCACGCGGCCGAAGGCGGTGTTGTCGCCGGCCACGTAAAGATCCTCGATCCCCTCCTGGCTCAGCCCGCGGTCCACCACGGTCACGAACTTGCCCGCATCCTTGACCGCCTTGACCGGGGCGGTCAGCGGCTCGGATTCGAAGGGCAGCACCACCAGCGCGTCGATGTTGCGCGTGGCCATCATGTCCTCGATGTCGTTGACCTGCTTGGCCGGATCGCCGGCGGTGGACAGCACGAATTCAAGGTTGGGATAGGTCGCGCCCAGCCGCTTGATCGTGTCCTGCGCGTGCCAGTTCAGCCCGCCCATGAACCCATGCGTGGCCGACGGGATCGACACGCCGATGATTTTCTTCTCGGCCTCCTGCGCGACGGCGGGGGCGGCGATCCCCATCGCGGCCATCAGCGCGGCGGCTTTCATCAGGCTTCTGCGTTTCATCTGTTGCTTCCTCCCCAGTCACCGCTCCTCGGCGGTGCGTTTCTCCCGCTGCAAGACGACAGCAAGAACGATGATGACCCCCTGGATCGCCCCGTTCAGATAGGGGCTGACCAGATCGGCCAGATTCAGGATGTTGTCGATCAGCGACAGGATCAGCACGCCGACCACCGTGCCCCAGACCCGGCCGCGCCCGCCTTTCAGCGCCGTGCCGCCGATGATGACTGCGGCGATGGCCTCAAGCTCCCACAGAACCCCGGTCGAGCCCGAGGCCGAGCCGAGGCGCGGCACGTAAAGCACCACCGCCAGCCCGACCAGCACGCCCAGCAGCACATAGGTCAGAAGCCGCATCCGGTTCACGTCGATGGCCGAATAGCGCGCGACGCGGTCGTTCGAGCCGATGGCCTCGACATGCCGGCCAAAGCGGGAATGGCGCATGGTCCATTCGCCCAGGACCGCGACGATGGCAAAGACGATGATCGGCCAGGTGATCCAGCCGATGCCGCCGTAATAGACCGGCCGGTAGAGCGTGCGCAGCCCGTAGTCGAGGCTCAGCGTGCCGCCGTCGGCCAGCCATGTCACCAGCGAGCGGAAGATGCCCATGGTGCCCAGCGTGACGATAAAGGGCTCGATCCGCGCCTTGGTGACAAGCGCGCCGTTCAGGTAGCCCGCTGCGATGCCGCCCAGGACCGCGACGCCCATGCCCAGCAGGATCGTGCCCCAGTTGCTGCCCAGGCCGGGCAGGGCGGCGTTCATGGCGATGATGGCGATCCCGGCCAGAAAGGCGGCCATGGACCCCACCGACAGGTCCAGCCCGCCCGCGGTGATGACGAAGGTCATGCCGACCGCGATCAGCCCGATGAAGGCCGAGCGCGCCAGCACGTTGGTGATGTTCGCCGGCGCCAGGAAGGCGCTGTTCAGCGCCGCGCCCAGGATCACCAGGGCGACCAGGGCGACAAGCGGGCCAAGGGTATGCAAGTCGAGTTTCATGCGGCTTCTCCGGTGACGCCCATGGCCAGGCGGACGATGCGGTCTTCGGTCATGTCCTCGCCGTCGAGTTCGCCGGCCAGCCGCCCCTCGCGCATGACCAGCACGCGGTCCGAAAGGCCGATCACCTCGGTCATCTCGCTGCTGATGACGATCAGGCTGCGGCCCTCGGCGGCGAGCTTGCGGATGAAGGCATAGATCTGGCGCTTGGTGCCCACGTCGATGCCGCGCGTCGGCTCGTCGATAAGAATGATTCTAGGATCTGGAAGCATAACCTTGGCCAGTAACAGTTTCTGCTGGTTTCCGCCGGAAAGCTTGCCGGCCGGCATGTCGCGGCGCGGGGCGCGGATGTCGAATTCGCGCGTGGCGCTGTCCAGCGCGGCGTCCTCGGCCCTGGTGTCCAGCCGCCAGGTGCCGAAGCGCTCCAGCGTGGCCAGCGTCAGGTTCTCGCGCAGCCCCTTGTCGAGCAGCAGGCCGGCTTCCTTGCGGTCCTCGGTCAGATAGGCGAGGCCGGCGGCAAAGGCGTCGCGCAGGCTGCGGATGGCGACCGGCCGGCCCTCGACCCGGATCTCGCCCTGCGATGCGCGCAGGCCGACCAGCCCCTCGGCCAGTTCGGTGCGCCCCGAGCCGACGAGGCCGGCGATGCCCAGCACCTCGCCGCGCCGCAGGGTAAAGCTGACGTCGCGGACCCGGCCGGGCACCGAAAGACCCCGCACCTCCAGCGCAGGCGCGTCGCCCGGCTGGCCCTTGGGCGGGTAGAAATCCTGCAACTCGCGCCCGACCATGGCGGTGGCCATGCCGTCCTCGGTCAGCTCGCCGCGCAGCGCCCGGCGCACCACGCGGCCGTCGCGCAGCACGGTGATGCGGTCGGCCAGATGCGCCACCTCGTCCAGCCGGTGCGAGCAGTAAAGGATCGCCACCCCCTCGGCCCGAAGCCGGTTGATCTGCTGGTAAAGCGAGCCGACCTCGCGATGGGTCAGCACGGCGCTGGGTTCGTCCATGATCAGCACGCGGGCCTTGCGCGACAGGGCCTTGGCGATCTCGACCATCTGGCGGTCGGGCACGGACAGGTCGCGGATGCGCGCATCGGGGTCGATGCGGGTGTCCAGCCGCTTGAGCAGCGCGGCGGTGGCGTCCCGCATGGCGGCATGGTCCAGCCGCCAGCCGCCGGGTTCGCGCCCCAGGAACACGTTCGCCGCCACGGTCAGGTCGGGGGCAAGGTTGAACTCCTGGTGGATGACGACGATGCCCTGCGCCTCGGCCTCGGGGCCGCTGGCGAAGCGGACGGGCTGGCCCTCCAGCAGCACCTGGCCCGAGGTCGGGTCCAGGAAACCGCCGAGGATCTTCATGATGGTGGATTTGCCGGCGCCGTTCTCGCCGATCAGGGCATGGACCTCGCCCGGCTCCAGCGCCAGGTCGACGCCGTGCAGGACCTCGATCGAGCCGAAGCGTTTCGAGACGTTGTCGAGCGCCAGAACGGTCATGGCCCGACCTCGACCCATGCGCCGCCCCGTGCCGAGGACGCCTGCGCGGCGGCGATGAAACCCATGCCCGACAGCCCGGCATCCAGCCCCGGCACGCGGTCTGCAAGGCTGGAATCGCCTTGAATGATCGACGCTATATCACGGTATAGATTGGCGAAACCTTCCAGGTAGCCCTCGGGGTGGCCGGGCGGGGTGCGATATGAGGCGCTGCGGTCCTGCGCCCGCGTCAGGATGCGGGCCGGGTCGTCCTTGGGCGACAGGATCAGCCGCTCGGGGTCGGGCAGGCGCCATTCCAGCGCCGCCTTGGTGCCAAAGACCCGCAGCGACAGCCCGTTTTCCTGGCCGACGGCGACCTGGCTGACCCAGATGCCGCCCCGCGCGCCCGAGCCGTAGCGCAGCGCGATGCGGGCATCGTCGTCGACCGCGCGGCCCGGCACCATGCTGGAGAGTTCCGCCGACAGGGACGCGGGCGTCTGGCCGGTGACGAATTGCGCCAGTTGCCAGGCATGGGTGCCGATGTCGCCGATGGCGCCGGCCCCGGCGCGGGCGGGATCGGTGCGCCATTCGGCCTGCTTGCCCTCGGCCGGGTCGGCCAGCCAGCCTTGCAGGTATTCGGCCTGCACCAGCCGGATGTCGCCCAACGCGCCCTCGGCCACCAGCGCGCGGGCCTCGCGCACCATGGGCATGGCGCAGTAGTTGTGGGTCAGGAAAAACCGCGCACCGCTGGCCTGCGCGGCCTCGGCGATCTCGTGCGCCTGTTCGGGCGTCGCCGCCAGCGGCTTGTCGCAGATCACATGGATGCCGGCGCGCAGGAAGGCCGCGGCGGGGGCGGCATGCAGGTGGTTCGGGGTGACGATGCTGACCGCCTCGATCCCGTCCTCGCGCGCCGCCTCGGCCCGCGCCATCTCGGCGAAATCGCCATAGCTGCGGATGCCCAGCTCGGCTGCGCTGGCTGCCGCGCGGGCAGGGTCCGAGGACAGCGCCCCCGCGACCAGCGCGAAGCGCCCGTCCATGCGCGCGGCGATGCGGTGGATCGCACCGATAAAGGCGCCGCTGCCGCCGCCGACCATGCCCAGGCGAACCGGCCTCATAGCCCCAGCGCCCTGTCGATGGCCGCGCGGTCCACGCGGCTGGCGGCGAAATCGTCGAAGGCATGGGGTGTCACACGGATGACATGGTCGCGCACGAAACGCGCGCCTTCCCGTGCCCCGTCCTCGGGGTGTTTCAGCGCGCATTCCCATTCGACCACCGCCCAGCCGTCGAAACCGTATTGCGTCAGCTTGGAAAACACGCTGCGGAAATCGACCTGCCCGTCGCCGGGGCTGCGGAAGCGGCCGGCGCGATCCGCCCAGGGCTGATAGCCGCCATAGACACCCTGCCGGCCGGTCGGGCGGAACTCGGCATCCTTGACGTGGAACATGCGGATGCGGTCGTGATAGATGTCGATGTTCTGAAGGTAATCAAGCTGTTGCAGGACATAATGCGAGGGATCGTAAAGCATGTTCGCCCGCGCGTGGCCGCCGACCCGGTCCAGGAACATCTCGAAGGTCGCGCCGTCATGCAGATCCTCGCCCGGATGGATCTCGTAGCAAAGGTCGATGCCGTGATCCTCGGCCAGGTCCAGCAGCGGGCGCCAGCGCGCGGCCAGCGTGTCGAACGCCGCCTCGACAAGCCCCGGCGCGCGCTGCGGCCAGGGGTAGAGGTAGGGCCAGGCCAGGGCGCCCGAGAACGTCGCCATCCGGTCCAGGCCCAGCAGCCGGCTGACCCGGATGGCGCGGGCGACCTGATCGACCGCCCATTCCTGCCGCGCGCGGGGATTGCCGCGCAGGGCCGGCGGCGCGAAGGCGTCGAAACCGGCGTCATAGGCCGGATGCACGGCGACGAGCTGGCCTTGCAGATGCGTCGAAAGCTCGGTTACTTCGACACCGTTCTGCCGGGCGATGCCCAGGAATTCGTCGCGGTAGTCCTGCGACTCCCCGGCCCGCGCCAGGTCCAGCATGCGTGGGTCGCTGGTCGGCACCTGCACGCCCAGATAGCCGCAATCGGCCGCCCAGCGGGTGATGCCGTCCCAGCTGTCGAAAGGCGCCGTATCGCCGATGAACTGCGCCAGAAACAGCGCCGGTCCCTTGATGGTCCGCATGATCCCCTCTCTCCCCAAGGGTCAGGCTGCACCGCTCTGCAATCGATTGCAAACATTTTCTTGCACCGCATCGCGCCGGGCGCGTAACCTTTGGCGATGGAAAGCCAGATCCCGCCCGGACGGGCCAGATTGTCGGATGTCGCAAGGCGCGCGGGCGTGTCGGCCTCGACCGTCAGCCGGGTGCTGTCCAATCCGGCGGTGGTGGCCAAGGCCACGCGCGAGGCGGTGATGCAGGCCGTGGCCGAGACCGGCTATCGCATGAACCACGCCGCACGGAACCTGCGCAAGCAGCGGACCGGCTGCGTGGTGGCGCTGGTGCCGAACCTGGGCAATCCCTTCTTTGCCAAGATCCTGGACGGCATGGGGCGCGAACTGGCCACCGCAGGCTATGACCTGCTGGTCGCCGACACGCTGGAGGACAGCGGCCGCCACACCCGGCTGGACCGTTTCCTGGACCCCTCGCGCGCGGACGGGATCATCCTGCTGGACGGGCTGGCGCCCTTTGGCGACCTGGCGGGGCGGGCGGACCTGCCGCCGGTCGTCACCGCCTGCGAATGGATCGAGGGCGCTGACCTGCCCCGCGTGATGCTGGACAATCGCGAGGGCGGGCGGCTGGCCGTGGCGCATCTGCGCGCGCTTGGCCACGCCCATATCGGCGTGATCGGCGGCCCGCCCGGCAACGTGCTGCACAAGGCGCGCCGGCAAGGCGCGCATGAGGCCGCGGGCGGGGCGCGGATCACCGAGTTTCCCGGCGACTTCACCATGCAATCCGGGCAGCAGGCGGCCCTGGCCTGGCAGGCGCTGGCACCGGCCGACCGGCCGACCGGGATCTTTGCCTTTTCCGACGAGATGGCCTGCGCCTTCATGTCCGGGCTTCAGCGCGCCGGGCATCATGTGCCGCGCGACCTGTCCATCGTCGGCTTCGACGACATCGAGCTGGTCTCGCACCTGTCCCCGGCGCTGACCACCATCCGCCAGCCCAAGCGCGAGATCGGCCGCAAGGCGGCGCGGATCATCCTGGACCGCATCGCCGGGCGCGAGATCCCGGCCGTGACCCTGCTGGCGCCGCGGCTGATGCTGCGCGAGACGACGGCGCCGCCGCCCTGAACGGAAAAAGGGCGCCCGCGGCGGGGCGCCCCTTGTTGCAGTCGCGGCGGGTCAGTCGGCGCTGGCCTCGTTCAGGCGCAGCCCGGCAGGGGCGCCGTGCAGGTCGTGGATCGGGGCGACCTGGCCCCCCGCCTCGCCGGCCAGCACGCGGTCGAACTGTTCGCGGTCCAGCGCGCCTTCCCAGCGGCTGACGACCACGGTGGCCACCGCATTGCCGATGAAATTGGTGATCGAGCGGCATTCCGACATGAAGCGGTCCACGCCCAGGATCAGCGCCATGCCGGCGACCGGCACGGTCGGCACCACCGACAGCGTGGCGGCCAGGGTGATGAAGCCGGCCCCGGTGACGCCCGCCGCGCCCTTCGACGACAGCATGGCGACCAGCAGCAGCAGGATCTGCTGTTGCAGCGTCAGGTCGGTATTCGTCGCCTGGGCGATGAACAGCGCCGCCAGCGTCATGTAGATGTTGGTGCCGTCCAGGTTGAAGCTGTAGCCGGTGGGCACGACCAGCCCGACGACGGAGCGCTTGCAGCCGGCCTTCTCCATCTTCTCCATCAGCGAGGGCAGTGCCGATTCCGAGGAGGAGGTGCCCAGCACCAGCAGGATCTCGGCCTTGAGATAGGAGATCAGCCGGAAGATGGAAAAGCCGTTGAGCATGCAGACCGTGCCCAGGATCACGACGACGAACAGCGCCGAGGTCAGGTAGAAGGTGCCGACCAGCGTCGCCAGGTTCACCACCGAGGCGATGCCGTATTTGCCGATGGTAAAGGCGAAGGCCCCGAAGGCACCAATGGGCGCGGCCTTCATCAGGATGTCGACCATGCGGAAGACGGCGTGGCTGATCGCCTCGAACAGCGCCACGACCGGCTTGCCCTTGTCGCCGATCAGGATCAGGCCGATGCCGAACAGGATGGCGATGAACAGGACCTGCAGGATGTTGCCCTCGACGAAGGCCGAGGTCATCGTGGACGGGATGATGTCCATGACAAAGCCGGTCAGCGAGGAGTCATGCGCCTTGGCGGCATAGTCCGCGACCTTGCTGGCATCCAGCGTCGCCGGGTCGATGTTCATGCCGGCGCCGGGGCGGATGACATTGGCGGTGATCAGCCCGACGATCAGCGCCAGGGTCGAGAAGGTCAGGAAATAGCCGAAGGCCTTGCCGACGACCGAGCCCACGCCCTTCAGCGTGCCCATGCCGGCCAGGCCGGTGACGATGGTCAGGAAGATGACCGGGGCGATGATCATCTTGACCAGCTTGATGAAGGCGTCGCCCAGGGGCTTCAGCGCCTCGCCCGTTTCGGGATAGAAATGCCCGATCAGCGCGCCGGCGGCGATGGCGCACAGAACCTGGAAATAGAGATGTCTGTAAAAGGGCCGCGGTGCGTGAGCGACCGGCGCGGCCGTGGTGTCGATGTGCATGGGGCCTCCTCCAACCTGCGTATGACGGTGATGTGACCGCCATGATAAATTCGCGGGCCCTGGCGCCAAAAAACCGGGCGCATGACAGCAATGCGTTGTAATCATGGCTTTTTGTCGCCAGCGGCCGGGCAAATCCGTGTGGTTTTCCACACAGGGCGGATCTGCTAGTGTGGAAACCCGCACAACGTCCGTCCGCCAGGGGAAGCATGGCCGCCACAACCGATTCGCAAGGCGCAAGGCCCGGCCCGATGCTGTGGCGGCTGCTGGTCGCGGCGACCGTGGCGCTGGCCATGCTGGCGGCCTTGGCGCTGGCCTTTCGGCTGGCCCATGGCAATGCCGCCCGCGCCCTGACCGAGCGGCTGGAGATCAGCGCGCAAAGCCGGGTGCAGACGCTGGAAAGCGTGCTGGCCAAGCAGCGCGCCGTGGCCACGGTCCTGTCCGACGATGCCGCCGTGCTGCAGGCGCTGGCCGAGCCGTCGCCGGCCAATGTCTCGCGCGTGTCGCAAAAGCTGGAACGGTTGCAGGAACAGACCAGCAGCGCGGTGATCTATCTGCTCGATCGCGACGGCGTCGCCATCGCCGCCTCGAACTGGCACGATCCCGACAGCTTCGTGGGCTCGGACTACAGCTTTCGCAGCTATTTCAGCGAGGCGCTGCTTCGCGGCGAGGCGACGCAATTCGCGCTTGGCACCGTCAGCCGGCGGCCGGGGCTCTACCTGTCCCACGACGTGCCGCAGATGGGCGAGCCCCTGGGCGTCATCGTGGTGAAGGTGGAATTCGACGCGATGGAGCAGGGCTGGGCGCAGGCGGCCGAGACCACGCTGGTCACGGACGCGGCCGGGCAGGTGATCCTGTCCAGCGCGCCGCAGTTGCGCTTTGCGCCGCTGCCGCCGATCCCGGCCGGGCAGGTCTCGGCCCGGCGCGCGGTGCCGGGCGCGGGCTGGGTGCTGTGGGTCCGTGCGCCCTCGGCCGAGGCGGTGCGGGCGGCGCTGCTGGCGGCGGGCACCGTCGGCTTCCTGTTCACGCTGCTGCTGGCCGGCGGGGTTTCCGCCGCGCGCGCCCGCACCCGCGCCGCCCGCCGCGCCGAGGCCGAGCGCCGCTATCGCGCCGACCTGGAACGCGCGGTCGAGGAGCGCACCCGCGACCTGACCGCCGAGATGCGCGAACGCCGCGCGGCCGAACAGCGGCTGGCGCAGTTGCAGGGCGAGATGGTGCAGGCCAACAAGCTGGCGACGCTGGGCCAGATCACCGCCGGCGTCGCGCATGAGGTGAACACGCCGCTGGCCACCATCCGCCTTTTGGCCGAGAACGGCCGGCAGATGCTGCCGCCGGACGCGCCCGACCTGGCCCCCGACCTGGCCGCCGACCTGGATCGCAACCTGTCGCAGATCTCGCGCATGACCGACCGCATCGCCCAGATCACCACCGAGCTGCGCGGCTTTGCCCGCAAGGCCACGGGCGAGCTGGGTCCGGTTGCGCTCAAGGATGCGCTGGATGCGGCGCTGCTGCTGACCGCCAGCCGGCGGCGGGCGCAGGACATCCGCTTGGTCCTGCCCCAGATCCCGCCCGGCCTGCGGGTCATGGCCGAGACCGTGCGGCTGGAACAGGTGCTGGTCAACCTGATCCAGAACGCGCAAGAGGCGCTGGAGGGCCGGCCCGACCCGGAAATCCGCATCGCGCTGCAGGACGACGGGCCGGTGCTGCGGCTCAGCATCTCGGACAACGGGCCGGGGCTGTCGCCGCAGATCGCCGCCCAGCTTTTCACCCCCTTCGCCACCAGCAAGCCCGAGGGGCTGGGCCTGGGCCTGGTGATCTCGCAAGAGATCGCGCGGGATTTCGGCGGCAGCCTCACGGCCGGGCCGCAGCGCCAAGGGCAGGGCGCCATCTTCCACCTCGACCTGCCGAAAGCCGCATGACCGACGCGCCCCTTGTCCGCCTTGTCGATGACGACCCCGACCTGCTCGAGGCGCAGCTGCAGGCGCTGCACCTGGCGGGTTTTCGCGCCGAAGCCTTCACCGATGCGGCCGAGGCGTTGGCCGGCCTTGGCCTCGACTGGCCCGGCGTGGTGCTGTCGGACGTGCGCATGCCCGGCATGGACGGGTTCCAGCTGTTCCAGCGCATCCATGCGCTCGATCCCGACTTGCCGGTGATCCTGCTGACCGGGCATGGCGACGTGCCGATGGCGGTCGCGGCGCTGAAGCAGGGGGTCTACGATTTCCTGACCAAGCCGGTCGGTGGCGGCACGCTGGCGGCGGCGCTGGCGCGGGCGGCCTCCAGCCGGGCCCTGGTGCTGGAAAACCGCGCCCTGCGCCGCCGCCAGCAGGACAGCGCCGCGCGCGAGACCCGGCTGATCGGGCAAAGCCCGGTCATGCAGCACCTGCGCGAGACCGTGGCGCGGCTGGCCGAGGCGGGGGGCGACGTGCTGGTCCTGGGCCCCGGCGGCTCGGGCAAGGAGACCGTGGCCCGCGCCATCCACCGCCAGAGCCCGCGCCGCGCCCGCGCCTTCGTTCCTGTCGCCTGCGCCGCGCTGGACGAGCCGCGCTTCGAGGCCGAGATGCTGGGCGCCGAGCCGCAGGGCCGCGGCCCGCGCGCGCCGGGCCGGCTCGAGGCCGCCCATCGCGGCACGCTCTACCTCGACGAGATCGACGCGCTCGCGCCCACGCTGCAGGCCCGCCTGCTGGCGCTGATCGAGGCGCGCGAGATCCAGCCCCCCGGCAGCGCCGCGCCGCGCCCGCTGGACCTGCGCGTCATCGCCTCCAGCCGCGCCGACCTGGAACGGCTGATGCGCGAGGGGCGCTTTCGCAGCGACCTTTACTATCGGCTGTCGGGCGCCGTCCTGACCCTGCCGCCGCTGGCCGAGCGGCGCGAGGACATCCCCGAATTGTTCCGGCATTTCCTGCTCGCGGCGGCGGCGCGGCTGGACCTGCCGGTGGCGCCGGTCACCGGCGCGGTCAAGGCCCGGCTGGCCGGCCATGGCTGGCCCGGCAACCTGCGCGAATTGCGGCAATTCGCCGAAAGCCATGCGCTGGGGCTGACCCCCTTCGATCCGCCGGCCGAAGGCGGCGAAGCGCCGGGCCTGTCGGACCTGGTCGCCGAATACGAGGCCGAACTGATCCGCGAGGCGCTGCGGCTGGCGCAAGGCAACGCCACCCAGGCGATGGCGCGGCTGCGCCTGCCGCGCAAGACCTTCTACGACAAGCTGGCGCGCCACGGCATCAAGCCCGCCGATTTCCGCCCCGGCTAAAGCGCCGCCAGCCGCTTGCGCAGATCCGGCATCCGCGCCAGCGTCGCGGCCAGCCGCCCGCGCCAGGACGGACCCTGCGCCATCGCCGTCTCATAGGCGTCGCGCAGTTCGTCGGGGCGCTCTTCGGCCAGCACCTCGATCAGGAACTCGGCCTGCGCCCGGTCCTTGCGCGCCTTCAGCGTATCGGGCCCGTCGCGCCGCCGGTCGGCGACGATCAGCTTGTGGATGGCATAGCGTTCGGGGCGCGGCACCTGGATCAGGAAGCCGGCGCGGTAAAGCAGCGGCACCCGGATCGGCTCGGCGATCAGGAAGTTCAGGTAATGCAGGCTCTGCGCCGAGACGCCAAGCGCCGGCAGGTCGCGCAACCCCTCGGTGCCGTCGAAACAGGGGGTCAGGAACTCGACCAGCGTCTGCTGCTCGCCCTGGCGCCAGCGCCAGACCCGCTGCCCCTCGACCGAGGGCAGAGGGGCAAAGCGCAACTCGCGAAACACCTCGGCCAGCGGCTCGATCACCTGGTCGCCCAGCACCAAGGACAGCCGCTCGAAACTGGCGATGTCGATGTCGTCGGTCATCGCCGCCTGGTCGAAGCCGATGCGCACGCCCAGCTCGCCCTCGTAGCAGCGGAAGGCCTGGGTGCCGACCAGCGTGCCGCCCAGGCGGAACACCCCCGCCCGCGCCATGGCCGAGATCACCTGCCCCGAGCCGCGGTCGGTCATCAGGCAGCCCTCGGCCCGCAGGATGCGCATCAGCCGCGAGCGTTCGCGCTGGCTCTGCTTCTCGGCCTCGCGCAGGGCCTCCAGCCGGTCCAGGCGCGCGCGCAGCTCCTCGCCATCCTCGCCGATATAGCGGTCCAGGGTGCGTTCGCCGATGCGGAAATGGTCATACCAATAGGCCCTTTGCCCGACCTTCTTCAGCCGCGGCACGCCGCGCAGCTCGCTGACCGCCGCATCCTTCAGATGCCGCAGCAGATCGGTCCAGGCCGCCACCGCCACCGGCGAAAGATGCTGCGCCACGAGACTACCCCACAGTTTATTCCTTGTGGGGCAAGGATAATCGCCCCGCGCCTACCCCACAAGAAAAAATTCGTGGGGTAAGATCGCCCCATCTTCTTCGTTCTTCAAATACTCATGCTCCCGTGCAACTCGGCGCTGCGCGGGCCGGCTCTCTGCCATGCTCGGCAACCCAGGCCAGGGCGCCTGCCAGCACCGCGTCATGGACTGCGGCGCCGATTGCCTCGCCCAGGGTGGTGTGCAGCCCGGCAAAGGCGGTGCCGCCCGCATCGCAGGCCACGGCGATGCAATCGGTGCCGGTGCCGGTGGCGCGCCCGGTCGGCAGCTCGATCCCGGCGCCGATGACGGCGGCGGTGCGGGCCTCGGCCACGATGCTCAGCGCCTCGATCATGGCGGCATCGGTCAGCCCGTCCTCGACCAGCAGGGCGATGTTGATCGTGCCATAGCTGCCGGACGGAACCATGCGGCGTCGCCCGACCCGCTCGGCATTGCCCAGGCCGACGGTGGCCAGGCAGGCCACCGGCCCGGCCTGGGCCAGCCGGTGATGGTGCAACCCGCGCGAGGTCATCATGCCCACGTCGCCGCCATGGCCGATCCGCGCCATCTCGGCCCCCAGCCAGTTCACAGCGTCCAGGTCCGGGGTCAGGTCGGCATCGCGGACCTGGCGGATCAGGATATGCCGCGCGCTGCGAAAGCCGGGGCGATGCGGGGCAAAGGACAGCACCCGCCGAACCCCGCCCAAATCGGCCACCAGCCAGGGCGGGGCCAGTCTGACCCGCAAATCCGTCCCTGCCACAGCCATCCCCCGCCCCTTGCCCCGCGCGGGCCGGGTTTGCGCCATCGCGGGGCGGCGATCAATGCCCCTTTCAGATATGCAGCGCGTGGCCAAGCGCGCGCAGGCAGGCTTCGTGCAGCGCCTCGCCGCGGGTCGGGTGGGCGTGGATGGTGCCGGCGATGTCCTCCAGCCGCGCGCCCATCTCCAGCGCCAGGGCAAAGCCGCCGGCCATCTCGGCCACGCCGGCGCCGACCGCCTGGATGCCCAGCACCTCATGCGTGTCGGGGCGGGCGGTGACGCGGACGAAGCCCGCCTCGTCGCCCGCCGTCATCGCCCGGCCGTTGGCGGCAAAGGGGAACAGGCCGGTCACGACCTCGCGCCCCTCGGCCGCGGCCTCCTCGGGGGAGATGCCGACGCTGACGATCTCGGGGTCGGTAAAGCAGACCGCCGGGATCGCCCGCTTGTCCCAGGCGCGGCGCTGGCCGGCGACCAGCTCGGCCACCATCTCGCCCTGGGCCATGGCGCGATGGGCCAGCATCGGCTCGCCGGTCACGTCGCCGATGGCCAGCACGCCGGTCATCGAGGTGCGGCAGCGCTCGTCGATGCGGATGAAGGGGCCGGCCATCTCCAGCCGCAGCCCCGCCACCCCTGCCGCGGTCGCGCGCGGGCGGCGGCCCACCGTCACCAGCACCTTGTCGGCCTGGATGTCCTCGGCCCCGTCCACCCCGGCGACGCGCAGCGCGCCGCTATCCGACAGCCCGCCGGCCCGCGCCCCGGTCAGCAGCCGGATGCCCAGCTGGGTCAGGCGCTGCGCCACCGGGCGGGTCAGTTCGGCATCGTATTGCGGCAGGATGCGCGGCGCGGCCTCGACCACAGTCACCTCGGCGCCCAGCTTGGCATAGGCGATGCCCAGCTCCAGCCCGATATAGCCGCCGCCGACCACCGCCAGCCGCCCCGGCACCTCGGTCAGCGCCAGCGCGTCGGTCGAGGAGATGACCTTGCCGCCAAAGGGCAGGGCGGGCAGCTCGATCGGTTCCGAGCCGGTGGCGATCACCAGAACCTCGGTGCGGATCTGCACCGGGCCCTCGGGCGTCTCGACCAGCACGGTCTTGCCGTCGCGAATGTTGGCCCGGCCCGTCACCAGCCGCACCCTGGCCTTGCGCAGCAGCGTGGCGACGCCGCCGGTCAGCCGCTCGACGATGCCGTTCTTCCAGGCCATGGTCGCGCCCAGGTCCAGCCGCGCCGGACCGGCCGAGATCCCCATCGAAGGGGTCGAGGAAAGCTGTTCAAGCCGATGAAATTCCTCGGCCGCGTGGATCAGCGCCTTCGAGGGGATGCAGCCCACGTTCAGGCAGGTTCCCCCCGGCGGCTCGGCATCGACCACCACCGTGTCGACGCCCAGCTGCCCGGCGCGGATGGCGCAGACATAGCCGCCGGGGCCGGCGCCGATCACCAGCAGCCTGCATTGGATCTCGCGCATCGCTCAGCCCTCCACGAAGATCAGCGCCGGGGTTTCCAGCAGCTCTTTCAGCCGCGCCACGAAGACGGCGGCGTCCCAGCCGTCGATCACCCGGTGGTCGAAGCTGCACGACAGGTTCATCATCTTGCGCGGCTCGAAGGCGGCGCCGTTCCAGAACGGCCGCACCGCCAGGCGGTTGACGCCGACGATGGCGACCTCGGGCACGTTCAGGATCGGGGTCGAGGCGATGGCGCCCAGGGGCCCCAGCGAGGTGATGGTGATGGTCGAGCCGGCAAGCTCGTCGCGCTTTGCCGTGCCCTCCTTGGCGGCCGTACCCAGCCGCGCGATCTCGGCGGCGGTGGCGCGCAGGTCCAGCGCCTCGGCATGGCGGACCACCGGCACCATCAGGCCATGGGGCGTCTGCGCCGCGATGCCCAGATGCACCCCGCCGAAGCGGCGGATCAGCCCGGCCTGGGCGTCGTAATGCGCGTTCAGCAGCGGCTGTTCATGCACGGCGCGCACGATGGCGCGGGCGATGAAGGGCAGCAGCGTCAGCCGCGTCCCCTTGCCTTGCGCATTCATCCGGCCGCGCAGATCCTCCAGCGCGGTGGCGTCCACCTCTTCGACGATGGTGATCTGGGGGATGCTGTTCGCGGCCTCCATCCGCTCGGCGATCTTGCGGCGCAGCCCGATGACGCGGATCTCCTCGACCGCGCTGTCGGGCTGCGGGCCCGAGGGCGCCGGGATGCCGCCCGAGGCGATGAAGGCGTCCAGGTCCTCGTGCCCGATCCGGCCGGCCGGACCCGAGCCGCGCACCAGCCGCAGGTCCACGCCCGCCTCGCGCGCCCGTGCCCGCACGGCGGGCGAGGCGATCGGCCTTTCGCCCTCGGGGCGCAAGGGCGCAGCCGCGAGGGTTTTCGCGGCCGGTTTCGGGGTCGGCGGCTCCGCCTCGGGCTCGGGTTCGGACTTGGGCGGCGCCTCGGCCTTGGGCTCTGCGGGTTCGGGATCGGGGGGCGCGGTCTCGGCCTGCCGCGACGACCCCTCGGCCGGCGCTGCGGCGCCCGCCTCGGCCGCGACATTGCCGGGGCCGTCCACCTCCAGCCGGATCAGCTCGGCGCCGACGGCGATCACGTCGCCGGGCTGGCCCGCCTGCCAGACCACCGTGCCGGTGACGGGCGAGGGGATTTCCACCGTCGCCTTGTCGGTCATGACCGCGACCATCGGGTCGTCCTCGCGCAGGACATCGCCGGGCTTGACCAGCCATTCGGAGATCTCGGCCTCGGCGATGCCTTCGCCGATGTCCGGCATGCGGATTGCGTGAATACCCATCTCAGGCCACCTCGACCAGTTGACGCAATGCCTCGGCCACCCGTGCGGGGCCGGGGAAATAGCTCCATTCATGCGTATGCGGATAGGGCGTGTCCCAGCCCGCCACCCGCCGGATCGGCGCCTCCAGGTGCCAGAAGCACTCGGCCTGCACCAGCGCCGCCAGTTCCGCGCCATAGCCCGAGGTCAGCGTCGCCTCGTGCAGCACCAGGCAGCGGCCGGTCTTGTTGACCGAGGCCACGATGGTTTCCATGTCCAGCGGCAGCAGGGTGCGCAGGTCGATCACCTCGGCATCGACGCCGGATTCCTCGACCGCGGCCAGCGCGACATGGACCATGGTGCCATAGGTCAGCACGGTGGCCGCCCGGCCCTGGCGGCGCAGCGCCGCCTTGCCCAGGGGGACGGTGTAATGCCCCTCGGGCACCTCGCCCAACTCGTGGCTTTTCCAGGCCGTGACCGGGCGGTCGTGATGGCCGTCGAAGGGGCCGTTGTAAAGCCGCTTCGGCTCCATGAAGATCACCGGGTCGGGATCCTCGATGGCGGCCAGCAGCAGCCCCTTGGCGTCGCGCGGGTTCGAAGGCACCACGGTCTTGAGGCCCGTGACATGGGTAAACAGCGCCTCGGGCGACTGGCTGTGGGTCTGGCCGCCGAAGATGCCGCCGCCGGTGGGCATGCGCACCACCATCGGGCAGGTGAACTGCCCGGCCGAGCGATAGCGCAGCCGCGCCGCCTCGGACACGATCTGGTCATAGGCGGGATACATGTAGTCGGCGAACTGGATCTCGACCACCGGCTTCAGGCCATAGGCCGCCATGCCGATCCCGGCGCCGACGATGCCGGATTCGTTGATCGGCGTGTCGAAGCAGCGGGTCTTGCCGTATTTCGCCTGCAAGCCCGCGGTGCAGCGGAAGACGCCGCCGAAATAGCCCACGTCCTCGCCGAAGACCACGACGGAAGGGTCGGCGCCCATCGCCACGTCCAGCGCGTCGCGGATCGCCTCGATCATCGTCATGCGTGCCATGTCAGAACCCCGCCTCGTGACGTTGCTTCAGAAGATGCGGCGGCATCTCGGCATAGACATCCTCGAACATGTCGGCGGGGCTGGGGTGCTGGCCGTGATGCAGCGTTCCGATGGCCTCGGCGCGCTTCTGCTGTTCGGTGATCTCGGCCAGGATCTCGGCCTCGGCCTGGGCGTGGCGCTCGTCGCTCCAATGGCCAAGCGCGATCAGGTGGTTTTTCAACCGCAGGACCGGGTCGCCCAGCGGCCAGGCCGTGCTTTCCTCGGCCGGGCGATAGGCCGAGGGGTCGTCCGAGGTCGAATGCCCGCCGGCGCGATAGGTGACGTATTCGATCAGCGTCGGGCCCAGGTTGCGCCGGGCGCGTTCCGCCGCCCATTTCGCCACCGCCAGCACCGCAAGGTAGTCGTTGCCGTCCACCCGCAGCGAGGGGATGCCGAAGCCATGCCCGCGCGCTGCGAAAGTGCCTGAACCTCCGCGTGCAATCCCCTGGAATGTCGAGATCGCCCATTGGTTGTTCACGATGTTCAGGATCACCGGCGCCTTGTAGGTCGAGGCAAAGACCAGCGCGGCGTGGAAATCGCTTTCCGCCGTCGAGCCGTCGCCGATCCAGGCCGCCGAGATCTTGCGGTCGCCCGAGATGGCCGAGGCCATGGCCCAGCCCACCGCCTGGATGAACTGCGTGGCCAGGTTGCCCGAGATGGTGAAGAAGCCATGCTCGCGCGAGGAATAGCAGACCGGCAATTGCCGGCCCCGCATCGGATCCTCGGCGTTCGAGAAGATCTGGTTCATCATCGCGCTGAGCGGATAGCCGGCGGCGATCAGCAGCCCGGCCTGGCGATAGGTCGGAAAGTTCATGTCGCCCGGCGCAAGCGCGCGCTGGAAGCCACAGGAAATCGCCTCTTCGCCCAGGTGCTGCATGTAGAAGCTGGTCTTTTGCTGGCGCTGCGCGTTCAGCATCCGCGCGTCGTAGATGCGCAGCGTCATCATGTGGCGCAGCCCGGTCAGCAGGTCGTCGGGGGTGATCTCCAGCGCCTCGGCCCAGGGCCCGACGGCCTGGCCCTCGCGGTTCAGGACGCGGATGATGGTGAATGCCAGGTCGCGGATCTCCTCGGGGTCGACGTCGACCGGCGGGCGGCGCACCGTGCCCGCGCGCGGGATCGCGACATGCGAGAAATCCGGCTGGCCGCCGGGCCGCACCTCGGGCTCGGGCACCACAAGGCCAAGCGGCGGATAGTCATTCGGGTCTGGCCTTTGCATCGGCACCTCCTTTGCCTTGGGGAACGGGCCGGGTTCCGGCCCTGCCGCCGCGGATGACGGGCATCCGGGCGATGCGGCACTGGCGTTCCACCCCGTTCCTCCCAAGGGGATGATGCCACAGATCGCCGCAAAATCTTCTTTCTTTGTTTTCAGCTATCAGCCAAAATGCAAAAGATTCTTCTGATAAGAACGGTAGGACATGAGCGGATCTTCTGCAACGCGCCAGCTTGACGCGATCGACCTCAGGATCTTGCGGGCGCTGAGTCGCGACGGGCGGCTGTCCAACAGCCAGCTTGCCGAAAAGGTCGGCCTGTCGCCCAGCCCCTGCTGGCAGCGCACCCGCCGGCTGGAGGCCGAGGGCGTCATCAAGGGCTACAGCGCCCTCCTGGACCAGTCCCGCCTGGGCGCCGCCGAAACCGTGATCATCGAGATCACGCTGGAACGGCACGACGACAAGGTGCTGGAGGAGTTCGGCCGCGCCATGGCCGCCATCCCCGAGGTGCAGGAGGTCTGGCTGACCACCGGTGAATACGACTACCTGCTGAAGGTCGCGGTCAGCGGCACCCGCGGATACGAGGAATTCCTGCGTCGCAAGCTTTACCGGGTGCCGGGGATCCGCAACGCCCGCTCGATCTTCACCCTGCGCTGCCTGAAGGAACGCGGCAGCATCCTGCCGCTGCTGGCCGAGGCGGACTGACGCGGCCGTCCCGGTTGCTGGATCACCGCCTCGACGCGCCATGGCCATGCCGTCCCCCTCCCTCTCTCAGCCGATGCGGATGCGGGGCGTGCCGGTCTGGTCGCGCGTCACTTCGACCTCGTGGCGGCGGTCGCCGATCATCACGCTGGCGCGGAAGCCCGGCCAATGCGAGGGCAGGGCGGGGGCCACCTCCAGCCTTTCGCCGTCCTTGATGCGCAGGCCCAGGATATGCTCGACCGCGACGCGGTGCAGCCAGCCGGCCGAGCCGGTATACCAGGTCCAACCGGCGCGGCCGATCTTTTCCTCGGCGCCATAGACGTCGGCGGCGACGACATAGGGCTCGCCGCGATAGACCTGAAGCGTGGCGGCGTCGCTGGCATGGCTGATCGGGTTGAGCAGCCGGAACACCCGCCAGGCGTCGTCGGCGCGGCCCGCCATGCACAGCGCCTGCACCATCCAGATCGCGGCATGGGTATATTGCCCGCCGTTCTCGCGCACGCCGGGCGGATAGCCCTTGATATAGCCGGGATCCTGCGGCGCATCGGCAAAGGGCGGGGTGAACAGCCGCAGCAGCATGCCGTCCTCGTCCAGCAGATGCTCCAGCGCCGCGTCCAGCGCCGGGTCGCGGCGGTCCTTGCGTCCGGCGCCCGAGATCACCGACCAGCTTTGCGCGATGGAATCGATGCGGCATTCCTGCGACGCGGCCGAGCCCAGGGGCGTGCCGTCGTCATAGATGCCGCGCAGATACCAGCCGCCGTCCCAGCCGTGCCGGTCCAGCGCGCGCGACAGCTTGGCGGCATGGGCGCGCCAGCGCTTTGCCCGCTCCTCCTCGCCGCGCGCCTCGGCCAGGGGGGCCATCATGGCGATGGTCTGGGCCAGGAACCAGCCCATCCAGACCGACTGGCCGCGCCCGGCGGCGCCGACGCGGTTCATGCCGTCGTTCCAGTCGCCGCCCAGGAACAGCGGCAGGCCCTCGGCCCCGGTGCGGGCGATGGCCAGTTCCAGCGCCAGCGCGGCATGGTCGTAGAGCGGTGCCATGCGGTCGCTGGTCTCGGGCCGGTAGAAGGCGTCGTGCTCGCCCGGCTCCAGCACGCGGCCCAGGATGAAGGGCAGGGGCTCGTCCAGGATGCTGCGGTCGCCCGTCACCTCGACATAGCGCGCCAGCGCATGGCCCAGCCAGACCACGTCGTCGGCGATCAGGGTGCGCACGCCCGCGCCGGTGCCGGGCAGCCACCAATGCTGCACGTCGCCTTCCGGGAACTGGCGCGAGCCGGCTTCCAGCAACTGGGCGCGGGCCAGCGCCGGGTCATAGACCAGCATGGCCGAGGTGTCCTGCAACTGGTCGCGGAAGCCATAGGCCCCCGAGGCCTGGTAGAAGGCCGAGCGCGCCCGGATCCGGCAGGCGATGGCCTGATAGGGCAGCCAGCGGTTCACCATCAGGTCGAAGGCCGGGTCGGGGGTCTGCACCTGCAAGCGGCCGAAGATATGCTGCCAATGCTCGGTCTGGGCGGTGGCGGCCTGCCGGGCGGTCTCGGTGCGCTCCAGCAGCGGCGGCGCTGCGGCGCCGGGCGCGGCGGCCAGGCGGAAGGTCACGTTCTGGCTTTCGCCCGGCTCGATCTCGATGCGGGTTTCCAGCATCATCACCGGGTCGCCGTCATGACGATGCACGAAGCGGCGGCTCAGCGTGGCGTCGAACCAGGCCGGCAGGCAGGCGTCGCGGTTGCGGCCCTGCCAGATCAGCCGCGACAGGCAAAGCCCCGTCACCTCGCGGTCCACCGACAGGATCATGCGTTGGCCGGCATAGTCGATGGAATAGGGGTTCTCGCATTCCACCGCCCGCGCCTCGGGCAGGTAGCGCATCTGCAGATAGGGCGCGGTCTTGGCGCGGGCGCCGCCCATCACCGGCTCCAGGAACTGCGCCACGTCCAGCGTCAGCCGCCGCGTGCCGTGGTTGGTCAGCCGCAGCCCGATCACCCGCAGCGGTGCGTCCGGGGTCAGGCTGTGCAGCGCGGTGATCTCCAGCTCGCCCGACCAGGCGGTGAACTCGGAGAAGCCGGCGCCGTGGCGGCATTGGTAAAGCGCCTCGCGCTGGCTCGACAGCGCCGCATAGGGGGTGTGGATCGCGCCAGTGCCCAGGTCGCGGATCAGGATGCCCTCGCCCGGCGGGTTGCTGACCGCATCGTTCGACCAGGGCGTCAGCTGGTGGTCGCGCGAATTGGCCGACCAGGTAAAGCCCGCGCCCTCGGCCGAGATGTGAAAGCCGAAATCGCTGCGGGCGACGACGTTGATCCAGGGGTTCGGCGTCGCCTCGCCATGGCGCAGGCGGATGACGTAATTGCCTTGCGCGTCGAAGCCGCCGGTGCCGTTCCAGAAATGCAGATCCTCGGGCGGGAAATCGCTGCGCAGCGCGGGGCGCTGCAAGGGCCGGGACGGCGCGCGGGCGATGCCGCGGCGCAGCTCGGCCGCCTCCAGCCGCTGGATCTGCCCGGCCAGGCTGCCGTTCTGGGCGTGGATCACCACGCGCGCCACGGCCAGCAGCGTGTCGCGCGTCTCGGCCGAAAGCCCGTTGGCATCGACGGCAAAGACCGAGGGGCGCGAATGCAGCAGCTGCATGCTGTGGCACAGGTTGTTCAGCGCCTCGTGCAGATGGGCGGCATAGCTTACGCGTTGTTCGTTCAGGATCACCAAGTCGCATTCGAGGCCGCGCATCCGCAGGTATTCCTGCATGCGGATCGCCTGGCGCGCCACCGGCATCAGGTCGGGGTCGTTGATGCGCAGCACCATGATCGGATTGTCGCCCGAGACCGACATCGGCCACAGCGCCGATTGCTGCCCCATGACATGGCGCACCTGCGAGGCCAGCATCTGGTTGGGATAGACCAGCAGCGCGGCATAGCGGCGGAACAGCGCCGCTTCCTCGGGGGTGATGCTGGCATGGTGCAGCTGCACCTGGCTGCGGGTCCAGGCCATCTGGTGTTCGTTGTCATAGGCGGCCTCGTCGGCCAGGTGCAGATGCGCCTCTTCCAGCGCCTCGCGGCTGGCGGCGGCGACGGTCCAGAAGGTCACGACCGCCTCTTTCCCCGGATCCAGGGTCAGCCGCCGGCTGAGCGAGAAGATCGGGTCCAGCGTATAGCTTTCGCCCGGCGCGACATCGGCCAGCAGGCCGGGATCGTCCAGCGCCTGCGGCGCGCGGATCGAACGGCCGCGGCCGATGAACAGCCGCCGGTCGGTGGCCGCGCCGTCGGGCACGCCGGCCCCGGCGCTCAGGTGCATCAGGTGGCGGTCGGGGTCGTGCGGGTTGCGCTTGTTGCGGCGGGCGAAGATGCGGCCGCGATCCGGCTGGGCCTCGGTCGCGACGAACATGCGCGAGAAGGCGCTATGGGCGCGGTCGGCGTCGTTCTGGTCCAGCACGATCTCGCCATAGCTGGTCAGCGCCAGCTGGCGCGGCCGGTCCGACAGGTTGCGCAGCTTGACCCGCGCGCCGCGCGCGTCCAGGTCGTCGGACAGGATCACCTCGGTCTCGCAATGGATGCCCTCGCCCAGGGCGGCGAAATTCGCCTTGTAGTCGAACAGCCGCGTCGCATAGCCGATCTCGGGGTCGAAGCCGGGCGCGGCGGTGGCCGACCACCAGCGCCCCGAGGCGAGGTCGCGGATGAACAGGAACTCGCCCCAGACGTCCGCCGCCGGGTCGGGCCGCCAGCGGGTGATGGCGGTGCCGTCCATGCGCAGCCGTCCCGCGCCGCTGGCATCGAGCAGCATCGACAGCCGCCCGTTCGACATGACTGCGACGGTATGGGGCGCCGCGGCGGCATCGGCCACCTCGACGATCTCGGTCTGGCCCAGTTCGGACGGGCCGGGCAGGCGGCGGCGCACCGTCTCGCGCAAGAGCGGCGAGACCTCGCGCGGGGTTTTTTGCTGCAAGAGCGTCGAGACGCTTTCGATCACCGGGTCGGCATTGAAGCGGTTGCGGTGCAGCCCGTCCATCAGGCAATTGGCAATAGCGATCAGGCTCATGCCCTGGTGATGCGCCATCACGCTGCGCACCACGGCGCATCGGTGCCCCTGCGGCAGCCGCGAGGGGGTGAAGTCCACCGCGTCGAAAAAGCCGTATTCGCCGCGCGCGCCCAGGTCCGCCAGCCGACGCAGGTTCTTCAGCGCGCTGCGCGGGCGGAAGCCGGCGGCGATGAAGCTGGCATAGGGCGCGACCACCTGGTCGTCGCGCAGCCAGCGCCGCAGGGCCAGCTCCGACACCCCGAAGGCGTAATACTGATAGTTCATCTGCGCGTCGCGGGCGTTATAGGCGCTTTCCGACACGCCCCAGGGCCGGCCTGCGCGCCAGCCGTCGCGGATCTGCGCCTCGACCGCCACGTCGCAGGAACTGTGCAGGATCGAGCCGGGCGGCTCGTCCATCACCAGGGGCGCCATCAGGTATTCGAACATCGAGCCCGACCAGCTGACCAGCGTCGAGCCATAGGGCATCACCGTCATCGGCCGGCCGAGCCGGTTCCAGTGCTCGGTCGGCAGGTCGCCCTTGGCGATGGCGAAAAGCGAGGCGAGCCGCGCCTCGGAGGCCAGCAGGTCGTAGAAGGACTGGTCCGGCGCGCCCTCGACGCAATTGTAGCCGATGGCGAGCAGCTGGCGCTCGGGGTCCAGCAGGAAGGCGAAATCCATCTCGAAGGCGAAGGCGCGGGCGCGTTCGGCCAGCGCCGCCATGCGCCGGGCCGCGACGGCGACCTCCTCGGGGTCGATGCGGCCCAGCCCCTCCATCTTGTCGCAGGTCGAGACCAGCCGGCTCGTCCACCAGTCCAGCTCGCGCGCGGCTGCGGTGGGGATCTCGGTGACAAGGCCCTGGATCAGCACCTGCAGGTTGGCGGCGGCGCGGGCGTGGCTTTGCACATGCAGGGGCGCCAGGTGCGGCGCCTGGGCGCTGGCCATGCTGTGCCACAGGGCGGTGATGCGTTCCTCGATGCGGTCGCGCAGCGGGTTGAGGCTGCGCCGCTCGCGCGGGATGGCCGCATGCAGGCGGCGCATCAGCGACAGGATGTCCACCGCCCCCGACAGTTCCGGCAACAGGTAGAGCGCCGGGTTGCGCGCCCATTCCTTGAGCGTCGAGGACAGGGTGATCAGATGCCCGGCCAGGTTGCCGCTGTCCACCGCCGAGACATAGCGCGTGCCCAGGGGTTGCAGGCTGTCGGTCGCATACCAGTTGTAGAGATGGCCGCGATGCCGCTCCAGTCGCTCGATGGTGGTCAGCGTGGCCTCGATCCGGTCCAGCGCCTCGCCCAGGGTGATCCAGCGGAACTCGTGCGCGGTCACGGTCGAAAGCAGGTAAAGCCCGATATTGGTGGGCGAGGTGCGTTCGGCCAGCTTGGGCTGCGGCTGGTCCTGGTAATTGTCGGGCGGCAGGTGGTTGGTGCCGGCATCGACGAAGGTTTCGAAAAAGCGCCAGACCAGCCGCGCCTCGGCCCGCCATTCCAGCCGCTCCTCGGCGGTCAGGGGGCGGGCGCCCTCATGCTCGATCGGGCGGGCGCTGACCCAGGCGATCAGCGGCGCGCCCATCCACAGCACGCCCAGCACCAGCGCCGGCGCCAGATTCTCGGGGCGCAGCAGTGCCGCCAGCGCGACGAAGCCAAGCGCCAGCGCCAGCCCGCCGCGCATCAGCAGGAAATGGCCGGGCAGCGTCTCGTGCGCGCGGCGGGCCACGGCGTCGGCGGTGGTCCATTCCAGCAGGTGCCGCCGCGATACATAGACCCGGCACAGGCTGCGCACCATCGCATCGACCATGCTGAAGGCCATCTGCGGCAAAAGCGTCAGCCGCATCATGAAGGCGGTGATCTGGTCCATTAGCTCGTTGCCGATGACCAGCATGTGCCGCAGCCGCGCCACGCCGGACTGGCGCGGCATCAGCCCCATCAGCCAGCCCAGCAGCTGCGACAGCCCGACCGAGACGCCCAGCAGGCCCAGCCAGAACAGCGCATCGGCATGGGGCAGGCCGATCACCGCCACCAGCCCCGCCAGCATCAGCGAGACCGGCAAGAGGCTGCGGCGCAGGTTGTCCACGATGCGGAACCGCGCCAGCGCATCCAGCCCGTTGCGCAGGTCCAGCAGATAGGGCAGCAACTGCCAGTCCCCGCGCGCCCAGCGGTGCTGGCGCGCCAGGTCCACGTCGAAGCGCTTGGGATATTCCTCGATGAAGTTCACGTCGGTCGCCAGGGCCGCGCGCAGCCAGGCGCCCTCGATCAGGTCGTGGCTGAGGACCGAGTTCTCGCGGATGCCGTCCTGGGCGGCGGTGGCGAAGGCATCGACGTCGTAGATGCCCTTGCCGGTATAGGTACCCTGGCCGAACAGATCCTGGTAAAGGTCCGAGACGGTGAAGACATAGGGGTCGAGCCCCTTGTCCTGCGACAGGATGCGCTGGAAGGGCGAGGTCTGGCTGCCGTGCTTCAAGAGCGAGGTGACGCGCGGCTGGATCAGCCCGTGGCCGCGGACGATGCGCTGCCGCGCCGGGTCGTAGACCGGGCGGTTGACCGGATGCGCCATCATGCCGACCAGCATCCGCACCGTGTCGCGCGGCATCCGCGTGTCTGCGTCCAGCGTCACCACATAGCGGATGCCCTCGGGCGGGCGCGGGCCGGTATCGACGAAGCTGGTGTCGGGGCTGCCGCGCAAGAGCGCGTTCAGCTCGACCAGCTTGCCGCGCTTGCGCTCCCAGCCCATCCAGACGCCCTCGGCCTCGTTCCATTGCCGGCGCCGGTGCAGCAGGTAGAAGCGCCGCCCGGTATGGGCGTATTTCTCGGCCAGCGCGGCGATGCCCTGGCGGGCATAGGCCAGCAACTCGGCGTCGCGCGGCGTCGTCTCCTCGGCCGCGTCGGTGAAATCCGTAAGCAGCGCGAAGCTGAGCGCCGGGTCGGGATTCGCAAGGTAATGCACCTCGAGATTGCTCAGCAGGTCGTCGATGGTGTCGAGGCTGGTCAGCAGGCAGGGGATCGCGACCAGCGTGGCATGGTCGGGCGGGATCCCGTCCTTGAACCCATAGGCGGGCAGCTGCGCCGGCGCGATCAGCCGGCTGGCGACGAAGCGCAGGAGCGCCAGCCCCGCATCGAGGAAGGCCGCCAGCGACAGCACGATCAGCGTGGCGGCCAGGAAGCCGCCGGTCTGCGCCGGCACATAGGTCAGGCACAGCGCCACGGCCAGCAGCATCAGGGCCGCCAGCGGCAGGATCAGGCTGAGGATGCCGTGGCGGCGCGCCAGACGCGCCAGCCGCTCGCGCCAGACCGGGCGATAGCCGCAATCCGCCTCGAAGCGCGGCGCGTCGTCGCCCAGCAGCACGACCGAGACCGGGATGTCCCGCCGCCCGGCCGCCGCCAGCGCGCGCTCGGCCACCTCGGGCTCGGCCAGGGCGGAATGGCGGGCGATCATCTCGATGCGGTTGCGGATCGCGTTGCGGGTCTGGGGGGCGAGGCGCTGGTGGTCGGGATCCTCGCGCAGGATCGCCTCGGTGCGGCTGGTGGCCTCGAACCATTCGCGCCAGTTGATTTCGTCCAGGCGCTTCAGCGCGCGGATGATATGGGCGGCGGTGACGTTGTTCGCGGTCTGGCGGGTCTGCTCGCCGGCCATCACCTGCTCGGCGGTGCGGCCCTGGGCGGCAAGCCGGCGGGCAAGCTGTTCGGTGATGGCATGGGTGCGGTCCAGGCCGGCATGGACGCGATAGATCACCTGCGCCACGAAGGCCGCGTTCTGCAAGGCCGGGCCGGGCACCGCCTGGTCGAAATCCGCCGGGCCCGGCTCGTCCATGGCCATCAGCCGGTCCATGGCGGCATTGGCCTCGCGCCGGCCGCGGCGCGCGCGCTCGGTCTCGTCGCTCAGCCGCAGCATGCGCAGCAAAAGCGCATAGCGCAGCATCGAGGGCAGCGACCACAGCTCGCCGATGGTCAGCCAGTCCACCTGCTGCGCCCCGGCGATGAAATCGGCAAAGCTGCGTTCGCGCAGGTCGCCGTCGGTCATCGCGGCATAGTCCCAGGCCAGGGCCAGCACCCGCGGGATCGGCTCGGCCACCGGCTGGAACTGCCCGCGCGGCAGCGAGCGCAGGAAGGCCGGGCTGAGGTCGCGGGTCAGGTGGCGATAGGTCTCGGCGATGGTGTGGTAGTTGTCCAGCAGCCAGCGCGTCGCGGTGGTGATATGTTCGCTTTCGGCATCGGCCCTCAGCGCGGCCTGATACAGCAGGCGCTGGTCCCGCGCCGCCTGCCCCAGCTCGAAGCGCGCGGCGCGGGGGTCGAAGCCGGGGATTTGCAGCCGCTGCTGCTCCAGGACCGCGCGCCCGGCCGCCTCGAAGACCGAGGCCGCGGTGGCCCCCATTCCGCCGCCCTCCGGGTTTCCGACACCGGCCCCGTCTGCCTGCATGTTCCGTCTCCGTCCCGTCGCTTCCCGCTAAGGAAGGGCCTGGGCGGCGGCAGGGTTCCCAAAAACCTGCACGCATCGCCCCGCGACACGGCATTGCCCGCCATCCGGGCAGGGCGGCATCACGGATCTGACACCGAGCTGCCGCATCGCTGTCACCTGCCCAGCCTAAAGCCACCACATCGCGACGACAAAGGATTTCGAACCATGCGCCTTGGCCTTGCCCTGCTTGCCTGCACCATCGCCGCCCCCCTTGCCCCCGCCGCCCTGGCCGAAGAGATCTTTCCGGCCCGGCTGGCGGGCCATGCGGTCCTGCCCGCCCTGACCATGGTGCCGCCGCCGGCGGATGCCCCGCGCGAGCTGTGGCTGTCGGGCCGCTTTACCGGCGCGGCGCGCAACGACGCGCCGATGTCGGTCGAGGGCGATACCGGCCCGACCTATGGCAGCCACAAGACCGGCATCGCGCTGCCCTTCCTGGGCCAGCCGGTGCAGGGCATGTCGGGTTTCGCCATGAACCGGGCCCCGGACGGCAGCTGGTTTTCCCTGACCGACAACGGCTTCGGCACCAAGGCCAACAGCCCCGACGCCATGCTGTTCTTTCACCGCATCGCGCCCGATTTCGCCGCCGGCACGGTCGAGCGGCTGGAGACCGTGTTCCTGCGCGACCCCGACCGCAAGGTGCCCTTCCGCATCGCCAACGAGACGACCGAGGGCCGCTATCTGACCGGCGCCGATTTCGACCCCGAAAGCATCCAGTATCTGGACGGCGAGATCTGGATCGGCGACGAGTTCGGTCCCTCGATCCTGCGCGTGGCCATGGACGGGCGGGTGCTGTCCGTCCACCGGACCCTGCTGGAGGGCAAGGCGCTGGCCGGCCCCGACACGCCCGGCGTCGCCGTGCCCGCCCAGCCCGGCAAGGATTTCCGCGTCCAGCGCTCGGGCGGCTACGAGGGCATGGCGCTGCAACCGGGCACCGGCCTGCTTTGGGCGATGCTGGAAAAGCCGCTGCTGGGCGACGACGGCCAGCCCGAGGGCGATTTCCTGCGGGTGATGACCTTCGACACCGGCAAGGCCGACTGGACCGGCGACAGCCATCGCTTCAGGCTGTCCGAGGGCGCGACGGCGATCGGCGACTTCAACTTCATCGACGAGACCCGCGCCCTGGTGATCGAGCGCGACAATGGCGAAGGCGACGCCGCCCGCGCCTGCCCCGAGGGCGCGGCGGACCTGTCGGCCTGCTATCCGCTGCCCGCGCGGGTCAAGCGGGTGGTGCTGGTCGATACCGCCAGCCAGGATGCCGAGGGCTATCTGCGCCGCATCGGCCATGTCGACCTGCTGGACATCGCCGACCCGGACGGCAAGGCGCTGCCGGGCCTTGCGGCCGAGGAGGGGAAGTTCACCTTCCCCTTCTTCACCATCGAGGACGTGGCGCGGGTCGATGCCGACCACATCATGCTGGCCAACGACAACAACCTGCCCTTCTCGGGCGGGCGGCGGATCGGCGCGGCGGCGGACAACGAATTCATCCTGCTGTCGGTGCCGGAACTGCTGGCGGCGAAATAGCCGCGCCGCGCCGGCGGCTTGGACAGGTTCACGCCGGGAAGCCTTGCAGCCGTTCGGCGCAGCAGGACCGGGCGATCGCGTGCCGGGATGCCGGCCGCCGATCCTGAACGGGCGGGCAGGGATCATGGCCATGCATTCGGCTGTTACCTTATCGGCCTCTTGGCCGCGGCGCTCCTTATCTGTCGATAGCGGGAATCCGATAGCGCCGCGGGGGTGGCGGATGACGTAGTTTTTCTAATGCCTCACGCCTGAACATTCTCCTTTGCGGCGGGACGGCCGGCTGCCCTACCACTAGGTGGACAAAAGCCCGCGCAGAGGAGGCCGCGACATGACACCCCGCCTGGTTCTTGAAGGCATTTACACGCCTGTGATCACGCCGTTCCAGGGGGATGGCTCGATTGATTTCGACGCTTTGGGCGATCTGGTCGAGCGGTTGGTGGCTGCGGGGGTGCACGGGTTGATCTCGGGCGGCTCGACCGGCGAGAACTATGCCGAGACGGTCGAGGAGCGGCTGGAGCTGGCCCGCTTCATCACCGAGCGCGCCGACGGCCGGCTGCCGGTCATCGTCGGCACCGGCGCCATGCGCACCCCCGATTCCATCGCGCTGGCCCAGGGCGCGCGCGAGATGGGCGCCGATGCGATCCTGCTCGGCACGCCGCCCTATTCGGTGCCGACCGAGGCCGAGAACGCCGCCAACGCGCTGGCAATCGACCGGGCCGCCGGCCTGCCGGTGATCCTCTACAACTACCCCGGCCGCATGGGCGTCAGCATGGGGCGCGCGTTCCTGGATATCGTCGGCCAGTCGCCGAACGTCATCGGCATCAAGGAAAGCTCGGGCGACGTGAACCGCATCCACACGCTGGCCTGCGACTATCCGCAGATCCAGCTGAGCTGCGGCATGGACGACCAGGCGCTGGAATTCTTCGCCTGGGGGGCGCGCAGCTGGATCTGCGCCGGCTCGAACTTCCTGCCCGAGGAGCATGTGGCGCTTTACGAAGCCTGCGCCGTGCGCGGCGATTTCGCCCAGGGCCGGCGCATCATGACGGCGATGATGCCGCTGATGGCGGTGCTGGAACAGGGCGGCAAGTTCATCCAATGCGTCAAGCACGGGGTCGAGACCACCGGCCTGCGCGCCGGGCCGATGCGCCCGCCGCTGCAGGGGCTGAACGACGGCGAAAAGGCCGAGCTGGAAGGCGTGATCGCCACGCTGAAGACCGCCGTCCAGGCCATTGTCGAGGGGAAGTGAGATGACCGATCTGCTGAGCACCGAGGATTACAGGGCCATCGCCGCCGGGCTGTCTTTCCCGACGCAGGCCTTCATCGACGGCGCCTTCCGCCCGGCGCTGTCGGGCAGGACCTTCGCCACCACCAACCCGGCGACGGGCGAGGCGCTGGCCGAGATCGCCGCCTGCGACGCGCAGGACGTGGACCTGGCCGTGGCCGCCGCCCGCGCCGCCTTCGAGGACGGGCGCTGGTCGCGCCTGCATCCCGGCGAGCGCAAGGAGGTGCTGTTGCGCCTGGCCGCGCTGATGCAGGAACACGCCCGCGAACTGGCGGTGCTGGAAAGCCTGGATGCCGGCAAGACCATCTTCGACTGCGAAACCGTCGACGTGCCGGAGACCATCCATGTCATCAAATGGCACGCGGAACTGATCGACAAGATCTACGACCAGGTCTCGCCCGCCTCGGACAACCATATCGCCATGGTGGTGCGGGAACCCGTGGGCGTGGTCGGGCTGGTGCTGCCCTGGAACTTCCCGCTGCTGATGCTGGCCTGGAAGATCGGCCCGGCGCTGGCCGCCGGCTGCTCGGTGGTGATGAAGCCCGCGGGCGAGACCACGCTGACCGCGCTGCGGGTGGCGGAACTGGCGGCCGAGGCCGGGCTGCCGGCGGGGGTTTTGAACATCGTCACCGGCTCGGGCCGCGAGGTGGGCGAGCCCTTGGGCCGGCACGCGGACGTGGACATGGTCAGCTTCACCGGCTCGACCGCGACGGGTCGGCGGTTCCTGAACTATTCGGCCGACAGCAACCTCAAGGAGGTGGTGCTGGAGCTGGGCGGCAAGAACCCCTGCATCGTGCTGGACGATGCCGAGGATCTGGACGCGGTGGCGGCGCATGTGGTGAACGGCGCGTTCTGGAACATGGGCCAGAACTGCTCGGCCGCCAGCCGCCTGATCGTGCAGCGCGGCATCAGGGACCGGCTGCTGGAGAAGGTCCGGGCCGAGGCGGCCGGCTGGCTGGTGGGCGATCCGCTGGATCCGGCGAACCGCGTCGGCCCGCTTGTCTCGAAGGCGCATTTCGACAAGGTCAGCAGCTATCTGGATGCGGCGAAATCGGAAACCGTGCTGGTCGGCGGCAATGTCGTCAGCCCCGGCTTCATCGAGCCGACCATCGTGGAGACCGCGCGCGATTCCCGGCTGGCGGTGGAGGAGATCTTCGGCCCGATCCTGACGGTGATCGTGGTGGACAGTTTCGAGGAGGCGATCGCGGTCGCCAACGACACCGACTACGGGCTTGCGGCCTCGATCTTCTCGGCCAATGGCAAGCGGGCGTTGCGCGGGGCGCGGGCCTTGCGGGCGGGCACGGTGACGGTGAACAGCTTCGGCGAGGGCGACGTCACCACCCCCTTCGGCGGCTACAAGCAATCGGGCTTCGGCGGCCGCGACAACAGCGTCCACGCCCACGACCAGTACACCCAGCTCAAGACAATCTGGATCGACCTCAACCAGCAAGACGCGAGCCTGGATTGACATGGGCAGCCATCGGGCGATTCGCACCCCGGTCCTGAACGGCCCCGCCGGGTGGAATGCGATCCTGCCCCCCGCCGCGCCCCGCGCGCGGCTGGAAGGGCAGGCGGGCTGCGACGTGGCGATCGTCGGTGGCGGCTTCGCGGGGCTTTCGGCCGCGCGGCGGCTGCACCAGATCGACCCGTCGCTGGACGTGGTGATCCTCGAGGCATCGCGGATCGCCGAGGGCGGCACCGGGCGCAACTCGGGGTTCATGATCGACCTGCCGCATGAGCTGACCTCCAGCGATTATGCCGGTTCGGGCGACAGCCACGACCGGCAGCTGACCGCGCTGAACCGCCATGCCATCGACTTCGCGGCGCAGGCGGTGGCGGAATACGCCATCCCCGAGGGCTGGTTCCAGCGCGCGGGCAAGATCAACGCCGCCGCCTCGGCCCCCGGCCTGGCGGCGAATGAAAGCTATGCCAGGCACCTGCGCGACCTGGGCGAGGCGCATGAGATGCTGGACGCCCAGGCCATGCGCGAGATCACCGGCACCGGCTATTACCAGGGCGGGCTTTACACCCCCGGCACGGCGATGATCCAGCCGGCCGGCTATGTGCGCGGGTTTGCCGCCGGGCTGGAACGGGCGGGCGTGCGCATCCACGAGGATTCGCCCGTCACCCGGATCGAAAGCAATGCGCAGGGCTGGCGGCTGGAGACGGCGCAGGGCTCGGTCCAGGCGCAAAGGGTGGTCATGGCCAACAACGGCCATCTGGAAAGCTTCGGCTTCAAGCGCGGGCGGCTGATGCACATCATGCTGAACGCCTGCATGACCGAGGAGCTGTCGCCCGAGGCCCTGCGCGCGCTTGGCGGCCATGAATGCTGGGGCGCGACGCCGGCCGACCCGATGGGGACCACCGTGCGCCGGATCGGCCCGGCCCAGGGCGGCAACCGCATCGTGATCCGGCAGGGCGGCTATTACCGGCCGAACATGCAGACCAGCGCCGGCGACCTGTCGCGGCTGGTGGAGCATATGCGGCGGAAATTCGACGCGCGTTTCCCGATGCTGAAGGGGCTGCGCTTCGAATATTGCTGGTCGGGGCATCTGTGCCTGTCCAGGAACGGCGTCTCGGTCATGCGCGAGCTGGAGCCGGGCCTGTTCGCCGCCTGCGTGGACAACGGGCTGGGCACCACCCGCAGCACGCTGACCGGGATCGGCGCGGCCGAGATGCTGTGCGGCCAGTCGAGCACGATCACCGCCTTCTTCACCGCCGAGGCCGAGCCCTCGCGCCTGCCGCCGCATCCTTTCGACACCATCGGCGCCAATGCTTATATGCGCTGGAAAGAATGGCAGTCCCGGCTAGAATGACGCCCTGTCCAAGGGAAAGCGTCACTGCCATGCCGCCGATCAAGCGCCGCTACCTGCCGTCACTTGGGGCCTTCGCGACCTTCGAGATCGCGGCCAAGCACCTGAGCTTTACCCTGGCGGCGAAGGAGCTGAACGTGACCCAGGGCGCCGTCAGCCAGCAGATCCGCCTGCTGGAGCGCGCCCTGGAGGTGGCCCTGTTCATCCGCAAGCACAATGCGCTGGAACTGACGCCCGAAGGGGCGGGCCTGTTCCAGGCGGTGACGGCGGGGCTCGACACCATCAGCGCCGCGGTTTCGGTGCTGGCGGGGGACGAGGGGCCGCAGACCGTGACCATCTCGGCCACGGACGCGATGGCGGCCTATTGGCTCAAGCCGCTGATCGACAGCTTCCGGCGCAGCCACCCCGAGGTGGGCTTCGTCGTGCTGGCCTCGGACGCCGACGACACCCTGCGCAACTACTCCGGGGTGGACATCGCCATCCTGTGCGGCAACGAGCGCTGCGAGGTCGGCGAAGAGCTGCATTTCCTGTTCCAGGAGATCGCCCAGCCGGTCTGCACGCCGGCCTTCCTGGCCGAGCATGGCCCCTTCGCGGCGGCCGAGGATCTGAACCGGGTGAACCTTCTGCACCTGCATGACCGGCATTGGAGCGCGGATGCGATCGGCTGGCAGCCGCTGGGCTGGGCGGAATGGTTCCGCGCCCAGGGCGCCGAATGGTCCAAGGCGCCCTCGAGCCTGTCCACGAACAAGGTCAGCCTGCTGATGAACGCCACCCTGGCCGGCGAAGGGGTGATGCTGGGCTGGCACCACATGGTTCGCGGCCCCATCGCCGAAGGCCGGCTGGTCTTTGCCCATCCCGCGCCGATCACCGCGGGCCGCGGCAATTTCCTCAACTGCAGGAAGAAATCGCTCAAGCGGGCCGGGGTCGCGGCCTTCGTGGATCATGTGCTGGCGGCGCTGCGGGCGCAGGGGCGGGACTGACGGTCGCAGCGCCGGACCTGCAGCGGGGCTGATGCCGCCCCGGCCGTTGCCGCAGATTTTCTAATGCCTCGCTACAGGAAAATCTCGTTTGCCCGAAGGCCGGCGGTAATGGATAAATTCGTCTATTCCGGGCGTGGGGGACGCTTTGGAGCATCCCGGCCGACAACCCCCCGGAAATTGCCGCCTTAACGGTCCCTTGCAACGGGGGCCGGACAAATCCCGCCGCGACAGGCTTGCGCGGCGAATGACGGCTCTTGCCCGGTGGCGGGGGCTGCGGACCAACAGATCCATGGAGGAACACGCATGCGCAGACTTTTCAAAGCCGTCCTTGCCGGCGCCCTGGCGCTTGGGCTTGCGTCGCCGGTTGTGGCGCAGGACAAGGTGGTCAAGATGGGGACGCTGTCCTGGGAGGACCTGACCCCGATCACCGGCATCACCAAGAAGGTGCTGGAGGACAAGGGCTATACCGTCGAGGTGACCGAGTTCTCGGAATGGGGCATCGCCTATGCGGCGCTGGCCAAGGGCGACGTGCAGATCCTGGCCTCGCAGACCGATTACGTCGCCCAGGACTACTGGCAGCGCAACAAGAGCCGGCTCGAGAAGATCTCGCCGGTCTCGCACGGGCTCTACCAGGCGATCGCGGTGCCGAACTACGTCACCATCGACTCGGTCGAGCAGCTGAACGAGAATGCCGAGAAGTTCGGCGGCAAGATCGTCGGCATCGAGCCCGGCTCGGGGCTGATGCGCGACGCGGCCGATGCGGTGTCGGAATACGGGCTGCAGCTGCAACTGGTCGAGGGCAGCACCGCGGCGATGACCGCGGCGCTGAAATCGGCCATCGACCGGCAGGAATGGATCGCCGTCACCCTGTGGGAGCCGTCCTGGATGATGCAGAAGTTCGACGTGAAGTTCCTGGCCGACCCCAAGGGCGTCTTCCCGCCGCCGCAGGGCTATTACTGGATCGGCCAGAAGGGCTTTTCCGAGGCAAACCCCGAGGCGCGCGAGATCATCGCCAGCGTCTACGTCCCGCTTGCCGTGATCACCGCGATCAACGGCGCGGTCAGCGACGGCCAGAGCATGGACCAGGCCATCGCCGACTGGACCGCGGCCAATGCCGACCTGATCGGCCGCTGGTCGAACATCAAGTCCTACTGACCGCCGCAGCGGGCGGCCCGGCTCGGGGCCGCCCGGCATGACCGCAAACCCAGCAGGAAGGCGCGACAGGAAAAGATGGAAAAGGCGAATACGGACGCGGACACGGCCGAGGTTCTGATCGACTGCCGGTCGGTGTGGAAGGTCTTCGGCGAGCGCAATGCCGAGGCGATCCGGGCGATCACGGAACGCGGGCTGACGAAAAAGGAAATCCTGCAGCAATACAATTGCGTCGTCGGCGTCTCGGACGCCACCTTGCAGGTGCGGCGCGGCGAGATCTTCTGCATCATGGGGCTTTCGGGCTCGGGCAAGTCGACGCTGATCCGGCTCTTGAACCGGCTGATCGAGCCGAGCCTGGGCCAGGTCATGGTCAAGGGCCAGGACATCGCCACCCTGGACGCGGCGGCGCTGCGCCGGATGCGGGCGCGCCATATCGGCATGGTGTTCCAGTCGGTGGCCCTGCTGCCGCAGCGCACGGTGCTGGAAAACGCGGCCTTCGGGCTCGAGGTGCAGGGCGTGGGCAAGGACGAGCGCAACCGCGCCGCCCAGGCCGCGCTGGCCAAGGTGGGGCTGGCGGACTGGACCGCGCGCTACCCGTCCGAGCTTTCGGGCGGCATGCAGCAGCGGGTGGGTCTGGCGCGTGCGCTGACCTCGGACCCCGAGATCATCCTGATGGACGAGCCGTTTTCGGCGCTCGACCCGCTGATCCGGCGCCAGTTGCAGGACGAGTTCCGCCAGCTGACCAAGGATCTGGGCAAGTCGGCGGTGTTCATCACCCACGACCTCGACGAGGCGATCCGCATCGGCGACCGCATCGCCATCATGAAGGACGGCGTCATCATCCAGACCGGCACCGCCGAGGAGATCGTGATGAACCCGGCCGACCAATATGTCGCCGATTTCGTCGCCGGCATCTCGCGTCTGCACCTGGTCAAGGCGCATTCGGTGATGATCCCGCCCGGCGAATGGGCGGGCGCGCCCGAGGGCCTGCCGTGCTGCCCGCCCGAGGCCGACATCGACACGCTGATCGCCACCATCGCCGGCTCGGACCGCGACGCCGTGGCCATCGTCGAGGGCGATGCGGTGGTCGGCATCGTCACCATCCGCAACCTGCTGTCGGGCGTGCGCGGCGATGCCGCCGCCGCGCCCGCCGCGGCGGCCTGAGGAGGCGGGGTGATGGAGATGTCCGCCCTGATCGCCGGCTTCGACGAAACCGTCGACAACGCGCTGTTCTGGCTTGGCGATCACGCCGCCTTCCTGTTCGACTTCTTCCGCCTGGTGCTGGAGGGGCTTTATGACGGGGCGCTGTGGCTGCTGGAGCTGCCGCCCTTCTACGTCGTCGCGCTGCTTGCGGGGCTTCTGGGCTGGCGCGTCGTCGGGCGCGGCTTCGGCCTGGGCGTCGCGCTGGCGCTGCTGGCCTGCGCCGCCATGGGGCTGTGGCCCGAGACGATGAGCACGCTGGCGCTGGTCGTCGCCGCCAGCATCATCGCGCTGGCGATCAGCCTACCCCTGGGGGTGCTGGCCGGGCTGATGCCGCGGCTCGACCGGGCGCTGGTGCCGGTGCTGGACCTGATCCAGACCCTGCCGCCCTATATCTACCTGCTGCCGGCGATCGCGCTTCTGGGCTACGGGCCGGCGACGGCGCTGGTGGCGACGGTGATCGTGGCCATGCCGCCGGCGATCCGGCTGACCGCGCTCGGCATCCGCCAGACCCCGCGCGAGTTCATCGAGCTGGGCCAGGCGACCGGCGTCACGCCCCTGCAGATGTTCTGGAAGATCCGGCTGCCCTTTGCCGTGCCCTCGATCATGGCCGGGATCAACCAGAGCCTGATGATGGCCTTCGGCATGGTGGTGATCGCCGGCATCGTCGGCTCGGGCGGGCTGGGCGAGACGATCTACGGCGCCATCCGCACGCTGGACATCGCCACCTCGATCGACGCCTCGATCGCCATCGTCATCCTGACCATGATGCTGGACCGCCTGACCCAGGGCGCGGCCCGGCCCCGCAACGGAGCGCGGACATGACCCTGCCGAGCGAATTTTCCCCCGGAGCCTTCCTGGCGCCGGCGATCGACTGGCTGAACGCCAATTTCCATCCGTTCTTCGCCCTGATCACCAGGGTGATCGAGGCGGTCCTGGGCACGATCGAGGGCGCGCTGCTGGCGCTGCCGCCCCTTGGGGTGATCGGGCTTGCGGTGCTGGCGGCGCTGCTGGCCATCCACCTGCGCGCGGCGATCCTGGCCGGCTGCTGCCTGGGCTTTTGCTGGCTCAGCGGGCTGTGGACCGGCTCGATGCAGACCATCGCGCTGGTGGCGGTGGCGGTGACGATCTCGGTCGCCATCGCCTTTCCGCTGGGCATCCTGGCCGCGCGCCGGCCGCGGCTCGAGGCGGGGCTGCGCCCGGTCCTCGACATCATGCAGACGGTTCCGCCCTGGGTCTACCTGATCCCGGCAGTGATGATCTTCAGCCTGGGCCGGGTTCCGGCGATCATCGCCACCATCGTCTACGGCGTGCCGCCGATGCTGCGGCTGACGACGCTGGCCTTCCGCGGCGTGCCCAGGGATCTCAAGGAACTGGGCCAGGCCATCGGCGCGAAACCCGGCACCATCCTGTGGAAGATCGAGCTGCCCGCGGCCCGGCCCACGCTTCTGGTGGGGCTGAACCAGTGCATCCTGCTGTCGCTGGCGATGGTGGTCCTGGCCGGGCTGGTCGGCGCCGGGGGCCTGGGCGCCGAGGTGACGCGCGGCCTGACGCGGATGGAGATGGGCCTGGGCCTGCGCGCCGGCCTCGCCATCGTCGCCGTGGCGCTGCTCATGGATCGCCTCTCCCGCGGCGCGATCGAACGCGGCGGTCGGCGTCCCGGCTGACCGCGCCAACCCGTCGACGCCGGCCGGGGACGCGCCTGTCATGTCCGCGGCCGGCTCGCCTGCGCCCCGCGGGGGAGCAGGCGCGCCACGGGCCTGACCGGCCGCAGCCCGACGGAATGCAGTCCGATGCGAGATGCTTCGGGGTGTCGATCATGAGGATGGTATCCATCTGCATGGCGGCGGGGCGTGCTTTGCTGCCCCTTGGTGCAGCGCAGGCCCAGGCCGTGGTTACGGGCGACGGCGGCATGACGCCTTACGCCTTCGACCCGGATGCCGAGGGAAAATCCGCCTGCTGCGGGGATTGCGCCAGGATCTGCCCGTCCTATCTGGGCAGCAGCGACGAGGAAAAGGGCAAGGGCTGACCGTGGTCGAGCGCAGCGACGGCGCGCTGCAATGGGCCTATGGCGGCAAGTCGCTTTACTGCCATGCCGACGACCAGGCGGCGGCGCCTGGCAGGTGCCGGCCGATTAGGCCCGCGCCGGCGCCGAAGCGGCTTGCAAGTTTCGCGCCGATGCTTTCCCTTCTTGCCGAAGCAGCAAGAGGAGAAAGACCATGCGCCCGCTTGCCCGACGCCTTGCCGCCGGCGCCGCCCTTTCGCTGGCCCTGGCCGGCACCGCCCATGCCGAGCCCGCGCCGACCAGCGTGTTTTCCCCCGCCAATATCGCGGCGGGGCTGGTGCGCGGCGCGATTTCCTATGCCCGGATGGTGGCCGACATCCGCTATGACGGGCTGGAGATCGACGCGCAACGCGGTGGGCTGGTGCTGCGCGACCTGCATGTCGCCGGGCTGGGCCGGCACAAGAACTGCCGGGTTGCGCTGGGGCGGCTGCAGGTCTCGGGCCTCAGCCTCTGGAACCAGGCGGAATCGCGGCTGCGCCTGGACGCGGCCGACCTGTCGATCGCCAACAACTGCTTCGGCGCCAATGCGGCGATGATCGGCGTGGTGACGGGCGGGGCCAGCATTCCCCTGGCCGCGCTGTCGGTCGATCTGCGCCAGGCCTCGGGCAGCGGTGCGCTGAGCGCCGACATCCAGGCCATCAGCCCCGGCATCGCCCGGATCGAGGCGGGCGCGGATTTCGATTATGTTTCCTTGTTCTCGCCGGATTTCTTCGAAAAGATCACGGCGGCGAGCCAGCCCGACGAGACCGGCGCCGTCACCGAGGAGACGCCGCAGATCGGCCTGCGCGGCACGTTGCGCGCGGCGCATCTGTCGGCGGAAAACCTGGGCATCTGGGAAAGGCTGAAGCCGCTTTTGCCGCCCGAGGCCAGCAGTCCCGAGGCCTTGCAGGCGCTGCTGACCGCCGAGCCGGGCAGCGCCCTGCACCAGTCGCAGCAGGGGCTGGTGCGGGCGTTGCGGGCCTTCATGGCCGAGCCGGGCCTTGTCACCGCCGAGGTCCGCCCGGCCGAGCCGGTGGCCTTCGACACCACGCTATGGGCCGGGCCCGAGGATGCGGCGGCGCTGTTCCGGCCGCAGTTTTCGAACGGGTTGCCCACGCCGCCGGTGGCGCTGATCGCCGATCCCGCGACGCATCAGGACAACCGCGCCCTGGGCCTGGCGCTGGCCGAGGGCAGGGGGGTGCCGCAAAACAGCCGCCGCGCCGTCGAGCTGCTGACCCCCATGCGGGAGGATGCCGAGGTGGCGCTGGCCCTGGCGCGGCTGACCGCCGGCACCGATCCCGCGCTTGCCTATGACCATGCGCTGCGGGCGGCGGCGCAGGGGGTGACGGGCGGCGCCGCGATGCTGGAGCGGATCGAGGCCGGGCTTGCCACCGCCGATCTGCTGGCGACGCAGGAGGCGGCCGAAACCGCACCGCCCGAGGGCAGCTTCGCCTCGACCCTGGCGCTGCGCGACACAGCGCTGGCGCATGAGCGGGGCGAGGGGGTGATGCGCAGCTATGTGCTGGCCTGGCGGCTGGCCGCGCTGGCCGCGGCGGCGGGCGACGGCCCGGCGCAGGCGCTGATGGCGCGGCTGGAGGCCCGCTTCGGGGCCGATCCGATCTGGCTGCGCGCCCGCGACCGGGCGGAGGAGCTGGCGCTGGAGGATTGGACGCGGCGCAAACTGGCGCAGCGCCTGGCGGAGGGCCGGCCATGAGGCGGCTGACCCTTTCCCTGGCGCTTGCCCTTGCCGCGCCTGCCGCGCCGGCGCAGGCGCAGGCGCAGGCGCCGCAGCCCGTCGAGCCGTCGCCGCTGTCGCCGCTGTCGCGGGAAATCGCGCAGAACGGCATCGCCGCCACGCTGGAGCGGCTGCATGCGCTGCCCGCCCCGGCGCCCGACGAGCGTTTCGCCATCGCCGGGCTGGAGTTCCTGGGCGCGGTCGAGGCGGCCTGGCGCTGGCGCGTGACCTATGGCGTGGCGCCCTTTGGCGGCATGATCTTCGGCTCGGCCGCCGAGCTGCCGCAAACCGTGCCGCCGCAGCCGATGCCGCCCGAGGCGCTGGCCGAGCAGACGCAGGCCACGCTGGAGGCGATGGCACGCAGCCGCGCCGCGCTGGACGGGCTGGGGGCGGACGAGGATTTCGGGCTGGCGATCTCGCTGGGCGATCTGTGGTTCGACCTCGACGCCGATGGCCGGCGCGGGATGGGCGAGGGCGCGGCGGAACTGCTGGACGGCATCGTCTGGTCCAGCATGCCGGGCCTTGACCCGGAGACGGGCGAACCCGCCCCGCCGCCCGCGCTGCCGGTGATCCGCTTCGACCGCGCCGATGCGGCCTGGCTTGCGGCCTATACGCATCTGGTCTCGGGCGGGGGCGAGCTGCTGCTGGCCTTCGACCCGACGCCCAGCCTGCGCAAGGTCTTTGCCACGCGGGCCCGGATCGACGAAAGCCGCCTGGCCGGGGGCGAGGCCGTTCTGCCGCCGATGCTGGACGATTTGATCGACCCGCTGGCCGTCGCCATCGACATGCTGCGCAACCAGCCCGATGCCGGGCGCACCCGCGCCGCCCGCGCGCATTGGCAGCAGACCATCGACCAGAACCGCCGCTTCTGGACGCTGGTCGGGCAGGAAAGCGACGATGCCGGCGAATGGATCCCGAACGACCGCCAGGTCTCGGCCACCGGCATCGCCTTTCCGCCCGGCACCGGCATCGCCTGGCAGGCGGTGCTGGCCGACGGCGAGGCGCTGCTGGCGGGCGAGCGCAGCATCCCGTTCTGGCGCGGGCCGATGGGCATCGACCTGGGGGCATGGCTGGAAGACCCGGCGCCGCTGCCGGTGGACGGGGTGATCCAGGGCTGGGCGCTGGCCGATTACTTCTCGGACGCGCCGCCGGTCAGCCCGGAAAGCTTTCGCCGCTTTTCGGACATGCTGATGGACACCGGCCCCTTCCTGGCCATGGTGATGCTGAACTGAGCGGGGTCACTTCACCAGTTCGCGGATGATCGTGTCGAGCCCGATGACGCCGTTGCCGATCTGGCCCTGGTTGATCAGCCGGTTGCGGCGCTGGCGGGCCTGCTCGGCATGTTCGCCGCGCGGGAAGTTCTGAAGGTATTGCGTATAGGATTGCACGGTATCGGCCTGCCGCGCCCGCGCCCAGGCCTGGTCCTCGCGGTCGCCGCGCGGGGTGTCCCGGTCGGCATTGGCCAGCCGCTGCCGGGCGGTCTGGGCATAGATGCCGTTGGGGTAACGGTCCAGATAGGCGCGCAGGTTGCGCACGCCTCCCCTGGCGCCGGTCTGCTGCCAATAGGCGTGGTCCTGTTCGTCCCGGCTGGGGGCGGCGGCATTGGCCTGCGCCCGCATGGCATCCACCTGCGGCCCGGTCAGATAGCCCGTCACCGCATAGCCGTTGCGCTGCTGCCAGCCCCGGATGGCCGCGCGCGAGCGCGAGCCGAAGATCCCGTCCGCGCCGCCGGTCGAATAGCCCAGCGTGTTCAGCCGGCGCTGGATCGTCACCCGGTCGCCGCGCGACAGGTTCAGCCGGTTCTCGGTCAGCTCGGCCTGCGAGGCCTGGCGGGGCTGCTGGATTTCCGGGGCGCGGGGCTGCACGGGGGCGGGGGCCGGCGCGGGGGCGGGGGTCGGGTCGGGGGCGGGGGTCGGGTCGGGGGCCGGCGTCGGGTCGGGGCGCAATTCGGCCAGCCTGTTTTGCGCGGCCTGGGCAAACTCGCCCTGCGGATAGCGGGCCAGGTAGTCCTGATAGGCGGCGACGGTATTGGCCGCCGCGGCATCGGCCCACAGATCGCGGTCCGACTGCACCGCCCCCAGCGCATCGAGCCGCGCCTTGGCCGCCGCCGAGTAGAGCCCGCCGGGGTAGCGGTCGAGATAGCCGCGATAGGCTGCCGCCGTATCCTCGGCCGCGGCCTTGGCCCAAAGGTCGCGGTCGGCGTCCAGCGGCCCGGCCGGGGCATCGGCGTCCGGGCCGGCCGCGACCAGAACCAGCTGCGCATCGCCGCCCTCGGCCATCGCCAGCCGGTCGTCTGCGCCGACCACATCGCCGACCGAGGTGCCGGGCTTGAGCAGCGCCGCCGCCGCCGCGCTGGTCGCCGCGGGCGGCCCCGAGATCACCGTCACCCCCTTGGGCGGGGTCAGCGGGCCGATGCCGTTCTCCAGCCCGGCCGCATGTTCCATTTCCCCCTCGTCCGAGCCGAGCAGCAGCACCGCGCCCGGCTTCGCCTGCTTCATCAGGTCCAGCACCATGGACAGCGGCACGCCCTGCGAGCCGGCGCCGACCAGGTCGGGCTTGTCGGCATCGGTGCCCATATACCAGCTGTCGCTGCCGCCATGCAGGAAGCGGCCGTTCAGCAGCACGATGCGCGCGCCGGGGGAATCGTCGGGCCGGAGCAGGTCGGCCAGCGCCTGGCGCACGTCCTGGACCACCAGGTCGGCCCCGGCCACGGTGCGGAACCCGGCCGCCTTCATCGCGGCAGAGACGGCGCCGGCATCGGCATCGGCCAGTTCCGGCGCGTTCTGGTAGCGCGCATTGGCGATCACCACGCCGCGGTTCTCGGCCAGGGCCGGTCCCGCCGCAAGCAGGGCGGCCAGAAAGAGCGACAGGTGACGCATGGCTTTCTCCTTCATCGCGATGCTTCCTGGCCATAAGCGCCGGGCAGCGGAATCGTTCCCGGTTAGCCGCGGCGCCCCAAGCCGGCAAGCCGGGCGCGGACACATGGGCGCGAGCGCCCGGCGCTTTCGGCAGGGCTTTGCCGAAGCAGGCCGTCGGATCGGCGGCGGGCCGGGGGAAGGAACCGGAAGCGGGCGCCGGGGATTGCGGGACCGGATGCCATGGGTGCATCCGCCGGGCGCGGGCGGACCCCGCGGATGGGGCGCCAGCGCAACGGCGTAGCGTGGACGGGCAGGGGAGGCGCGGCCATTCCCCTGTTTTGGGGAATGGTGCCCCCCAGCCGCCAGTGCCAGAATGACCTGCGTCCGATCGGGCCGCGCGATTGTCGCGAAATCCCCTCTCACGTCCCGAGGACAGGCGGTTTATCGTAGCGAGTAATCGGCCCTTCGGCCGAAGGTAACGAAACGGCATGCGCGAGCTATACCCCGGTTCGCGCATGTCCTACCCACCGCTGTTTCTTGTCGGAGAGAGGACCAGATGCGTCGCGCGATGGAGACCGTCCTGAGCAGAAGAGACCTTGTCCTGTTCGGATCAATGGCGGCCCTGGCGGCCGTTCTGCCCGCCCCGCGGCTTTTCGCCCGCCCGGCCGGGGCGATGCTGACGATCACCGAACCCTCGGGCAGGGTAAGGCAGCTCGAGGCCGAGGACATTGCTGCGCTGCCCTGGCAGCAGCTCATCACGCAGACCCCCTGGACCGACGGCAAGCAGCAGTTCCGCGGCCCCTTCCTTCGCGACGTGCTGACCAGCGGCGGAATGACGCGGTCGGAACTGGCCGGGCGCAAGCTTCTGATGAAGGCGCTGAACGATTACGGCATCGTGCTTCCGGCCGACGATGCCTGGGATTACGAGCCCGTCCTGGCGCGCGAGATGAACGGCAAGCCCATGCGGGTGCGCGACAAGGGACCGCTCTGGCTGGTCTATCCGCGCGACCAGCGGCCGGACCTGCAGCTTGCCGTCATGGACGAACGCTGGATCTGGCAGCTGTTCGAGATCACCATCCTCTGATGCGCCTGCGCGGTTCCCATTTCGCGCTCCTGACGATTGCCAGCTTTGTCCTGCTGTTCGTCTATTCCCTGTTCCAGCTGGTCAATATCGACCGCGCCTTTCGCGAAGAGATCGTCGAGCGCAACCTCTGGGCCGCGAACCAGGCTGATCGCGAGGCGCAGAACCTGATGCTGACCCTTTACCGCGTCAGCCTGGACCGGGATGTCGAGGACGTGCTGCTGCGCTTCGAGATCCTCTACAGCCGCATCGCGCTGATGGCGGATCGGCCGCAGATCGACTATCTGCGCGCGATCGGCGCGGACGATCTGGTTTTCCAGGCCAAGAGCCTGCTGGAAGAACTGGACGGGGCCTTCATGGCCGAGGATTTCGACGCCACCGATCTGGAGGTGCTGACGCCGCGCGTCGCCGTGCTTTCCTCGGTCCTGCGCGAGATCACCAACATCACCGCGCTGGACGAAAGGATCGACCGCCACGTCCGCCGCGAAGCCCTGTTGCAGATCATGCAATTGCTGCTGCTGGCCGTCGGCGGCGCCTTCCTGACCGGGGTGGTCATGGCCGGCCTTTTGTGGCGCAACATGCGCCGCTCCATGCGCGCGCAGGCGGAACTGCAAGCCCATCGCGCGGAACTGGAAAGGACGGTCGCCGCCCGCACGACCGAGCTGCAGGAGGCGCTGGAGGTCGAGCGCAGGGCCAAGGAGGTCTATCGCAGCTTCATCGTCACCGTCTCGCACCAGTTCCGCACACCGGTTTCCATCATCCACATGATCGCGCAAAGACAGCTGCGCGGCGAGGAAACGCCGCTTTCGGAAACGCTCAGGCGCAAGTTCAGCCGGATTCTGGACGCGGCGGAACGGCTTGAACGGTTGCTGAGCGGCTTTCTCGCCTCGGCCAGCGTCGAGGGCAAGGACATCGCGCTTTCTCGCCGCCTCGTCGATTTCAACGAGATCGCCCGGATCGCCGCCGAGCAGACCCGGCAAGCCAACCCGGACAGGGTGCTGGAGGTCGCCCTGTCGGACATGCCGCTGCTGGCGGATGCCGATCCCGTGCTGCTGGAGCAGGTGGTGCTGAACCTGCTGTCCAATGCGATGAAATATTCCGAAGCGCCGGCGCCGGTCCGGCTGGATACGTGGCGCGCCGGCGACCGGATCTTCTGCCGCGTCAGGGATCGCGGCGCGGGCATCCCGCCGGCGGCGCAGGGCGCGGTTTTCGACCGGTTCTATCGCGCACCGAATGTTCACCGATTGCCCGGAGTCGGGGTTGGCCTGAGCCTGGTTCGTGATATTGTCGCGCTGCACGGCGGCGAGGTCACGTTCACCTCGCGCCTGGGTGAGGGGTCGGAGTTCGTTGTCGCCGTGCCTGCCAAGGGGGATCACGTCGATGAATCGGGAGCGCGGGCCGGCGACCATTCTTTGTGTCGAGGATGAGCTGTTCATCCTCGAGGAATTGCAGGAGGAACTCGCGTCCAGGGGCTACAGGGTTCTGACCGCGCGCAACGGCGACGAGGCCGAGGCCATCCTGTCCCGAAGCCGGCCCGACATCGTGCTGTGCGACGTCATGCTGCCGGGCCGCAGCGGCTTCGAGCTGCTGAACGATCTGCGCGCCTCGGGCAGGCTGGCGGAAAGGACCGCCTTCATCTTCCTGACCGCGCTGTCGGATCGCGAACCGCATCTGGCGGGGCTGCGGGCCGGGGCGGACGATTACCTGACCAAGCCGATCGACCTGGACCTGCTGCATCTCAAGATCGAGAACACCTTGGCCTTCGCGCAGCGGCTTCGCGAAGGCATGGTTCCCGCGGGCGAGCCGCTGGACGTGCGGCTTTCCCGGCGCGAGGAGCAGGTCTTGTCCTTGCTGGGGCAGGGCGAGCGGACCGGGGCCATCGCCTTGCGGCTGGCGATTTCCGAGCATACGGTCAGCCATTATATCAAGGAGCTCTACCGCAAGCTCGGCATCAACAACCGCGCCGATGCCGCCCGCGTGGCGATCTCGCTGGGGCTCGGCACCACGAGCAAGGTCTAGCCGCCGCGCAGGCAAGGGCCCTCGGCCCGCCGGCTGCGGCGGAACGCCCCGGAATGGCGCAGTTTTCGCGATGGCCAAGCGCAGGCCCCAGGGCTAGAGTGGCGCCCATGAGCCAAAGCCTGCCGCCGTGCCCCGAATGTTCCTCCACCTATGCCTATCAGGTGGATGCCCTGCTTGTCTGCCCCGAATGCGGGCATGAATGGTCCCAGGATGCGGGATCCGAGCCCGCCGACGAGGTGCGCGACAGCGTCGGCAACGTCCTGAAGGACGGCGACACGGTGACGGTGATCAAGGATCTGAAGGTCAAGGGATCGTCCTCGGTGGTCAAGGTCGGCACCAAGGTGCGCGGCATCCGCCTGGTCGAGGGCGATCACGACATCGATTGCCGGATTCCGGGCATCGGGCAGATGGGCCTGAAATCGCAATTCGTGAAGAAGGTCTCGGAATAGCCCGCCTGGGGCCGCGGGACCGCAGCTGCCGCCGGCCATGCGGAACGAAAAAGGGCAGGGCGATCGCCCATGCCCTCTCTCCATCCCGAGGCGTGCCGTTCCGGCTTTCTCCGTTCGGCAAATACTCTCGGGGGTGAATTGCGGCTTTGCCGCAAGAGGGGGCAGACAGCCCCCTCCCGTCGCGGGCGTCACCCGACGATCGCCGCCTCGGTCGCGGCGCGCAGATCGGCCTCGCTGACGCCATCGGCCAGCTCGACGATGCGCAAGCCCCCCTCGACCACGTCCAGCACCCCCAGGTTGGTGATGATCCGGTCCACCACCCCCTGGCCGGTCAGCGGCAGCGTGCAGGACTTCAGCACCTTCGACTCGCCGTGCTTCGATGTGTGGTCCATCACCACCACCACCCGGCCCACGCCCGCCACCAGGTCCATCGCCCCGCCCATGCCCTTGACCAGCTTGCCGGGGATCATCCAGTTCGCCAGGTCGCCGTTCTCGGCCACCTCCATCGCCCCCAGGATCGCCATGGCGATCTTGCCGCCGCGGATCATCGCGAAGCTCTCGGCGCTGTCGAAATAGGCGGTCTGCGGCAATTCCGTCACCGTCTGCTTGCCGGCGTTGATCAGGTCCGGGTCCTCCTCGCCCTCATAGGGGAAGGGGCCGATGCCCAGCATGCCGTTTTCCGACTGCAGCGTCACATGCACCCCCTCGGGGATATGGTTCGCCACCAGCGTCGGGATGCCGATCCCGAGGTTCACATACCAGCCGTCCTGCAGCTCCCGCGCGGCCCGCGCCGCCATCTGGTTCCGATCCCAGCCCTTGATTTCGGCGGCCATCACGCGGTCTCCTTCCTGCGGGTCGTGTCGAAGACGCGCGAACGAGTCGTGCGCTGCTCGATGCGCTTCTCGTGGCTGCCCTGGACCAGGCGGTGGACATAGATCCCCGGCAAGTGGATGGCGTCGGGATCGAGGCTGCCCGTCGGCACGATCTCCTCGACCTCGCAGACGCAGATGCGCCCGCATTTCGCCGCCGGCACGTTGAAGTTGCGCGCGGTCTTGCGGAAGATCACGTTGCCGGTCTCGTCCGCCTTCCAGCCCTTGACGATCGACAGGTCGGCGACGATGGCGCGTTCCAGGATATAGGTCTGGCCGTCGAAATCCTTGTGTTCCTTGCCCTCGGCGACCACGGTGCCGACGCCGGTCCGGGTATAGAAGCCGGGGATGCCGGCGCCGCCCGCCCGCATGCGCTCGGCCAGGGTGCCCTGCGGGTTGAACTCCAGCTCCAGCTCGCCCGACAGGTATTGCCGCATGAACTCGGCGTTCTCGCCGACATAGGAGGAGATCATCTTGCGGATCTGGCGCGAGTCGAGCAGCTTGCCCAGCCCGAAGCCGTCGACGCCGCAATTGTTGGAGGCGATGGTCAGGTCCCTGGTCCCCGCCCGCAGGATCGCCTCGATGGCGAGCTCGGGGATGCCGCAAAGCCCGAAACCCCCGGCCGCAATCAACATCCCGTCCCGCAACACTCCCTCAAGCGCAGACCCGGCGCTGGGATAAAGCTTGTTCGATCCTGTCATTCGCACGCCTCGATTTGATTGATCTCCGACGGCCGGCCTTCCCCTCCGCCACGACCGAGCTTGTCGCATGCGGCAGGAATACTCTATCCGTAGGAATACGTAGTCGAATAGGTATTCCATGCAACCAACCGTCCGCCAGCCCGCGGCCAGGGATTACGACAGTCTCGGCTTCCAGAACGCGCCCGATGCCACCCTGGTCCTGGCCGAGCGCGTGATCGTCCGCGCCAGCCTGATGGTCGAAACCGTCTTCGGCTGGACGCCGCAGGAGCTGGCGGGCCGATCCATGCGCTGCCTTTACCCCGGCCAGACCGATTTCGACCTGGTCGGCGAACGCGCCCACAAGGCGCTGCGCGAGCGGCCGTTCTATCGCGACGAACGCTTCATGCGGCGCAAGGACGGACAGATCGTCTGGATGGAGGGGCGCGGGCGGACCATGGACCAGGCCGACCCGCACCGCCTGGCGATCTGGACCTACCGGCCGCTGGATTCCGCGGTCGGTGCCGACAGCCTGCTGACCGCGACCGAGAAGCGGATTGCCGGCTATCTGGTCAACGGTTTCACCAGCAAGGAGATCGCCAAATCGCTGGGCTGTTCGCCGCGCACGGTCGAGGTGCATCGTGCCAACATGATCCGCAAGATCGGGGTGCGCAACAGTTTCGAACTGGTGCGGCGGCTGCTCGACATCGGCGCAGGCTGAGCGGCATGGACAGCGGCCTGCGTCGGGTGCGGCTCAGGATATCGCCATCGCGAAGGTGGATCGTCCGGGGAACGGCGGATTTGTGCCGCTGAGGCCGTGGTGCGGTTGGGTTTTAGGCTGATTTTACTTACATAATTTTGATTATCGGCTAAATTCAATCCTAGGGTGAAAGCCGATGAAACTCGCGATGTTCTGGAAGCTCGTTGAACTGGCGGCCCAAAAAGAACCTTTTGTCTCCGGAACAGCGGGTTATGCTGAAAGGTCCGCTGAAGATGCTGTCCTGTTCCGAGAATTCACTCGCCCCGGCTGCTGAGCGGCTGCCGCCATCCCCACACGACCATTCGCGGGCCACAACAGCACACGCGTCGATCGCCGAAACGCATTTGGGGCGCATTCATGCCTTGCTTTGTGCAGACGCCCTGCCCCAACGATCTTGCACACGCGATCATCCTTGAGGCCTGGCAGCCCTGCCTTTTCATGCAAGGGTTTCCTGCGCTTTTGGGGTGTGCTGATGGATCATCCCCGCCTCGGGCGCCGCCCTGTGTTGACACCGCGACTACTGGTGATTGACCGACCTGACGGCTGGGCCCGCAGCTTGCAGGGCCTGATCCGCTTGGGGTTTTCCTTCGCTCAGTAGCGCGCATTCGCTCCCTCACAGCTGAGCGGCATCGCGCGCCAAATACGCGTGATCGAGGCCGCAGGCTATGTATCCATCGACCCGAAGATGCTGGAAGGTCTGCTTTCGGACTTCGCGCGAACTGTTCGCCTGATACATGCCTGCCGGCCACGCCCTGCCCGCTTGACTGAATCGCCCTATATCGGTTCTGGCCAGAGTATAGACGACCGATCGCCAGGCTGAGATCTCGCGGGCGCCACGCGATTTCTCGGTCCGGGCCGGTTCGAAAACCCCGCCCGACCTGATCTTCCCAAGCGCCTGATCGCCATCCCTCAAGCCTGCTGCCGCGACCGACCTTTCTTGGTCGACGGCCCCCTCATGACTGGAGTATCCCCATGTCCACCATCCCCTTCATCGAGACCCGCACCTTCAGCCCGAACGAGGGTCGCTTCGAACTCGAGGACCGCTTCAAGCGGCATCTGCGCAAGCTGCGCTGCAAACGGATTCCCCCCGGAGCGTCTGGCCCCACCTGACGATGTCGACGCGCCAAGCGAAAGCCCCGGCATGGATCTGATGGATATCATCGGGATCAGCGCCGACGACGCGGCCCGCATCCGGCGCCGGGTCAAGCGAATCCTGGAGCTTCGCAAGGCCGCCACCGGCCTCGAACACCTGAAGTCGGACGATCGAGCGCGGTTGGACGCGGTGAAGAATGGGGTGCGACTGATCTCTATTCCAAGCGAACATCGGGCTGACGAACTGGCGGCGGCCTTGCACGAGGACATGCCCTGGATGGCCCCGGCCACCGAGGTGGTCTGGCACGCTGCGCGGCGCTCAGTGCGCGAGGGATGGCCGGGCCTGAGGGTGCCGCCCCTTCTGCTCGACGGTCCGCCGGGCATCGGCAAAAGCCACTGGGCGCGGCGCTTCGGCGAACTGCTCTCGGTGCCGACCGCGGTGATCGAAGCCATCGGAGAAAATGCCAGCTTCGGCGTTGTCGGATCTCAGCGCGGTTGGGGCGGATCCTGCCCTGGCAGGCTGATAGAAACGGTGCTGCAAAGCCGCGTCGCCAACCCCGTCGTGGTGGTGGACGAGGTGGAAAAGGCCGGCACTGCGGTTTCGATGAAAGGCCACGCCTTCGGGTTGGCAGAGGCGCTTTTGCCGTTGCTGGAGCCGCTGATCGCGACGCGCTGGAGTTGCCTCTATTACCAGGTGAAGTTCGACATGAGCTGGGTGATATGGGTGTTGACCTCGAACGATCACCGCCGGTTGCCGGAACCCTTGCTCAGCCGTTGCCCGCCGATCCCGCTGCGTCCTCTCACCCTCGCCGAACTACAGGGCTTCGTGCGGCGCGAGGGCGTCAAGCGCGCGCTGTCCGAGACGGCCGTCGACGCGATCTGCGAGGTCCTCGCCCACCCCACCCTGCAGCGGCATCACCCCAGCCTGCGGGTCGCCACGCGCATGCTGCAGCGCGCCGCCGATCTGGAACAGCGGCCTGTTCGGCACTGATCCGGCACGTCCATCCTTGCTCATACAGGAGATCAGCCCTGAAACTCTCGCCCGAAGACCGCGCCTGGATCGACCTGGCCCTGCAGGCCATCGCCGCTGTCGAAGCCGGCCCCTCGGAAGCGGACATCGCGCATGCGCCGGTTCTGTCGGACTGGAAGCCGTGGATTTCACCGCTCGGGCACGTGATGCTCTGGAGCGAGGTTGTCGGCCACCCCATTCTCGGCAACTCAAGCATCACCACCTCGCAGCTGATCGCGATCAATCCCGGGGCCGGTTGGGCCCGGACGGTGTCGCGCTGGTATCGGCTCGCACAGCCCGTCGCTGTCATTGACGCGGTTCTTGCGAAAAACCTTGGTCTGAAGAATCCAACCGCAGCGGCGATCAAGTTCGCCATACCCGGGTTCATTACCCTGGATGATATGGCGACCCTGGATGAGATCCTGACCGAGAATATCGCACGCATTCGCAAGATCGACGCGGCGGACCGTGCAGCCTCCGGACGCGCCGCGGCCGCGGAGGTTCGGATTGGGCCGATCCCGAAACCTATACGGTGGCGCAGGAGGCGCGGGACGCCCTGGCGCTGCTGGATCATCTGGGGATCGCGCGGGCCGCCGTCATCGGCTCGTCACGCGGCGGGCTGCTGGCCATGGCCATGGCGGCGATGGTGCCCAAGCGCGTGGCCGGCATATGCTTCAACGATGTTGGCCCGGTGCTTCAGCGCGAGGGCTTGCTTCGCATCGGCACCTACATGAGCGTCCGTCCCTCGGTCGCCACGCTGGAAGAGGCCGTCGACCGGATGCCCGCCGCCAATCCGGGCTTCGACCACGTCCCGCCGCTGCGCTGGGAGGAAGAGACGATCCGGCACTACGTCCAGACACCGGACGGGCTGGACCTGCCTTATGACCCGGCTTTGCGCATCGGATTCGACCGTGCCATGTCGGCGCCGCTGCCCGAGGCATGGGACCTGTTCGACGCCTGCGCGGGGCTTCCGCTGGCACTGCTGCATGGCGAGAACTCCGACGTGCTGAGCCGTGCCACCGCCGACGAGATGCAGGCCCGCCGACCGGACCTCATCCGTGCGGAATTGCCCGGCAGGGGCCACGTCCCCTTCCTCGATGAGCCCGACGCGCTGGCCGCGATCCACCGCTGGCTGGATCTGTGCCGGACGAACTGAGAGCATGCTCCGCAGCCCTCCGCCGCGCCGGGGAACCACGCAGAATTGACTGCATACGACCGGCCCCGCCGCCGCTTCTGCGCTGCCCCAGCGCGAATGCCTCGCAGCAAACGGCCCGCTCCCCGACCGGCCAGCCTAGTCCATCAACGGCCAGCTTTGCAGCGGGCGCAGCTGCGGGGTCTTTTTCCGCATATGCCCGCCCATACGGCCGAACAGGCGGTCGAGTTCGGAAATCGCCTCGAAAAGATAAGGGCCCTTGTTCAGCATGACGCATTCGGCCCGCGCCGCCATCGCCGCGTCCGTCATCTCGCCTCGCGAAGGCACGCCTGTCTTGAGATAGCTTTCCAGCACCTGCGTCGCCCAGATCACCGGGATTTGCGCGGCCTCTCCCAGCCACAGGATTTCCTCCTGCATCTCGGCCAGCCGGGTAAAGCCGATCTCGACCGCCAGGTCACCGCGGGCGATCATGATGGCGGTGGGTTGCCCGCCCGCGGCACGGACCACCAGATCGGGCAGGTTCCGCACCGCGCGGGCGGTCTCGATCTTCAGGACCAGGCCCAGCCGGTGCCAGTCGTCTGGCCGCTCGCCGGCAAGCGCCTCTTGCAGCCGCACCACGTCCTCGGGCTCCTGCACGAACGAGAACTCCACGCCGTCCGCATGATGGGCGATGAAGCGCAGCGCCTCGACATCATCGCCGGTCAGGGCCGGGACGCTGAATTCCGTGTCGGGAAAGTTTATGCCCTTTTCCGGCTTCAGCTTGTAGCCCTTGCCCTCGGGACCGGCGGTGATCTCGGCCAGCACCCCCCAGGGTTCGCGCCGCACCACCCGAGCCTGCAACTTGCCGTCGTCCACGAAAAGACGATGGCCGGCATCGGTGGCCAGCAGGGCCTCAGGCAGGGTGCATTCGATGGCGGGCAGATCGGGATCGGCCTGGCCCAGTTGCCCCGGCAGGGCGAGGGCCAGTTGCTCGCCCAGGATGACACGCTTCAGCCCCTTGCTCTTGCGGATCGCTCCGGTGCGGATCTTGGGACCGGCCAGGTCCATGAAGACCTTCATGCGGCGACCGGTATGCTCACCCGCCTGGACGACATGGGCGATCATCTGTGCCCAGTCCTCTTCCCCGTCATGGGCGCAGTTGATGCGAACCGCCTCGACGCCCAACTCGGCAAGTTGCCGCAGGAAGCCGGGGTTGTCGGCCGCTTCCGAGGGCAGGGTCACCATCAGCGGCACCGGCCCGTGAAGCGAGGGCTGGCCCAGCAGCTCGACGGTGCGGGCGGCGATCCGCTCTTCGCCGGCGAAGAAATCGGGATCGGAGCGCATGCCCGAGGGCGGATTGCCGGCAAGCGCCTGCAGCGCCCGCACCACCGCGTCGAGGGTCGGCAGCACCCGACCCTCGGCCCGGCCCAGCGAGGACAGGCCCTCGGCCATCAGCCGCCGCTGCAGGGGCCGGATCTCGTGCCGCCGGAACGCGAGATAATAGGCGAAATTTTCGGCGCTCGGGGCAAAATCGTCGCGCGTGATCCAGCCATCCCAGCGGCGCAGGATCTCCTGCGCCTGGGCGGCGACGTCGCCGCGCAATGCCTCGACTTCCCGAAGAATGTCCAAAACGTCCGAATCCTGATCCATGAGACCCTCCTTGCGCGAGCGTAAGGCTAGACGGGCTGCATGACATGGCGGTAACTGCTGGCTGGCGTCATAGCCCGCCCTACACCAACTGAAATGTTGCCACGAAAATAAAATGACGACGGCTCAAGGATGCGAACCTATCACAACACGAACAGCCGGCGATCAGGGCGCAAAGGGCGGGCAGCTGATACTCGGTAACGCGGCAGAAAAGCTTCCACAATTGGCGCGACACCGCCGCGTGGGTTCCCCGCGCTGGATAGGTCCGGTTGGCGCTTGTGTGTTGGTTGCGGGCTCCCCCACCCTTGATTTGAACCTTTTGCGCCAAAATTTGGACAATATATTGATATTCCCTGGTAATGTCTCTTGTCTTGGGAGCTTTCCGCGCAAATACGAGAAGCGCGCCGTTTGGCGCACTGTACGCAACATATTGATTTATATTGATGTTTTTAGATCTATCTGGTTGCAGAGACCGCTGCTATGGACGCTATGGCTATCGCAAGATCGCCGAACTCCTGCGCAGCCCGGCCGGCTGGGTTGTCAACGACAAGCGTGTCGAGCGGATCTGGCGGCAAGAGGGGGGTGAGGCGGACAAGCAATCGATCCAGTGGGGGCTGTTGAAAAAGTTGTTTCAGGCTGCCGCCGGGTTTGGTCGGACTGCGCGCATTTCGATGATCGAACAGAGCAACAGCATCATTGCGGCTGCCAGTTTCTTGAGGTTCATGGCGATGGCCGTCAGGAGGGCCTGTATCCTCATGTTCTCGAGCCCCCTGCGGATGGCTCTGGCAAGTCCGTGGAGCGTCTTGGCGGTGCCGTGGGTGCCTTCGACGCGCCAGCGATGCCGGGTGTATATCGCATGGCCGTCCTTTCCCCATGCCAGCCGTTTGCGTCGAGCGCGCAAGATGGCCGCGTGGTTTGTCACGATATGCACCCTGCGGGATGGCGCGCCCCGGGGCAGGCATTGCGCCTTGAGAGGACAGCGCGCGCAGTCATGCCGGTCGGCGCGATACCATTGCCCGGATTTTGTGACGTTTCTCGGGGTCAGCCGCCTCCTCGCCGGACACCGGACCACATCATGATGGGGATCGAACTTGAACCGCTCGGTCGGAAAGCCCTGCGCCCCCTTGCGACGGGGGGCACGAAGAGGCGGGATGACGGCTGCTATCCTGCGGTCTTCAAGGGCGGCGTAAATCCGGCCAATGCCATAGAGCCTGTCCGCCGTGATCCGGCCCGGGGTAACTCCAAGGGTCGCTTCGATCGCTTCCAGGCGCTCGTCGAACCGGCCCGTGTCATGTTCTTCGCCGGTCACAATCTCCACATCGACGACGACGCCCGCAAAATCGTCAACGGCCGTGTGCTGCTTGTAGGCCGGGCGCAGCGGCGCCTTGGAGGATGTAGCCATGGTCGCGTCCGGGTCTGTGCGGCAGAGCTTCTTGAACTTGCCGCTCGTGCGCGCGTCCCGCTCGGCGCCATTGGCGTCGTCGTGGGCGGCCTCGACCGCATCCAGATGGCGCGAAACCAGTGCGTCCATGCTGACATTCGCCCGGATCAGGCTGGCGTCAATGTGGACGGTTTCAGTCGAAATCAGGCCCGCCGCCTGGCACTGTCGCACGACATGTATGAAGATCTGGCGGAAAACATCTGCGCCCCAACGCTGCCGGATGCGCGTCAGCGAGGAGTGATCCGGCAAGGCCTCGTGCAAGGCGTAACCGACGAACCAGCGGATCGCGAGATTGACCTGCGCTTCACGCATCAGCCGCCGGTCTTGAACGATCCCAAGCAGGAAACCCGCCAGCATCAGCCGCATGGCTACCTCGGGATCGATACCGGAACGGCCATTGTCGGCACAATAGAGATCGGCCACTTCAGCGCGCAGCCATCCAAGATCAAGAACCTGATCGACCCTCACCAGCACATGGTCATCAGGGATCAGCCCCCGCAGCGACCCCGTGATGAAAAGCTCCTGTTGCCCGCGTTCTTTCCGACCCAGCATCGCTGCCCCAATATCTCTGTTCAGCCAAGTGAATCAGAGACATCGGACTTCTTCAACAGCCCCCACCGGATCGTTTTCTGATCCTCGTCGATCACTGACGACACAGGCCGGCTTGCCGTAGATCCTGACCAGCGCATCCAGTTCCCGCGCCACCCTGGCCCCCGAGATGCTGGTGTCGGCGATCAAGGCGAGGTTTTCGCGGCAGCAATCGTCGTTCACGGCCAGAATGCGGAACCTGCGGCAGGCCCCGAACGTGTCGGCCAGGAAGTCCAGCGACCACCGCTGGTTCGGCAGCAACGGCACTGGCATGGGGGTCCGACTGCCATGCGCCCGCTTGCGACCGCGCCTGCGTCGCACCGACAGACCTTCCTCCCGGTAAATCCGGTAGAGCCCTTCGCCCTACAAACGATCCCCCGGATCGTTTGTAACGGCCCGATTGTTACCGCCTGCCTGAGTTTGGGCTGATGGATTAAGGCACATGCATAGTGACGTCGTTAATGACGTGTCTTATGCGGGTGTGGGGATGCGGGGCGATATTCTTGGACTGGAGCGGCGGCGGCGGTGGAGCGACGAGGAGAAGCTCGAGATCGTTTTGTCGGTCGGCGTGGACGGGGCGACAGTGACGCAGGTTGCACAGCGGCACGATGTAACACGGCAGCAAATCTATGCCTGGCGGCACCAACTGAAGAAGAAGGGCGTGGTTTCGGCGTCTCCGGAGGCGCTGTTTCTGCCGGTTGAACTGGACCGGCCCACGGAATTGGTGATGCAGTCAGCGGCCATCTGCGCAGGAACGCCTCGGCCTGCCCAGATCGAGTTGCAGTTGGCGAATGGTCGCTGCCTGCGCTTCGATCCGGCTCTGGATACCGTGACGCTGACACATGTGATCCGTGCGGTGGAAGGGGCATGATCGGGCCGGGAACCGGCGTTCGTGTCTATCTGGCCTGCGGCGTGACAGATATGAGGAAGGGGATCACCGGGCTGGCTGCACTTGCCCAGGATGTTCTGCGCCAGAAGCCGACCGGCGGTGCGGTCTTTGCATTCCGTGGGCGTCGCGGCGACAGGTTGAAATTGCTTCATTGGGACGGGCAAGGCTTCTGCCTGTATTACAAGGTGCTGGAAAAGGGCCGCTTTCCCTGGCCTACACGTGGTGATGGTGCGGTTCGCCTGACCTCGGCGCAGTTGGCGATGCTGTGGGAGGGCATTGATTGGCGTAGGCCGGATTGGGGCGCGCCGCCGGCCCGGGTGGGCTGATTTATCCTGCTGAAACACCTCGTTTTTATGGTCAGGATCGCTGCCCTGTGGTAGTCGGACGCATGTCGAATGCGGCCCAGACCCTTCCCGATGACCCGGCGCTTCTGAAGGCGCTGATCGTGGCGTTGCAGGCGGAAAACGCGAAGATCTCGGCCACGCTGCGCGCCCATGACCAGTTGATCCAGACCCTGCGACTGCGCATCGCCAAGCTGAAGAAGCAGGTCTTCGGCCAGTCCTCGGAAAAGATCGAACGCGAGATCGAGCAACTGGAACTGGCGCTGGAGGATCTGCTGATCGCAACGGCCGAAAGTGAGACCTCAGTTCCGGATGACAGTCAGGGCGATGATGTGCTGGAAACGTCAGCCACCGATGAAGGCGGTGACCGCCCATCCCGCCGACGCCCCCGAGTCTCGGACAGCACGCCGCGCGAGCGGCAAGAGCTGGATCCCGGCAGTTGCTGCCCCGATTGCGGTGGTGATCTGCGCCTGGTGGGCGAGGATGTCAGCGAGATGCTGGATCTGATCGCGGCGCAGTTGCAGGTCGTGCAGATCGCCCGGCTCAAGAAATCCTGCCGCCGCTGTGAGCGCATGGTGCAGGTTCCGGCCCCCAGCCGCCCGATCCCCGGCAGCATGGCAGGCCCGGGCCTGCTGGCGCATATCCTCGTCTCCAAGTTCGACGACCACCTTCCGCTTTATCGCCAGCATGAGATCTTCACCCGGATGGGCGCCGACATCCCCGACAGCACACTGGTCGACTGGTGCGGTCGGGCAATGAGGGTGCTGGCCCCATTGATCGAACGGATCGAGGTGGATGTGATGGCCAGCGACCTGCTGCATGCCGATGACACACCGATCCGGGTGCTGGATCGCGCGGGCCGCGACAAGGGGTTGGGCAAGGGGGTGAAGAAGGGCCGGATCTGGGCCTATGTCCGCGATCAGCGCCCTTGGGCAGGCGCCTCACCGCCCGGCGCGGTCTATGCCTTCGCGCCCGACTGGAAGGAAGAGCACGTTCATCGCCATCTGGCCCGGACCCGCGGCATTCTCCAGGCCGATGGCTACAAGGGCTATGCCAAGCTCTACGACCCGGACCCAGACGGGACGCCGCGCCTGCGGGAGGCCGCATGTTGGGCCCACCTGCGGCGGGACTTCCATGACGAATGGGACAAGACCAAATCCGCGATCGCCCGCGAGGCGCTCGACCGCATCGGCGCACTCTACGACATCGAGCGAGAGATCACCGGCCATCCCGCTGATATCCGCCTTGCCGCGCGCCGGAAACACAGTGCCCCGAAGGTCGAGGCCTTCTTCGCCTGGTCGGAGCAGCAGCTCCCGCGGATCCGCGGCAAGGGGGATCTGGCCAAGGCCTTCCGCTATGGGCTGAGCCGTCGGGACGCCTTCAGCCTGTTTTTTGAGGACGGCCGGGTGGCGATCGACAACAATCCTGCCGAGCGCGCGCTGCGCCCGATCGGTGTCGGGCGCCGCAACTGGCTCTTCGCCGGTGCGGATACCGGAGCCGAAACGCTGGCCCGCGCCATGACGCTCATTGAAACTGCCAAGATGAACGGCCTGGATCCCCAAGCCTATCTGGCCGACATCCTGGCCCGCATCCACGATCACAAGATCAATCGGCTCGACGATCTGTTGCCCTGGAACTGGTCGCCGCTGCCCTCCGCCCTGCACGAGGCCGCCTGATGGCAACCGTCACCCACGTCTGCACCCTCGACTACGTCGCAAAGATGCTGGGCGAAGACCCCGAGCTTCTCAAAGCCATCGTCTACAACGACGACAACCTGACCTATGGCTCGATCATCAGCGTCTATACCGGCCCGGATGACACCGTCACCGCCCTGACCGATGACGGTATCGATGAACTGAAAGACATGCTCAGGGACGCGCGCATCACCACCGAAACCTGGCACGCGTTCCTCGACGACTTTGTCGATGACGCGGAACTCGTCGCCCGCATCAAGGCACTGTCGCCGCGGTAACAATCGGGCGGTTACCCCGCACCAACGGATTCGGCCCGAGATGATGAGGGTCGTTGTTCTGATAGATCGCCGGCAGCGTGAAGTTGCTGATATTGGCGTTCGCCATGTCGAACGCGCCGATATTGCTCATGTAGGCGCGCGACAGGTCGATGACCGCCTCGCCCAGGGCTTCCGTATAGTCATGCGGGAAGCCGTCCCGGGCGGTCGCGTAAAGATAATAGTCCAGCACGCCGGGAATGATGTTTTCGCCCTGCTGCTCGGCGAACATCAGGAAATTGGCGCCGGGCTCGGGATCGTCGCCGAACAGGTCCCCGAGAAGCGTGCCGAGCAGCGTGCCGATGAAAGCGCCAACACCGGGGATCAGGAGGTTGCCAAGCAAACCAACCGACTGCATTCCACCCAGAGCACCCCCAATCTGCCCTATGGCCCAGGAGGTCCCGGCGATCGAGCCGAGGCTGCCGCCAATCGATCCAGCAAGAGTATCCGCCGGCAGGATCTTATGCGCAAGAGATGAGCCGAAGAACGCGCCGACCGCTCCTGACACGCTATCCCAGGCATTACCCCATTTAACCTCACCCCAATTATAGTTCTGCTTTGCGAGTTGCTCGATCACCGAGCCGGCATAGGTCGAGGCGGTTACACCGAAAAGCTGCGCCCCGAACCCCTCCAGTCCCAGTTGTTCGCCGAGTTTCGCCGCGAAAAGCGAGGCCATCGAGGCGGTAAGGCTGGCCGTGAACTCGGGTCCGATATCACCGAGCTGGTTGTCGATGGCATCCTCCAGGGAGACCGCGAAATTCAACTGCCGACCATCGAACATATGATAGCCGGTGCTGGTAATGACCTCGGCGAGGTTTTCGGTAATCGTGCCCAGAATGGTGCCGCCAAGCAGCCGCTCGAACTGGCTTTCGCCCTCCAGAAGAACATTGGCAAGCTGCGTGCCGAAGCTGCGCCCGAGATTTCCGGCCAGATCGATGGTCGCCTGGCTGTCGTTGTGAACCCGAACGCCGCCCGCGACGTAGGTATGCAGATCCTCGACCTCGAAGTTGTAGCTGCGCTAGGCACCACGACCGGAATGTGCGAGCCCGTCGCCTGCGGCCATGGCGACCGCCTCGACCTCCTCGGACATGTGCCTGGTCTCCTCAGACCAGACGATCCGTTCCGCGCGAATACCTGCAAGGGAACCGTCGGCCAACACGACCGTCGGCTCGGCGTCTTCGATGATCTCGTCGATACGGCGGAATTGGCCATGCGCGTCGAGGAAGCGGTGGCCGGGCGTTACCGTAAGCTCGCGATCTTCGCCACCCTCGTGCCACGAAAGGGAAAGCCATTCCCCCGTTTCATTATGGAAAAGCCTAACCACCCGCTTTGGTACCAATGCCCCCGCCCAGCTTCAACCGAATGATCAAACGCAAGGACAATGTCGCCGGGACGGAGGGTTTCGATAGATGCATGCTCACCCCCCATTACCAAGATTTGTGTGCCTGCTGAAAAGCAGAATGCTTTGAATTGGAACTCTTCAAGGATCTCGGCCGGGAGATTTAAATCGGAGCCAAGTTGGTCGATTTCAGAATCAGTCAAGCCAACAATAAAATCAATATCGATTCCTGCTGCGGAGTAAAGCTGCCGCAACGCAGCAGCGTTCTCACCAGCAAGAGTATATTGCTCCTTAACTACCTTGGAAACATTTGAGACATCTAGACCGGAATGTTTTTGAATGATCAGAGAAAACTTTTCCCATTCTGTTAAGGGAGTATTGGCGACAGTTCCATCTGGGAAAGTACGCTGAACTACCAGTTGGTCCAGCTTCACCTGCTCGCTCAGTAGAATTCCATAGTTAATATTTGCATCCGGATTAATCGCGTTAATAATGAAGTCAGCTTCAATCAATTTATCTTTCATGCCTTCGGTAATTGCCGAAAGCACCCAAGACTGTGGCTTTCCAATAAAGGCATCCCGTAGCCGCAGCGCTGACAACCCAGTGTTTGTGAGGGCAAGTACATCAGTTGCGGTTTTGTGGGAGTTGGCATAGTCTGACCAAGCTCCAAGGATGCTGATCTGAACTTCAATAGTTAACCAAGTGTCATTAGCACCGTTCATTCTTGATCACTTTTTCTGGAGGAAATGATAAAATAGAAGGTGCTGTTGGTGAAGGCACAGCGTATACGGTCTGAGGTACTGAGGCGACAACTTTGAGAAAGCTCCAATATCACACTGGGGCAGAGATCACATGAAGGGGCGGCACTACCTTTTAGTGCCCGGTAGACGATTCGGTCACCTTCGATACTCCGCCCAGGTGTCTGGCCGGTCTGTTGCTGCAAGCTATTATGAGCCGCTACTTCCCAACTAGCGATAGATCGCGGTGTCATTTGACCAGTAGACTTCGAAATTCCCACGATTATGTCGTCGCCATGACAGCGCGTCGTTTCAATCATCAATCCGGGGTTATTACCAAATACTCCCGAGCTTCTATAAACCGTAACGATAGCGCCATCGAAGTCTCGCTCGGACGGTCCTGAGACTGGCGTGACAGGGAACGAGATTGTGTTTAACTGTTGGCCGAGATGAACCGGAGGAGAGCCTAGGAGTAGTGCCTCTGCAGGCAGAGTATTGCAAAGCGAAGCCACCTCAACAGAGGATTGGCTTTTAGCTTGCTCGGCGATTGCAGGAATCCATAATGTAACCGTGGCAAAGATCAGTAGTAATGTGGCTTTCAGCACTTGCTCACTCCCTTGATCTTGCCATCTTAAAAATATACGAGTGAGCTTTAACGGTTTGATCGCGATAGATCTCTGCCGCCACAGGTTGTAATACAGACGCCGCAGGTTTCCGTGTATCTGTAACCTGCGCATATTTGATGTGAAATCTCCGCTGCAGGATCGCCGGCATAACCAGCTTCTCGATGTCCGCGACCTTCATCTCCCGCCCCGCAGGGTCCTGGGTCATCAGCCAGACGATCTCGCCCAGGATCTCCGCGACGGTCTTGCCGGCGACCGGGTCTCGGGCCGGACCTTCGGAGGCTTCGTTCGGTTCGGTGGTCCTGCCAGGGATGCCTCCGCAGATTCTCTTCCGGCAGTAAGCCGCGCATCCTGTATGTTGTAAAGAGCGGCAACCCGCCGACGCGCGTAGCGTCGCATATCGGAACATCCGACCGGAAGCACAGTATGCGCCGCAAGGTCGAAGGCAAGGCTGCCGTCGTCCAGCGCAGTATGGCCGCTGCGCCCGCCGGTCGCGGTGGCGCGGGTCTTGTAGAAGATCTTCATGGGTGTGTTCCTTCGTGGGATTGGCCTCGCAGGCCAGCAGCCGTGTCGTGGCGGAAAGCGCATCGCGCATCGGGTCGGGGGATCGCGTCAGCCTGGTCAGCAGCGCCGCCCCCAGCCACATCTGGTAAAGCACCCGGGTCAGCGCCTGTGCATCGGCGCCGCCGGGCAGCGATCCGTCTGCACGCCCCGCCGCGATCAGTGTGCCACAACGGGCGATCAGGCGTGTGACGCCCGCCTCCAGCACCTGACGCATGACTTCGGACAGATCCGCCACCTCGGCCGACAGCTTGACGACAAGACAGCCTTCCGCCCAGCCGGGCCGGGCCGGATCCTCGGGGTCAGAGATCCAGGCGTTCCAGTAGCGCATCAGTCTTTGGCTGCCAGTTCCCGGCGGCTCCAGCAGCCGGTCCAGCCTGTCGCCGTAGGTTTCGACGTAATGTTGCAGCAGGGCTGTGCCGAACGCTTCTTTGGAGGCGAAGTAATGGTAGAATGAGCCTTTCGGCACATCCGCCGCACGCAGGATCTCTTGCAGACCGATGCCCGAAAATCCCTTGTGCAGCACCAGCGCCTGACCGGCTTCGAGGATATGCAGCCGGGTCGCTTCGCCCTTTGGTGTGAGGTGGAACTGTGTCATACGCATAAAATAGACCGGTCGTCTATAAGAGCAGGACCAAGCGCAGCATACTTTTTGCAGATCTTCCCGCCGCCTTGGCAGGAAGGCTCGCACGAGAGCGCTTTCTTCCCCAGTCCGGAACAAGAGTGACGGTCGAGGGCAGAGCCGCTCTTTCATCCGAAATTTTTCCGGTTGGCGATTGACGCCCGCTTTCCCGCCTGCCGTAACTCCCATACGAAATAAATTCGGATGGTTCGCAACATGGCAACGTCGGGAGAAATGGTGGCGGCAATCGCCGATCTGTTCGACGTCAACGCCGTGACGATCGAGAGCATCGACCGCAGCCTGTCGGCGGCTGGCCTGCGCCGGAAAGGCGGGCGCGGTCGGTCCGCGCTGCATATGACCGGGTCGGATATCGTCAGCCTGACCTTCGCGCTGATCCTGGGCACGGGCATGAAAGATGCGCCGGAGAAGGTCGGCAAGGTCAGTCGGATGCCGCGACTGCATGCCTCCGTGCAATGGCGTCCGGACCCGGAAACGCCCCTGTCCGCGCTGGCCGAACAGGTGGAGCAGTATCAGGAACACCCGGCTGCGACTGCAGGTCTAGGCGTGTTTCCGGGTGGGGCGGCACTTGCCGCGGCGGGGACCTTGGGTGAAGGCGTTGCCGCACTGGTCGATGCGATGGCTGCCGGCGAGTTCCGCTCGCTCGACGATGTGGCGTTGAACCTGCAGATGTCGAGTGTCGGCCCTTCGGCCAGGCTCGCCTATGCCACCCGCGCCGGGGTATTGCGCGTGCATTACGAGACCACCGGTCCGGAAGCGGAGCGTCCGGTCTTCGAGCGTCGTTTCAAGCTCGACGAGTCTCTCCTGCGGCGTCTCGCCGGGATCATAGCCACCCGGTGACCGGCATTGGCCGGGATCTGACGGCATCGATCATGAATGCGGTAATGGACATGAATCCCCTGGCTGCTCTTATCTCGTCCTGGCTCATACGCTGATCCTTCTCGGATCGGACGTAGGGCTCGTTCAGCTGGACGTTCCCGGACCATCGCAACAGTCACCGAATCGTCCGTCTTTGGACGGGCTGTGCCGGGACACCCGCCGAAGTCTTCCGCGAGAAGCTAATGACAGAGACGGATCCCCTGTCCTAGTCTAAAACGCGTCAGCGTCGCGGTTCAGCCTGAAACCACAGAAGTGATTTGCGAAGACAGGAGAGCGAAGGCGCCTTCGCTCTCCCTGGCACCGGCTACTTCGCCGCCAGCCAGTTGTTGAACCGCTCGGCCAGTTCCGCGCTGTGATCGGCCCAGAAGCCGGGATCCTCAAGGACGGCATTGGCCATGTTCTCCGGCGCCGTCGGCAGGTTCGGCGCCATCTCGGTCTTGTCGTCCTTGTAGAGCCCCAGAAGCGGGGCCGAGGATTTGCGGGCGGGGCCGTAGCTGATATAGCGCGCCTGTCCGGCCAGGGGCTCGGACCCTGTGGCGAACTTGACGTATTCCAGCGCTTCTTCGGGGTGCGGCGCGCCCACGGGAATGACGAAGGCGTTCAGTTCCAGGTATTGCCCGTCCCAGATCACCTCGAAGGGCTTGCCCTCGTTGATCGCGGCGTCGAAGATGCGGCCGTTATAGGCGGTGGTCATCGTCACCTCGCCGTCTGCCAGCAGTTGCGGCGGTTGCGCGCCGGCCTCCCACCAGACCACGTCCTTCTTGATGGTGTCGAGCTTGGCAAAGGCCCGGTCGACGCCTTCGGGCGTGGCAAGCACGTCATAGACCTCGGATGCCGGCACCCCGTCGGCCATCAGCGCGAAATGCAGTGTGCGCTTGACATCCTTGGCCAGCCCGCGCTTGCCGGGAAAGGCTTGGGTGTCGAAGAAATCCGCGACGGTCGACGGCGCCTTGTCCGGGAACTTGCTGGTGTCGTAGCTGATCACGGTGCCGGCAAAGATGGTCGCGATGCCGCAATCGCTCAGCGCGCCGTCGATGAAGTCCTCGGCCGCGGGCGTGCCGTCGGCCCCCGGCGGCAGGTCGGCCGGTTCGATGGCGATGACCGCGCCGTCGTCGCAAAGCCGCACGGCATCGGCCATGGCCACGTCGAAGACATCCGCCGTCACGTTCCCCGCGCCCACCTGCGCCCTGAGCAGGACCGAGGGATCGTCCGCCGAGATGGTAGTGACCTTGATGCCGGTCGCTTCGGTGAAGGGCTTGTTATAGGCCTCGATCTGGCTGACCTCGATGGCGCCGCCCCAGGTGACGACGCTGACCTCCTGCGCTGCGCTGGCCGAGACCACGAGGCCGAATATCAAGGCCAGCGCGGTGGTCGAATGGGGGTGTTTCATGATGTTTCTCCCTGATCTTGTTATGTTGGAACGGTTGTGAAAGCAGGCTATCCGGCCCCCTGCAGGGCAGCCCTGACGGGGTCGGGCACCGGGACGCTCTGGCGCGCCAGCGCGTCGAAGAACACCTCGACCACCTCGCAGGTCGCGACGGTCCGGCCGGTGGCGGCTTCCTGCATCGTCAGCGCCAGGGTCACGGATTTGCCGCCGATGCGCGCCGGCTGCCCCGAGATCGCCAGCACCTCGCCGGCCGTGACCTCGGATCGGTATTCGATCTTCAACTGGGCGGTGACGGGGATCACCCCGAGCTGTCCCGGAGGGGGAACCTCCACCCCCGCCTGGGACCAGAAGATGAAGATCGCGTCGTCGAAGGCGGCCGCGTAATGGCGGGCGTTCAGATGCCCGAAATGATCGCAATGCCAGCGATGCGCGACCACGGCATTGAGCGAAACGGGAAAGCGCATCTCCTCAGCCCGCCAGGCGTTTTTCGGCAAGCGCATCGAGTCCCAAGATCCCGCGCGCCTCGTCGGGGGTGGCGACCTCGCAGCCCAGATCGGCGATGATGCGGCTGGCGCGCTCGACCAGCTGGCCGTTGGTGGCGAAGACGCCGCGTTCCAGGTAGATGTTGTCCTCGAGCCCCACCCGGCAATGGCCGCCCAGGATCGTGGACAGCGCCACGATGTCCATTTGCCAGCGCGAGATGCCGAAGGCGCTCCACAACGCGCCCTCGGGCAGCAGTTCCTTCATGTAGATCAGCGTCTTGGCGTCGGCGGGCGCCGACCATTTGACCCCCAGGCAGATCTGGAACAGCGGCGCCGGGTCGATCAGCCCCTGCTCGATCATCCGCCGCGCCAGCAGGATGTCGCCGGGGTTGAAGACCTCGATCTCGGGCTTGACGCCGCCTTCGCGGATCAGCTGCGCCATGCGGTTCAGCGTGCCGGGCGTGTTCATGAAGATGCAGTCCGGCGCCCCGGCAATGCCGCCTTCCAGGTTCATCGTGGTCACGTCCAGCGTGCAAAGCTCGGGCCGGTTCTCCAGCACATGGCCGACGCGCTCGACGGCACTCGCGACATCGGTGGTCGGATGGGCCACGGCCTCGTCCGCGGGATCCGGCACGAAGGTGGCGCCCATGCCGGTGGTCAGGTTGATGACCACGCGGTCGTTCCTTTCGCGGACGCGCTGGACGATCTCGCGGAACACCTCGGGCGAGCGGTTGCCGAGGCCGGTTTCCGGGTCGCGGCCGTGGATATGCACCACCGAGGCGCCCGCATCGGCGGCCTCGATGCAGGCATCCGCGATTTGGGCGGGCGTGACCGGATAGTTCGGAAAGCGGGGGTGGATCGGCCCGTCGCCGGTCACGGCGCAGGTCAGGACGATTTTGCGTTTCATGGGATCTCCTGTCGGTCTCTAGGCGTGTTCGGGGGCGGCAGGCGTCTTGCGGGTCTCGCCAAGCGCCTTGAGGACCGCGACCAGCTGGTCGTCGCGCTGCCGGCGCAAGGTGGCGTAGTCGCGGCCGTCGATTTCCTCGGCCAGGCCCTCGACCAGCCTGTCGATGGTCTCGGGCGTCAGCTGCGGCTTGCCCAGGTCGTCCCACCATTCGGTGTAGCTTTGGGTGAACTGCTCGCAATAGGCGCGCAGGCCGCCTTCGCCGCCGCCCAGGTTCAGCAGCATATGCGGCCCCATGATCGCCCATCGCAGGCCGGGGCCGGCCCAGATCGCCGCGTTCACGTCCTTGACCGAGGCGACGCCGGCATCGACCAGGTGGATCGCCTCGCGCCACAACGCGGCCTGCAGGCGGTTGGCGACATGGCCCATGACTTCGCGCTTCAGGGTGATCGTCACCTTGCCGCAGCTTTCGTAAAGCGCCCGCGCCCGCGGCAGCACGTCGGGATCGGTGCGGTCGTTGGCGTAAAGCTCGACCAGCGGCACCAGGTGCGGCGGGTTGAAGGGATGGCCGATGATCAGCCGGCCGGGGTTTTTCCAGCCCGCCTGCAGGTCCGACAGCTCCAGCCCCGAAGAACTGGTGGCGACGATGGCATGCGGCCGCAGATGCGGCTCCATCGCGGCATAAAGCGCCCGTTTCGCGTCCAGACGCTCGGGGATGTTTTCAAAGACGAAATCCGCCTCGGCCAGCGCGGCCTCGAGCGAGGGCGCGACGTGGAAATCCGGTTGCGTGGTTTCCGTCGCCAGCCCCAGTTCCACCAGCGCCGGCTTGACCGAATCCCAGAACTCGGCGACCGCCCGCCCTGCCTCGGGGCGGTTGTCATGGATCACCACCCGCCGCCCCGAGGCAGCCATCAGCGCCGCCCAGCTGCAGCCGATCAGCCCGGTGCCAATGATCGTGATCACTCGCAAATCGGAGGGATCGGTGGTTTCGTCTCGCGCCATCATGTCCTCATATATGATATCTGATCAGATTTAGGTCGACGTCATGCGGGTCCGCCCTGCTGCATCCACCCTAGGAGGCGCGAATCGATTCTGTCAATGAATATGATATCTGATCAGATATTGCGGACTGATTGCCTCGGCCTGGGCATTTCTTTACGCTTGCGCCAAAACCATCCAAGGATCCCGCATGGCCCCGCGCTCCGCCTCCCTGCCCGCCTTTCAGCAACGGCAGGTGATTTCCGAACCCGATCACGTCTATGGCGAGTTGAAGCAGTCCTTCATGATCGGCGAGTTCGAGCCGGGCCAGCGCCTGACCCTGCCCGAGCTTGCCGCGGCCTTCGGCACCAGCCAGATGCCCGTGCGCGAGGCCACCAGCCGCCTGGTAGTGGCACGCGCCATCGAGGCGATGCCGCGCCGCTCGATGCGGGTGCCACAGGCCACGGTGGAGCGGCTGGACGCGCTGCTGCCCCTGCGCTTGCATCTCGAGGGCGAAGCGGCCCGCCTTGCCGCCCTGCGGCCCGACCCGCAACTGGCCCGCCGGCTCGCGCGCATCGACGAGGAGATGCGCGCCATGGTGCCCCGGCAGGACACCAAGACCTATCTGCGGCTGAACCAGCAGTTCCATTTCGAGGTCTACCGGCAATGCGGCAACGACGACCTGGTCGACCTGATCGAGCTTTTGTGGATGCGCTATGGGCCGTTGATGAGCATCGTGCGCAGCGGGGTGCTGTCCAAGACCGGCCAGGTGCGCCACGCCGAGGTGATCGAGGCGATCCGGCAGGGCGATCCCGAGGCGGCCCGCGCCGCGATCTGCGGCGACATCGCCGAGGCCGCCGAGGCGATTCGCGCCCGGATCGCCACCGACAAGGCCACGCCTGCGCACCCGAAAACCGAATAGCGCCTGCTGGTGCCGCCGGAGGATGGGGGATCGATCCTGTCGCAAAAGCCCCGGCCGGTTTCTGTCCCCGATGATCCGCGATCCAGGATCCGGGCAGCACGCCAGGACCGCCAGGGCGGCCGGGATACTCGGCCGCATAGTGCGTTCGATGTCCAGAACCACGAACCGGACGAATCCTTGCGCCGGAACGGTCCCGTCCATCCCTGCTCGACGCAGCCGAAAACCGCATCGACTTCAATGCCCTGCGCGGCGGTCTCCAAGGCTTCGCGCTTCATCGCAGCACAGATGCGATGGTAGAGGAAGCCGAGGCTTTTCCTCCCGTCCTCGAAAGGCCGCAGGCGCGGAAGATCCCGGCCCGGATTTCCCCGGTTTCGGGCTTTCTCTGAGAAACATCTTTGCACGATCAGGTTGTCGGTCCGAGGCGGCAAACACGCCCTTGGGGTCGTGCGGGAGTTTCATGGCATATCGCGCAGCCGTCCAGGTCGGGGTCCACAGCGTCACGACGATGGGCAGTTGCCGGTCCACGGCCGTCATGCCCGCGGTGCTGCCCTCGGCCAGTTGCAGGTCGAGGCGATATTGCTCGACGGCCTGCATTGTCTTGCGCATCCACCCCGCGCCGGGCTCGGTGCCGATGATCTTTGCCCGGTCGTGGGTGGTGTCGTTCTGCTCCTCGATCGGTGATCTCGACAGAGTTGGGAACGGCCAGACCCTGGCAAAGGCCATGCGAAGCGATCGAGAGCTTCGCGGGCTGGTTTCCCGATAGCCGGCTTGGCCGCGCCTGACCACGGGTCAGGCCGACATAAGCAATGCCCAATCAGGGACGCGGTCGGCTCTACCGGATAGCCCTTGTTCCCAAGAACCTTCCCGGCCACCGTTGCGGTCGGAACCTCTCAGGCCATGGTGCCCGGCTCGAACCTTGTCCCGCGCTTGCGGCCAGGGTGCTCATCCGCACCGCCCAAGAGCTTTCACCAGTCGTTTCATGGCATCCCCCGATGGTCTGACCGAGCTTCGTCGCTTGTGACGGAACGCGGATCGCTGCCGGCCGCAAAGCTCATATTGACATACTGCAAATAATAGACATTCTGTCTATTAAAAATACAGAATGGTCGGCGTCAGTGGATCTCGTCGACACGGTCGTGGACCGGATCGGCGAGATCATGCAGCCGATCCTCTCGGGCACCATCAGCCGCGACCCTATGCGGGGCGATCTTTACGATCTGGTGGCGGCGGGCGGCTCCAGCCGCCGGTCCGATGACCAGGTCACGCTGTTCAAGAACGGCGGCGGCGCGCATCTGGACCTGATGATCGCCAGCTATGCCGTCGAGGCCCTCAAGTCCTTGAAGATAAAATATCGCAGCCGGCATCTGCCGGATCGCAGCGGATGTCCGCCTTGGGCCGCCGGATCGTGTCCGGCGGCCCATAGGATCACGATGCAGAGCGCGCTCATGGCCCGCGGCCAAGGCAGCACGCCGCCGCGTTCGTTGTATGTCGACAGCTTGGGCCGTGCCCCTGACGCCCGTTACGGAAAGCTGGCGACGGGGGCGCCGAGCAGCGCGCGGTCGACGGTGATGCCCAGGCCGGGGCCTGTCGGCGCGGCGCCCCGGCCGTTGCGGCTGCGGGGCTGATAGCCGGCGACATGCTCGTTCGTCCAGTCGTTGAAGAACGAGGTGTGCAGCAGATGTTCGGGGCTGGAGCTGGCCGCCACATGCGACACCGCCGCCGAGGTGACGTCGCCACCCCAGACATCCTCGATGGCGAAATGCATGCCCAGATCCTGCGCGGCATTGCGCAGGGCGACCGTCGGGGTGATGCCGCCCAGCCGGCCCAGCTTGATGTTCACCGCCGCCGCCGAGACCTCGTATTTCGCGCGATACAGATCGGCGTGGTTCAGGACGGTTTCGTCCATGATCATCGGCAGGCGGCCGGTGCGGCGCAGGAGGGCGCAATCGGCCAGTTCGCGGCAGGGCTGCTCGAAGAACATGCCGGTGTCGTCCAGCGCGCGCATCGCGACCTGCGCTTCCAGCAGCGTATAGCCGGCATTGGCATCGACGAAAAAGAAGATCTCGGGGAAGGCCTCGGCGATGGCGCGGGCGCGCGCGGCATCCCTGGCCGGATCGTCGCCGATCTTGATCTGGTAGCGCAGGATGCCCTCGGCGCTGCGTTTCTGGACATAGGCGATGCTGTCTTCGACCGAGGACAGCGGCACCGCCTCGAAGATCGGCAACTCGGTGCTGAGCACGCCGCCGATCAGCTCGGCGATCGGCAGGCCGACCGACTTGCCGAAGATGTCCCAGCAAGCCACGTCGAAGGCGTTCTTGGCATTGGCCTGGCCCATCAGCACGCTCGACATCAGCCGCTGCAGATGGCTGGTCCGGCGCGGATCCTGGCCGATCAGCAAGGGCGCCAGCTCGCGCAGCGCTGCGCGGGTGCCGGCGGCAAAAACCGGCAGGTAGTTCCCCGACAGCGTCGCCGCCTCGCCCCAGCCCTCGATGCCGTCGTCGGTGACGACCCGCACCAGGTTCGAGGGCTGTTGCCTGGCCGAGCGGCCCTTGGACATCGCATAGGTGCCATGGGCATAGGTCAGGTCGTATTCGTAAAGCTCGATGGCCAAGATCTTCATGGCGGTCCTCTTTCCTGCCGGGTGGCGCATCCGCCCAAGGCGGTGCGATCTGTTCACGGGGCAGGATTTCCATGGCGGCCGCGCTTGCCGCAAATCAGTTTTCCACTATACAAGGATCAGAAAATCTGAGTCTGGGGATCATGCCGGTTTCGCCGCCTTTCAGCAGGATGCCTTCCCTGAACGCCCTGCGCGCCTTCGAGGCGGCGGCGCGGCTTGGCAGTTTCCGGCAGGCGGCGGACGAGCTGATGGTGACGCCGGGGGCCGTCACCGCCCAGATCAAGGCGCTGGAGGCGGACTATGGCGCCACCCTGTTCGAGCGCCGGGCGCATGGCGTCCGGCTGACCCCGCTGGGGCAGCGCGTCGCGCCGGGTTTCATCGCGGCCTTCGATGCCCTTGGCCATGCGGTGCGCGAGCTTCGGCGCCATGCCGCGCCGCGCCGGGTCCATGTCGTCACCTCGCCGGCCCTGGCGCAGCTGTGGCTTGCACCGCGCCTGCCCGCCCTGCGCGCGGCGCTGGCACAGGTGGACATCTCGGTCACGGCGCTGGAGGATCCGCCGGATCTCAAGCGCACGCCCTTCGACCTGTGCCTGTTCTATGCCGCTCCCGACCCCGGCAGGATTGATCTTGGGGCGGAAAACCTTCTGCCGGTATGCGCCCCTGACCTGGCCGAAAGCCTTGCCGAGCCCGCCGATCTGGGCCGGGTGATCTGCATCTCGGACGTGGTCTGGCAGGACTGGCGGATCTGGGCCAAGGCGGCAATGCCGGACGGCGCGGTCGTTCCCACCGGCCCCGGCTTTTCGCTGTATGCGGTCGCCCTGCAGCAGGCGCTGGCGGGCGCCGGAGTCCTGATGGGCCGGCAATCCCTGGTGCAGGGGCATCTGGACAGCGGCACGCTTGTCGCCCCCTTCGGCCGGCCGGTTCCGTTGGGCCTGTCGGTGACGGCATGGATGCTGCCGGAAAGCCGCAACGACCGGGCGGTGATCGCGGTGGCCGACGCGTTGCGCCATGTCGCGGGTGGCGTGTCAGCCGGCCGTCCATGACCGCCGGCGTATCCCGGGCCCAGGTGTCGCCGACCGTGCAGCCTTAAGGACCGCGGTCCGGCGCAAGGAGATTGAGGCCGTGGATCCAGCCGGCCCCCGAGATTTCCAACACCACGCGGCGGCGGGCCATCTTGGTCTCCCAGACCAGCCGCCCAGCATGGACGTTGCCGAGAATGTTCTGATGCCGGAAGCTCTGGCTCAGCGGCAACTCGCCCTTGGCGCAGGTGCCGGTCCGCGCCCGTGCAGCGAACGAGCCCGGCCGGCAGGTGGATGCCGACCTGTTCCCGCTGCATCTGCCGGAGGGGGTCGAAATCGTCCCCGGCGCCGAGATCGCCGAGGCACGCTGGGTCGATCCGGCATGCAACGACATCACCCTCGCGCCGCTGACCGGAGAGGAGATCCTGCCGCGCTGGGTCTCGGGCGCCTTCGCCCGGCTGCAAGCCGGCTGGCCCAAGCTCATCGCCCGGCCGGAAGCAGCGGACCGACGAGGTCCAGAATGGTCGCAATGGCCGCTTGCGCCGTCCCCGGCATCTCGAATTCGGCGAGTGCGCCCCCGGCGATGCGCTCTGGCGGGATGGCGTCAAGAAAGGCGCGCAGCCGGTCGGGGACAAGCCCGCCGGGAACGGAATAGGCGGCGGCCGCCAAGCGCGACATCCCTGGCCAGCTCAAGCCCCAAGCCAATCGGGCGTGGGAGAAACAATGGACATTACCGTCCTGATTCCCAGGCTCATCCTGATCGCCGCAAGCGCAGTCCTGCCGACGCCCGAGTCAGGCCGCAAGGCGGTGCATCCGCGCCGAAGAACGGCCCGCTGGCTCTGCTGGCAGGCGACGAGCCCGCGGCCGAAACAGCCGGCGCGAATGTTGCCGATCGGGGGATGCCCGGCGCACAGGCCCGGCCCGAGGGCAAGGCGGCCGCAGCGGATCACGGCCGCCCCGCAATCGGAGCCGACGGCAAGGCGGCGGCGCTTGCACGACTGGCCTGCCTGGGCTGGTTTGCTCTCAAACGGCCCGGCAATCAGGCAGCAAGCCCCTCGCCGCGCGGACCGATTTTTCAACGCGGCCGCCCAGCCGCCCGGTCTTCCGCATCGAGCCTGGCTCTGGAACGGGGCTTTCCCTGGGCGGACTTGATGCGACCGGATGGTCGCTGCCCGCGCCCGCAAGGGGGCAAAGCGGGCGGGGGGCCGAAGGCCTCGACGATCAGACTCGCCGCAATGGAAGCGGACATGAAATCGTCCGGCGATCCGCCTGGCCGGATCGGCACCGGCATCGGCGGGAAAGCGGCTGGCTCGAACGGGGAAGCGTTCGAAACATCCCCCGCCGGGCCGGGCGGCACGGGCGAAGGACGGCGCGGACCGGTCTTCGCGACCAGACCGACGCGCCAGGGGCGGGCAGCTATCCCAGCGCCCGCACCAGCCCCAGGGTGATCGCCGGGAACGCGACCAGCAACACGATGCGCAGCAGGTCCGAGATCAGGAACGGCATGACCCCCTTGAAGCTTTCCCACATCGGCACCTCCTTGGCCATCGCGTTGATGACAAAGACGTTCATCCCGACCGGAGGGGTGATCAGCCCCACCTCGACCACCACCACCGCCAGGATGCCGAACCAGATCAGCGTGTCCTCGCGGCCCATGCCGAAATCCAGCCCCGCGATGATCGGATAGAAGATCGGGATGGTCAGCAGCAGCATGGACATGGAATCCATCACGCAGCCCATCGCCAGATACAGAAGCAGGATGGCGACCAGAACCATCATCGGCGACAGCCCCGCCTCGACGATCATCTGCGAGGCCAGCATGGGCGTCTGCGTGGCGGAAAGGAAGGCGTTGAACATCTCGGCCCCCAGCATGATCAGAAAGATCATGGCCGAGGTCCGGGCCGTGCCTTGCAGGCATTCGACCAGCCCCTTCAGCCGCAGCCCGCCATGCAGCACCGCCAGCACGAAGGCCCCGAAGGCGCCGACCGCCGCGGCCTCGGTGGGGGTGAACCAGCCGCGATACATGCCGACGATCACCAGCGCAAAGATCAGGATGATCGACCAGGTTTCCTTCAGCGAATCCAGCCGCTCGGACCAGCTGGCGCGGGGGCCGGCCGGGCCTGCCTCGGGGCGGCGGCGCACGAAGACGGCGATCGCCAGCATATAGCCGAGCGCGGCGACTACCCCCGGCACCATGGCGGCGACGAACATCTTGGCGATGCTTTGTTCGGTCATCAGCGCGTAAAGCACCAGGATCACCGAGGGCGGGATCAGGATGCCCATCGTGCCCCCGGCCGCCAGAGAGCCGGTGGCCAGCGCGCCCGAATAGTTGTAGCGCCGCATCTCGGGCAGCGCGACCTGGCCCATGGTCGCGGCGGTGGCCAGCGACGAGCCGCAGATCGCGCCGAAGGCCGCGCAGCCCCCGACCGAGGCCATGGCCAGCCCGCCGCGCAGATGCCCCATGAAGGCCGCGGCGGCACGGTAAAGCGCCCGGCTCATCCCGGCATGGGTGGCGAATTCGCCCATCAGCACGAAAAGCGGGATCACCGACAGCGAATAGGTGGAAAACTGGTAATAGGTGTTGGTCTTGAGGAAGGCGAGCAGCGGCATCCAGCCGCTGACCAGCCCGTATCCGACGATGCCGGTCGCCAGCATCGCCACGGCGATCGGAATACGGATGGCCATCAGCGCCAGAAGCACAGCGAAACCCGTCAGCCCGGCGGCGATCCCGGTCATGCGCGCGCCTTTCCGATATGGCCGATCAGGGTGAAGAAGGTGGTCACGATCAGCAGCGCCATCGCCGGCATGGCGATGATGAAGCTCCACCAGATCGGGATGCGCAGGATCATGGTCTGTTCCCCATAGCTGTAGAAATCGACCGCCCCGTGCCACAGCCGCCAGGTCAGCAGCACCCCGATCGCCAGATAGACCAGGTCGCCCAGAGCCTCGAGCGCGTGGTTCGTGCGCGGGCCGGCCTTCATGGTGAAGAAATCGACCAGCACGTTGCCGCCGATGACCTGGCACCAGGGCAGGAAGCAGAAGACGGTGATGGCCGAGAGAACCTCGACCAGCTCGAAATCGCCGGGGATCGGCCAGCCGAGGACGGATCGCAGCGTGACGCTGGCCACGGTCATCAGCATCATCGCCAGCAGCGCCGCGCCCCCGATGGCGGCAAACCAGCGGCAGAGGGCGACGAGCCAGCCGGGCACCGGCACCGGATGGGGCTGTTCGGTCAGGGGTTCGGCTTCGGTCATCTCGCCCTCGCCTCCCCTTACTCGGCGCCGGCCGCGGCCAGCATGGCGCGCGCATCGTCCAGCATCGCCTGCCCGTCCAGGCCACGGCTGTCCATGGCCTTGACCCAGCCGTCCACCACCGGCTGCACCGCCGCGCGCCACTCCTCCATCTGCTCGGCCGGGATCACGTTGATCTGCGCGCCCGCGTCCAGGGCTTTCTGCCTTTCCTCGGCCTCGACCCGGTCCAGGGCGGCGCCGGCCAGCACCGCCAGATTGGCGCCGGAATTGTCGTCGATTACCTTTTTCAGGTCGTCGGGCAGGCTGTCGTATTTGGCCCGGTTCATCACCAGCGCCATGACCGCGGTGGAAACGCCGCCGTTCTCGACCCCGATTTCGCTATGGGCATTGGTGATCTCGTCGACCCGCAGGGAACCCACGACCTCCCACGGGATCTGCGCGCCGTCGATCACGCCGGTGGTCAGGGCCTGCGCGACCTCGGGCACGGGCATGCCCACGGCAGTCGCGCCAAGCGCATTCAGCGCGTCGGTCATCGCGCGCGAGGGGGCACGGATCTTCTTGCCCTTGAGATCGGCCAGCGCGGTGATCGGGCCGCTGCGCATGTGGAACTTGTAGCCCGCCGGCGCATGCAGCAAGAGCGGCTTCACCTGCGCCATCTCGTCGCCCAGGTATTTCGCCTGGAACTCTTGCAGCGCGGCGGTGGTCTGGACGGCGGTGCCGGAGACGAAGGGCAGTTCGAACACCTCGGCCACGGGGAAGCGGCCGGGCGTATAGCCCAGGAGCGTCCAGGAAATGTCCACGATGCCGTCGCGCGCCTGGTCGAAGAGTTGCGGCGGCTTGCCTCCCAATTGCATCGAGGGGAACAGTTGCACGTCGATGCGGCCGCCCGACTGTTCCTCGACGGCCTTTTCCCAGGGGACCAGGATCTCGGTTTGCATCGGCGCATCGGCCGACAGGAAGTGATGGACGCGCAGCGTCACATCGGCGGCGCATGCCGCGCCACCCAGCGAAAGCGAGGCGATGGCCGACAGGATCAGGGTTTTCATGGTTTCCTCCCGTTGCGTTGTTCAGATCGGTCGTGCGGCGCGCGCTTGCCGGGGCGCGGCGCCGGTCAGGTTCTCGGGCCTCAGGGCCTTGGCCCAGTCGCGGCCGGGGGCCAGTTGCGCCAGCGCATCGGCCAGCGTCGGCGCCTCGCCCCCGGCGACCTGCGCCAGCGCCTGCGCCACGATCCGCAGGGCCTCGGCGCGGGGCATGGCCTTGGCCAGCAGAAAGCCCGCGGCCTCGGCCGCCATCCGCCCGCGGTCGGCGGCAAAGGTGGCCGCGATGCCGTCGGGGCGCGGGGCCAGCGTCTCGGCCAGCGCGCAGCCGATGCGCAGCGCCGCGGCCGCGCGTTCCAGCATTCCCGGCAGCAGGTTCCATTCCAGCCCCAGCGCGATGCCGTCGCGTTCCTGCGCATGGACCAGCGCCTGGTGCATTCCCGCCAGATCGCCGGCATTCAGCCGCGCCAGCGTCACCAGCGCCTCGGCCGCGACGGGGTTCTGCTTTTGCGGCATGGTGGACGAACCGCCCCCGGACCCCGCCGCCAGTTCCGCGATCTCGCTTTGGCCAAGCTGCACCAGGTCGAGGCCCATCTTGCCAAGCCCGCCCGTGACCAGCGACAGCCAGCCCGCCAGTTCCGCGATGCCGTCGCGGGCCGCGTGCCAGGGCCCATCCGGCACCCCGAGCCCCAGCGCCGCCGCCATCGAGGCGCGCAGCGCCGGGCCGTGACCGGCCAGCGCCGCCTCGGTCCCCGCCGCCCCGTGCAGCGAGACCAGCAGCAGCCGCGGCCGCAACTGATCCAGCCTTTGGCGGTTGCGCACCGCCGTCCCGTGCCAGACCGCGATCTTGGCGCCCAGCGTGGTGGGCGTGGCGATCTGGTGGCGGGTGCGCGCCGGGATCGGCAGGTCGGCGTGATCCGCGGCCTTCTGCGCCAGCAGCGCCTCCAGACGGTCCAGGCGCGCGGCCAGCACTTCCAGCGCCGCCTCCAGCTGCAGCGCCAGCGCCGTGTCCACGACGTCCTGCGAGGTGGCGCCGTAATGGGCGAATGCCCCGGCCTCGCCCGCCGCGGATTTCAGCGCCGCGACAACCGGCTGCGCAGCGATGCCGGCCAGGGCCACCGCCGCGGCCAGGTCCGCCGGGTCGGGGTCCAGAGCCTCTGCCGCCTTGGCGATCGCCTCGGCCGCCGCGGCCGGGATCGCCCCCAGATCGGCCTGGGCGCGGGCCAAAGCGACTTCGACCCGCAGCATGGCCCGGATGGCCGCGCGATCCGACAGGATCGCCGCCATCTCGCCGTCGCCGTAAAGCTGTCCGAACAAGGTGCCCACCGCCATCAGACCATCCGCAGCCCAAGGATCTGCCGCGCCTGCCGCCATGTCGCGACGGGGCGGCCGTATTTCCCGCACAGCTCGACCGCACGGCGGACCAGCGCCGCGTTCGAGGGCGCCAGCCGGTCCCGATCCAGCCGCAGGTTGTCCTCGAGCCCCGTGCGCGCGTGGCCTCCCGAGGAAATCGCCCATTCGTTCAGCACGATCTGGCTTGCGCCGATCCCGGCCGCGCACCAGGGCGCGTCCTCGCCGAACAGCCGCTTCACGGTGCGGATGTAATAGTCGAAGACATCGCGATCCGCGGGCATGGCGTTTTTCACCCCCATCACGAACTGCACATAGGGGGTGCCGGCCAGCCGCCCGTCCTCGGCCATCTTCTTGGCCTGGAAGATATGGGACAGGTCGAACGCCTCGATTTCCGGCTTGATGTCGTATTCCAGCATCTCGGCGGCCAGCCAGTCCACCAGGTCCGGCGGGTTTTCATAGACCCGCGTCGGGAAGTTGTTGGACCCGACCGAGAGCGAGGCCATGTCGGGGCGCAAGGGCAGCATGGCCCCCCGCGCCTCCCCCGCACCCGACCGCCCGCCGGTCGAAAGCTGGACGATCATGCCGGGGCAATGTTTCTCCAGCCCCTCCTTCAGCGCGGCGAAGCGGTCGGGGTCGTTGGTCGGCCGCCCCTCGTCGTCGCGGACATGGCAATGGGCGATCGAGGCGCCGGCCTCGAATGCCTCATGCGTGGATTCGATCTGCTCGGCCACGGTGATCGGCACCGCCAGGTTGTTTTCCTTGGTCGGCAGGCTGCCGGTGATGGCGACGCAGATGATGCAGGGTCTTTCGGCCGGGTCAGACATCGAAGAACACCGTTTCATCCTCGCCCTGCAGGCGAATGTCGAAGCGATAGACCGGGCGGCCGTCGCGCAGGGTGCGCTTCGCGATCAGCGTGGCGCGGCGGCGTTCCCATTCGATCAGGTTCAGCACCGGATCGGTGGCGTTGGCCGGGCCCTCGTCGTCGAAATACATCCGGGTGTTCAAGCCGATGTTGATGCCGCGGGCAACGATCCACAGATTCAGGTGCGGCGCCATCGGGATGCTGTCTTCCTGCGCGCGACCCTGCCAGTCGGGATGGCTGTCGCGCACCCGCTGGCTGACGCCCGAGATCATGCGGGCCCGCGCCCTGACCGGGCCGGGCTTGACGGTGTCGAAACCCCATTCGCCGGTCTCGAAATCGGTGATGACCCGGCCCCAGCCGCGAAAGCCCTCCTCGACCGCGCCGCCCGCCTCGGGATGGGCATAGATGCCGGCGGCATTGGCCTGCCAGACCTCGATCAGCACGTCCTTGACCGGACTGCCGGTGCCGTCGATCACCACGCCCTCGACCCGGATGCGTTCGCCTGCGGCGTTCGGCCCGGCGATGTCCCAGCCCAGTTCGCGGTCGAAGATCCGAAAGCCGGCAGCCCCCGGCGCCAGCCCGATATGGACATAGGGGCCGGCGGTCTGCGACGCGGTTTCCGGCAGGTAGTGCGGGCGGTTGGCCCGTGCATCGACGACCTTCATCAATTCCCCTCCAGCCGGTTTTCGAACATGGTCGAGCGGCGGCCGCGCAGCACGATGTCGAAACGATAGGCGATGCTGTCCAGCGGCACCGTGGCGTTCATGTCCAGTTTCGCGGTCAGCCGGTCGATGGCCTCCGGGTCGGGGACGGTCTGCACGATGGGGCAGATCGGGATCAGCGGATCGCCCTCGAAATAAAGCTGGGTGATCAGCCGCTGGCAAAAGGCGTGGCCGAAGACCGAGACGTGGATATGCGCCGGCCGCCAGTTGTTGACCCAGTTGCGCCAGGGATAGGCGCCGGGCTTGATGGTGCGAAAGAAATAATAGCCGTCCGCGTCGGTGATGGTGCGCCCGCAGCCGCCGAAATTCGGGTCGATGGGGGCCAGGTAGCTGTCCTTCTTGTGGCGATAGCGGCCGCCGGCATTGGCCTGCCACACCTCGACCAGCGTGTCGGGCACGGGCCGGGCGTTCTCGTCCAGCACGCGGCCGTGGACGATGATGCGTTCCCCGATCGGGTCGCCGTCCTTGGCGTAGTTCTTGATCAGGTCGTTGTCGATCGGGCTGATGTCGCCATGGCCGAAGGTCGGCCCGGTGATTTCCGACATCGAGCCTTGCAGGCTGATCAGGCTGAAGCGCGGGCTGCGCGCGACCGAGGTCTTGTAATCCGGCGTCAGCGCCGGCGGGTGGATGCGTCGGTCGCGCTGGTAATATTCTGCGGGGGTCATCGGCTCTCCTCCTCTTCCATCTCGGCGAAGGTCTGCTTGGCCAGTTTCAGCGCGTGGTTCGCCTTGGGCACGCCGCAATAGATGGCGACATGCTGGAACGCCTCGAGGACGTCGCGCTGGCTGGCTCCGGTGCGGGCGGTGGCGCGGATATGCATGGGGATCTCCTCCCAATTGCCGGTCGCCGCCAGCAGCGCCAGCGTCAGCATGGAACGCTCGCGCCGGCTGATGCCGTCCGAGGCCCAGACCGTGCCCCAGGCAGAGACGGTGATCAGATCCTGGAACGGCCGGTCCAGATCCGAGGTCTGCGCCTCGGCCCGGTCCACATGCATATCGCCCAGCACCTCGCGGCGGGTTCTCATGCCGGTCGCATGGCGGTCGGGGACGGGGCTGTCAGACATGGCCGATGTCCTTGAAAAAACGGTTGAGAATGGCCGCATGGGCGGCCGGCGCCTCCACGCAGGGAATATGCCCGGCATCCGCGATCAGGTCGAAGCGCGCGCCGCGGATCAGCGCGGCGGTGGCCCGCACCAGGTCCGGCGGGGTCGAGCCGTCGAGCCCCCCCGCGATCACCTGCACCGGCAGGTCCAGCGTGCGGGCCGCCTCGGCCAGATCGGCCCCGGCAATGGCCTGGCAGCAGGCGACATAGCCCCCCTGCGGCTGGCGGGCAAGCATCCGGCGCCAGGGCGCGTCGCGTCCCGCCGCCCGGAATGCGGGCGAGAACCAGCGCTCCATCGTCGGCGCCGCGATGCTGGCCAGCCCGTCGTCGCGGATCGCCTGGATCCGGGCGTTCCACATCGCCGCATCGCCGATCCGGGCGGCCGAGTTCGACACCACCAGCCCCGCCAGCAGGCCCGGATGGCGGGCGGCCAGCGACAGGCCGATCAGCCCGCCGATGGACAGCCCGACAAAGACCGCCCGCCCTAGGTCCAGCGCCGCGATCAGCGCCGCGGCATCGTCGGCCAGCGTCTCGATGTCGTAGGGGCCGGGCGTTTCCTGGGACAGCCCGTGGCCGCGCTTGTCATAGCGCACCAGCCGCAGCCCCGGCGCCAGATGCGGGATCAGCCCGTCCCAGACCCGCAGGTCGGTGCCCAGCGAGTTCGCAAAGACCACCACCGGCCCGGTTTCCGGCCCCGACACCGCGACATGCAGATCCGCGCCGTTTGCCATGATCGTCCGCATCAGTAAGGCAACCCCACGTAGTTTTCGGCGAATGCGCGCTGTTGCGATTCGTTGTCGCGCAGGAAGGCGATATCGGCCTTCTGCATCTTCAGGTCGAAGGGGCTCTGGTGGGGATAGCGGTGCAGCAGGCCGCTGAACCACCAGCTGAAGCGTTCCGCCTTCCAGACGCGCAGCAGCGCCTTTTCGGAATAACGGTCGATGCCCTCGCTGTCCTTGTCCCGGTAATATTGCACCAGCCCGTTATACAGGTATTGCACGTCGCTGGCCGCCGTGTTCAGCCCCTTGGCCCCGGTCGGAGGCACGATATGGGCGGCGTCGCCGCACAGGAACAACCGGCCCCAGCGCATCGGCTCGGTCACGAAAGACCGCAGCGGCGCGATGGATTTCTCGATCGACGGGCCCGCGACCAGCCGGTCGGCCACCTCTTCGGGCAGGCGGCGGCGCAGCTCGTCCCAGAAAGCCCCGTCGGTCCAGTCGCTGGTGTGGTCCGACAGCGCGCATTGGATGTAATAGCGCGACAGGTTGGCGTTGCGCATCGAACACAGCGCGAAGCCGCGGTCGGAATTGGCATAGATCAGTTCGTCGTGGACCGGGGGCGTTTCCGACAGGATGCCCAGCCAGCCGAAGGGATAGGTCTTTTCATATTCGCGCCGCAGGTCCAGCGGGATGGTCTGGCGGCTGATGCCGTGGAACCCGTCGCAGCCGGCGATGAAATCGCAATCGATGCGGTGGCCTTGCCCGGCGCGGGCATAGGTCACATGCGGGCGGTCGGTGTCGGCACCGTGGATCACGACGTCCTCGACCTCGAAGACGGTCTGCGCGCCCGCGGCCTCGCGCGCGTCGTAAAGATCGCGCGTCACCTCGGTCTGGCCATAGACCACCACCGGGGTGCCGGTCAGCCTCTTGAAGTCGATGTGGAACATGCCGCCGTCCCAGGCGATCCGGGTGCCGTCATGGACGTAACCCTCGCGGTGCAGCCGCTCGGCCACGCCCGCTTCCTCCATCAGCCGGACGAGGCCGGTTTCCAGCACGCCGGCACGGATGCGGTCCAGCACATAGTCCCGCGTCTTGCGCTCCAGCACCACCGCCTCGATGCCCTGGCGGTGCAGAAGCTGGCCCAGAAGCAGCCCGGACGGCCCGCCGCCGATGATAACGACCTGAGTGCGCATGACAGTCCCCCTCTGCCGCCGAACTTGACCTGCCACGCATCGCAAGTAAAATGAGAAATCGGGTTTGATGATTATCAGAAACGGCAAGTGTTGGACCGCAGGATTCGGCTGAGACATGTGCAGGCCTTTGTCGAGATCGTCCGCCAGGGCAATCTCAAGCGGGCGGCCGAGGCGCTATATCTGACCCAGCCGGCGATTTCGCGCACCATGGCCGAGCTCGAGGAAATCGTCGGCGCAAGGATGATGACCCGCAGCCGCCGCGGCGTGGCGCTGACCGCGCAGGGCGAATTCTTCCACGGCTATGCGCTGAACGCGCTGTCGGCGCTGTCGCAGGGGCTGGCGGGCATTTCCGGCGAGGCGCAGGCGGCCGAGCTGTCCTTGCGGGTGGGGGCGCTGCCCTCGGTTTCGGCGCGGCTGATGCCCGAGGTGGTCGCCGAATTGCAGCAGGCCGCACCACATCTGCGGCTGTCCATCGCCGATGGCGGGCACGGGCATCTGATGGGGCTGCTGCGCTCGGACGATCTTGACGTGGTGATCGGGCGGCTGGGCGCGCCCGAAACCATGCAGGGGCTGAGCTTCACCCAGCTTTACCTGGAGGACGTGGCGGTGGTGGTCCGGCCGGGCCACCCGATCCTCACCGACCCCGACCTGCGCCGGATCGGCGATTTTCCGGTGATCTATCCGACCGAGACCGCCGCGATCCACCCATTCGTGGAACGGTTGTTGATCGCGCATGGCGTCCTGCGCCCCGCCCGGCGGATCGAGACCGTCTCGGATGCCTTCGGCCGCGTCTTCACCCGGCAGGGCGATGCGGTATGGTTCATCTCGGCGGGGGTCGTGGCGCGCGAGATCGCCGAGGGCCGGCTGGTGCGGCTGCCGCTCGACACGACGCTGACGCAGGGTCCGGTCGGGCTGATGACCCGCGCCAGCCAGCCCGAAACCAATGCCCAGCTGCTGTTCCGGCAGGCGGTGATGCGGGTGATCGCCGAAGGCTTCGGGCCAGGACCGGGACCGGGGCCAGGGCCGGCAGATGCCGGCCCGGCCCGCGGCTAGGACGCAGGCAAGGCCCGCCGCCGCGGCCTAGCCCGCCGGCCGCAGCACGCCCGCGAAATATTCCCCCAGCGCCGTGTCGTCCTCCAGCGGCAGAACCTGGGCGACATATTGGTCGGGACGCACCACCACCATGCAGCCCCGCTCGCGGTCGATGCCGCGCCGGTCGAAGATGTCGCCCGCGGCCGGATCGGCGCAGAACGCCTTTTCATAGTCGCGCAGCCCGTGGCGACCCTTGCGCGGCCACAGCAGCCCCGGCAGGTCGTCCATCGACAGCGACTGGTGGGGCTGCTGCAAAACCGCGCGGATGTCGAACACCGCATCGGGGTCCGCACCCGCGGGGGTGTGGCGGCGCAGGACCGAGCCGTCCCGGTCGAGCCGCCCGCAAAGCCGCGCCAACCCCGAGCCGGGCGCCAGCCCCTGCGCATCGGCAAAGAGATAGATCCGCCAGCGCCCGTCCGCCTGGGCGATGTGGCCCAGATGCATGGGCCGTGCATCGGCCAGCCTTATCACCGGCGCCGAATGAAAGCGCATCCCGACCGGGAACCCGGTCGCCAGATGCTGATGCGTGTCCGGCCCGGTCAGCTCCGAGCGGCGATAGCGCGTCGCCGTCCCGGCGGTGAAGCGGCCATGCTGGATGAAATAGCGCTGGAACTCGGCCGGGTCGACGCCTTCGCCGTCGTCCTCGGCGGTCTTGGGACGGGCACTGAACATCCGGGCAAACTCGCGGTCGAAGTCGATCAGCTCCTGCGCGACCCCCTGCCGCTCGGCCGAATAGCTGCGCAGCAGCCCGGCATCGGCCTGTCCGCGCAGCACCGCCGCGAGTTTCCAGCCCAGGTTGAAGCTGTCCTGCATCGAGACGTTCATGCCCTGCCCCGCCTTGGGGCTGTGGGTGTGGCAGGCATCGCCGGCGATGAACACCCGCGGCATGCGCGAGGCCGGGGCATCCGCGGGCAGGTCGTCGAAGCGGTCGGTCAGCCGCTGGCCGATTTCATAGACCGACCACCAGGCGACCTCCTTCACCTCCAGCACATAGGGGTGCAGGATCCGCTGCGCGGCGGCGATCAGGGTTTCCTGGGTGATGTTGCGCGACGCGACGCGCTCGTCCTCGGCCAGCTTGTCCAGCTCGATATAGAGCCGGACCAGATAGCCCCCTTCGCGCGGGATGATCAGGATATTGCCTTCCTGCGCGGAATGGATCGCGGATTTCAGCCGGATGTCGGGAAAATCGGTATAGGCCAACACATCCATCACGCCCCAGGCTTGGTTCGCCGCCTCGCCGCGCAATTCCCGCCCGATCTGGCGGCGGACCTGGCTGCGCGCCCCGTCGCAGCCGACGACATAGCGGGCGCGAACGATCTGGTCGCGGGACGCGTCCTCGGCCCCGGCCGGGCGCAGCCGCGCCTCGACCGGCTGCGCGGGGTCGTCGGGGATGGTCAGGCCGGCCAGTTGCAGGCCGTAATCCGGCTGCAGCCGGGTCGGCGCATGACGCATCGCCTCGAGATAGAAGTCATGCACCCGCGCCTGGTTCAGGATGACATGGGGAAATTCCGAAAGCCCCTCTTCGGTGTCGCGGATGCGGCCGTGGCGCATGATCGGGCCATCGCCGTCCTGCGGCTTCCAGAATGTGACTTCGTTCACCCAATAGGCTTCCTTCATCACCCGGTCGGCAAAGCCGAAGGCGTTGAACATCTCCATCGTGCGGCAGGCGATGCCATCGGCCTGGCCCAGGTCCAGCGGCCCCGGCCTCCGTTCCACGATGCGCGTGCGGATCGAGGGAAAGACGGCCAGCTGCGCCGCCAGCGTCAGCCCGGCCGGGCCGCTGCCGACGATCAGCACATCGACGTCCCCGTCGTTCCCGGCCGCCCCGTCCTGCGCAGAGGCGGCCGGATGATGGGTCGGGTCGCCGGGCCGGAAGCCGTCAAGGTGAAACTGCATTCTGTCCTCCCTCAGGGTTCGCCCCGACCATGCCGCGGGGTCCGATAATCAAGACGTATACTAATCATCAGTATACTGGTCAATATGATTAGCACACTTGTCATCCTGCCCCGACTTGCCTAGCCTGCGGCGGTCCCAACCATGCCGGTGCCATGACGACGCTTTACGATCTGCCGGGCCATCTGATCCGGCGCCTGAACCAGATCTCGACAGCGATCTTCGCCACCCGGATGGACGAGGCGGGGGTGGACCTGACGCCGGTGCAATTCGCGGCGCTGGCGGCCCTGGCCGAACATCCGGGGGTGGACCAGGCCACGCTTGCCGGGCTGATCGCGCATGACCGCGTCACCATGGGCGGGGTGGTGGACCGGCTGGAGGGCAAGGGGCTGTTGTCGCGCAGCGTCAGCGCGCAGGACCGCCGCGCAAGGGTGCTGGAACTGACCGCAGCGGGGCAGCGCATGCTGGAGCAGCTTGCCCCGGCCATCGCCGAGGTGCAGCAGCGTACGCTGGCCGGGCTGACCCCGGCCGAGGCCGAGGCATTCCTCGCGCTGCTGCGCAAGGCGACCGAGGCCGGCAACGAATACAGCCGCGCGCCCCTGCGGACGGGGGCGCGCGGAGAGGATTAGCCTGGGATCGGCGGGCGGCGGAACTCTGGCAGCCCGGCGTTTCGCGCGCCTGGAACCGTTCCAGCGAAAGGGCACCGGGCCGCCTTGGCGGCGCAGGCCGGCAAGCTCCGCGCCCGCCCATGGCCGACACGGCGCCCCGCCACCGGCTTCAGCGCCGCGGGATCACCGGATAGTCGGCATCGTTCAGCACCCAGCCCTCCTGCATCGAGAAATCCAGCCGCGGCGGGCAGAAGATGTCCACCAGCGCATTCTCGCCCGCGCCGCTGGCTTCGGTCGTGTGGACCACCGGCGGCGGGATCACCAGCGAAGAGGGCGAGCCGACGGCGATATGCCGGTCCTCGCGCCAGTCGCTGCGGTCCACCGTCCAGGGCCAGCGCAGGTGATGGACGAAGCTGCCGGCAAGCGCCAGCGAGCATTGCTCGAAATCGTCGTGGTGATGGGGCGAAAGCTTCCTGGGATCGCGCGGTCCCTGCTGCACGTCCAGGAAGTTCACCATGAAGGTGGTGCAACGGAAGATGCGGCCGAAGCGCCCCTCCTGCGGCTTCACGTCCAGGTCATAGGCGCGGATCCTGAAGCCCCCGGCAGGCTCGGGCCAGGGCCGGAAGGCCGGGATATGGCTGCGCCCTTCCGCATAGGCATCGGCATTGGGGCACAGCGCGACCAGGTCCGCCGCGGCGGCGGTGAACAGCCGGACCACCCTGCCCCCTTCGGGCAGCGTCACCCGGCTGTCGCCCGGCGGCACGAAGACGATGGAATGGCCGGCAACCTCGCGGCTGTCGCCATCGGCCTCGATCAGCGCCGGCCGGTCGGGCAGCAGCACGACATATTCGTCGGGCTGGCCGGTGCGGGCGAAGCTTGCGCCCGGCTGCGCCTCGGCATAGGCCAGCACGAAATTGCAGCCGCGCTGATACCAGACCTTGCGGCCTTGGGCGTCCTCCTGCGGCGGGGTCTTGTCGAACTCGGCCAGCTGTTCCTCGGCGATCAGGCCGGTGCGGGCCGGCGCCGAGGCCGCGGCGAACAGGGCCGCGCGGGGATCCTTGTCTTCATACATCCCGAAAATCCTTTCCTGTCAGCGCGGGCTCAGCAAGCGCGGCCCGCCTCGATGATCCGGCGCGCGCCCTTCATCAGCAGCCCCTGGTCCGAGCCGCAGACGAAGACGCTGACGCCCCGTTCGCGCCAGGGGGCGATCTGGCTTTCGTCGCCGACGAACAGGCCGGCGGCGATACCGGCGCGCCGGGCGGCCGCGATCACGCGGATGATCGCCGCGTCAAGCGCGGCCGAGGGGAAGCCGCAGCCCAGCGACTGCGACAGGTCGGCAGGGCCGACGAACAGCACGTCGACATCCGGCACGCCGGCGATGTCGTCCAGCCGCTCCAGCGCCTCCCTGTCCTCGATCTGCAGCATCACCACGGTTTCGGCATCGCTTTTCGCGGTATAGGCGGGGGCGGCAAGGGTGCCGTAATTCCCCGCCCGCGGCGAAGGCGACAGGCCGCGCGAACCCCGGCCGAACTTGACCGCCGCCACGACCCCTTCCGCCGCGCCGCGATCCGCGACATGGGGCACCATCACCCCCGCGCAGCCCAGATCCAGCAGCGGCGAGATCCGCGCCGGCGACTGGTCCAGGCAGCGCGCGACCAGAGGCAGCCCCACCGCGCGCGAGGCCAGCGCCAGCTGGTCCATCGCGCCCAGGTCCAGCGGCGCATGTTCCTGGTCGGGCACCGCGAAATCCAGCCCGGCAAGGCCGAGGATCTCGACGACATGGGGCGCGGGCGTCTTGACGAAGGTGCCGATGACGGTCTCGCCCGCGTTGATCCGAGCCTTCAGCCCGCTCATGCTGCCAGCCCGACCAGTTCGGCCCCGACGGTCGAGGTCATCTTGCGGATGTCGTCGTCGTCATGGCCCAGCTTGATCAGCATGGCGATCATCTGGCGCATGCCCTCGACCGGATCCGGGTTGCCGGTCTGGCCGAGGTCGGTGCCGAAGAAGGTATTGTCGACGCCCGCCGCCTCGATCACCGCGCGCAGATGATCCTCGTCGAACAGCTGGAAGGTCGAGGGGATGAACATGCAGACGGAATGCTCCATCTTGACCCCCATCCCGACCAGATGCGCGACGTCCTGAAGGCTGCAGTCGTTCACATAGGTCGGGTGGTTCAGGAACAGCCGCTTCACGCCCCGCGCCTTGGCCTCTTCGTAGAAGGGCAGCAGTTCGCGGGCGTGATGGTGGCCGCCCGACACGACCGCGTCGGCCTCGGCGATCAGGTCGAGGATATGCTTGACCTCGTCGCGCACCACGCCCTTTTCGTCGGTCAGCGTCAGCGGGACGGGGGCGACGGTCTTCTTGCTGTTCTGCGGGAACTTGAAGCCGGGCTTCTGGGCTTCGTGCTCCATGTGGTTCTGGGCATGGGCCGTCGCCATCCAGACCACGCGGGCGCCCTGCTTGAGCGCGTAATCCACGGCCGAGGGGTTCAGCCCGCCCAGCGGATTGTTCAGCACGATCGAGCCGATGGCCCTGGTCCTGAAACCCATGTTCTGGTTGATCAGCGTCGCCAGCGGCATGGTGGGATAGTAGTGGTCCTTCAGCAGCACGGCGGCCATGCCGGCCCGGTCGGCCTCGCGCAGGGCGGCGATATGGTCCAGCTTGCGCGGATGCAGCGAGGGGCCGGAATGGACATGCAGGTCGACCGCGCCCTTCATCAGATCGTCAATGCGGTTTTGTTCGGCAGTCATCGGTTTCTCCTGACTTCTTCGCCCGGCACCAGCGGCGCGGGAACATGGTTGCGCCAGACCTGATCGAGGACCGGCATTTCGGCAAAGCTGCGGCGCGCATCGGCCGCGCGCCCGACCAGGTCGCGGGCGCTTGCGCCCTTGCCGGCGCAATAGGCTTCAAGGTCGGCGATGGCATCGCGCAGGACGTCCCAGCCGCGCAGCATGACGGCCGAGGACAGCCCCACCGCCGACGCGCCCGCCAGCATCATCCGCGCCACATCAGGGCCCGAACAGGCGCCGTTGATGCCGATCAGCGCCTGGTCCGGGCCCAGCCTTACGCGGGTCGTCGCCAGCCAGTGACAGGTCAGCGGCAGGTTCCAGTAGCCGCCGATCCCGCAACTGGTGCCCAGCATCGGCTGCATGGTCTCGAGATCGGGAACCAGCCCCAGCGCCCGCCCGGCGATCACCGCGCTTTCCGCCCCGGCGCCGGTGGCGGCGGCGACCAGGTCGGGAACCCGCTCGCTCTGGCCCGAGAGCTTGACCCAGACCGGGATCGACACGGCCGATGTCACCTGCCCGACCAGTTCCGCCACGCGCGCGGGCGAAAGCTCTGTGCTGACCGCGCCCTTGGCGGCCTGGCTGGCATAGGGGGTGCCGATGTTGAACTCGAAGACGCGCAGGCCGGCGTCTTCGACGGCACGGGCGCGGCGGACGGCGTCCTCGACTCCCGCCATGACGACCGAGGCGACCAGGACGCAATCCGCCTTGCGGGCCGCCGCATCCATCCGCCGCGCCTGGTCCAGCCATTCCTCGAAGCCAAGCGGCGTCAGCCCCGAGCGCGTCAGCACCGTCGTGTCGCGCGGCGCCCCGGACCCCCAGCCGACACGGTTCCAGTTCGCGTCCAGCGCGGCATATTCGGCCTGCAACAGCTGGCGCTGCGCGGCGGCCGAGTCGTTGCTGGACTTCATCACCACCGCCCCTGCCCCGGCCGCGATGGCCGACAGGATGCCGTCATCCTCGATCAGATGCTCGCCCGACGCGGCGATGACGGGGTTCTTCAGCCGGATCCGGCCGACCTGGACGGAAAGATCCGTCATCCCGCCACCCCCAGCACCCGCGGCAGGAACAGCGAGATTTCGGGAAAGACGGTGATCAGTGCCAGCACGATCAGCGCGATCCCGATCATCGGCAAGGCCCTGGAGGCGATCCGCTCCATCGGCCGGCCGGTCACGCCGGCGATGACGAACAGGCACAGCCCGACCGGCGGGGTGACGAAACCCACCAGCACGTTGAAGACCACCATGACCCCCAGATGCACCGGCTCCAGCCCCAGCATGTTGCCGATGGCCATCAGCGCGGGAACCGTCAGGATCAGCACCCCGATCGTGTCCAGGAACATGCCCAGGAACAGCAGGATCAGGTTCACCATCAGCAGGATCACGTATTTGTTGTCCGAGACCCCGGTCAGCAGGGCGACGGTCTTTTGCGGCAGCTGCTCGATGGCGAAGATGAAGCCGGCGACGTTGGCGACGGCGACCAGGAAATAGATCGCCGAGGTGATGATCGCCGTGGCGACGAAGGCTTCCTTGAGGAATTTCCAGCTCATCGCGCGATAGACGACGGTGGCGATGACCAGCGCATAGATCGCGGCGACCGCCGCCGCCTCGGTCGCGGTGAAGATGCCGCCCCGGATGCCGACGACGATGATGACCGGCAGCAGCATCACCGGGACGGACTGCCAGCAGCCCCGAAGGATCGAGGCCAGCGACTGCCTGGCCGCCTTGGGATAGCCGCGGCGATGGGCGACCCAGACCGCATAGGCCGACAGGAACACCGCCAGCATGAAGCCCGGCGCCAGCCCCGCGACCAGCAGTTGCGAGATCGAGGTGCCCGACAGCGCGCCATAGATGATCATCGCGATCGAGGGCGGCACCAGCGGCGCCATCAGCGACGAGACCGCGATCAGCGCCGCCGAATAATCCACGTCATAGCCCTGCCGCTTCATGTCCGGCACCATCACCGTGCCGATGGCCGCGGCATCCGCCGCCGCCGATCCGCTGACGCCGCCGAACAGGAAGCAGCCCCAGACCGCCGTCAGCGACAAGCCGCCCCGGAACCGGCCGACGACCGAGTTCGCAAAGCCGATCAGGCGACGGGTCAGCCCGCCCACGTCCATGATCGCGCCCGCCAGCACGAAAAGCGGGATCGCCAGCAGCACGAACATGTCCATCCCCGCCAGCATCCGCTGCGGCAAGACGATCAGGAACTGCGTCTGGCCGGTGAAATAAAAGTAACCCAGCGCGCTGATGCCCAGGACGAAGGCGATCGGCATGCCCAGGGCAAGCGTCAGAACGAAAATCGAGCCAAGCCAGATCAAAGCGCTTCCTCCGCACCCATCGGGTGGTCTTCGGGCTTCTCTTCCCGCGCGATGCCGAAGAATTCGTTCAGCGCGACATGCGCCGCCAGAAGCGCGGCGCCGACGGTGATCGCGACATGGACCCAGAACATCGAGAAGCCGAGCGCGGTCGCGGTCTGCAACCGCGTCATCCAGGCGAATTTCGTGCCGAACCACAGGATCGCCGCCAGAAAGACCAGCATGATCGCGGCCGAGACCAGGTTGACGGCCCGGCGCGGGCCTTGGGGCAGGCGGTCCACCGCCAGCCGCATCCCCAGGAACTGGCCGCGGGAATAGCTGAGACCGGCACCGATCATCACGATCCAGATCATCAGATAGCGCATCGCCTCTTCCGACCAGAACAGCGAACTGTTGAAGACATAGCGCCAGATGACCTGCATGGTGCCGATCACCAGGATCGCAGCGATCCCGGCAAAGCAGAATGCTTCCACGGCCGCGACATAGGCGCGCCAGAGCTTGGACATGGGTTTCTCCGTTGAGAACGCAGGCGGAAGGCGCGGGACCGGCCCGCGCGCCTGGACGTTATTGGGCGGCCGGGGCCAGCTTTTTCGCCGCCGCCGCGAAATCGGCGATCAGCGGGTCGGCGGCCTCGTATTTCTCGACCACCGGGGCGAAGGTGGCCTGCAATTCGGCCCTGAACGCATCCGAGGGCGTCACGACGGGAATGTTCAGCTCGGCCAGATGGGCCTTGATCTGCTCGTCCAGCTCCTTGACCGCCATCACCTGCGGCTCGACGATCTCGTCGGCGGCCTGGCGCATGATCTCTTGCTGCTCGGGCGTCAGCGCGTTGAACTTCATCTGGTTGATCAGCAGGAAGCTGGGCCAGAAGTAATGGCCGGTCAGCGACACGCCCTTGGCGATCTCGTAATATTTCTCGCTCTCGATCGAGGTCAGGTTGATCTCGACCGCATCCAGCGTGCCGGTTTCCAGCGCCGAATAGACCTCGCCATAGGCCATCGGCGTCGGGTTCACGCCCACCGCCTGCCACGCGTCCAGAAACATCCGGTTGGGCGCGACGCGGGTCTTCTTGTGATGCATGTCGGCCAGGCTTTCGACCGGCACGCCGACGGTCAGGAAATGGCGCTGCCCGCCGTCGTAGAGGCCCAGGGCGACCATCATGTGGTTTTCCAGCCTGTCCATGATCGCCCGCGCTTCCGGCGTCTTCGCCATGGTTGCGAAGCCTTCGTAGTCGGGGATCAGGCCCGGCAGCTGGAAGGCGTCGATCGACGGCTCCAGGGTCGAATAGGCCGAGGTCGAGTTCACCGTCATGTCGACGGTGCCGAACTGCACGCCCTCCATCAATTCCTTCACGTCGCCAAGCTGGCGCGAGGGGAAGATGTCGATCTTGATGTCGCCATCCGACAGCCGCTCGACCGCTTCCTTGAAGCGGACGGCGGTGTCGTGGATCGGATGCTGCTCGAATACGGCATGGCCCAGGCGCAGCGTGACGGGGTGGGCCCAGGCTGCGGTCGAAAGCAGGCTTCCCATCAGGGCGAGGACGGCGGTCTTTGTTTTCATGTTTCTCTCCTCCTATGTTCCCACACAGGGAACGCTGTTCTCATATTGACACGACAGGTCAAAGGCGTCAACACAGGGAAAGGGGAAGCAAAATCACGGGGAAAACACTTTGGAAAAGGCCGAGACCGTCCGGGCCGCCGACACCTGCCTGCGCATCCTCGAGCGTATCGCCTTTGCCGATTCGCCCATGGGCGTGACGCAGGTTTCCGCCGATGTCGGCATCGCCAAGGGGGCCGCCTTCAAGCATCTGCGCACCTTGATCGAACATGGGCTGATCGTCCAGGATCCGGTCACTTCGCATTATGCGCTGGGGCCGAAACTATGGCTGATGGCGCAACAGGCCCCCGCCGGCGCAAGCCTGGCCGAACTGGCCCTGCCCCTGATGCGCGCCACCCGCGACGAATTGGGCATGGCGGTGGTGCTCAGCATCCCCGCGCCGCGTTCGGCCTTCATCCTGGCCACGGTCAGCAGCAACCAGCCGATCGAGATCGGCGTCCGTCCCGGCAGCGAGTTGAGCCTGCATTCCTCGGCTCAGGGCAAGGTGTTCCTGGCCTTCGGTTCGCCCGAACTGCTGGGCACCCTGCCCGACGCGCTGCCGCAGATCACGCCGAAAAGCGTCACCTCCAAAGCGGTTCTGGCGGCGCAGCTCGACGCCATCCGCGCGGCGGGCTACGCAACCGCGCCCGAGGAATCGCTGCTGGGCATCAACGCCGTCGCCGCGCCGATCCTCGGCTCGCAGAACCAGCTTCTCGGCAGCATCGGCCTGATCGCGTCGATCCAGCACCTGGGGGCGGTCCCTACCCCGTCGCAACTCAAGGCATTGTTCGCTCTGACGCGAGAGATCGGGCTGCGCGTCAGCCAATAGCCGATCTTTCGCTGCCTCGGCGGCAAGGCACGGCCGCTCGCCGGAAGGCGATCTGCCGGATCGGCATCCCGGCTGTGCTGGTGAAGCCCTGCCATCCGGTTCCGGCAGGCCCTGCAGCACCGCCGCCAGACGTGCTGTCCGCCCCCGGTCTGGCGCGTTCGCGCCGATTGCTCGCGGTGATCGCCGGTCGGGTGGCGGAGGACGGTATCGGTATCCACCGCGATCATGGTGCAGCGGGCCTCGGCCAGCCTGGCGGTCTCTCTGTCCTCGAACGATTTCGGCCGGGCCGCGAAGGGCAGCATCCCCAGGACATGGTCGGACCGTGTCGGGGCGAAGGCCGGGGTGCGCTTCAGCAATACGCCCTCCGGGGGTTCCTCGACGATCAGCCGCGTGCCGGCATCCCAGTCCCGGCGCTTACGGATCGCCTTGGGCACCTGCCCTTGGTCGAGACGGTCGCCATCCGGGGGATCGGTCCCTTGCCGCAAGAACCGATGGGACAAGCCGGGCGGCCCCGAGAATGGTCCTAAGCCCTTCCGATTGCAGCGGCTCGACCGGCTGTCCGCAGCCGGAGGATGCCGGCCCTTCCGGTCGCCCGGCTGCGCGCGCCGGTCGGGCCGCGCCGGCGGTGCCTTACCGCCAGGCCCTGCGGGCGCGCTTGTCGGCCGCTGGGGGCGCCAGCAGAAAGCACCCGGCCCGCGAACCACCCCGCCGGCACCGGCGGAGCGGCCGGCAAGGCTTACGACCGCTCGCTCGCCTTCCATTCGTCCCAGCTCGGCTGGCCCTTCATGAAGCCCTCGATCTGCTGGCGGTCGGCCTCCAGCCGGGGGTCGTGGCGAAGATAGAAGCGGGTCTCGCGCGCGATCAGGCCCGACAGGATCAGCAGCCCGATCAGGTTCGGGATGGCCATCAACCCGTTCATCACGTCCGAAAAGCTCCAGACGACGCCCAGCTGGACCGTGCAGCCCAGCAGCACCACCAGGGAAAACAGGATGCGGAAGGGCATGACGCCGCGATGACCCACCAGGCGCTCGAGGTTGCGTTCGCCGTAATAGGCCCAGCCCAGGATGGTCGAATAGGCGAAAAGAACCAGGCCGACGGTCACGACCCAATGCCCCCATTGTCCCGGCAGGCCGTGGCTGAACGCCTGTCCGGTCATGATCGAGGGCGAGATCTGCAGCCCCGTCTGCGGGTCGATCTCGGTCCAGACGCCGGTGGTGATGATCACCAGGCCGGTGCAGGACACGACGATGATCGTGTCGATGAAGGTCTGAGTCATCGACACCAGGCCCTGCCGCACCGGATGCGTGGTCTGCGCCGAAGCGGCGGCAATCGCGGCGGAACCCATGCCGGATTCGTTCGAGAAGATGCCGCGCGCCACGCCGAACTGCACCGCGATCATGATGGTGGAGCCCAGGAAGCCCCCCGTCGCCGCCGTCCCGGTAAAGGCCTGCGAAAAGATCTCGCTCAGGGCGGCGGGCACCGACCGGATGTTGACCAGCAGGATGTAAAGCGCGCCCAGGACGTAGAACAGGATCATCACCGGCACCAGCCCGGCAGTCACCTTGCCGATGGACCTGATCCCGCCGACCAGCACCACCAGCGTCAGGCCGGCCAGGACGATGCCGGTGATCCAGGTCGGGATCATGAAGCTGCGCTCGAGGTTCGAGGCGATCGAGTTGCCCTGCGTCATGTTGCCGATGCCGAAGCAGGCGCAGACGGCGAATATCGCAAAGCACAGCGCAAGGAACCTGCCAAAGCCGTTCGGGATGCCGCGCTCCAGGTAATACTGCGGGCCGCCGTTCTTCTCGCCGACCTCGTCGGTGGTGCGGAAGCGCACGCCGAGGAAGGCCTCGGCATATTTCGATGCCATGCCGAGGATCGCCGTGACCCACATCCAGAACAGCGCCCCCGGACCGCCCGCCGCAATGGCCGTCGCCACCCCGACGATGTTGCCGGTGCCGACCGTCGCGGCCATCGCGGTGGTCAGCGCCTGGAATTGCGAGATGTCGCCCTCGGCATCGTCATCCCTGCGTTTGAGCAGGCCAAGCCGCAGGGCCGCGCCCAGACGGACCAGCTGGATGCCCTGCAACCGGATCGTCAGGTAAAGCCCGGTGCCCAACAGCAGCGGGACAAGAAGGTAAGGCCCCCAGACGATCCCGCCGATTTTCCCCAGGATTGCTTCCATCTGGTCGAGTCCCATCGATGCCGCCTCTCGTGATTGCAATGGCCGCAAACGGAACCGTCCGGTCCCGGATGTCAAGTTCGGCCGGGGCACGGCCCTTGCCGCAGCGAAGGGGGGGAAAGACGGCCATGGCGCGAAAGACGTTCCCACCAGGACAGGGACAGAGACCGGCGAGGTCGGGTTTGCTTGGCGCCGCAGCGCAAAGGCAGCTCGCTCGGGATCCCCTTGCGCAAGCAGCCGAAGCCTTGGCGCGGCAGGGATTGCTCCCGGCCCCATCGGCGCCAAGGGGCGCGATGGCCCCGACGCCATCGCCACGGGTTTCGATCTGCCGCGCCGGGGCGCGAATCAGGCCGGTATCTGCCGCAGGAGCAGGAACAGGAGCGCCGACAGAAGCGCCGCGGCAGGAACGGTGACGACCCAGGCCGCCCCGATGGTCAGCACATGCAGCCTGCGGACCAGCTTGCGGCGGCGGCGCTCGTCCGCGGGTATGTATTCCGGCCGAGGAACGGCGATGCGGGCCTGTTTCAGCCGCCGCTCGGCATCCCATTCGCGAAAGAAGCCCACGCCGAAGATCGCCCCCACCGCGATATGGGTCGAGCTGACCGGCAGCCCCAGCCAGCTTGCCAGAATGACCGTGATCGCCGCCGACAGGGCGACGCAATAGGCGCGCATCGGGTTGAGCTTGGTGATCTCGCTGCCGACCATGCGGATCAGCTTGGGGCCGAACAGGCTGAGCCCGAAGGAGATCCCGAAGGCCCCGATCAGCATGACCCACAGGGGAATGGTCACGTCGCCATTGAAATCGCCCGTCTGCACCGTCTGCACGATGGCCGCCAGCGGGCCGACGGCATTGGCGACGTCGTTGGCGCCATGGGCAAAGCTGAGCAAGGCTGCAGAGGCGACCAGCGGGATGCCGAACAGCACCTTCACCGACTTGTTGCGGTTCTCCAGCCCCTCGGACTGGCGGCGGGTGACCGGAATCATCAGCAACCAGCAGCCCAGCCCCACCATCAGGCCCAGCAGCAGCGCAGCGCCCATCGAGACCTCGACCAGCTGCTTCAGCCCCTTCATCACCAGATAGGCGGCAAAGGTGCCCGCCATGATGCCGACCAGGATGGGCACCCAGACGCGGGCCGCGGCGATCTTGTCCTCGCGATAGACGATGCGGGACTTGATGAGCCACAGGAAGCCTGCCGCCACGACCCCGCCCATCACCGGAGAGATGACCCAGCTGGCGGCGATGGCGAGCATCTGGTCCCAGCTGACCGCGCCGAAGCCGGCCCCGGCGATGCCCGCGCCCACGACCCCGCCGACCACCGCATGCGTGGTCGAGACCGGCGCCCCGATCCATGTCGCCAGATTGACCCACAGGGCCGACGCCAGCAGCGCCGCCATCATCGCCCAGATGAAGGTCGCAGGCGTGTCCAGCGCCTCGGGCGCGACGATGCCCTTGGCGATGGTCGAGACCACGTCGGCCCCGGCGATCAGCGCGCCCGCGCTTTCGAACACCGCCGCGATGACGATGGCGCCCCCCATGCTGAGCGCGTTCGCCCCCACCGCAGGACCCATGTTGTTGGCCACATCGTTGGCCCCGATGTTCAGCGCCATGTAGGCGCCAAACACGGCGGCGGTGACGACGATCAGCATCTCGCCGCTCTGCCCCAGCAGGATCGCCGCGGCGAGTCCGGCCAGGATGATGAAGACGAAGCCGATGCCCGGCGCCACCAGCGGCCGGGACACATAGGCGGCGGCCGCCTCGAGATTCGCGAAGCGGCCGAGATCGCGGTCCAGCGTTTCCAGGTGTCGGGGCTCGAGATCCTTGTCAGACATGTTCCGCCTTTCTGTTGCCGCGGGTGCTAGGAGGGAATCGGCGGCATATCAAGACGGCGCTGTCACAAGACAGTCGCACAGTTGCAACATGCCGCCTTGCCATCGGCCGCCGCCGACCGGCCCGCCGCGATCAGCGCCCGTTTCGGCGCAATGCGGCCGTGCTGCCCCAAACCCCGTTTGCCCGGACCGAAGGATCTGGAAGAGTCCCGGCGCGGCCTTCGGGGCGTCACGCAATTGCAGATTTTCGCCGGCCTAGGCGATTGTCGCCGTCGGCGGCTTGGGGCGCGCCCCGACCCAGACGATCTGGAAACAGGGCATGCCATGAAGCCAGGGGCAATGTTCGCATTCGCCGTGGCGGCGGGGCCTGGTCCGGCCGCGCCGGCGCAGGGGATCGCGTTCTTCAGCATCGGCACGGGCGGCACCCATGGCCCGACGGCGGGCTGATCGCGCATGCCATCTCGAGCCCGCCCGCCCCACGCCTGCGAGGAAGGCCATCCTTCCGGGATCGTCCTGTTCCTGCTTTCGGTCCATCTTATACGCCCGGCTTCGGCATCCCGCGCCACTTGGCATCGCGGGGGCTGCGCATGGGCGTGGCACTGTCCGCGGCGCAGGCGCGCAACCGCCACCGAACGGAGGCCCGCGTCATTCCCGACGTGCTGCCGGTGACGGACTGGCTTGTGGCCCTTAGCAGCGCGGTCGGCGCCTGCCACGGGCGGTATGGCTGCAATTCTGCGTCCGCAACCCGCTACAGGGCGTCGGTCCGCTGTTCGTGGCGGTGGCGATCTGCTTCGCCCGCACCTCGATCATCGGCAATGACGCCTGTTCGGAAATGGCCCCGCCCTTTCCTTGGCATCGGCCGGGGCCGGGCTTGCCGCCTTGCGACGCCTGCTGCCGGTCATGGTGCCATGGCGGGCATTGCAGGCTGTCGCCACGGTGTTCGATCTTGCCGACGCATCGGGCGGGCTGATGGCGACGGCCAGCATGATACCCGGTCCGCCCCGCACTTTCCCAGGCGGACGCCCGACCTGCGCCGCCGCGGTCAGCAATAGCGTTCCACGAAAGCCATCTGGTGATCGCCATAACGGTCGCCATGGGCAAATCCCGGCGGAAGGATGCGCCCGATTTCCGCAATATCCGCGGCGGCAAGGTCCGGCACCTGCCAGTCGCGAAGGTGATCCGCCGTCCGCGTGCCGGGGATCGGGACGATGTGATCCCCCTGCGCCAGAACCCATCCCAGCGCCGCGCCGGGGACCGTCCAGCCCCGCTCGGTGCAGAGAGCCCGGAACGGTGCCATCGCGGCAAGGTTGGCCGAGAAATTCGGCTCGGTGAACCGCGGGTTGGTGTCGCGGAAATCGATGCCTGCGCGGAAATTCCGTTTCAGCGGCGCGCGCCCGAACATGCCGCGCCCCAGGGGCGAAAAGGCGACGAAGGCCACGCCAAGCGCGCGGCAGGCCTGGATCAGGCCCAGCTGGGGCAGCCGCGTCCACAGGGAAAATTCGCTCTGAACCGCGGCCACGGGATGTTCGGCATGGGCGCGGCGCAGGGTCGAGGGCGCGATCTCGGACAGGCCATAGCCGCCGATCTTGCCTTCCTGCACCAGCTTCGCCATCGTCCCGGCCAGGTCCTCGACCGGGATCTCGGGCTGGCGGCGGTGGATGTAGTAAAGCTCGACATGCTCGCGCTTCAGCCGGCGCAGCGATTCTTCAAGGCATTGGCGGATATAGGGCTCGTCGTTGCGCACGGCGCGCGGCGGCCCGGTGACGATGCCGCATTTCGTGGCAAGGTGAATGTCCCGGCGCCCCCATTTGCCGAGGATCCGCTCCGACACGCCCATGCCATAGATGTTGGCCGTGTCGAAATGGCTGATGCCGGCGTCCGCCGCCGCGTCGAGGCAGGCCAGCGACGTCGCCTCGTCCGTGGCGCCGAAGATCCCGCCAAAGCTCATCGTGCCGAAGCCGATGGCGCCGACCTTGCGATTGCCGAGCCGTCTCTGTTCCATCCCTGCCTCCCCGTGCCGCGGTGCGGCAGGGAAGCGCGGCGCGATCCGTTCGTCAAGCGAAAGCGACCTGCAGGCGGCCGGGGCCGCGCCCCCCCCTGGGCGGTGCATGTTCGCCCGCGTCGGTTGCTCATCCCCGCTGCGGCAGCTTCGCGCTTCGCCACATGATGAACAGCCCCGAGAGGACGATCATGGCCGAACCGATCAGCATCGAGCCCGTAAGACGCTCTCCGAAAAGCAGGACGCCCAGGGCGACGCCAAAGATCAATCGCACGTAGCGGAAGGGCGTGACGGCAGAGACCTCGCCCGTGCGCATCGCCTTCATCAGGCAGGCATAGGCGCAGACCCCACAAAGCACCGCGCCCACCAGAAGCAGCCAGGCCCGCCTTTCGGGAAGGACGAAGGCCGCGTCCGACCAGAAGGAAACCATCACCCCGGCGACCGCCACCGCCAGAAAGCCGTAGAACCCCAGGACGTTGGTCCCCAGGGACGCAGGGGCCGCCCGGCTGGCGAGGTCTCGTCCGGCAAAGCCCAGCATGCCCGCGACCGCGAGAAGCGAGAGCATGGAGAAGCCGTCCGTTCCCGGCCTGACGATCACCAGCACGCCCCCCATGCCCAAGAGGATGGCGCTCCACCGGCGCCATCCGACCCGCTCGCCGAAGACGAGGGCGGCGGCGGCCACCACCACGACCGGCGTCGCCTGCAGGATAACGGTGGCCGCCGAAAGCGGTATCAGCGCCAGCGCGAGGACATAGAACAGCCGGCCCGCGATCTCGAACACCACCCGCAGGCGCATGGGAAAGGACAGCACCTCGGGCGTGAACAGGCTTTCGCCTGCCCATCGGGCCAGGCCGGCAAAGACCAGCGCGCCGCCCAGGCCGAAGGTGACAAGGATCTGGGCGATGGGGATGGTGGAGGAAACGCCCTTGATCATGGCGTCCTCGAGCGTGAAGCCCGCCATCGCCGCGACCATCCACAATGCGCCGGCAAGGTTGGCGGCATGGCGCCTGCGCGCGGCCAGGGTTTCTTGCGGCGGGGCCGAAACGCGTTCCATGGGTAGGCTCGTCCAATGAATGGGTAAGAAGATCCTTGCCCGAGTATCAGCCCAGGCCCTCGCATGCCACCCGCTCCGGCGCGGCGGCCGGTGTCGCCCGTCGGCGCCGGCACCGATGCGACGCGGGTGGCAAGCTACAACCCCCGGGTTTCGCTGCCGCTGGTCGGCCGCCGCATCCTGGGGCTGGAGGCCGCGGGCTATGGCACGCTTCTGGGCTGCATGGGCGCGGGCGCGGTGCTGGGCACGCTGCTGCTGAAGCGGCTGCGCCGGACGGTTCCCGCCAACCGGCTCTCGGTCTGGGCGACGCTGCTGTTTGCGCTGGCGACGCTGGCGCTGACGCTGGTGCCGAACGCCTGGATCGCAGGCGCGGTCATGGTCTTGGCGGGGCTGGCCTGGATCGGGATGCTGACCTCGCTGAACGTGGCGACGCAGACGGCCTCTCCGGGCTGGGTGAAGGCGCGGGCGCTGGCCGTCTATCTGCTGGTCTTCCGGGGCACGATGACGGGCGGCAGCGTGCTTTGGGGCACCATCGCCTCGTGGTCCGGCGTGCCGGCGGCGCTGGTGGTGGCATCGGCGGGGCTGGTCGCCTCGGTGCTGCTGGCGCGCGTCTGGCGGCTGCCGAAGGATGCGACGGCCGACCTTGCCCCCTCGGACCATTGGGCGGAACCCGTGGTCGCCGGCCCGCCTGGGGACGATCGCGGCCCGGTGCTGATCGAGATCGAATATCGCGTCGATCCGGCCCGGATGGCCGAGTTCACGGCCGCCCTGCGCCGCTTCAGCGCCACCCGCCAGCGCGACGGCGCGATCCGCTGGGACCTGTGGGAGGACGTTGCCGAACCGGGGCGGCTGGTCGAAGCCTTCGTGGTGGAAAGCTGGGTCGAGCATCAGCGCCAGCACGCCCGCGTCACCCATGCCGACCAGCTGGACCAGCAGATGCTCAACGCCTTCCATATCGGCGAGGGACCGCCGTGGGTCAGGCACCTGCTGCGGCCGCTGTGACCGCGCGCCCCAGGAACGACAACGCCAGAAAGGACCGACATGATGAACCAAGCCCTGACACCCTATGAGCCGCTTTTGCTCGGCATCCTCAGGATCGTCGCCGCGCTGGTGATCTTCAGCTACGGCACGCAGAAGATCCTTGGCTTTCCGGCCAGCCAGGCCGTGCCCCCGACCGGCTCGCTGCCCTGGATCGCGGGCCTCTTCGAACTGGTCGCGGGCTTTCCGGTCCTGGTCGGGTTCCAGGCCCGCATTGCGGCCTTCGTCCTGTCCGGGGTCATGGCCTTCGCCTATTTCCTGGCGCATGCGCCGCGGGGGTTCTATCCGGCGCAGAACGGCGGCGTTCCCGCGATCCTGTTCTGCTTCGTCTTCCTGTATCTTGCGGCGGCAGGGGCCGGCCCGGTCAGCCTCGATGCAGCCCTGCGCAAGACCTGATACCGTAAGCCTTCGCATCCCCGGACCCACGAAAGGAGCCTGACATGAGCTGGAACCCCACGCAGAACCCGGATTGCCCCGACCGCAAGGGCCTGGAATCCATCGAGACGCTGATCATTCCGCGCGCCCGCGACCTGGGCGGCTTCGAGGTGCGCCGCGCGCTTCCCGCGCCGCGCCGGCAGATGGTCGGCCCCTTCATCTTCTTCGACCAGATGGGCCCGGCCGAGTTCCTGACCGGCGGCGGCATCGACGTGCGCCCGCACCCGCATATCGGGCTGGCGACGGTGACCTATCTCTACCAGGGCGAATTCCATCATCGCGACAGCACCGGCGCCGACCAGATGGTCTATCCCGGCGAGGTCAACTGGATGATCGCCGGCAGCGGCGTCACCCATTCCGAGCGCACCAGCGAGGAGATGCGCAAGCAACCCGGCTCGCTCTTCGGCATCCAGACCTGGGTCGCGCTGCCGGAAGCCGAGGAGGACCGCGCCGCGGCCTTCGAGCATCACGGCAGGGAGGCGCTGCCCTTCCTCGATGAAGGCGGCAAGCAGGTGCGGCTGATCCTGGGCTCGGCCTGGGGCGAGCGCGCGCCGGTCAAGACCTTCACCGAGACCTTCTATGCCGATGTCGTCCTTGCCGCCGGGGCCAGCCTGCCGCTGCCCGACGATCACGAGGACCGCGGCGTCTATGTGGTCGAGGGCAGCATCCGTGTCGCCGGCCAAAGCTTCGAGGCCGGCCGGATGATGGTGTTCCGCCCCGGCGACCACATCAGCCTGAAGGCCGGCGAGGCCGGCGCCCGGCTGATGGTTCTGGGCGGCGAGACCATGAACGGGCCGCGCTACATTTCGTGGAATTTCGTCGCCTCGTCGCAGGAACGGATCGACGCCGCCAAGGAGGCGTGGGCGCAGGGCGACTGGGAACACGGCCGCTTCCGCCTGCCGCCGGGGGACGAGAGCGAGTTCATCCCCCTGCCCGACCAGCTGCGGTGAAGGAACGCATGTCCGACGCGGCAGCGGGACGGACCGTGCCGCCCTGATCCTTGGGCAAGATCCGCCCCCTTGCTCCATGGCCCGGCTGGCGCCGGATACCCCCACCACGACATGAGCATGTCCGGCCTCACGTCGCGGCCTTCAGGCTCACCCGTTCCTCGAGCTTTCCCGCCGCTTCCTTGCGCTCGCTGTAGCGGTCGGTCAGGAAGGCCGACAGGTCGCGGGTCAGCAGGGTGAACTTCACCAGCTCCTCCATCACGTCGACGATGCGGTCGTAATAGCTCGACGGCCGCATGCGCCCGGCCTCGTCGAATTCCTGCCATGCCCTGGCGACGGAGGACTGGTTCGGGATCGTCAGCATCCGCATCCAGCGGCCGAGCACGCGCATCTGATTCACCGCGTTGAAGCTCTGCGAGCCGCCCGAGACCTGCATCACCGCCAGCGTGCGGCCCTGCGTCGGCCGGATCGCCCCCATCGACAGCGGAATCCAGTCGATCTGCGCCTTCATCACCCCGGTCATCGCGCCGTGGCGTTCCGGGCTGGTCCAGACCTGGCCCTCGGACCACAGACAGGCGTCGCGCAGTTCCTGGACCTTGGGATGCGACGGTTCGGCATCCTCGGGCAGCGGCAGGCCGTTGGCGTGGAACACCCGCGTCTCGCAGCCGAAATGCCGCAGCAGGCGTTCGGCCTCCAGCGTGGCGAAGCGGCTGCAGGAGCGTTCGCGCAGCGAGCCGTAGAGCAGCAGGATGCCCGGCGGATGCGTCGCGCGGGGGATGTCCGGGATCGGCCCGCTGGTCGAGGTGCCGGTGCTGATCCTGCTGGTCAACGCCGCCCTGTGGCTGGGCAGGCGCTGGTTCCCCGAACTTGCCGCGAAGGAGGCCCGCGCATGATCCCCGACCTGCCGAACCTGTCGCCCGACTGCCGGCGCGCGCCCGCGATCCCAGCCATCCCCCCGAACGAAGCCCAGGTCCGCTGCGCGCAGGACCGCGTCCATTCGTCGGCGAAGGCAGCCCGACAGGCGGCGTGGTCTTCCGTCCCATCGCGACCAGCGCATCCAGCAGCGTCGGCTGGTCGGCATGGCGACGGTGCCCTGCCTTGCTGTCAGCCCGCTATACTCGGACCTTGCAGGCCTTCCGTCCGACATCCTTGGGAGAGGACAGTCGATAGGCCGTGTAGTGACCCGGATCATCCATCCTGACGGATATTGCCCCATCCGCCAGGTCGGGCGGGTCGCAAAGAGCGTGCTGATCAGGCGGCCGCCGCGAATCCAGCCACCGCTGCAGCGGTTCGGACAGGGCAAGCGGCAGGCCGTCGCGGGACAGATACGGATCCCCGTCGAAACCTTGGGGCCATCGGCGGGAGACCTGGGGGTCTCGACCGCGCTCGGCCCGTGATCGCCATCCGTATCCCGCCCCAGATCGGCCAGGATCAGCAGGGTGCTGGGCGCGTCATAGGCCCAGCTGACCTCGGCCACCCAGGGCGTCCCCGGTCATCGAGGCGCAGGGTCAGGGACGCATCCACGAAGCCATGCGGATGCGCGGCAGCCGCGGCGGGCACACAGCCGGAAAGTCCGGCGATCAGGCGGGGCAGCCCCACGGCCCTTTTGCGCGGGCGAATGGCAAGGCAATTCGCCCGCGCGGGAGGGCGCTTTCACCCCCGGCCGTCTGCGCGGCGGCGGGCGGCGGGAAGCCCCATATCCGCGGCGCGTCCCGCATCAGCATCCGCGCCTCGATCAGGTCGAGGCGCCGGCAGACGGCCTCGGCATTGCCCGCGGTCTCGCCCAGAAGCTTCTGCCACAGGCGCAGGGCGGAAGCCGGGCTCCAGGGCAGCGCCGCCTGCACCAGCCAGCGGCGCAGCTCGGGCGGCAGGCGGTCGTATTGCTTGATCGGGCATGGCCTGCGGCGACGGCGCAGCGAGGTGGCAAGATTGCCGCGCATCAATGCAGCCTCTGCGCCGCGGCCGGGTCCACGGCCGGATCGAGCGCCAGGAACAGCCGCACCTGCCCGGTTCCGGCGATGGGCGGGGAACGGTGCAGCAGCCGCGTGACCTCCATGCCGGGCCACAGCCCGCCGCGCAGGATCGCGGCCTCGCCCGCGCGCATCTCGCCGGCCGGCGCGACCTGGCCACTGGCATCCTCCAGCCCGAATTGCGTCCCCGGCCCCCGATAGGTGCAAACCAACCGCGCGGGCATCTGGTCGATATGGAATCGGCGACAGGCATCCGTCGTCACCGCCTCGAAGCGGATATGCATCAGCGGGTTGCGCACGACCTGGGCAAAGACCAGCGCCAGCGCCCCGATATCGCTGGCCAGCAGGTCTCGCATCGTCCCGGCGGGCAGGCCGGAGCAGTCGCAGGCGGCGTGGATGCAGTTCTCGACCGCGCGGAAATCCACCAGGGCGCGCAGGGCCGGCAGTTGGCCGACCGGAATGCCCTCGATCCATTCGGCGAAAGCGGGAGAGAGACGGCGCCGCCAGATCGCGGCGCCCACCCCCGGCTGCGCCACCTGCTGCAGCACCAGCCCGCTGTCGGATTCGCGGATTTCCCGCGCCTCGGCGGCATCGGGGCCTGGTGCTTGCGGGATTGCGGTATCGGTCTTGGTCATGCGGCTGCTTCTCCTCTGGTCCGCTTCTGAGGGGGCATCCCAGCCCCCGCCCTTGCCACGCTCAGGCCACGCGACGCTGGCCCCATTGCGGAAAGGGATCGGGAAGCCTCGCCCAGGCTTCGGGCGTGAAGTCCCAGGCCTCGACCAGGGCATCGTCCAGGGCCTGGGTGATCGCCGCAGGGTCCATGCCCGCGCCGATGAAGACCAGCTCCTGCCGGCGGTCGCCCCAGGGTTCCTGCCAGTTCCTCGCCACCTCGGCGAGGCTGTCGGGATGCGTCGGCCAGCGTTCGCGCGGCACCGAGGCCCACCAGCCACCCAGAGGCGTAACCGAAGAGACGACGCCGGCCAGGCTGAACTCCACCGCCCAGTTCGGGCGGCTCGCGATCCAGAAATGCCCCTTGGCGCGGATCACGCCGGGCAGGTCGCCGTTGAAAAGGTCGTGGATCCTGCGCGGGTGAAACGGCCGCCGCGCGCGATAGACGAAGGAAGAAATGCCGTATTCTTCAGTCTCTGGCACATGATCCTCGAAACCGTAAAGCTCTTTCGCCCACATCGGATGCAGATGCGCGCGGTCGAAATCGAACAGGCCGGTGTCGAAGATCGCATCGGCATCGACACGGCCGAAATCCGTCTCGATGAGCGTCGCGTCCGGGTTCAGCGCCCGCACGATCTTGCGCGCCCGGTCCAGCCGCTCGGGTCCCGCGTCCGTCGCCTTGTTCAGCACGATCACGTCGGCGAATTCGATCTGGTCGGTCAGCAGGTTGACCAGCGTCCGCTCATCCGCGTCGCCCAGGCTTTCGCCGCGTTCGGCTATGAAATCGTCGCTGGCGAAGTCGTTGGTCAGGTTGATCGCATCGACGACCGTGACCATGGTGTCCAGCCGCGCGACATCCGACAGGCTGTCGCCGTTCTCGTCCCGGAAATCGAAGGTCGCAGCGACGGGCAGAGGCTCGGCGATGCCGGTGCCCTCGATCAGCAGATAATCGAAGCGGCCCTCCTCGGCCAGCTTGCGCACCCCTTGCAGCAGGTCGTCGCGCAAGGTGCAGCAGATGCAGCCATTGGTCATCTCGACCAGCTTTTCCTCGGCCCGGTTCAGTTCGGCGCCGTCGCGCACCAGGTCGGCGTCGATGTTCACCTCGGACATGTCGTTGACGATGACCGCGACGCGGCGACCCTCGCGATTGTTCAGGACGTGGTTCAGAAGCGTGGTCTTTCCCGCACCCAGAAAGCCGGACAGGACGGTGACGGGCAGGCGTTTGTCGCGCGTTTGCTGGCTGGTCGGCATGGCATCCTCGTAAATGTAATGTTATTACGTTGCTCAAATAACCAGAATCGCCGGGGCCTGCAATGCCGTTCTTTTCCACCCGGCCCAGCGTTGGACAGGTCGAGGAAGGCAGCCGTCTGGCCTCGAAATCGGCGCCGACGGGCTGATCCCGGCCGTCACAAATGCCGCGACGCCCGAGGCCCATGCGCCCAGCCTGATGACCGTCGGATAGCCGGGCGCTGGCTCTAAAAACCCGCGCATGCCTCGCCCAATTCATCATGAGAATCTGCATGACTAATATCTTTCAAGATACTGATAAACATTGACTATCCATTCGTATTGGATGCGGCATCCTGCATGCAACCGGGCGGATCGCGGCGCTGGAAGACGACCCCTCTTCCATGCCCAGAAGTTTCCATCGCGCGAGGCCGCAGGCAAGCGCCCCGCCGGTTGACCCGCTTTCATTCAGGGCAACACCATGCCGCGGGATCCGGTCACGATCCTGAACGGTTTTCTCGGGGCCGGAAAGGCTACGCTCATGCAGAGCCTGCTGGTGCAGGCCCGCAGCATGCCGGGCGTCCGGCCAGGCGTCATCGTCAACGCGATGAGCAAACTCGACGTCGATGGCGCAATCCTCGACACCAGCAATGCGATCTCGCGCCGCGACCCGCGCTTTGCCGCCATTCCGGCCGGCAGCATCAGCGGCGCGCAGGGGCTGGAGCAGTTCGTCCGCGCCGTGGACCGGATGATCGCCCAGGGGAACGCCACCCATGTGCTGATCGAGACCTCGGGCAGCAGCCATCCTTGGCCGCTTCTCGAGGCGATCCGCGCGCATCCCGCCCTGCGGCTGCACGGCTTCCTGTCGGTGGTGGACACGGCGACGCTGGCGCAGGACCACGACCTGGGCCGCGCCATCCTGCCCGCCGCCTCGCGCCAACTGGCCGGGGGCCGGCGCGGGATCGAGAACCCGCTGGCCGAGCAGATCATGTTCGCCAGCCGCATCCTGCTGAGCGAGATGGACCGGGTGTCCGGCGAGACGCTGCGCACTGTCGCGCAGGCGATCCATCCGCTCAACCCCTTCGCCGACATCATGGGGATGCAATGGGGCAATGTCCGGCTGGCCGATGTGCTGGCCCTGCCGCCCTATGACCATGCGCGCGTCGCCGCCCTGGGGGCGGAACTGACCGACTGGGACCGCAGCCGCGGCACCGCCTCGATGTCCGGGGCCGAGGATTATCGCATCGACAGCATCGTGATCGCGGACCCCCGCCCCTTTCACCCGCAAAGGCTGTGGCAGGTCTATAACCACGCCCTCGGCACCGGCATCCACCGCAGCAAGGGCTTCTTCTGGCTGCCGACGCGCGACCGGCTGCAACTGCTGTGGAACCAGACGGCGGGCAGCATCGGGCTGGAGATCGTCAACTACTGGAAAATCGCCGCGCTTGAGGACAACAGCCTGAACCTGCTGCCCGAGGAACGCGACGAGATGCGCCGGCGCCTTGCAGGCCTGTCGCCCGAATTCGGCGACCGGCGCTGCCGGCTGACCGTGATCAGCGACCGCGACGAGCTTGCGGCGTTCGCCGATGCGGTGAGGGATTGCTTCTGCACCCCTGAGGAGATCGCGGCCTGGAAGGCGGGCGAGCCCTTCGACGACCCCTGGCCGGCAAGCACAGTGAGATTGTCGCAGCGGTAAGCCGCCCGGCCCGGCATTGCACCTATCGGGCCGTCAGCGTCGTCCTGAAGCGGTCGCGATAGTCGCGCGGCGTCAGCGAAAAGCGGCGCAGGAAGGCCTTGCGCAATTGCTCGTCCGAGGTGAAGCCGCAGCGGAAGGCAATGGCCTTCAACGGCAGGTCGCCGTCCAGAAGCAGCGCCTTGGCCCGCTCGCAGCGCGCGCTCTCCAGATAGCTGGCGGGAGTCGTGCCCAGTTCGGCGGCGAACAGGCGGGTGAAGTTGCGCGGGCTCATCCCGGCGCGGGCGGCCATGTCGGGGATGCGCAGGGGCCGGTCCAGGTTGGCCAGCAGCCACGCCTGGATGTCGCGCATTCCCGGCGGGCCGCGCATCTGGCTGGTCAGGGCGGCGCTGAACTGCGACTGCCCGCCCGGCCGCTTCAGATAGATCACCAGGTCGCGCGCCACCGCCAGCGCCAGATCGCGGCCGAAATCCTGCTCGACAAAGGCCAGCGCCAGGTCGATCGCCGCCGTCACCCCGGCCGAGGTCCACAGGCTGCCGTCCTGCACGAAGATCGCGTCGGCATCCACGCGAACCTTGGGAAAGCGCCGCTGCAGCAACTCGGCCACGCTCCAATGCGTCGCCGCCCGCCGCCCGTCCAGAACCCCCGCCGCGGCCAGGAAGAACGACCCCGAGCAGAGCGCCGCGAAGCGTTCCGCCTCGAAGGCCCGCCTGCGGCACCACTCCACCAGCCCGGCTTCCCGCGCCAGCGCCGCCTGGATGTCGAGCGCACCGGCGACCATGACCGTGGTCAGCGGGCCTTCCGGTAGCGGCCCCGCCTCCAGCGAGATCAGCGTGTCCGAGGGCACCATGCCGGGCTGGCGCGCGGCCAGCACGATGTCATAGCGGCGCGGATCGCCCCGCGCGGCCAGGTGGCGGTTGGCATAGCTGAGCACATTGACCGGACCAACCGCCTCCATCGACTTGAAGCCGGGATAGATCACGACATGCACCCGATGGCTTGCCCTGCCGGCGGCCTGCCCTTGCGATGCTGTCATCGGCTGCTGTCCTGCCCTTGGCGCGAAGATCGGGAACCCTGTCCGAAATCGACCGCCCCGGCCGGTTCCAGGCACGTTGATTATGTAATAACATCACGTAACCGAATGCAAGCCGAGGAGTATCTCCATGAAAACCCGCGCCGCCATCGCCTGGGAACCGAACCGCCCGCTGGAGATCGAGGAAATCGACCTCGAGGGCCCGAAGGACGGCGAGGTCCTGGTCCGCATCGTCACCACCAGCCTGTGCCATACCGACATATTCACCCTGTCGGGCCGCGACCCCGAGGGGTTGTTCCCCGCCATCCTCGGCCATGAGGGCGTCGGGATCATCGAAGAGATCGGCCGCGGCGTCACCTCGGTCAAGCCGGGCGATCATGTCATCCCGCTCTACATCCCCGAGGATCCGGACTGCCTCTATATCAGGTCGGGCAAGACCAACCTGTGCCAGACAATCCGCGAGACGCAGGGCCGCGGCGTCATGCCCGACGGCACCTCGCGCTTTTCCTACAAGGGCAAGATGATCCATCACTACATGGGCACCAGCACCTTCAGCGAATATACGGTGCTGCCCGAGATCTCGGTGGCCAGGATATCGACCGAGGCGCCGCTCGCCAAGGCCAGCGTCATGGGCTGCGCCATCCCGACCGGCATGGGCGCGGTCAGGAACACCGCCAAGGTCCAGCCCGGCGCGACCGTCGCGGTCTTCGGCCTGGGCGCGGTCGGCATGGCGGTGATCCAGGGGGCGAAGATGGTCGGCGCCGGCCGGATCATCGGCATCGACACCAACCCGAACAAGTTCCCGCTGGCCCGCGGCCTTGGCGCGACCGAGTGCATCAATCCCGCGGATTTCCAGCAGCCGATCCAGCAGGTCGTCATCGACATGACCAACGGCGGGGTGGATTATTCCTTCGAATGCATCGGCAACGTGAACGTCATGCGCTCGGCGCTGGAATGCTGCCACAAGGGCTGGGGCGAATGCACGGTGATCGGCGTTGCCGGCGCGGGCGAGGAAATCGCCACCCGTCCGTTCCAACTGGTGACGGGCCGGGTCTGGCGCGGCTCGGCCTTTGGCGGGGTGCGCGGGCGCAGCCAGTTGCCCGGCATGGTGGACGAATGGCTGCATGGCGATTTCGACGTCGATCCCTATATCACCCACAACATGACGCATGAGCAGATCAACACCGCCTTCGACCTACTGCATGCTGGCGAGTCGATCCGCTCGGTCATCCATTTCCGCCCCGACGAGACGATGCGGGTCAACAGCCTGCCCGGCAAGATCGTCCCGGCATGAGCCGATGAGACAATCCCCGGACATCCTGCATGTCCGGGGGTCGGAGCATAGCCTCTGCAATGGACTGCGCCGAAGCCGGCCAAATCGGGAACATCATCGCCCGATGCCGCATCGATCCTTTTGGTGGTTCCCGCCATGCCGGGACCACCTCGACACGCGGCAGCGACGGGCGGAGCTTCACCTAGGGGTGCGGAACCATGCCGTTCAGATAGAGCGACAGGGCATATGCCGTCGCTCGGGCCTCGACTGCCAGCCGCTCCCGTCCCTCGTTTTCATCCATGAAATGGGTTCCGAGGCCGCGTGTCGTGCATCCTCCAACGAGCGCAAGGGCAAGAACGGCGTTGGCAATTCGCTTTGGCGCTCTCTTCTTCGATGGAATGTTTCTGCCACTACGGCAGGTATCGCCGGATACCGAAGCCGACCCCTGGGGAAGGCATCCCGGCTGGTCCGGTCGGGTAGCCGCGCCGGGATCGGATCAGAAGGACGCCTGGACCAGGCGAAACGCCGTTGCGAAGGCGAAGATCGCCACCAGGCCGCCGAAGGCGACCTCGACCAGGCCGGCGAGGACCGAGGCCCGACCCAAGGCCGGCAGCGAGAGATGCACCCCGCGACGCAATCCAACCGCGATGGCCGCGGCAAGGCCCGTCACCATCATGGTGCCGATCCCCATGGCATAGGCCCCGGCGATCCCGACCGCGTCCAGGCCGAACCGCCAGGTCAGGATCAGCAGGAACAGCGCCCCGGTGCAGGGCCGCAGGGCCACTCCGGCGACCAGCGCCGCGGCTTCGCGCCAGGACCGGATTGCCCGAACCTCCTGGACATCGGGGACATGGACATGGCCGCAGCCGCAGGTTTCGGAATGCGCGTGGCCATGCCGGTGCCGGCCGGCGGCCAGCCTGCGGAAGCCGCGCCAGCACAGGATCACCCCCAGCAGGGCGATGGCCGCGGCCGAGAACGGCTCGAGACTGGCGGAAGCGCCCTCGACGCGATCGCGCGCGCCGCCGAAGATCCAGACGCCCGCATAGACCACGGCCACCGCGACCGTCGCCTGCGCAAGGCTGGTTATCGCGGCCAGGCCGACCATGCGTCTCATCGGCACGTCCGTCGCGACCCCGTAGGCGCCGATCAGCGCCTTGCCATGACCCGGCCCCAGCGCATGCAGGAAGCCATAGGCGAAGCAGATGCCCAGGAATGCCGTGACCGCCCCGGCCTCGCCGCCCCGCAGGGCGCGCAAGGCCCGCGCCAGCGCGTTCTGGTAGTCGCGCTGCCAGCCCAGGGCCATGCGGGCGACGCGGTCGTCCAGCCCGGTCCAGAGAACCAGCCCGGCCGCCACCACCAGCGCAAGCAGCGCGACCAGGATCACCTTACGCATTCCAGCCTCACCTCGTCGGCGAAATCGCCGCCCACGTCGGGGTATTTGCCCTGGTCCATGATCTCGTCATTGCTGAGCTTCGCCAGCTCGTCGCCATATTTGCGCTGCGCCGCGGCGATGTCGGCCTTTTCTATCTCGACCCGGCATCCGTCCCTGCCCCGGATTTCCGGCGTCCCGACCAGCTCGTAGAAGGTATAATAGGTCGGATCGTAGACCTGCACGACAATCCGCCCGTCCTCGGGCCCGATCCGGTCCAGAAGCGGGCGGATATGGCTCACGACCAGCCGGCCGTCGCGATGGCGGACCTCGATCTCCATCGGCCCGGACAGCGCGGCCGGCTTGCCGTCATGGGTCACGTAAAGGTCGCCGGCGAAATCCTCGGGCCAGTCGCTGAACATGGCGGTCAGGCGGGCGATATCGTCATCGGTCAGCACGCCGTTGCCGTCAGCGTCCAGCTCCATGTCCTCGACGATCAGCATCGAGGAAAGCTCGTCGAAGACCCAGGTCACGCTGACCGCGCCCATCCTGCCCTCGCCGTCGAAGCGAAAGGTCAGGCCGGTGTCGATGAAGACATGCGGATGCGCCTCGGCCCTTGCAAGGACAAGGGCCGACAGCAGGGACAGCAAGGCAAGCCGCAAACAGCGCATGGCGGCAGGCTTTAGGCCGCGGGCGCCGTTTCGACAAATCACAAAACTGGCGCGTCGGCATGTCCTTGCCGGCATCCCGCCGGCTTTCCGGCCTCAGCCGCCGTTTTCTGACGCCGGGACGCGCGACGGCCTCTCTTGCCCTTCTCTTTTCGTAATGTAATAACATCACGAAAACTCGAGTCTGTTATGCAGCGACGCCCGGAGCCGCCTGAAATGAACCCCCGCACGGCCGATGCCTGTATCACCTTCGAGGATCTGACGGTCGGCTATGGCAGCCACGCCGCCGTCCATCACCTGACCGGCCAGGTGCCGCGCGGCGCGCTGCTGGCCGTGGTCGGGCCGAACGGGTCGGGCAAGTCGACGCTGGTCAAATGCATCACCGGCCTGCTGGCGCCGATGAGCGGCACTTGCCGGGTCGCCGCAGATGCCAGCCTTGCCTACCTGCCGCAACAATCCGAACTGGACCGCAGTTTTCCGGCGCGGGTGGTGGACCTGGTCGCGCTTGGCCTGTGGCACAAGCGCGGCCTTCTGGGTCGGCACCGGGCCGAGGATCGCCGTGCCGTCGCGGATGCATTGCGCGCCGTGGGGCTGGACGGGTTCGGGCGGCGTCCCATCGACAGCCTGTCGGGCGGGCAGTTGCAGCGCGCTTTGTTCGCCCGGCTGCTGGTGCAAGATGCCGATCTGATCCTGCTCGACGAGCCCTTCAACGCCATCGACGAAAAGACCATCCGCGACCTGATCGGCCTGATCCTGCATTGGCATGGCGAAGGCCGTACCGTGGTCGTGGTCGTCCATGACCTCGACCTGGTGCAGGCGCATTTCCCGCAGGCGCTGCTGCTTGCCCGCCGCCCCATCGCCTGGGGGCCAAGCGCCGAGGTGGTGACGCCCGAGAACATGCAGCGCGCCCGGCAGTTCCAGGAAGCCTGGGACGACGACGCCCCCTGGTGCGAGCCGTCCCCCGCCCCGGCCAGAGACGTGGCGTGATGGTCGACTGGGTCGTGGCGCCTTTCCTCGAATTCGCCTTCATGCAGCGCGCGCTGGCGGGGGCGCTGCTGCTGTCGCTGTCGGCCTGCCCGGTCGGCGTCTTCCTGATGCTGCGCCGGATGAGCCTGACCGGCGACGCCATGTCCCACGCCATCCTGCCGGGTGCTGCGGCGGGCTTCCTGCTTTGCGGGCTGGAGATCGTGCCGATGACCATCGGCGGGCTGATCGCCGGGGCCATCGTGGCGCTTGGCGCCGGCGCCGTGGCACGGCTGACGGTGCAGAGGGAGGATGCCTCGATGGCGGCCTTCTACCTGGTTTCGCTGGCCATCGGGGTCGTCATGGTCTCGCTGCGCGGCTCCAGCGTCGATCTGATGCATGTGCTGTTCGGCACGGTGCTGGCGCTGAACGACGATGCGCTGTGGCTGATCGGGCTGGTCGCCGCCGTCACGCTGGCGACCACGGTGCTGCTGTGGCGGGCGCTGGTGGCGGAATGCCTCGACCCGCTGTATCTGCGTTCGGTCTCGGGCCTGGGGGGCGTGGTGCATTTCGTCTTCCTGGGGCTGGTGGTGCTGAACCTGGTCGCCGGGTTCCAGGCGCTCGGCACGCTGCTGTCGGTCGGGCTGATGATCCTGCCCGGCGCTGCGGCGCGGTTCTGGGTGAACGATGCCGTCGCGATGTGCGCCGCCTCGGTCGGGATCGGCATCGTCTCATCGCTGGGCGGGCTCCTGCTGTCCTATCACGCCAGCCTGCCCTCGGGTCCGGCGATCATCCTCTCGGCCGGGGTGGTCTATCTCGTCTCGCTTCTGGCCGGGCCGCGCGGCGTGCTGCGGCCCGCCCTGCCCCGCCGCCACCGGACGGCCTGACGCCATGAAAGGATATCCCATGAGAGATTGGCTTCGCCGCATTGCCGCCTGTTCGGCCATTGCGTTTTCATCCCTTGCGGCTGCACAGGCGGAACCGCTGGACGTGGTCGCCACCTTCTCGATCATCGGCGATTTCGCGGCAGAGGTCGGCGGCGACCGGATCAGGCTGAAGGTGCTGGTCGGCCCGGATTCCGACACGCATGTCCATGAGCCTCGCCCGGCCGACGCGATCGCGCTGGCCGGCGCCGATGTGGTGCTGACCAACGGGCTGGAGTTCGAGGGCTTCCTTGCCCGCCTGATCGCCGCCAGCGGGACAGACGCCGCCATCGCCACCCTGACCGACGGGGTCGAGACGATGGAGGAGCCGGGCGGCGGCCATTACCACTATATCGACGGCAAGGCGGTCTTCCATGCCGGCGCGCATGATCCCCATGCCTGGCAATCGGTGCCGAATGCCAAGGTCTATGTGCAGAACATCGCCGCAGCCTTCTGCGTGGCCGATGCCGAAGGCTGCGCCGCCTATCAGGCGAATGCGGCCCGCTATGCCGGCGAACTGGACGCTCTCGATACCGAGATCCGCAGTGCCGTCGCCGCCCTGCCCGAGGACCGCCGCACCGTGGTGGTCGCCCACAACGCCTTCCGCTATTTCGAGGCCGCCTATGGCGTGCATTTCCTGTCGCCGCAGGGCGTCTCGACCGAATCCGAGGCCGCTGCGGCCGATGTCGCGGGGCTGATCCGCGCGATCCGCGACCGCAACGCCGCAGCCATCTTCGCCGAGAACATCAGCGACACGAGGCTGCTGGAGCAGATCGCGCGCGAGGCCGGACTGCCGCTGGCAGGCACGCTCTATTCCGACGCGCTGTCCGGCCCGGACGGCCCGGCGCCCGACTACATCGCGATGATGCGCCACAATGCCGGCGCCATCGCCGCGGCGCTGGCCGCCCGCTGACCAGATTTCCGCCGGGACCAGCCATTGCCCCGTCCCGGAGCCTTCACCCCGATCCACCATCCAAGGAGACCTTCCATGTTCAGACATCTCGCGGGCGCCAGCGCCCTGGCGCTGATCCTGGCCGGTGCGGCTTTCGCGCAGGACCATGACCACGATCACGGCCATGAGGACGTCACGCTTTACCGCGTCTTCGTCGGCGACCATGAAAAGGGCCAGGTCACGGCGTTCGACCTGTCCGAACCCGATCATCGCTGGACCTTCCCGACCACCGGCCAGGTCAAGCTGTTCCCGGTGGCGGGCGGCGCGGTGGTGGCCGCGGTGCAGTCCGATGCCGACACGGTGCAGTTCATCCGCAGCGGCATCGCGTTCCACGACCACGGCGACCACCGCGACATCGAGGTGGCCGATCCCGCGGCCATCGACGCCAGCCTGACCGGGCCGCGCCCGTTCCACCTGGTCGAGCACGACGGCAAGGTGGTGCTGAACTACGACCAGGGCGGCTATGCCGAGATCCTGGAGGGCGGCGCGCTGGCCGAGGGCAAGGTCGAGCCGGTCAAGTTCCCGCAGGCCCGCGCCCATCACGGCTTCGTCGCGCCCTTGGGCGACAGCTGGCTCTCCACCGTCGCCTCGGACGAGAAGGTCGAGGGCGACGCCTCGGTGCCGCGCCTGGGCCTGCAGGCCTTCGACGCCGAGGGCAAGCCGGCAGGCGACCTGGCCAGTTGCACCGCGATCCATGGCGAGGCCTTCTCGGGTGCCTATCTGGCCGCCGGCTGCAAGGAAGGCGTGCTGACCGTCAAGGCCGGCGCGAACGGCCCGGAATACAGGCTGCTGCCCTATCCGGCCGACCTGCCGCAGGGCGGGACCACCGGCACGCTGCTGGGCGCGACCGGCATCCAGGTCTTCCTGGGCAATTACGGCCCCGACGGGCTGGCGGTCATCGACCCGGTGGACGAGCCGCATTACCGCTACATCAAGCTGCCTTTCCGCCGGGTGGATTTCGCGCTCGACCCGGCCAGGCCCTCGACCGGCTACGTGCTGACCGAGGACGGCAGCCTGCACCGCATCGACCTGCTGAAGGCCGAGATCGCGGCCAGCGCCAAGGTGACGGAGCCCTATTCGATGGACGGGCATTGGAACGACCCGCGCCCGCGCCTCGCCCTGGCCGGGGATGAAATCGTCGTCACCGATCCCAACGCCGGCCTGGTGCGCCGCATCGCGACCGAGAGCCTCGAAGAACTCGGGACGGTCGAGGTCGAGGGCAAGCCCTACAACATCGCCGTGACCGGCGGCAGCGGCGTGACGCATTGAACGGGACGCAAGGCAGATGCCAAAAGGGGGCGGTTTTCCGCCCCCTTCTTTAATTCGGGCAGGACGTATCAGCCGATCCGGCCGCCGCCCTGTTTCGTGATCGCCACCACCGCCGGGCGCACCGGCATGGCGTCGCGGAAATCCGGCCAGCGGGTGGACAGGTCCTCGTAATAGGACGGGCGGCCGTGGCCCTCCCAATCCTCGCCGCCGTCGCCCGGATGCTGAACCGCCACGAAGAAGGTGGCCAGGTCCGGCGTCGGACAGGGGCCGCACATCTCGGCCCCCACGGGCACGCGATGGAACAGCGGCGAGATGCAGCGCCTCCTGCCCTCGGCATCCACCGGCGCGGCGACGGGCGGCTTTGCCGGAAGATGCCGGTCAATGCCCCGCGCCCGGACGCCGCCGCCCGAGGACAGCGGCATGGCTTTGCCCCGTTTGCCCAGCCGGCGCACCGGCGCAAGGGCCGATGGCGAACAGCCCGACTCTGCCCTAGAAATCCACCGAAGCGGAAAGCTGGAAGGTTCGCGACGCGCCAAGCGCCACCACATTGCTTGCATGGCGCCCGCCCAGTAGCTCTGGTCGAAGAGGTTCTTCACCCCGCCGTTCACCGAGACCTTCCTGCCGCCCAGGACCGTCTCATAGCGCATGCCCAGATCGACCCGCGTCCAGTCCGGGATCCTGATGGCATTGGCGTTGTCGACATATTGCGACGAGGTGTGGATCAGCCGCCCGCTGAGCGTCAGCCCCTGCACCCAGGGGGTATCCCATTCCAGGCCAAGGTTGACCGCCAGGGGCGCGGCGCCGGGCGCATGGTTTCCGTCATGGGCGCCGTCCTGCGTCCTGGTCAGGCGGGCCTGCGTATAGCTCACCCCTCCAAGCGCGCGGAGTTCCGGCGCGATCTCGCCCATGATGGCCCATTCGATGCCGCGATTGCGCTGCTCGCCGTTCTCGCGCAGCGTGGGCAGCGGCGCCGTCGCGTAATCGACCAGGGTGCCCGGCTTTTCGACCTGGAACAGGCTGACGGTGTTGATGAAGCCGCCGGTCTCCAGCTTGGCGCCGATCTCGACCTGGCGGGTCTTGTAGGGGGCAAAGACCTGCCCGGCGTTCTGGTAGGCGGCATCGACGATGGTGCCGGGCGACAGGCCCTCGATATAGTTGCCGTAGAAGGACAGATGTTCGCTGGGCTTGACCACCAGCCCGACCATCGGCGTCCAGGCGCTGGAATCGTAGCTGCTGGCGACAAGGCCGGTGGCGGTGTCGTAGCTGTCGGACCGGACCTTCTGGTGGCGGATGCCCAGCGTCAGCAGCGCGCGGTCGTCGAACAGGGACATGGTATCGACGAATGCCAGGCTGGTCATCGTCGATTCGGCGGTCTTCAGCGGCGCGCCTGCGGGGTCCGGCCAGATGGTGATCGGCAGCGGATCGTAGATGTTGGTCGGGTTGCGGGCAAAGGTGACGCTGGATGCCAGCTCGCGATTCTGCCGCGCGGCGCTGACGGCAAAGCGATGCTCGACCCCGCCGGTAGAGAATGCGCCGCGCACCCCGACCTCGGCCGAGCTGCCATCCGATTCATAGGGCCAGTCGGTCACGTTGACGGCGGTGTCGCCGTTCTGGGCCAGCGCGATGGCGATGCCGCCGAAGAAGCCGCTTTGCCGGAAACGCTGCACCCCCAGCTTGGAATAGGCGGTGACGCCGTCGGCAATGTCCAGTTCGGCCTGCAGGACGGCGCCCTGGGTGGTGTAGTCCGACCGGATCCCCGGATAGATGTTGGTGCTGCCGGAGGGCGCGGCGGGCATCTCGGTCAGGCCGGCCGCCGGAGAGGCGTAGAAGGCGATCCCGCCCTCGGTCTTTTCCTGCAGGTGATAGGCGTCGAGCGAAGCGCGGAAGCGCTCTCCCCGATAGTCGAGACCGACTGCGCCCACCGGAACCTTGCGCGACTGGCCGTCGATGAAGGTTTCGCCGCTGCGATAGCTGCCGTTGATGCGCAGGCCCCATTGCCTTTGCGCGCCAAAGCGCCGGCCCACATCCACATGCGCGCGCAGGGACGAATCCGAATCGAGCCCCATGGTCAGCCGCGCAAGGGGTTGGTCCCCCGCGCGTTTCATGACCAGGTTGATGCCGCCGCCGACCTGGCCCGACGGGGTGATCCCGCTTAGCAGCGCATTCGGGCCCTTCAGGACTTCGACGCGCTCGACGAATTCGACCGGAAGGCTGCCCGACAGCGGGGCAAGGCCATAGAGCCCGTTGATCGCCGCCTCGCCCACGTTCATGTCGAAGCCGCGGATCTTCACGTTCTCGGCCGAGCCATAGGCCGGGATGGCGCGACGCACCGAGGGTTCGTTGTCCAGCACGTCGGCGACCGTCGCGGCCTGCTGGTCCTGGATCAGCTTGCTGGTATAGCTGGTCTGGTTGAACGGCGTGTCCATCACGCCGGTATTGCCAAGGATGCCAAGCGCGCCGCCCGAGGCGACCTGCCCGCCCGCATAGGCCGGCGGAACGTCCCAGCTTCCCATGCCCTCGCCCTGGATGACGACGGTGTCCAGCAGGATCGAGCCGGGCTCGGCCGCCGCCGGTGCCGCGGGTGTTTGCGCCAGGATGCTGACCGTCCGGGGATTGTTGAACCGATAGCCAAGCCCGGTGCCCGCCAGAAGCCGGGCCAGCGCGGCCTCGGCGGTCATGCTGCCGCTGACGCCGGGGCTGCGGCGGCCGGCGACCACGCGCTCGTCGAAGAAGATCTGCAAGCCGCTGGCCTGGCCGAAGCGGACCAGCGCCGCAGAAAGCGGCTGGGCGGGGATGGCGAAGCTGCCTGTCCCGGCCGTTTCCTGCGCCGCCGCCGCCGGCGCCGTCAGCGGTATGGCTAGCGCCGTCGATGCCAGCAGCATCGCGGTGGCGATCCCCAGCCGAAATCCCGGCATCCCCTTGCGTGTCCGTTCCATCCTTGTCCCTCTTGCATGTGCCATGACCGGCTTTCTTCGGCCCTCGCATGGCAGACACCTGGGAACGGAAAGGTCATTAAGGCGGCGGTGAAAAAAAATCATCCGCCGCGGATGAGGGTGATCCCGCCGGGCAGGTTGACCATGCGCAGGTCCAGGGTCTGGACGATGGTTTCCAGCGCCGCATCCGGCGCGTTCGTGTCGAAGATCGCCGTGACCGGGACCGCCGCCACCCCGCTGCCCCAGGCCGAGATGCTGCCGCCGCGCCAGCGCGCGATCTCGGCCAGCACCTCGCCCAGGGGGGTGTTGCGAAAGATCATCCGCCCCTGCCGCCAGGCGCCGATGCTGTCCGGCTCCGCCTGCACCGGCGGCGCGATGTAGTCGCGGCCATAGCTGGATTGCCAGCCCTGGCCCAGTTCGACCGCAGGCAGGCCCGGCAGCTTCAGCGAAACCGCGTGCTCCGCCACCGCGACGTCGACGCGGCCGCCCTGCAGGCAGACGTTGAACCGCGTTCCCAATGCCGCCACCTCTCCGCCCAGGGCCCGGACCGCGAAGGGCCGCGGGTCGGGCGCCACGGCAAAGAACCCCTCGCCCCGCAGCAGCCGGACCAGCCGCCGCTCGGGCCCCAGGTCGACCGAGAGAGCCGAGCGGCTGCCGAGATTAACCAGCGAGCCATCCGCAAGCGCGATGTCGCGCACCTCTCCGGCATCGGTGACGTGATCGGCCCGGAACCAGGGACGCGAGACATGCCAGCCGCCGGCGCCGGCGAAGGCAAGGCCCGCCAGCCCGCCGATCAGGCGGCGGCGGCTGATGGCCCGGTCGCGGCGGCGCAGGGTGTCGAACTCGGCCTTGACCGGCTCCATCCCGGCCCAGAGCGCATTTGCCTCGTCCCAGGCGGCACGGTTCCTGGCCGAGGCCGCCAGCCACGCCTGGAACCGGCGCTCCAGGTCGGGCGGCGCGCGGTCGTCGTTCAGCCGCACCAGCCATTCCAGCGCCTTGCGCAGCTCGGGGGGGTCCTCGTCCTTCAGCATGCACGGATCCTGAAACGCGTTCCTGCCTCTATGGCACCCCGGCGTCGCTGGCGCATCATCCTTGCCGGAAAAAGTCGCGGCCGAGTTCGCGGCGCAGGTCGGCAAGGGCGTTCACGATCTGCACCATGACGGTATTGCGCGAAATGCCAAGCCGCGCGGCGATCTCGTCATAGGTCAGCTCTCCGAACCGATGCAGCACGAAGATCTCGCGCCGCCGCGGCGGCAGCGCCAGGATCGCCTGCATGACACGGCGCAGGCTTTCGCGGCAGACCAGCACCATCTCGGCCGAGGGCGTGTCCGAGGTGATGGTTTCGACACCGCCGGGCGGGGCATCCACGACGACCCCCTGGCGTTCATGGCGCATGTGGTTCAGCGCCAGATTGCGCGCGACGCGGGCCAGCCAGGCGTCCTGCGCGATCACATGGCCTTGGGGCGTGTTCAGCAGCCGCAGGAAGGCGTCATGCACGACATCCTCGGCCGTCGCCCGCTGCCCGGTCACGCGCAGCACCAGGCGTTGCAGCCGGCCCCGCTGGCCAAGATAGAGCTTGTCGAAAGAGAAGGTCGGTTCCATCGTCGCGCGGCACCACAAAGGTTTCGGGGTGGCTGTGCTGGACGGCTTGCTGCATTCCTCCTACCCCGCGCCCGGCCATGACGCAACGGCCAGGCCGCGCGGGGCCTTGCGATGGCAAGCTCGTCCCGCCAGCCACGCAGGCCGCATACCGCCGGCCTGGTGATGCCTGCGGTTTCGCCATCCATGCCGGATCATGATCGGTCTTTGCCGCAGAGGTTTCGGGAATGACGAAGGCCATGTCCGGGCCTCACGCGTATCGCTTGGCCCCGGCGACGCAGAGGACGACGATGACGGCGGATGCGATCATGGTCCAGGCGATGGGCTCGCCCAGCAGGATCGCCGCCAGCAGGAAGCCGAAGAAGGGCTGCAGAAGCTGCAACTGCCCGACCCCGGCAATGCCGCCAAGCGCGAGGCCGCGATACCAGAAGATGAAGCCGACCATCATGCTGAAGACCGAGACATAGCCAAGCCCGAGCCAGGCGGGCATGGTGATCAGGGACCATGCAGGCGGCAAGGTGAACAGGCTGATCGCCGCCATGGCCGGCAGGGACAGCAGCAAGGCCCAGGAGATGACCTGCCAGCCGCCGAGCCGGCCCGACAGCGCGGCGCCCTCGGCATAGCCCAGCCCGCAGGCCAGGATCGCGGCGATCATCAGCAGGTCGCCGGCCAGCGTGCCGCCGTCGCCGCCATGGAGGGCGAAGCCGGCAACCGCAGCCGCGCCGGCCACCGCGAAGACCCAGAAGGCCGGCGCGGGCCGCTCGCCCCCGCGCAGCACGCCGAAGATGGCGGTCGCCAGCGGCAGCAGCCCGACGAAGACGATGGAATGCGCCGCGGTGATATGCTGCAGCGCCAGCGCGGTTAGCAGCGGAAAGCCCAGCACGACGCCGAAGGCGACCAGCGCCAGGGACAGCAGGTCGCGGCGCTCGGGCCGGGGCTGGCGCAGCGCCAACAGGCAAGCCGCCCCCAGCAGCGCGGCGATCACCGCGCGGGCCGAGGTCAGGAACATCGGCGAGAAATCCGCCACGGCGACGCGGGTGGCCGGCAGCGACCCGCTGAAGATGATGACGCCCAGAAGGCCGCTGCCCCAACCTGCCGTTCCGCGTTCCATATGCGTCCTCGCTTTACCGCCCCCGGCAATAGCGATCCGGCTCTGGCCCGGACAGGAACAATACATTACAGTTTCGACAATCCGTATGGGTGAAGCGGCCCATACAGCGGGAGAAGGCGCGATGATGGACAGCCAGGAAACCACGCGCACGCAGGCGCTGATGAATGCCGTCCGCGCCAAGATCGCCAACCGGGCGCTGAGCCCCGGCGACCGCCTGCCCTCGGTCCGGGGCTTCGCGAGAACCATGGGCGTCTCGCCCTCGACCGTGGTCGAGGCCTATGACCGGCTGGCGGCGGAGGGCATCATCCGCGCCAGGCGCGGCTCGGGCTTCTATGTCACCGGCGCCGACCTGCCGCCGATGGCGCTGGCCGAAATGGGGCCGCCGCGCGACCGCGCCATCGATCCGTTCTGGGTCTCGCGGCAATCGCTCGATGCCGACCCCGCGGTGCTGAAACCGGGCTGCGGCTGGCTGCCTGCCGGTTGGATGCCCAATGCCGCGCTGCGGAAAGGCTTGCGGGCCCTGGCCAGGGCCGAGGACGCCCTGCTGTCCGATTATGGCAGCACCCGCGGCGCGCCGGCCCTGCGGCGCCTGCTGCTGGGCCGGTTCGCCGACGAGGGCATCTTGGCCACCATGGACCAGGTCATGCTGACGGGCTCGGGGACGCAGGCCATCGACCTGATCTGCCGCCTGCTGCTGCGGCCCGAGGATACCGTTCTGGTCGACGATCCCTGCTATTTCAATTTCCAGGCGCTGCTGCGCGCCCATCAGGTGCGGGTCGTCGGCATCCCCTTCACCCCCACCGGCCCGGACATCGCCGCCTTCGAGCGCGCCCTCGCCGAGGAAAACCCGCGGCTCTACATCACCAATTCGGCGCTGCACAACCCGACCGGCGCCAGCCTTTCGCCCCAGACCGCGCATCGCTTGCTGAGCGCGGCGGCGGCCCACGGGCTGACCATCGTCGAGGACGACATCTTCGCGGATTTCGAGCCCGCCCTGTCGCCGCGGCTGGCGATCCTCGACGGGCTGAACCGCGTCATCAGGATCGGCAGTTTTTCAAAGACGCTCTCGGCCTCGCTGCGCTGCGGCTATATCGCCGCCCGGCCGGATTGGATCGAAGGGCTGGCCGACCTGCAGGTCGCGACCAGCTTCGGCGGGCCGAGCCCGGTCGCGGCCGAGCTGATCGCGGGGGTGCTTGCCGGCGGCAGCTATCGCAAGCATATGGACGAGCTGCGCCAGCGGCTGGCGCGGGCCCGGAAGGAGGCGGAGGACCGGCTGCGGCCCCTTGGGCTGGTTCCCTGGATCATGCCGCGCGGCGGCTTCTACCTGTGGTGCCGCCTGCCCGAGGGCCGGGATTCCACCGCCATCGCCCGGCGCTGCCTGGAGGAAAACGTCGTCCTCGCGCCGGGAAACGTCTTCAGCGTCTCGCAATCGGCAAGCGCGTTCCTGCGCTTCAACGTCGCGCAGCTTGGCGATGCGCGGATCTTCGCGGCACTCGAAAGGGCGATGGAAGGGTGAGAGGCTGGGCCGATCCGGCTTCGAAAACCCGATGCGTTCGTGCAGCCCCTGCGCAGTGAGCCTGGCCGGTGACGGGCTTTGCAAGGCGGCGGCCTGCCCAGGGCCAGCCCATCGCCGGGATCGCCATGGAGATTGCCGCGCCACCTTCGCGACACCGAAAAAAAGCCCGCCGGGATCGCGTTGACGGTGCGCCCGCTTTGGCGGATCGTGCCCCGGTATGGCGAACAGGCAGAGGGCCGGAATGGACATCCGCGACGCAGAGGACCAGCATATCGACGGCATTACCGCGATCTACAACGATGCCGTCGCCCATACGACGGCGATCTGGAACGAGACGCAGGTCGATGCCGCCAACCGCATGGCCTGGCTGGCCGACCGCCGCCGGGCCGGCTATCCGGTGCTGGTCGCGGTGGACGAAAATGGCGCGGTCCTGGGCTATGCGTCCTTCGGCGACTGGCGTGCCTTCGACGGCTATCGCCATACCGTCGAGCATTCGGTCTATGTGCGTGGCGACCAGCGCGGCGCCGGGATCGGCCGCGCCCTCATGCTGGCGCTGATCGAGCGCGCGCGAGACCTGGGCAAGCATGTGATGGTGGCCGGGATCGAGGCTGGCAATGATGCCTCGATCCGGCTGCATGCGAAGCTGGGCTTCGAACAGACCGGCAACCTGAAACAGGTCGGCGCCAAGTTCGGCAAATGGCTCGACCTGGCATTTCTTCAACTGATCCTGGACCAGCGCGACGTGCCGGGGCGGTGACGACCAAGCACCGCGATGGCCCCCGCCCAGCGGCTGGAGAGCGAAATCCTAGGGTCCGACAGGTTCCGTCGCCCAACTCAGCACCATGCCGCTGGCGCCGGACAAGACGCGAAGCCCGCCGTAATCGGTGATCGTCGGCGCTTCTTCGTCCTGGGGCACGGTATGGGGCCCGGCAATGCGGATGACCTGGGCGCCCGCTGCCCGCCCGGCCAGCAGGCCGGCTTCCGTGTCCTCGAAAACCAGGCAGCGGCCGATGTCCACACCCAGGAGCGCGGCCCCCCGACGATAGCCTTCGGGGTCCGGCTTGCCGCGCGACACGTCGTCCGAAGTGACCGTGATCCGGGGCAGCGGAAGCCCCGCGGCCGCCATCCGCCGCAGCGCCAGCCTGCGGCTTGCCGAAGTCACCACGGCCCATCGCCCCGGCGCGAGCGAGGCGAGCAGGTCGATGACGCCTGCGATGGCGACGACCCCATCGACATCCTCGATCTCGCGCGCCTCGACCCAGGCAACCTCCTCAGCGATCCGCAGATGCGGCGGGGCGAAATGGCGCACGGTATCGACGGCGCGGCGGCCGTGCAGATAGGCAAGAACCTCGGCGACCGGCGCGCCGACGCGATGCGCCCAGCCGGTCCAGACCCGCTCGACGGCCGGGATCGAGGTCAGCAGCGTGCCGTCCATGTCGAACAGGAAGGCTTCGTAGCCTCCAGGGGTTTGCGTCAATTCCATCATCCCGCCCGATTTCCCATCCCGTGGTCTGGACCATTTCGGAACCGATCACAAACCCCGATCGCATCCCTGCCGGTCACGCCATCAGCACCTTCATGGCGCCCTTGGGCGTGCCGGCCCGGAAAACCCCGGCGATCTCGGGCAGCGGCAGGCGATGGGTTATCAGCCTGCCCAGGCCCGGACCGCAGGCCTGGATGACCTCCAGCGCCTCGGCGATATTGCGGTTCAGGGAATGCGTGCCGAAAAGCGATAGCTGGCGGCGAAAGATCTCGAAGGGGGAAATCTCGATCCGTGCCGCGGGCGGGCAGACGCCGAAATACAGCACGTTGCCGCCGTTCGCAGCGTATCCCGGCAGGCCCGCCGCCACCGCCGGCACGCCGGTCGCATCCACCGCCAGGTCGCAGCCGCGGCGCAGCCGATCCAGTTCGGCCGAGCCCTGGGGCAGCGCGCCGAGGCCGAACTCCGCCGCCATGGCCAGCCGGCTCTCGTCCAGGTCGACCATCGCCACCTCGGCCCCGCGCTGGTGCAGGGCGATGCCCATCAGCATGCCGATGGGTCCGGCGCCAAAGACCAACGCCCGGTCGATCCGCCGTCCGGCCAGGGGCGACAGGCCGTTCAGCACGCAACCCATCGGCTCGGCCAATGCCGCCAGCGCCGGGTCCATGCCGGGGGCGGGCACCAGGGCATCGGCCCGCAGCACGCAGCACTCGGCAAAGCCGCCGTTGCGGGTCACGCCATAGGCGCCAAGGTTTTCGCACAGGTTGACCCGCCCGGAGCGGCAACCGGGACAATCCCCGCAGCCGAGGTTCGGATCGGCCACGACCAGGTCGCCGGGCGCGAAACCCGTCACCCCCTCGCCCGCCGCCAGAACCTCGCCGGCATATTCGTGACCCGGCACCAGCGGGAAGGCCGAGGCGCCGTAATTGCCGCGCAGGATCTCGATGTCGGTATGGCAGATGCCGCTGGCGCGGATGGCGATCAGCACCTCGCCCGGTCCGGGTTCGGGATCGGGCAGGGTTTCGACGGCGACTTGGCCGCCCTGGCGAAAGACGATGGCTTGCATGTGGACCCCGGATGAGAGGGCGGCCCCGGCGGGCGGGGGCCGCGCAGGTGAAAGCTCAGGCCAGCCAGTTGCCGCCGTCGACGCCGAAGGTCTGCCCGACGATGTAATCGGCCTCGGGCGTGGCCAGGAAGATCGCCATGCCGGTCAGGTCCGAGGCGACGCCCATGCGGCCAAAGGGGACGGCTGCCCCGACCCGCTTTTTCTTCTCGCCGGGCTTCAGCCCCTCGAAACGGGCGAAATGCTCGTCCACCATGTCCCAATGCTCGCCGTCCACCACGCCGGGGGCGATGGCGTTGACGTTGATGCCGTGGCGGATCAGGCCAAGGCCCGCGCTTTGCGTCATGCTGATGACGGCGGCCTTGCTGGCGCAATAGACCGCCACCAGGGGTTCGCCGCGGCGCCCGGCCTGGCTGGCCATGTTGATGATCTTGCCGCCCTTGCCGCCCGCGATCATGTGTTTCGCGGCCGCTTGCATGCAGAAGAAGGCCCCGGTCATGTTCACGGCGATGACGCGGTCGTAATCGGCGCGGGTCACTTCCTCGACCGGGGCGGCGGTGAACAGCGCCGCGTTGTTGATGAGGATGTCGAGATGGCCGAACCGAGCCACGACCTCGGCGAAGCCCGCGTCGATGCTGTCCTGTTTCGTGACATCCATCTGCACCGCGATGGCCTGCGGCCCCAGGCTTTCGGCAGCGGCGCGCACGGCATCGGCGTTGATGTCGGCCAGGGCGACACAGGCGCCCTCGGCGATATAGGCGCGGGCGAATTCCAGCCCGATGCCGCGCGCGGCGCCGGTGATGAGGGCGGTTTTGCCTTGCAGTCTCATGTCATGGACCTTCCATCTTCAGAGAAACGATAAATGCGGTCGGGGCGGGGTGTCAGCCGAACCTCGTCGCCAGGATTCAGCCCACGCTCGCCGCTGACGCGGACGGTCAGCTCGCCCAGCTCGGGACTGTCCACCTTGAGGAAGGTGTCCGAACCCAGATGCTCGGCCAGATGCACCCTGCCCTGCCAGCCGCCCTCGGCCGCGATCTCCAGATGCTCGGGGCGGATGCCGATGGTATGGGCACCGTGTTTCGCCGCCTCGGGGCCGGTGATGAAGTTCATCCGGGGGCTGCCGATGAAGCCCGCGACGAAGATGTTCGCGGGTGCGTTGTAAAGCTCCAGCGGGCTGCCCACCTGCTCGATGCGTCCGGCGTGCAGAACGACGATCTTGTCGGCCATGGTCATGGCCTCGACCTGGTCATGGGTGACGTAGATCATCGTCGTCTTGAGCTTCTGGTGCAGCTCGGTGATCTCGTGCCGCATGGTCACGCGCAGCGCGGCATCCAGGTTCGACAGCGGCTCGTCAAAGAGAAACGCCGCCGGTTCGCGCACGATGGCGCGGCCGATGGCGACGCGCTGGCGCTGGCCGCCGGAAAGCTGGCCCGGACGGCGGTCGAGATAGTTCGACAGGTTCAGGATGCGCGCCGCATCCTCGACGCGGCGGTCCTGCTCGGCCGGCGGCATCCCGGCCATCTTCAGCGGAAAGGCGATGTTCTTCCTGACCGACATATGCGGGTAGAGCGCATAGCTCTGGAACACCATCGCCAGCCCGCGCTCGCCCGGAGGGGCGTTGCTGGCCTCTTTCCCGTCGATGACGATCTGGCCGGAGCTGATGTCCTCGAGCCCGGCGATCAGCCGCAGCAGCGTGGACTTGCCGCAGCCCGAAGGGCCGACGAAGACGACGAACTCGCCGTGGTTGATCTGCAGGTCGATGCCGGGAATGACCTCGGCCTCGCCGAAGGCCTTGCGGACCTTGTTGAGCGTAATCTGTCCCATTGGGTTTACCTCACTTCACCGCGCCGAATGTCAGGCCGCGGACCAGTTGCTTCTGGCTGAACCAGCCAAGGATCAGGATCGGGGCGATGGCCATGGTCGATGCCGCCGAGAGTTTCGCGTAGAACAACCCCTCGGGCGAGGAATAGCTGGCGATGAAGGCCGTCAGCGGCGCCGCTTTCGAGGTGGTCAGCTGCAGGGTCCAGAACGCCTCGTTCCAGGCCAGGATGACGTTCAGCAGCAAGGTCGAGGCGATGCCGGGCACCGCCATCGGCGTCAGCACGTAAAGGATTTCCTTGCCAAGGCTGGCGCCGTCCATCCGTGCCGCCTCGAGGATCTCGGACGGGATCTCGCGGAAATAGGTGTGGAGCATCCAGACCACGATCGGCAGGTTGATCAGCGTCATCACCACCGTCAGCCCGATCCGCGTATCCAGCAGGCCGAAGTCGCGGAACATCAGGTAGATCGGGATCAAGACACCCACGGCCGGCATCATCTTGGTCGACAGCATCCACATCAGCAGGTCCTTGGTCCGCCGGCCGGGCTGGAAGGCCATGGCCCAGGCGGCCGGAATGGCGACGATCAGCGCCAGCACCGTCGAGCCGACCGAGATGATGACCGAGTTCATGAAATGCGCGCCGTAGTTCGAGCGGGCCTGCACCTCGGCATAGCTGGCCGTTGTCCAGGGCGCCGACAGCACCTGCAAGGGCGTGCGGATCGCGTCGGTCTCCGACTTGAAGCTGAGGATCACCGTCCACAGGATCGGCAGGAAGATCAGGAAACCGATGCTCCATGCCGCCACAGTGACAACGGCCCGTTGGGTGGGGGAAGTCTTGCGTGCCATGGCTTCCTCATGCGTCCAGGTTCTTGCCGATCATCCGCATCAGGAAGATCGCGACGATATTGGCCAGGATGACGGCGATGATGCCGCCGGCCGAGCCGCCGCCCACGTCGAAGGACAGAAGCGATTGCGAATAGACCAGGAACGGCAGGTTGGTCGATGCGACGCCGGGACCGCCGTTGGTCGTGACCAGGATCTCGGCAAAGATCGACAACAGGAAGATGGTCTGGATCAGCACCACCACGGTGATCGAGCGCGTCAGATGCGGCAGCGTCAGGTAGCGAAAGCGCGAAAGCCAGCCTGCGCCGTCCATCTCGGCCGCCTCCATCTGCTCGCTGTCCAAGGATTGCAGCGCGGTCAGCAGGATCAGCGTGGCAAAGGGCAGCCAGCTCCAGGAAACGATCAGGATGATCGAGGCCAGCGGCGCCTGCGACAGGAAATCCAGCGGCGCGAACCCCAGCGCCTTGGCCAGATGCGCGAACATGCCGTTGACCGGGTTCATGAAGAAGTTCTTCCACACCAGCGCCGAGACCGTGGGCATGACGAAGAAGGGCGCGATGACCATGACCCGGACGATGCCCTGCCCCCAGAAGGGCTGGTTCAGCAGCAAGGCCAGGGCGATGCCGCCGATCACGGTGATCGAAAGCACGCCAAGGACCAGATACAGCGTGTTCTTCAACGCGATCCAGAACGAGGGCTGCGTCGCGAAGTAATAGTAATTGTCGAAACCCGCCCAGGTCTCCATGCCGGGCATGAGCAGGTTGTAGCGCAGGAAGCTGAAATAAACGGTCATGCCCAGGGGCACGATCATCCACAAGAGCAGCAGGATGACCGAGGGCGAGACCATCAGGCGCGCAAGCGCGCGCGAATGCGCGGTGGCCATGCGTGTCTCCAATGAAAGATGATCGGCGCGTGCGGACGGGTAATCGGCCGCTCTCGAAAAGGGCGGAGCTTGCCGCTCCGCCCCTCTCCAGGGAGGAGCCCTTTACTTGGGGTAGCCGGCGCGGGTCATCTCGCGCGCCGCGTAGTCCTGGGCGGCCTTCAGGGCCGCTTCGACGCTCGTCTGCCCGGCCAGCGCGGCCGAGATCTGCTGGCCGACGACCGTGCCGATGCCTTGGAACTCGGGGATCGTCACATATTGGATGCCGGTATAGGGCACCGGATCCTTCGTGGGCTTGGCCGGATCTGCCGCCTCGATCGAGGCCAGAACGGTCGCGGCGAAGGGCGCGGCTTCTTGATATTCGGGCAGCGCATAGGTCGACAGCCGCGTGCCCGGCGGCACGGCGACCCAGCCCTCGTTCTCGCCGACCAGCTTCACGTAATCCTTCGAGGTCGCCCAGGCGATGAAGGACTTGGCCACGTCGGCCTTGGTCGAGCTGGAGGGGATGGCCAGCGACCAGGCCCAAAACCAGGCCGAACCCGCCGGGGTGACTGCCTGCGGCGCGGGGGCGAAGGCGATCTTGTCGGCGACCTCGCTTTGCTTGGGGTCGTAGACCCGGCCCGCGGCCGAAGTGGCGTCGATCCAGATCGCGCATTTGCCGGTCTGGAACAGCGCCTGGTTCTCGTTGAAGCCGTTGCTGACCGCGCCGGGGGGCCCGTATTTGGTCATCAGGTCGACGTAATAGGTGATCGCCTGCTGCCAGGGCTGGCTGTCGATCTGCGGCTGCCAGTCCATGTCGAACCATTGCCCGCCATGGGTGTTCACCAAGGTGCCCAGGAAGGCCATGTTCTCGCCCCAGCCCGGCTTGCCGCGCAGGCAGATGCCGTATTGCTCCTTCGACTTGTCGGTCAGCTTTTCGGCAAACTCGCCGATCTGGTCATAGGTCGGCTGCTCGGGCATGGTCAGCCCCGCCGCCTCGAACAGATCCTTGCGATACATGGTGAACGAGCTTTCGGCATAGAACGGCGCCGCGACCAGCTTGCCATCGGCCGAAAGCCCGGCCGCGACCGAGGGGATCAGGTCGCCGTAGTCGTAATCCTCGCCCAGGTCGTCGAGCGGCATCAGCCAGCCCTGCTTGCCCCAGATCGGCGCCTCGTAGGAGCCGACGGTCATGATGTCGAATTGTCCGCCCTTGGTGGCGATGTCGGTCGTCACCCGCTGGCGCAACACATTCTCTTCCAGGATCACCCAGTTGATCTTGTGCCCGGTGGCCTTTTCCCATTCGGGGGCCAGTTTCTGCATGATGATCATGTCGCCGTTGTTCACGGTGGCGATGGTCAGTTCCTCGGCCTGCGCGGCGCCCGTCAGGGCGATCGCCGTCGCGGCCAGCAACGCCGTCTTCAGTTTCATCCTTGTCCTCCCTCGGTGAAGCTGTTGCCAAGGAAGCTACGAATTTCCACCGAATGGGTCAATCAATATTTTTACGCGCGAAAATTTTTTAGAAGTCGCGAACCAATAATTAGGCCGAGGCACGCAGGATCAGCCTGCCCTCCAACCGGCGTAGCGGGCTGGACGGGCGCACCCCGTCCTCGATCATGCCGAAAAGCGTCGAGACGCTGTTTTCCGCAATGGAAACATAATCTTGCGCCACCGTTGTCAGGGCCGGCGCGGTAAAGCGGGCCATCGGGTGGTCGTCATGGCCGGCCACGCGCAGCGCCGTGGCGGCACCGCGCCCGACCCGCAGCCCCTTTTCAAAGGCCGCCGCGATCAGCCCGATCGCCATGCGGTCGTTGGCGCAAAGCACGGTATTCGTCGGCAGCTGATGCGTGGGCAGCAGGCGCAGCCCGGCATTGTAGCCCAGCTCCTCGAAATCCCAGCCGGCCGATTCGGCCGGGATCACATGCGGCTCGAAACCCTGCTCCTCCATGGCGCGGACGTAGGCTTCGCGGCGTTCGCGGGCATTGGTGTTGACGGCGGGCATGTCCAGGAAACAGGGCGGCTCGCCGCTGCGGCACAGGTAATCGACCATCAGCCCGACGCTTTGGAAATTGTCGGTGCCGACAAAAATCTCGTCCCCGTTCATGTGGTTGTCGAAGATCACCGTGGGAATGTCCGCCGCAAGCTGCCGGATGCGGTCCGAGACGGAAGTGTCCCCCAGGGGCGCGATGATCGCGCCGGCGATGCGCAGGGAATAAAGCATCTCGATGGCGCTCAGCTCGCGCTCGGCATCGCCGTGCGAGCCCAGGACGATGGCCCAATAGCCCGCCTCGACGCAGCGCGTCTCGATCTGGCGGACGATCTCGGCATAGAAGGGATCGACGATATGCGGGACGATGATGCCGATGTTCTTGGTGAACTTGCGGTTCTGGTTGATGGCGAACAGGTTCGGCCGATAGCCGTAGCGGGCGATGGCCTCTTCGATCCGCTCGCGGGTCGAACGGCGGACGCTGGACGGATCGTTGAAATATTTCGAGATCGTCGGCCGCGAGATGCCGCTGACCGCCGAAAACTCTTCCATATTCCTGATCTTCTGCTCTTCCATGCCGCCTCCCCTTTCGGTTGCAAATCCGAAAGCAATATCTTGTCTCGCGTAAAGACTTATCTTGACAATATCAGCCGCGAAACGGCGAGGGTCAATAGCCGCGATCCCTGGTGCAGCATGGCCGGGAACGGCGAAGGGCCGGGAAGATCCCGGCCCTTGCACGGCGGCGGGGCCGTTCAGGAACAGCAGGCCGCCACATAATCCTGCGCCAGCCGCTCGACCGCCGCCAGCGCCAGATCCCTGGCGCGAGGCCGCAGGCGGCCGGCCCGGACCGCGGGATAAAGCCCGCCCAGATATTGCGCGACCAGCGTCTCGGGCAGGTCCACCCCGTCCAGCAGCGCGAAAAGCTCGTCCACCGCCTGCTCGGCGGCAGGCTGCGGCCAGTAATAGCGGATGCGGTCGCTGTAGGAGAAATGCCGCTGCAAGGCGCGCTCGGCATCGGTGCCGTGATAGTAGCGGTCCCAGTTGCCGGGCGCCTCCAGCATCACCGCCTCCATGGCCTGGCGCAGGGTCCGCCGGCGCCGGCCGGGGAACAGTTCCCCGGCAATGGCATCCAGCCCGTAAAGCGCCTCGCGCAGCACGAAGGTCAGGCCCGGCCCGACCTTGAGGATGGCGAAACCATCGCGGACCAGGGCGGCCAGCGCATCGCGGGTCTGGTAGTCGGTCGAATGCGCCTCGAAGACCGTGCCGGGCATTTGCGCCAGCGCGGCGGACAGGTCGCGCGCCGCCGCGGGGTCATAGTCGATGACGTTGTGATTGCCGAACTCGACCCCCGGCTGCACCACCAGGCCGATGACGCGAGCGAAGGCGTCCTGCTGGCCCGCATCCGCGAAGGCCCGCCGATGCACATCGAAGGTGGTCAGGGCGGCATCGGGGCTGGTCAGTTCCAACCCCTCGATCTCTTCCATCGCGCCGCCGGGGATCGGAACCTCGGTGCCGATGATATAGACCGGGGCAACGCCGCCCTGGGGTCGCGCCGCCTCGGCCGCCGCCGCCAGCCGCGCCGCACGGGTCGCGGTTTCGGCATCGTCCAGCGCCACCGGCTCGCCGGCGCAGCCCATGGAACAGTCCAGGTGCAGCTTGGTGAAGCCAGCCGCGGCAAAGGCGCGGATCATCACCTCGGCCCTCTCCATCGCCTGGTCGGCGGGCAGGCCTTTCCACGGGTTCGGGCCCAGATGGTCGCCGCCCAGGATCAGCCGCTCCGGCGGGAAGCCCGTGCGCGCCGCGATCCCTTCCACGAAGCGGCGGAAATCGGCGGGGGTCATGCCGGTATAGCCGCCGTCCTGGTTGACCTGGTTGCAGGTCGCCTCGATCAGCAGCGGCAGGGGGGTCGGCAGGGTGCAGCGCATCGCCGCCTCGATCGCCATGGGATGCGCGGTGCAGATCGAAGGGATGCCCGAGGGGCCGTGACCGTCGCGCCATTCCGCAATGGATTTCAGAGGATTATAGGTCATACTTCAGCCTTTTTGTTCCGAAAGCAGCGCGTCCAGTTCCGCGCGGGTCGAGGTGCCCTCCATCGGCCCCAGCCGGGTCACGGCGCGCGCGCCCGCGGCATTGGCCAGGCGCAGCGCCTCGGCCGGGTCGGACCCGGCCAGCCACAGGCTGAGAAAGGCGCCGCCGAAGGTGTCGCCGGCCCCCGTGGGATCGACCTCCTCGACCGCCAGCGGCTTGGCATCGACGCGCAGGCCGCACTGGAACAGGCTGGCGCCGCCCGCGCCGCGCTTGACGACCACGGTGCGGATGCCGCGATCCAGCAGGGCGGCGATCACCGCCGGCTCATCCCGACCCGCATCGAACAGGAACAGCTCCTCGCCCGAGGGCATGAACAGGTCGGTCATCGCCAGCACCGCATCCAGCGCCGCGCGCATGCCGGGCGCGTCCAGCAGTTCCGGCCGCAGGTTCGGGTCGAACGAGATGGTGCCGCCGCGCGCCTTGATGCGCCGCGCCGCGTCCATCACCATCCCGCCCAGCTCCGGCGCCGAGAAGGCCGAGCCCATGACATGCAGGTGGGTGCAGCTTTCGATCAGCGCCTCGGATGCCGCGGTCGACCGCAGCTTGCCGCAGGCGGCATGGCGGATGTTGTAGACGAAGGCGCGGCTGCCATCCTCGCGGTAGCGGACGAAGGCGCTGCCGGTGCTTTCGCCCGCCGCGATCTCGATGCCCGAGACATCCACCCCGTCGGCCCGCAGCCTTTCAAGGTTCACCCGGCCGAAATCGTCGTCGCCCACGCGCGAGATGATGGCGCAAGGCGTTCCCAGCTTGCCGACCTGGTCGATGAAGATGGCGGGCGCGCCCGAGGGGAAGGGGCCGACCAGCGGCTGCGCCGCAAGAAAGCCGTTGCCGCGGGTGGTCGCCACGATCTCGACGAGAACCTCGCCGATGGTCAGAACCTTGTTCATGCTCAACCCCGCTTCTGCTTGGCGCGCACGTCCAGCCAGACCGCGACCAGGATCACGAGGCCCTTGACGATGAGCTGGTAGAAATAGGGCACCGACAGCATGTTCATGCCGTTGTTCATCACCCCGATGATCAGCGCGCCGATCAGCGTGCCGACCATGGTGCCGACGCCGCCCGCCAGGCTGGTGCCGCCCAGCACCGCCGCGGCGATGGCGTCAAGCTCGTAGCTCATCCCGGCATTGGTCTGGGCCGAGTAGAGGCGCGAGGACAGCAGGATCCCCGACACCGCCGCCATCACGCCCGAGAGGGTGAAGATGGCGATCTTCAGCCGGTCCACCTTGATGCCGGAATAAAGCGCCGCCTCGCGGTTGCCGCCGGTCAGATAGGCGCGCCGCCCGAAGGTCGTGCGCGACAGCAGGACATGGTTGAACAGGAACAGCGCCACGACGATCCAGATGATGATCGGCAGGCCGAGCCAGCTGTCGCTGCCGATCGCCGTCCAGGCCGGGTCCGAGATCATCGCCGGCGCGCCGTTGGTCGGCAGGCTGACCAAGCCGCGATAGATGCCCATCGTCGCCACCGTGACGATGAACGACGGCAGCATCAGCCGGGCGGTCAGCACGCCGTTCACCAGCCCCATCGCCGCGCCGGCCAGAAGCGTGAACAGCAGCGCGGGGGCAAAGCCCCAGCCAAAGGCCAGCGCCTGCGCGCCCGCCATGCCCGCCACCGCGATGATCGAGCCGATGGACAGGTCGATCTCGCCCAACAGGATGACCCAGGTCATGCCGAAGGCGGCGATGGCGACCACCGCCACCTGCTGCAGGATGTTCGTCAGGTTGGCGACCGTCATGAACCGCTCGTTCAGGACGGTGAAGATCACGCAAAGCAGGATAAGCGAGACGAGGATGCCCCCGTATTGATGCAAGGCGGCGCGCAGCTGCTCTCGCCCGGCGCTAAGGGTCGTGTCGGTTGTCTGGGTCATTGATGCGTTCCCGTTGCATGGGCCATGACAAGCTCGGGCGTCAGGTCGCGGCGGGCCAAGGTGGCCCTCAACTCCCCCTCGGCCATGATGGCGATGCGATCCGCCAGCCCAAGCACCTCGGGCAGTTCCGAGGAGACCAGCAGGATCGCGGTCCCCTCGGCGGCAAGTTCGCGGATGATGCGATAGATCTCGAATTTCGCGCCGACATCGACGCCGCGCGTCGGCTCGTCCAGGATCAGGACGCGCGGGCGGGTCAGCAGCCATTTCGCCAGCACGATCTTTTGCTGGTTGCCGCCGGACAGCTTGCCCGCAAGCGTTTCAAGCGAATTGGTGCGGACCCCAAGGCGCTGCACCTCCGCCCTCGCCGCGCGGCGTTCGCTGCCGAAGCGCAGGAAACCGCCCTTTCCCGCAAAGCCGTCCAGCGCCGCCATCGAGATGTTCGAGCGCACCGGGGCGCCCAGGGCCAGCCCTTCCTCCTTGCGGTTCTCGGTCACGAAGCCGATCCCGGCCGCGATGGCCTCGGCGGGATTGCGCAGCCTGGCCGGCTTGCCGTCGATGCGGATCTCGCCGCCCGCCTGGCGCATGCCGAACAGCGCGTTCATCACGTCCGAGCGGCCCGAGCCGATCAGGCCGAAGAAGCCGAGGATCTCGCCCGGCCGGACCTCGAAGCCGACATCCCGGAACCGGCCCGCGCAGGACAGGCCCCGCACGGCAATCATCGGCGGCATATCCGCACCGGGCACGGGCGAAAGCCGCGGCGGATAGATCTCGTCCATCCTTCGGCCGACCATCAGCGCGATCAGCTCCTCGATGCAGGTCTCGTCGCGCGCGCGTGTCGCGACATAGGCACCGTCGCGGATGACGGTGATGTCGTCGGACAGGCGCATGATCTCTTCCATGCGGTGCGAGATGTAGATGATGGCCGTGCCCCGCGCCTTGAGCCGGTCGATGATGCGGAACAGGATCTCGGCCTCGGAATCCGACAGCGACGAGGTCGGCTCGTCCAGGATCAGCACCTTGGCGGGCCGGCTGAGCCCCTTGGCGATCTCGACAAGCTGGCGCTGCGCGATGGACAGCCGCCCGACCTTTGCGGTGACGTCCACGGGCAGGCCAAGCTCGCGCACCAGCGCCCTGGCATTCGCCCGCAGCATCCGGTCGTTGATGAAGCCGAAGCGCGCCGGTTCATGCGTCGCCATGATGTTCTCGGCGACGCTGAGGTTGTTGCACAGGCTGAGTTCCTGAAAGACGATCGCCAGCCCCTGGGCGGCGGCGTCCTTCGGGCTTTGCGGCGCATAGGCTCGGCCGTCGAGCATCATCTCGCCACCCGAAGGCGGATGCACGCCGACCAGGATCTTCATCAAGGTCGACTTGCCGGCACCGTTCTCGCCCAGGATGGTATGCACGCGGCCCGGCCGGACATCCAGCCGCATGGATTTCAGCGCCTCGACGAGGCCGAAGCTCTTCCTGATATCGCGCAAGGACAGCACGAATTCCGCTGGCTGGTTCATCCGTTCAACTCCCCCCGTGGTCACGCCGCAAGGCATCGTCGAAGCCCTGCGGCGCAGCGGTCACTTCTTGACGTAGACGCCTGGGACGATGGGCTGCTCGGCCGGCACGTCCTGGCCTTCGATCACCATCGCGGCGGTATCCACCGCGGTCTTGCCCATCTGGTCGGGGAACTGCTGGATGACACCGGCCATCACCGGGTTGGTGTCGACCGCGTTGCGGGCCTCCTCCATGCCGTCGAAGCCGATCACCTTGACCTGGTCCTGAAGGCCCGCCGACTTCACCGCGACGGCGGCGGCCAGCGCGGCATCGTCGCCGAAGCCGAAGATGCCCGAGATGTCGGGATTGGCCTGGAGCATGTTCTGCGCGACGGCCAGCGCCTCGGCCCGCGTGATGCCGGTCTGCTGGGCGACGATCTCGATTTCGGGATGGGCCTCCAACGCCTTCCTGAAGCCCTCGACCCGCGCGACGACCGATTGCACGGTCGGATAGTCGATGATCGCGACCTTGCCCTTGCCGCCCAGAACCTCGGCCATCAACTCGCCGGCCTTCACGCCGCCGGTGTAGTTGTCCGTGCCGATATGCGACGTCACCTTGGCATCGGCGGCGGGCACGTCGACCGTGACGACCTTGATCCCCGCCGCATCCGCCTTGGCGATGGCAGCCATCACCCCCTGGCTGTCCACCGGCGAGATCACGATGACATCGACGCCCTTGACGATGAAATCCTCGACATCGGCCAGCTGCTTGTTCAGATCCTGGTTGGCGATGCTGATTTCCAGCGGCACGCCCCTGGCTTCCGCCTGGGCTTTCATCGCATCGGCAAGCTCGATGTAGAACGGATGCTGCTGGGTCAGCAGCGAGGCGCCGATGCCATCGGCATGGGCCGCCCCGCCCAGCCCGCAGGCAACAGTCGTCAACAGCGCCGAAAGCGCTTTCTTGAAGGTCATGGAGTCCTCCCAGGATCTCGATTTCGAGGAGATGGTGCCGGCAAGTCCCGGCCGTCCGCCGAAGCTCCTCCCCTATGGCGGCTCAGGGGACGCTAGCCATGTATTTTACGCGTGTCAAATTTAAAGTTTGTTCGCGAAGATATTTGCGAGCGCATCAAACCTATCGAATTGATTTCAAATTGTAATAGCGCGAGGCAAGGCCGGATGCCTTCTGGAAGGGTTTCGACCCCAAAGACCTGGCAAGCTGAACAGCGTAAGCAGCAACCGGCGAATCGTGAAAGGCGACATGGCCTTGCCGGCCTCATCCGGGGGCGGGCAGGGATTGTGCCGTTGCTTGAAACAGCGATGCCGGCACGGCTTCCAGAAACCTCGGCCCGAACGCCCGCGTCTCCGCATCGAATCAAAGGCCCGCGGCCAGCCACCGATGCCCCTTCCCCTTGGCGACCCTGTCCCTGAAGCGGCCTCCCACCGCCATCATTCCGCCAGGAAATAGATAAAAATATCCATGACAAACAACGACAAGACATCCGTCTGCGATGCCGGTCGCATTTTCTGCTCCTCCGACTCACGCTTTCATTGTAGACAATCTGCAATCAGGGATTCGGACAGCGGGACGGGAACCATGGCTGCGCAGTCGATAAGACGTGAAACGATGGGGGCCCAGCTGGTGGCCATGCTACGGTCGGCGATCCTGTCCGGTGAATTCGCGCCCGGAGAGCCGGTCACCGAGACGGCGCTGGCGCTGCGTTTCGGCGTCAGCCGCGGGCCCATGCGCGAGGCGATGCGGCACCTCATCGACCAGGGCCTGCTCGTCACCGTCCCCTATACCGGCACGCGCGTGCTGGATCTGTCGACCGCCGACATCAACGACATTTATTCGATGCGGATCTGTCTGGAAATCTTTGCCTTCGAACAGGCCTGGGACCGGCGCGATGCGGCCTTCCGGGGCGAGATGGCCGAACGCCACCGCAAGCTGCTGGAGGCGATCGACGCCCGCGACGATGTCCGGGCGATCGACGCCGAACTCGACCTGCACGGGCTGGCCTATGAATGGTGCGGCAACAAGCTGCTGCTCAGCAGCTGGGATGCGGTTCGCGGCCGGCTGCAACTTTACTGGGCGGCGCATCACCGCGCCCATGGCATCACCGGGCCGCTGCGCGAAAGCCATGACGACTATATTCGCCTCGCCTGCGGTGACAGCCTCGAGGCGATGAAGAACGAGATCCACAGCCATATGCGGCGCGGTCTCGACAAGACCAAGGCCTTCGTCGAGTCCCTCGACGAGCAAAGGCGGCAAACATCACCCAACGGGAGAACGAAATGAAACGACGGATGTTCCTGATCGCAGGGGCGGCTGCGTCCTGCCTGCCCTATGCGCGCGCCTTTGCGGCGGACAACGATACGCTTTCGCAGGTCAAGGCCAGCGGCAAGCTGCGCATCGGCGTGACCTCGGCCGAGCCCTGGTTCTTCAAGGATCCGATGACGGAGAAATGGACCGGCGTCGGCATCGCCATGGGCGAGCGCATGGCGCAGGAGCTGGGCGTCGAGATGGTCCCGGTGGAGACGAGCTGGGCCAATGCCGTCGCGGGGCTGCAAGCCAACCAGTTCGACATCATGTTCGTCCTCGACCCCACCGAAGAGCGTCGGAACGCCGTCGATTTCCCGGATCAGCCGCTGTTCTACTATGCCATGGGGGCACTCGTCCCCGAGGATTCCGCCGTCGCAAGCTGGGCCGACCTCGACACGCCGGAAACCAAGCTGGGCGTGACCCTGGGCACCTCGCTCGACCGCAACGTGACCGAGATGATGAAGAGTGCGGCGATCAACCGCTTCTCCTCGAATGACGAGGCGATCGCCGCCTTCGCCGCCGGCCGCGTGGACGCGGTGGTGCAGTTCCATCCGGCGCTTGTCGTGCAATATTCGCGGCTGAAGATGGGCAAGGTCGTGCTGCCCACGCCGGTCGATCCTGTCGCCACCTCGGCCGGGATGCGCAAGGCAAGCGACGACAGCTTCAGGACCTGGGTCGGGGAAACCTTTGCCAAATTCTATGAAGAAGGCGTGCCGGACCAGATCTTCAGCGCCTATCTGGAAAGCAAGAACATCGACCCGACCGGCATTCCGGGCCTCGTGAAAGAGAGCTGGTAGACCACCCCGGACGGCCCGCCGCCTGGTCCCGTGGCCGGGCGCGCCGGCCTTCTTCCCCCAAGCGAAAGATGTCAGATGGACTATTCCTGGGACTTCGGCCCGGTCATTGCCCGTTTCGACATGCTTGCGATCGGTTTCCTGAATACGATCAAGATCGTGATCGTGTCGATCCTTCTGGGCGTCGTCGTCGGCCTGGTGCTGGTGCTGATGCGGCTTTCGCCGCGCAAATGGCTTTCCTGGCCCGCGGCGATCTTCATCGAGTTCTACCGCAATACGCCGCCGATCGTGCATTTCTTCTGGTTCTTCTATGCGCTGCCGATGCTTCTGTCCGTCAGCCTCGATCCCTATGTCGCGGCCGTCCTGGCGCTTTCGACGCAATCCGGCGCCTTCTATGCCGAGGTGTTCCGGGGCGGCATCGTCTCGATCGAGCGCGGCCAGTGGGAGGGCGCCCGCGCGCTTGGCATGACCCATGCCGCGCTGATGCGGCGCATAATCGTGCCGCAGGCGATTTCGCGCATGGTCCCGCCCTTCATCGAGCGCAGCTTCGAATTGCTGAAGACCACGGCGCTGGCCTCGACCCTCGCCTATGCGGACCTGCTCTATCAGGCGATGATGGTGAATGCCGAAACCTTCCGGCCCCTCGAGGTCTATACGACCATCGCGCTGATGTATCTGGTCCTGCTGGTCACCGCCAGCCAGCTCGCGCGCCTCGCCGAGGCCCGGCTGACCGCCTATCAGTAAGAGGTCGATGATGAATTATTCCCCCGATTTCAGCGTCGTCCTGGACAACTGGCCCGTGCTTGCCCGCGGGCTTTGGGTGACGATCCAGATCTGGCTGCCCTCGATCGCGCTGGGGCTGATCGGCGGCTTCCTGATCTCGCAGGCCCGGCTGTCGTCGCGCCGCTGGCTCTCGATCCCGAGCCTGGTCTATGTCGAGCTGTTCCGCGACACGCCGGTGCTGATCCAGCTGATCTGGTTCTTCTACGCCTTCCCGATCCTGATCGGCGTGCAACTGACCCCCTTCACGGCGGCCCTGCTGGGGCTGACGCTGAACACGACGGCCTATTCGGCCGAGATCTTCCGGGGCGGCATCAAGTCGATCCATCGCGGCCAGATGGAGGGGGCCAAGGCCATCGGCATGACCCATGCCCAGGCGATGCGGCGGGTGATCCTGCCCCAGGTGGTCAAGAGGATGCTTCCCGCCTTCACCAACCGGATGATCGAGGTCGCCAAGATGTCCTCGCTCGCCTCGGTCATCTCGGTCCACGAGCTGATGTATCAGGGCCGGCTTCTGTCCTCGACCTATTACCGCCCGTTCGAGATCCTGACGGCGGTGGCCTTCATCTATTTCGTGCTGATCTATCCCGGCACCTTCCTGGCAGGGCGTCTGGAAAAGCGCCTCGCGCGGTCGTCCTGAGCAAAGGAAAGGATACCCCATGCAAAAGCCAATTCTCGAGATCAAGGGCCTGCACAAGCGGTTCGGCGACCACCACGTCCTCAGGGGCATCGACTTTTCCGTCGCAGCGGGAGAGCGCATCGCGATCATCGGCGGATCGGGCTCGGGCAAGTCCACCTTCCTGCGCTGCATGAACTTCATGGAAACGCTGAGCGAGGGCGAAATCTGGCTGGACGGCAAGCGCATCGGCACCGAAAGGAACGGCCAGGTCACCTACCCGGAACGCCAGCTATGCGCGGTGCGCGAACGCGTGGGGATGGTGTTCCAGCAGTTCAACCTTTTCCCGCATATGACCGTGCTTCAGAACGTCATGGAAGGGCTTGTCACCGTCAAGGGCATGGCGAGGGAGCAGGCACGGGAAATCGCCCTGCAGGAATTGGACAAGGTCGGCCTGTCGGAAAAGGTCGATGCCTGGCCCGGCCGCCTTTCCGGGGGCCAGCAGCAGCGCGTGGCCATTGCCCGCGCCCTGTCGATGAAACCCGAGATCCTGCTTTTCGACGAGCCGACATCCTCGCTCGACCCGGAACTGGTGGGCGAGGTCCTGCGGGTGATCAATCACCTTGCCGAGGAAGGCCGCACCATGCTTCTGGTCACGCATGAGCTTGGATTCGCCTATCATTTCGCGACCAAGGTCATCTTCCTGGCGGACGGCGTGTTCCACGAAGTCGGCACGCCGGACGAGGTTCTGAAAAACCCGCGGCAAGCCCGCACGCAGGAATTCCTGCGCCGTTTCGGCGAATTCGCCTTCTGAGCTTCCACATATCAAAGGACACTGAAATGACTCCGCAGAGCAGCGCTTCGTCGCAAAGCTATGTCAAGGATCCGCGCAACGAATCCGTCGAGATCTATGTCAACGGCCAGTTCTACAAGCGCGACGAGGCCAAGGTGTCGATCTTCGATGCGGGCTTCGTCCTGGGCGACGGCGTGTGGGAAGGTCTTCGCCTGGTCAACGGCAAGCTTCTGGCCATCGACGAGCATATGGACCGCATCTTCGAAGGCGCGCGTTCGATCCAGCTGGACATCGGCCTTTCCAAGCAGGGCCTGGTCGAGGAGGTCTGGAAATGCCTGCGCCACAACGGGATGGAGGACGGCGTCCATATCCGGCTGATGATCTCGCGCGGGTTGAAATCGACGCCGAACCAGGATCCGCGCTTCGTCGTCGCCGGCGCGACCATCGTGATCGTGGCCGAATACAAGCAGCCTAACCCCGAGCTGAAGAGGAAGGGGCTGAAGCTGATGACCTCCACCATCCGCTGCTCGACGCCGGACGTGTTCGACCTGCGGCTGAACTCGCACAGCCGCCTGAATTTCATCCAGGCCCTCATCCAGGCGATCAACATGGGCGCGGACGAGGCGCTGATGCTCGACGACCGGGGTTTCGTCGCCTCCTGCAACTCGACCAATTTCTTCATCTTCCGGGGCGACGAGCTTTGGACCTCGGAAGGGCTGACCTGCTTCAACGGCATCACCCGGAAAAAGGCGATCCATATCTGGCGCGAAGCGGGTTTCACCGTGCGCGAAAAGCCTTTCACTCTGGCCGAGGTCTATTCCGCGGACGAGGCCTTCGTCACCGGCACGCTCGGGGGGATCACCCCGGTCGCGATGATCGACGGCCGCCCCATCGGGGACGGGAAGCCCGGCGCCCGCACCGCCCGGATCAACCAACTCTACCAAGAGTATATTTCGCAGTAAGCCGGTGGCAAAGCGAACCGGATTCAATCGCAGGCGCCATCGGTTGCGGCGCTTGCTCGCCCCCTTCCGCCTGCGCGCGCTGGTCCGCCGCAGCGAGATCGCCTATACGGTGATCGCGGCCGTGATCGGGATCGTCGCCGGCGGCGCGGTGGTCCTGATGCAGGAAGCCGTGACCTTCATGGCCGTCCTGATCTTCGATTCCGCCGGCGAAGTCAGCGGCGCGGAAAGCGTGAACCCTTTGCGCGCCCTATCCGGCCCGCTGGCCGGCGGTATCCTGCTCGGCGCGTCCTATCTGATCGGCCAGCGCTGGTTCCGGCGCGTCGCCGACCCGATCGAGGCCAATGCCGTGACCGGCGGCAAGATCGCCGTGCCCGGCAGCCTGTTCATTTCCGGGCAGACCATGGTTTCCAGCGGGTTCGGCGCCTCGGTCGGGATGGAGGCGGCCTATACGCAGGCCGCTTCGGCCCTCGCCTCATGGGGCGGCCAAAAGCTTCGCCTGCGCCGGGAAGACCTGCGCCAGCTGGTCGCCGCCGGTGCCGGGGGCGCGATTGCCGCCGCCTTCGACGCGCCGCTGACCGGGGCGTTCTATGCCTTCGAGCTTGTCCTGGCCTCCTATACGGTCGCCGCGCTTCTGCCCGTCCTTGCCGCCGCGATTTCCGCGACGGCCGTCACCCGCCTCGTCGGCGGGCATCACGGGCTGGACCTTTATTTCGCCGGCCAGATCCCGGCACCGTCCTTCATCCCCATCGCCGTGCTTGCCGTCATCTCTGCCGTGGTCGGCATCCTGATCATGCGCGCCGTCTCCGCGACCGAGAACACGTTCCGCAAAAGCGTCCTGCCGGGATGGAGCCAGCCGGTTGTCGGCGGGCTTTGCGTCGGCCTGCTGGCATTGGCGACGCCGCGCGTGCTGTCCTCCGGCCATGGCGCGATGGACGTGGTGTTCGGCAGCAACCTGACGCTGGGTGCCCTTGTCCTGCTTTTCGTGCTGAAGGCGCTCGCCTCGGTCATCTCCATCGGGTCGGGCTTCCGGGGCGGGCTGTTCTTTGCGTCGCTTCTGCTCGGGGCCATCCTGGGCAAGATCCTCGGCATCGCCTGGCTGATGGCATTCGGGCTGGAACTGCCCATCGTCGTCTTTGCCGTGGTCGGCATGTGCGCCCTGGCGACGGCGGTGATCGGCGCCCCCCTGGCGATGTGCTTCCTTGCCCTCGAGACGACCAAGAGCCTGCCGCTGGCGCTTGCGGTGCTGTTTGCCGCGCTGATCGCCACGGCAATCGTGCGGCAGTTCTTCGGCTTCAGCTTTTCCACCTGGCGTTTCCATATCCGGGGGGAAACGATCCGTTCGGCCGCGGACATCGGCTGGGTGCGCGAACTCAGCGTCGGAAAGATGATGCGTCGCGTAGCGTCCGAGGCACCGGCATCGATGAAGCTGGCAGAGGCCCGGCGCCGGTTTCCGCCGGGCTCGACCAAGGCGGTGCCGATGGTGGACGACGCCGGCCGCTATGCCGGGCTGTGCATCACCAGCGAACTTTATGGCGAAGGGCTGGACCCGCAGATGCCGCTTGCCTCCATCGCCCACCTGACATCGGCATGGTTGCGGCCCGACCAGACGGTGCGCGAGGCGATCTTGGCATTCGGCCGCCACGAGGCCGATACGCTCGCGGTATTGGACGCGGACCACCGGGTTCTCGGCACGCTGAACGAGCAATATTGCCTGCGGCGCTATTCGAACGAGGTCAACCGCCGGCTTTATCCCCAGCGCGGCTAGAAAGGATCAGGACATGAGACGGTTTCTATTTGTCGGCTGCGGCAACATGGGTGGCGCGATCGCCTCTGCCGCGATGCGGGCGATCCCCGATGCGAGGATCACCGTCGTCGACCCCTCGCCCGAGCGGGCAAAGGCGCTTCTGCCCGCCGGCATGGCGGTCGAGATCCACCCGGACTTCGCAAAGCTCGGGGAGGCCAGGTTCGATCTCGGCATCCTCTGCGTGAAACCGCAGCAATTTGCCGAGCTCTCCCCCTTGGCGATTTCGGTGATCCGCTCCGGCGCCATCGCCTCGATCATGGCGGGCGTCACGTTGGACGCGCTTGCAGCACGGCTCGGCAGCGAAAGGATCGCGCGGACCATGCCGAATCTGCCCGCCCTTGTCGGGCAGGCGATGACCGTCGGAGTTGCCGCGGATGGGCTGACCCAGGCCGACCGGCGCATGGTCGCGACCCTGTTCGAGGCCGTCGGCCAGTTCCGCTGGCTTTCGGACGAATCCCTTGTCGATGCGGCAACGGCCGTCGCGGGCAGCGGGCCGGGCTACATATTCGCCTTTGCGCAATACATGATGGAAGCGGCCATGGCGTCGGGCATGGATGCCGCGCTTGCCGACCTGCTCGTGCGCCAAACCTTCCGCGGCGCGGCCGAACTCATGCATGCCGATCCCCGGACGGCGGAAGAGCTGAAGAAAGCCGTGACCAGCAAGGCGGGCACGACCGAGGCCGGTCTGGCCGTCTTCGAAGCAAAAGGCGCGTTGCCGGAACTTTGCCTGAAAGCCGTCGCCGCCGCCGCGCAGCGGGCGCGAGAGCTTTCCCGAACCGCCGCGCCGGAAAGCCCCCGGCGATAGCCGCTCCCGGCAGGACGGGGCTCCGGTGAGCAGCCGCCGGCAAGCGGCCTTCGCCTTGCCGGTTTTTACCATCTCCACCGCCCTTCCCGCCCACCCGCGCGGACCGGACCGGCGCCTGCAAGCCGGTGCCGGCAGAAGGCCAGCGCGAAGAGAGTCAGCGGAAGGCTGAGCCTTCCCGACCGGGCGGCGCCTTGCAGCGCGGTATCGCCGAACGGATCGGCGACGGCCCGGCAAGGTCAGAACCGCCCGCGCAGCGTCAGCGTGGCGTTCCTCGGCTCGCCATACCCGTTGCCGCCGGTGGGCGCGGGCCCAGCACCGAATAATAGGGCTTGTCGAAGACATCGTTGACGTTCAGCATCATCTGCCACGGATCGTCGATCCGGCAGCTGACATGCGCGTCCCCAACCGCATGACCGCCCTGCCGGATCTGGTGGTCCTGGCTCGCTCCGGCGATCCGCGCGGTCCCCGAGGTGCCATGGCGGCCTTTCACCGTCACGCCGCCGCCGACGGTCCATCGGGAGTATACGCCCGGCAGGGTGTAGTCCGTCCACAGCTTCAGCATGTGCCGCGGGGTCAGGGCGTGATAAACCGCGCCATCCCTTACGTTCTTGTTGTGGTTGTAGGCATTGCCCGACCTTATGACTAAGACAACCGGGCGGGCGATTCACTCGGTCGATTGCCGAAAAAAGTTCAGACGCTGGAGATGACCCCCAACAGGCCGGAGACCCGGCGCAACCGGCCGCCGGTCGGGCGGACGGCGGCGTCCAGCGCGCGCTCGGGGTCGGAGATGTCGAAAAGGCCGCTGATCCGTGCGCGACCGATGGCGGCATCCGCGACGATCACGCGGCCGGGCAACCAATGCGCGATCCGCGCGACAAGGCTTCCCAGCGGCTCGGCTTTGGCCACGACGATCCCCTTCGCCCCTGTTTGTGGGCCGTGTCACTCACCCGCTGCCTTGGCAACCGCTTCGGGTCGCTCGGTGATCCGGCGGGCCTGCCAAGAAAACCTGGACGCATGACAAGCCACAAGATCCGCGTCCGGGGCGCGGGCCTATCCATCCGTGGAACAGATCCTTGACGCCTCGACCGCCTCGACGACATAGCTGGCGATCATCAGGTCCAGATGCGCGCCGCCGCCGTTCTTGAACAGCGTGACCTGGTCATCGGACCGGCGGCTGGACCCGTCCGCCGCCACCAGATCGTAAAGATCGCCCCGCACATGGCCGCGGCTGATGGCGCCCGAGAGGATCGGCTGCATGATCTCGCCGATCCGGTCCACGACCGTGTCGACGAAATCCACATAGACCAGGGCCGAGGCGATCAAGGCATCGTCGGCCTCGCGCATCTCCGGCGTGAAGGCCCCGATCAGGTCGACATGCGTGCCGGGGCGCACCCATTCGCCCAAGATCACCGGCTGCCGGGCCATGGTGGCGGCCGAGACGATGTCGGCCTGGCCCACGGCCTCGGGCAGGTTCTCGACGGCCGCGACCTCGGCCCGCAGATCGCCCAGCGTCGCGGCCAGCGCCTGGGCCTGCTCGGTCCGCCGCGACCAGATCGAGATCCGCTCGATGCCGGGAAAGGCCGCGTCATAGCCGCGCGCCAGCGTCGCCGCCACCGCGCCGGCACCGACGATCAGCAGGTGCGGGCTGTCCGGGCGCGCCAAGCATTGCGCGCCCAGCAGGCTGTCGGCCACGGTCTTCACCTGCGTGACCAGCTGGCTGTCGATCACGGCGCGCACGGCGCCGCAATCGGGATCATAGAGCAGCACCGCGCCATGCACCGTGGGCAGGCCCTTGGCGGCATTGCCGGGAAAGATGCTGTCGCCCTTGATCGCGAAGCCGAGGCCCTCGATCCGGGCGGCCCGGTTCAGCAGCCTGGCATCGCCCGAGCCGAGCAGCAGGTCGCCCTGCTCGGGCCGCGGCAGCCGGTGGCCCCGGCGCAGGGCGTCTATCGCACCCGGCCAGCTCAGCGCATGGACGCTTGCCTCATAGGTCAGCACGGCTGGAAGCATGGTCTTTCCTTCCCGAAAAGCTGGCGACCGGGGCGCCGAAACAGTCGATGGTGACGCCCAGGCCGGGCCGGACCGGCCGACACGGATTGCGCTGACGCAACTGATAACGGGCAACATGCTCGTTCGTCCAGTCGCCGAAACAGGAAGCATATGCCTGGGTTTGGGCGAGCGGCGATATGCGACGCCGCCGCCCCGAAGTTCCCGATCCTGGGCAAGCCTCTTTCGACGCACCAGGATCCCTGAAAAGCTTTTCACCCAGTCACTTCAAGCCACCCGTCCCCAAGCAGCGGGTGGCTTGGGAGAGCGCTAGCCCAGGCTCACGTCTTGCTGGTTCAGGTCGATCCAGATGGTCTTGAGCTGGGTATACTGGTCATGGGCGTGGATCGAATTGTCGCGCCCGCCGAAGCCCGATTGCTTGTAGCCGCCGAAGGGGGTGGTCACGTCGCCCTCGCCGAAGCTGTTCACCGTCACCGTGCCCGCCCGCAAGGCCCGCGCCCCGCGCAACGCCCGCTTGCCATTGGCCGAGAAGATCGAGGCCGCAAGCCCGTAGTCGGTGTCGTTGGCGACCGCGATCGCCTCCTCGAAACTGTCCACCACGATCACCGTCAGGATCGGGCCGAAGATCTCCTCCACCGCCAGCCGGGAATCGCGCGCGGTCTCCACGATGGTCGGCTCGATGAAGCCGGGGCTGACGACATTGCCGCCGACCAGCACGGTTTCCGATTTCGCCGCATCCAGATAGCTGCTGACCTTGTCGAAATGCGCCTTCGAGACAAGCGGGCCGACGCGGTTCGCCGGATCCAGCGGATCGCCCACCAGCCAGCCGGCCGCCTCGGCCCGGACCTTCTCCAGCAGCCGGTCCCTGATGCCGCGCTGCACGATCAGGCGGCTGGCGGCCGAGCAGTTCTGGCCCATGTTCCAGAACGCGCCGTTCACCACATGCGCCGCCACCGCGTCCAGGTCCTCGGCATCGTCCAGCACGATGCAGGGGTTCTTGCCGCCCAGCTCCAGCACCACCTCCTTGAGGTTGCTGTCGGCCGAATAGTTCAGGAAGCGCCGGCCGGTCACGGTCGAGCCGGTGAAGCTGACCATGTCGACGTCCGCGTGCCGGCCCAAGGGCTCGCCCACCTCGCGGCCCGAGCCGGTGACGATGTTCAAAACGCCCGCCGGCAGCCCGGCCTCGGCCGCCAGCTCCGCCACCCGCAGCGCGGTCAGCGTCGTCTCGCCCGCGGGCTTCATCACCACCGAGCAGCCGGCGGCCAGCGCCGGGCCGATCTTCCAGGCCAGCATCAGCAGCGGGAAGTTCCAGGGCAGCACCAGCCCGACCACGCCGACCGGCTCGCGCACCACCATGGCGATATGGTTGTCCGAGGCCGGCGAGACCTGGTCGTAGATCTTGTCGATCAGCTCGGCGTGCCATTTGATGACATGGATCGTCTCGGGCACGTCCACGGTTTCGCAGTCGAAGATGGTCTTGCCGGCATCCAGGCTTTCCAGCACCGCCAGCTCGCGGGCGTGGTCCTGCATCAGCGCGGCCAGGCGCAACAGCACCTCCTTGCGCTCGCCGGGATGCAGGCGCGACCAGCGCCCGTCCTCGAAGGCGGCACGGGCGGCGGCCACGGCCAGGTCCACGTCCTGCGCGTCGCAGGCGGCGATCTCGGCCAGCGCCTCGCCCGTCGCCGGGTTGGTGGTGGCGAAGGTCCTGCCCGACAGCGCGGGACGGAAGGCGCCGTCGATGAAGGCCTGCGTCGGGAAAGACAGCCCGGCGGCGATGGCCCTGTAATCCTCGGTGCTCAGCAGATCGGTCATCTCACTTCCCTTCCACGATGGCCTGGACGGCGGTCTTCAGCGTGGCGATGACGCCTTCCAGCTCGGCCTTTTCGCCGTCGTTCAGCCCCTGCAGCGGCGGGCGCATCGGCCCGGCGCGCAGGCCGGTGGTCTCGACCCCGTGCTTGACGCATTGGATGAACTTGCCGCCCTGTTCCAGCACCGCCATCAGCGGCATCATCGCCGTCATGATGCGCCGGCCCTGGGCGAAATCGCCGCGCACGGCGCAGGCTTCGTAAAGCGCCACATGCTCCTCGGGCAGGAAGTTCGAGCCGGCGCAGATCCAGCTGCGCGCCCCCCAGGCGAAGAATTCCAGCGCCTGGTCGTCCATGCCGCAGCTCAGCTGGATCTGCGGATAGTCGCAGGCCAGCGTGTGGATGCGGTTCACGTCGCCCGAGCTTTCCTTGATGCCGATGACGTTCGGCGACTGGCCGACGATGTCCAGGAACGCGCGCCCCATGCTGACGCCCATGCGGCCGGGGTAGTTGTAGAGGATCACCGGCAGGCCGGCGGCGCGGTCGATTTCCAGCGCGTTGGCGGCGTTCTCGGCCTCGGTCGGCACCGAATAGGGCGGCGTGCCGAGCAGGATCGCATCGGCGCCCATCTCGCGCGCACCCTGGGCCAGCGCGATGGAATCGGGGGTGCGCATGGCGCCGGTGCCGACGATGACCGGCAGCCGGCCGTCGGCGCGCTCGGTGATGAAGCGGGCCAGCTCCAGCCGCTCCTCGACCGTCTCGGCATAGTTCTCGCCAGTCGAGCCGCCCGAGATCAACCCGTGCACCCCCGCCGCCACCAACCGCTCGACCAGATCGCCCAAAGCGTCGAAATCAATCGAGCCATCCCCCTGGAACGGCGTGATCACAGGCGTGTAAATGCCTTCAAGAACCATGCGAGTCTTCCTTTGCTTTCCATGGCCAGCGATCGACGCCGGGCAAGGTTCATGCCTTCGCGCGCAGCGACACGATCAGCTTGGCGACCATGCCGAGCAGGGTCAGCAGGATCAGCGCCACCGAGATCGCCGCGATGACGGGATCGACGTTGTCTCGCAGCCCGGCCCAGATCATGCGCGGCAGGGTCACGATCTTGACCGAGGTGACGAACAGCGTGACCGCGATTTCCTCCCATGACCTCACGAAGGACAGGAAGGCGGCGGTCAACACGCCGAAGCGGATATTGGGCAGGACCACCCAGAAGGTCGTCTGCCAGATCGAGGCGCCGGGGTTGCGCACGGCAAGTTCGATCCGGCGGTCGACCTGGCTCAGCGTGACCAGGAGCGCCACCACGGCATAGGGCACCGCCATCACCGCGTGCGAGATCACCACCCCCGGCAGCGTGTCGAAGGCGTTGATGGGGTGACGAGGAAATAGAGCGCCAGCGCCGAGATGATCGGCGGCACCGCCAGGGGCGCCAGCACGATGCCGATGAAAGCCGCGCCGTAGCGCGATTTCGCATACCCGATCCCGATGCAGAACAGCGTCGCGAAGACGGTCGCCAGCCCTGCGGCGAGCAGCGCCACCAAGGCGCTGGTCAGGATGCCGTCGTGCCATTGCGCGCTGGACATCAGCTCCCGGTAATGGCGCAGCGACCAGTCGCCGTCCGGCATCGACAGGAAATGCTTGGGCGTGAACGAGATCGGGATCACCGCCAGCAGCGGCGCGATCAGAAACAGCATCGCCGCATAAACGCAAAGGGTGCTGATCCGGCCGGGTTGCTCGTTGCGCATGGTGGCTCTTTCTGGCTGGAAGCGACGGGGAATGGATCAGAGCAGCCGATCGAGCCGGACGATCCGCGACAGGATCCAGATCAGGCCGACGACCAGCACCAGCAACACCGCCGCCAGCGCCGAGCCGAGGCCTTCGAGCGCATCCACCGTTCGAACCTGATCGGCATGGGCATCCTGCCGCTGCGCCTGCCTGCGGGAACGACGCCGCAGTCGCTGGCGCTGACGGTCGCGGACCGGGTCGGGATCACGCTCGATCCATCGCGGCTGGAACCGCGCGGGCCTGTCCGCGTGGCGATCCACCGCGTCTCGGGCAGGGTCGAGGCGTTCGAGGCGAGCCTTGAGGTCGAGACCCTGGCGAAAGGCGGGCTCATGCCGCTGATCCTCGACCGCGCGACCCGCGCCGAGGCGGCGAACCTTACCGCCGAATAGCTGCCGCTCATCGAAAGCGGAAGGGCGCGGTGTTCGAAGCCCTGGGCCCGACCGGGGCAGTCATCCCAGGGTGCACGGATGCAGCCAGGGCCAGGATCAGGGCCGCAGACCGCACAGCGGCGCAGCACGGGGACGAGGTCCAGCGCCACGGCCGCCCCGACCCCCGGCGCCAGGGGTTGGGTCTATGGAATGTATACCGCCCTGAAGTCGTTGACATTGGTCAGGGTCGGCCCGGTCTTGACCAGGTCGCCGAGCCGCGCGAACAGGCTATAGCTGTCATGGCCCGCCAGCACCGCCGCCGGGTCCAGCCCGGCCGCGCGGGCGCGGGGCAGCGTGTCGGGGGCGATGATCGCGCCCGCCGCATCCTCGGTCCCGTCGATGCCGTCGATGTCGCAGGCCAGCGCGTGGATCGAGGTGCCGTCCAGCGCCAGCGCCATGGCCAGCAGGAACTCGGTATTGCGCCCGCCGCGTCCGGGCCTGGCCGCGCCGATGGTGACGGTGGTCTCGCCGCCCGACAGCAGCACGGCCGGACCCCGGACCGGCTGGCCATGCAGCGCGGCGGATCGGGCGATGCCGGCCATGACCTGGCCCGCCGCGGCTGCCTCGCCCTCGATGGCGTCGCCGAGGATCAGGGGCGTCGCCCCCTCGGCGCGGGCGCGGGCCGCCGCCGCCTCAAGCGCCAGCATCGGGGTCGAGATCAGCCGGTAATCCGCCCCGAATGCCGGCAGGGGCTCGGGCACTTCCAGCAGCAGGCGGCGCGCCGGCTCGGGCAGGTCGGGGCCAAGCATCCGCACCACCTCGGACAGGTCCGCCCCCGCATCCGGGTCATGCACCGTCGGTCCCGAGGCGATGGCCAGCGGATCGTCCCCCGGCACGTCCGAGATCGCCAGCGTCACCACCCGTGCCGGCGCCGCCGCCAGCGCCAGCCGCCCGCCCTTGATGGCCGATAGCCGCCGCCGCACCCGGTTCATCACCGAAATCGGCGCCCCGGAGGCCAGAAGCAGGCGGTTCACCCGCATCTTGTCGTCCAGCGTCAGCCCCGGCGCAGGCGCGGTCATCAGCGCCGAGCCGCCGCCCGAGATCAGCGCCAGCACCAGATCCTCGGGGCCGAGCCCGCCGACGGCATCCAGGATGCGCCGCGCCGCCTGGGCGCCGTTCCGGTCGGGAACGGGATGCGCGGCCTCGATCACCTCGATCCGGCGGGTCGGCACGGCATGGCCGTAGCGGGTGACGACCACCCCCGACAGGTCCACGCCGGGCCAGGCCTCCTCGACCGCGCGGGCCATGGCGGCGGCGGACTTGCCCGCCCCCACCACGACGACCCGGCCGCGCGGCGGGTCCGGCAGATGGCGCGCGACCGTCTTCGCCGGATCGGCGCTGTCCACCGCCGCGGAAAACAGGCGCAGCAGGAAATCCCTGGGGTCGCGAGCCATCGCCTTGCCTCAGATATTGGCGCCGCGGATGGCCGCGCAGACGGCATCCGTGACCTGCTGCGTGGTGGCCGTCCCGCCCACGTCGGGGGTCATCACGCCATCGGCGCAGACCTGCTCGACCGCCGTCATCAGGCGCCTGGCCGCATCAGCCTCGCCCAGATGCTCCAGCATCTGCGCCGCGGTCCAGAAGGTCGCGACCGGGTTGGCGATGCCCTTGCCGGTGATGTCGAAGGCCGAGCCGTGGATCGGCTCGAACATCGAGGGATAGCGCCGTTCCGGGTCGATATTGCCGGTGGGCGCCACGCCCAGGCTGCCGGCCAGCGCGCCCGCCAGATCCGACAGGATGTCCGCGTGCAGGTTCGTCGCGACGATGGTGTCGAGGCTTTGCGGGTTCTTGACCATGCGCACGGTCATCGCATCGACCAGCATCTTGTCCCAGGTCACGTCGGGGAATTCCCGCGAGACCTCGGCCGCGATCTCGTCCCACATCACCATGCCATGGCGCTGCGCATTGGACTTGGTGACGACCGTCAACAGCTTGCGCGGCCGCGACTGCGCCAGCTTGAAGGCATAGCGCATGATCCGGGTGACGCCGACGCGGGTGAAGATCGCGACCTCGGTGCCGACCTCTTCGGGCAGGCCCTTGTGGGCACGGCCGCCATGGCCGGAATATTCGCCCTCGGAGTTCTCGCGCACGATCACCCAGTCCAGGTCGCCGGGGCCGACGCTTTCCAGCGGCGACCGGATGCCGGGCAGAATCTTGGTCGGGCGCACGTTGGCATATTGGTCGAAACCCTGGCAGATCGGCAGGCGCAGGCCCCAAAGCGTGATGTGATCCGGCACGTCCGGCGCACCCACCGCGCCGAAGAAGATGGCGTCGAAGGCCCGCAACTGCTCCGACCCGTCCTCGGGCATCAGCGCGCCGGTCCTCTTGTAGCGGTCCGAGCCCCAGTCGAATTCGGTCACGTCAAAGCGGAAGGTGCCGTCGCGCCTGGCCAGCGCCTCCAGCGCTTGCAGGCCGGCGGCGATGACCTCGGGGCCGATCCCGTCGGCGGGAATGGCGGCAATGCGATAGGTGCGGGATTCGGTGGTCAGCTCTGACGCTTTCTGTGCGATGGTCATGGGTTCAGCCTTTCTGGATGGCGTTGGACGAAAGGGCGGCCGAGCGGCGCGCCGTGCCGGCGATGATCAGGGTGACGACGGCCGACAGGATCAGCAGGCCGGCGACGAAATAGAGGCCCCATTCGAAGCTGCCGGTCGCCTGCTTGATCAGGCCGATGACATAGGGGCCGACGAAACCGCCAAGGTTGCCCAGCGAGTTGATCGTGGCGATGCCGGTGGCCGCGGCCGAGCCCGACAGGAACATGGTCGGCATCGACCACAACGGCGGCTTGGCGGCGCTGACGCCGGCATTCACCACCACCAGCGCCAGGACGACGGCGGCCAGCGAGACGGCGAAGCCGGCGAAGAACAGGCCCGCCCCGGCGGCGATGCAGGCCAGCGTCACATGCCAGGTGCGCTCGCCGGTGCGGTCGGAATGGCGCGACCACAGATACATGGCGACGACGGCAAAGATCGGCGGGATGGCGTTGACAAGGCCGGTCTGGAACGAGGTCAGGCCCAGCCCGTGCAGCATCTGCGGCGCCCAGATCCCCAGCGTGTAAAGCCCGGCCGAGGTGCCGAAATAGACCAGCGCCAGCGCCAGCACGCGCGGATCGGTCAGCCCCTTCAGGATCGAATGGCTGGCCCCGGCCTTGTCCTTGGCCGCGCGCTCGGCGTTCATGGTGCTGGCCAGCCATGCGCGTTCGTCGGCTGCCAGCCATTTCGCCTTTTCCGGCCGGTCGGTCAGGTAGAACAGCACCACGACGCCCAGGATCAGCGCCGGCGCCGCCTCGAGCACGAACATCCACTGCCAGCCGTGCCAGCCCATCAGCCCCTCCATCTCCAGCAGCGCGCCCGAGATCGGCGAACCGAGCGCGACCGAGATCGGCGCCGCGGCCATGAACAGCGCCGTCACCTGCGCGCGGTTTTTCGCGGGGAACCAGTAGCTGAGATACAGGATGATGCCCGGAAAGAAGCCAGCCTCGGCCGCGCCCAGCAGGAAGCGCAGGATGTAGAAGCTGGTCGGCCCCTGCACGAAGGCCATGGCGCCCGAGATCAGGCCCCAGGTCAGCATGACGCGGGCGATCCAGATCCGCGCGCCGAACCTTTCCAGCGCCAGGTTCGAGGGCACCTCGAACAGGAAATAGCCGATGAAGAACAGCCCGGCCCCGAAACCGAAGATGGCGGGCGACAGGCCCAGATCCCCGTTCATGTGGATGGCCGCGAAGCCCACGTTCACGCGGTCGAGGAACGCGATGAAATAAAGCAGCATGATGAAGGGTATGATGCGCCACGAGATCTTCCTCATGACGCGCTTTTCGAGCGCATCGCCCATCTGATCCTCCCCGATGTGACCGGTAAAGGCGCACTCCTCTGCGCCTCGGGGAAAATTACGGGCGTGGGGGCGCTGTTCTCAATCGTTCGTTGATTATATAATAAAACGGAATAATCGGGATGAAGCCGGCATGGAGCTTCGACAGTTGCGCTGCACCGTCGCGGTGGCGGACGAGATGCATTTCGGGCGCGCCGCCGCCCGGCTCGAGATGCTGCCGGCCGCGCTTGGCCGCGCCGTGCGCCAGCTCGAGGACAGTCTGGGCGTGCAGATCTTCGAGCGCACGACGCGCTCGGTCGTCATCACCGCGGAAGGCATACGCGTCATCAAGGAGGCGCGCGCCCTGCTGGCCGAGGCGGACGCAGCCCAGGCACGCTGGCGCAGGCTGGGCCGCAAGGGCGGCCAGGTCCTGCGGCTGGGGGCCATCGACACCGCCGCCAGCGGCCTGGTGCCCGGCCTGCTCCAGGCGGTGCATGCCATCCTGCCGGACCTGAGGATCCAGCTGGTCGAGGAACGCTCGATCAAGCTGATCCCGCGGCTGCTGGCGGGCAATCTGGATCTGGCGCTGGTGCGGCCGGGGCTGAAGCCGTTTCACCGCCGGCTGCGCGGGCATTTCCTGCTTAACGAATCCTCGGTCGTCGTCTTGCCGCCCGGCCATCCGCTTTCGGCCCGGCAGGAGGTCGATATTCCCAGCCTGCGCGACGTGCCGCTGATCGTGCCGGATCGCCGCTCGCGTCCGCATAGCCACGATCTGGTCCTGGCGCTTTTCGAGCATGCCGGGGTCGAGCCCCGCATCGTCCAGAACGCGGACGAGAAGCAGACGATGATGAACATGGTCGCCGCGGGAATCGGCGCGGCGATCGTGCCGCGCTGGTGGTCCGGGTTCGTGCCGCGCGACGTTCATGTCTGCGCGCTGGCCCTGCCCGACGACAGCCTGCGGCTGAAATTGCCGCTGCATGTGGTCTGGGCGCGGGATGTCCGCGATCCCACCAGGGATGCGGTGGTCGAGACCCTGCTTTCGCTGGTGGACCGTTACGCCGGGAAGGCATAGGCGAATTTCGCCGGCAGGCTCGCTTTCGAATGCGCAGAGGACGCGGCATGCACCATGCGGCGGCAAAGATATATACCGGGAAGCGGGTAGCGCTTCTCAGTATGGGGTGCAGGTCGATATGGATCGCAGGGCTTGCCCGAAAGGGACCATGCCAGAATGATTTTCCGACAGGGTCCGGGCAACCGATTATGGATGATGGCGTTCCTTCAAGCCGCCGGTATGGGGGTCTATTTCCTCAAAATGGCCATGCACTTCGATATCGTCCAACAGCCCCTTCCACAGCGATGCGCAAAGCCCGACCATGACCACGAGAAATGGCGCGGCCGCGATGATGGAGGCGGTCTGGAGGCCGCCCAACCCGCCGACGACCAGCAGGATCGAGGCCGAGGCGCCGGCCAGCAACCCCCAAAGCACGACAATGCCGGCACGCGGATGAATCGTCCCGAACGAGGACAGCATTCCCATCACGACCGAAGCGGCATCGGCGCCCGATACGAAGAAGATGGCGACAAGGAACATGGCCACGGAAGAGGTAAAGGCATGCAGCGGATATTGCTCGAGCAAGGCAAAAAGGGAAACCTGCTCGCCTTTTCCGGCAATGGCCTCGACCAGCCCGCCCGGTCCGGTCAGTTCCGAGAAAAGCGCGCTGCCGCCCATGACGGTGAACCAGACGAAGGTCACGGCGCTGGGGATCAACAGAACCCCGACCACGAATTCCCGGATGGTGCGGCCGCGAGAAATCCGGGCGATGAATACGCCGACAAAGGGCGCCCAGGAAACCCACCAGGCCCAGTAGAAAATCGTCCAGCTTGCAAGCCATTTGCTGTCGCTGAAGGCCGAGGTTCGAAAGGACATGGAAACCAGATCGCTCATGTAAAGGCCCATTGCCTCGATCAGCGTATCCAGGATAAAGACCGTCGGCCCCAGCACAGCCAGGAACAGCAGCAACATAAGGGCCGCGACCATGTTGATATTGCTGAGAAACTGGATGCCTCGGCCCACGCCGGAGACCGCGGACAGGATGAACAGCACGGAAAGGACCGCGATGATGGTCAGCGCAATGGTCGGGGATTCTCCGGTATTCCAGAGATAATTCATTCCGCTGTTGATCTGCTGCGCGCCAAGGCCAAGGGATGTCGCGGTTCCGAACAGGGTGGCGATGATCGCCAATATGTCGATCATGCGCCCGATCGGCCCATGGATGCGCTCCCCCAGCAAGGGGTGGAAAGCGCTGGAAACCAGCGTGGGAAGGTCGCGGCGATAGCTGAAATACGCCATTGCCAATCCAGCCATCGCATAGATTGCCCAAGGGTGCAGGGCCCAATGGAAATAGGCATATTGCATGGCCACCAGCGCGGCTTCCTGGGTCTGGGGCTCGGCCAGGCCGTGCGGGGGCGTGCCGAAATGGCTGATCGGCTCGGCCACGCCCCAGAACATGAGGCCGATGCCCATTCCGACGCTGAACATCATGCAAACCCATGACCGGGTCGAGAATTCGGGCTTTTCGTCATCGTGGCCCAGCTTGATCCGGCCAAATCGGCTGAATGCCAGGAATATCGCGAAGGCAAGGAAAAACGCCGTGGAAATCACGAAACTCCAGCCGAAAACGCGGATGATCCAATTCAATGTGGCAGATGCGACGGCAGCCAGGCTGTCTGGACCCAGGACTCCCCACGTCACGAATCCTCCCGCGACGGCCAACGCTGGCCAGAACACGCCAGGGTTTATCCTTCGTGATCCACTTGGTTGCATAGCTTCCTCCTCCAGAACTGAGCAACGATTTCTTGCCCACCCCCACTTCCTGAACGAAAATCGATAAATTTTCCTGCCTTACCGGCCGTTTCGTCGCAGTTTTACGGCTGTTGCGTCGCACCTATTTGGAGATCCGAAGCCTTGGATTTCGCCCCCTCTCTCGCTTGAACTCGTTTCATGGCTGCAAGGCAATATGGACATGAAAAGGCTGCGCTTCGCTTATGGAAACGCAGCCTCCTTCAATTTTATTCAATCGTCAGGCCGCTTTCAGCATGTCATGCGGATCAAGGACAAACTTGACGGCCGCGCCCTGATCGAAGGTTTCATAGCCCTGGGCCGCATCCTCCAGGGAAATGATCTTCGCATTGACGATATCGGCAATCGGCAGGCGGTCATGCAGGATCGCCTGCATCAGCTGGCGATTGTATTTCAGCACCGGGGTCTGCCCGGTATGGAACGACTGCGCCTTGGCCCAGCCCAGCCCGAAGCGGAGCGACAGGCTGCCCTGCCTGGCGGCGCTATCGACCGCGCCCGGATCCTCGGTCACATAGAGGCCGGGGATGCCGATCGAGCCGGCGGCGCGGGTGATCTCCATCATCTGGTTCAACACGACGGCCGGCTGCTCGCCGCCGGAATGGCCGCGGGCCTCGAAGCCCACCGCGTCGATGGCGCTGTCCACCTCGTTCGTGCCGACCACATTCGCGATCAGGTCGCCCAGGCGGTCGCTTTTGCCCAGGTCGATCGGCTCGAAGCCCACCTTGGCGGCATGGGCCAGGCGGTCGGGGTTGAAATCGCCGATCATCACAACCGCCGCGCCAAGGATCCGGGCCGAGGCCGCCGCGGCCAGCCCGACCGGACCGGCACCGGCCACATAGACCACCGAGCCCACGCCGACGCCGGCCTTGACCGCGCCGTGAAAGCCGGTGGGAAGGATGTCCGACAGCATCGTCAGGTCGCGGATCTTGGCCATCGCCCGGTCGCGATCGGGCAGCTTCAGCAGGTTGAAGTCCGCATAGGGCACCATCACGTAGCGGGCCTGCCCGCCGATCCAGCCGCCCATGTCCACATAGCCATAGGCGCCGCCGGCGCGCTCGGGGTTCACCGTCAGGCAGACACCCGTGTCCTGCGACTTGCAGGTGCGGCAGCGACCGCAGGCGACGTTGAAGGGAACCGAGACGATGTCGCCGATTTCCAGCATCTCGACATCGCTGCCCTTCTCGATCACCTCGCCGGTGATCTCGTGGCCCAGGACCAGTCCGGGTTGCGCGGTCGTCCGCCCCCGCACCATGTGCTGGTCCGAGCCGCAGATATTGGTCGAGATGACCTTCAGGATCACGCCATGCTCGATGCGGCGGCCGTTGGGCGCCTCCAGCCTTGGGTCCGCAATGTCCTGAACCTCGACCTTGCCGGGTTCCATGTAAACGACACCCCGATTTCTGCTCATGATCGCCCACTCCTCCATTGACACAGGGTTGCGGCGGCACCTCTCATCGCGCAGCGTCAGGCCACGCCCGCCAAGGCCGGGAAATGCGCGCGCCGAATGTCGTTACGTGACCACAGTCCGCTGGCCGGCGGCTATCACGATAGCGAAGTCGAATTTCGCGAATCTGGAATTCTCGCGCTGCCGGCGATCCTTTGCGCAGCCGCCGCATGTTCGCCCGCACCGCCACGAAGCACGGGCCGGAACCCATCCGGCGACCTTCGGCGCGGCATCGGCCACCTTCACGCCTCGACCTCTAGCTTTCCAAGCGGCCGCGAGCAGCAGGCAAGGATCAAGGATGTAGCCTTCCTCGATTTCCTCGTCGAGGATCCCGCCGTTGTGGTTTATTTCCACCTCGCCCGAGAGCTTCAGGATCTTGCAGGTTCCGCAAAGGCCGGATTCGCAAGCGGCGGGGATGCGCACCCCCGCCGCGCGCGCGGCCTGAAGAACGGTCTGCCCCGGAAGGCATTCGCCCTCGACCCCGGACATGGTGAAGCTGACCGCGGTGACGCCCGTGCCCTCGACGCCATCCACGCCATCGGGCGTGAAGACAACCGGCTCGGTGGGGGCCTCCTTGGGCGGCTCGCCGAAGCTTTCCTGGTGATAATGCGCCATGTCGAAACCGGCATCGCGCAGCAGATCCCGGATATCCTGCATGAAGGGTTCCGGGCCGCAGCAGAACACCTCGCGCTCAAGCAGGTCGGGCGCGAAAAGCGGCAGGCGGACCGCGTCGATCCGGCCCAGGTGCCCGGCCCAGCTTTTGTGAAGCGACCGCTCTTGCACGATGAAGCCAAGCGACAGGGCGGGCATGCGATGGCTGAGCAGCTCAAGCTCCTGCCGGAAGATCAGCTCCTCGGGCCGCCGGGCGCAATTGACGAAGGCGACGTCGGTGCCCGGCGCGCAATCGGAAAGCCAGCGCAGCATGGACATCATCGGCGTGATGCCCGAACCGGCCGAGATGAACAGGTATTTCGAGGCGGAATGCGCGAAAAGCGTGAAATGCCCCGCCGGCCCATAGGCCTTGACCAGGCTGCCGGGCTTGAGGTTCTGGAACATCCAGCGCGTGCCGATGCTGGTCGGCTGCGCCTTGACCGTGACCGAAATCGAAAACGGCCGCGAGGGGGTGGACGACAAGGTGTAGGTCCGCATCAGCGGACCGTCGTCGGCGGGCAGATCAAGGGTGATGAACTGTCCCGGCTTGTATTTGAACCAGGTCTGCGCATCGGACCGGAAGGTGAAGGTCTTCACCTCCGGCGCCTCGTCGGTGACGCTGACCACCTCCAGAACCTGGAGGCGGTCGTTCCACGGCGTCATCTCGTCGAGGTGGCGATAGACGTGGTGATCCGTCGGTTGGCCTGCCTGCATCACGTTATGCGACACTCTTCAGGGGCCTCGGGTCGCTGCCTTCCAGACGCGATCCCATGAAGGTCTTGTACCATTCGACGAACTGGATGACGCCGCCCTCGTGCAATTCGGAATAGGGGCCCGGCTCATAGGCGGGGGATTCGATGCCGCGGGCGTTTTCCTCGACGATCTGGCGGTCCTGGTCGTTGGTGTAGGTCCAGACATGGGTCAGGCGTTCGACATCGTAGTCCACGCCCTCGACGGCATCCTTGTGGACCAGCCACTTGGTCGTGACCGCGGTCTGGTTCGGGCCGATCGGGGTGACGCGGAACGTCACCGCATGGTCCATCAGAACATGGTTCCAGGTGGTCGGATAATGAAACAGCATCAGCGCGCCGATATGGTCGGCCCGGACATCCGACAGCGTGCGGCCGACAGCGGGCTTGCCGTCCATGGTATAGCTGACCGCATCGCGCAGCAGCGGCGACCGGATCGCCCGGAACTGGCCGCTTTCATGCATGTGGAAGCGCGCGGGCAGCCCCGCGGCCTCGCATTTGTCCCAATGCGCGGCCATTTCCGGGTCATCGGCGCCGCCGGATACGCCGGTGACGTTCGGCGCCTCGGGATAGGTGCGGCAAAGCTCGGGGTGGTTGGCCGCGCAATGATAGCATTCGCGGTTGTTTTCCCACACCAGCTTCCAGTTGCCTTCCTCGATGATGGTCGTCTCATGCGCGACCTTCGCCTCCAGCAGGTTGTGGGGGGCAAAGTAGGGCTCCATCAGCGCGCGGAACGGCTGGAAGTCGGCCGGCTCCTTGGCAAGGCAGATGAAGATGTAGCCGGCCACGGTCTCGCAGGCGACCGGCTTGAGCGAATGCGCCGAGGTATCGAAGCCTTCCGCCATCTGGCGCGCGAAAAGCAGCTTGCCGTCCAGGTCGTAGGTCCATTGGTGATAGGGGCAGACCAGCTTGGCCGCAGTCCCCTTGGCCTGGGTGCAGACGCGGCTGCCGCGGTGGCGGCAGGCGTTGTGGAATGCCCGGATGTCGCCGTTGCGGTCGCGCACGACGACGACCGGATAAGACCCGATCTGCAGGGTGAAATAATTGCCGGGCTTGGGAATTTCGCAGTTATGGCCGGCAAACAGCCAGTCACGATACCAGATCATCTCCAGATCGATCTGGAAAAACCCGGGATCCTTGTAAAAGGCCTGGGGCAAGGAATACCCGAATTGGTGCATTCGGATCATGTTCAGCATTTCACTTCGTATATCCATATCGTGGCTTCTCCCTGCACGACCATTCCCGCAAGCGCATGCAATGGGTAAATCCCGACACGAGCTTGCATTCCCCCGAGCGGCGCGGTTCATTCGCTGGCTGCTGGAAGGGAACTTACCCGATACGGAATCGGCAGGTTGGCATCTTAACGACGCAAGTCCGGCGCAAACATATCAGCGCGCCTTATCCGCCCCGGCCGCGATTCGCCGAAAGCGCGCGGCAGCAAGGCGGCGCGGCTAGAGCCCCTTGGGAACATGCGCGGGGCCGTCCCCCTCGGGTGCCTCGCCCAGGCCCATGCTGCGCACGTCCTGCGGCGTGCAACCGTAGAGGCGGCGGAACATGCGGCTGAGGTGCGAGGAATCGCAAAAGCCGCATTCGACCGAGATCATGGCGATCGTCTTGTTGCTGGACACCAGCAGGTGCCGGGCCAGCGCCAGCCTGAGGCCCATGAACGCAGCCTGGGGCGAGGTGTCCAGCGCCGCGCGGAAATGCCGTTCCAGCCGGCGCTTGCTGTGACCCATGCGCTGCGCGATCTCGGACACGGAAAGCGGCGTGTCGATATGCTGCTGCATGATCAGCAGCGCGCGCTGGACCAGCGGATCATCGGTGCGCAGGCCGATGGGGATGCCCGGCTGGGGCTTGTCCGCCTGCAGGACGCCGTCGATGATCATGATGTGCAGGCTCTTGTTCGCCTGCGAGCGGCCGACGTGCTTTTCCACCAGATAGGCCGCAAGATGGGCGGAACTGGCCCCGCCGGAACAGGTCAGCCTGTCGCGATCCACCACGAAGATCTGGTCCGAGACGTGATCCAGGCCCTGGAACTGCTCAAGGAAATCCGCGCTGTGGAACCAGCTTACGCAGCACTTATAGCCATCGAGCAATCCCGCCCGGTGCAGCACGAAGGCGCCCGAGCAGACCCCGATCAGCGGCACGCCGGCGGCGGCCGCCCGGTGCAGATAGGTCTTGTAGGCATGGCTGACGTTCTCGAGCGCATCGGTCAGGCCGCCGACCACGGCGATATAGTCGAATCGCGTCGGGTCGCCCAGCTTCTCATGCGGCTGCACGGCGACGCCGCAACTGGACATCACCACGTCCATCGTGTCCGAAAGCACCGACCAGCGGCACAGGATGGGACGGCTGCGGTCCCCCTCGTCTGCGGCCAGCCGCAGCACGTCGACGAAGTTCGCAAAGGCGCATAGCGTGAACTGCCGGGTCAGGAGGAAGCCGACCGAAAGCCGGGGGCCAGCCTCCCTTGGCCGCAGGGATCCCTTGGCGACAGGGTAGGAACGGGAATGCCCTTCTCTCACGCCGACACCCATCTTCGATCTCCGATGATGCGCCCTATGGCTGGGTTTGTCGTAGCCATCTTGCTTGACCGGCGCAATTGTTCTTCTCGATCCCCGTTTTCGTCGCAATAGTCCGACGAACATTGCCGGGAACGCCACGGTCGCCACAGGGGATTCTGCACGAAAGGCAGGCCCGGCCGGCGACGGGGTGCCGCTTAGCTTCCGAAGCCGTCGGGAAGCAAGGGGAATCCGCGGCGGTCGGGAATGCGCAGCAAAGGGGGAACACTTGCGCTACAGGCTTCTACCCTATCCCGTGGCCGGGTCGTCCGGGCCGGCGGCCGCCGCCGCGGGGCCGGCCAGGCTTGCCGCAAGGGGCGCCTGCCCCGCCCTCCTCTGCCTCAACATCTGGGAAAGGACCGCAAGATGAAAGTATTGGTGCCCGTCAAGCGGGTGGTCGACTTCAACGTCAAGATCCGGGTCAAGGCCGATGGGACCGGGGTCGATCTGTCGAACGTGAAGATGTCGATGAACCCCTTCGACGAAATCGCCGTGGAAGAGGCGATCCGCCTGAAAGAGGCGGGCAAGGCCGAAGAGGTCGTCGTGGTCTCGATCGGCCCGGCGCAAGCCCAGGAGACGCTGCGCACGGCCCTGGCCATGGGCGCGGATCGCGCCATCCTGATCAAGGTCGAGGACATGGTCGAGCCCCTGGCCGTCGCCAAGCTGCTGAAGGCCGTGGCGGATGCCGAAGGCCCGCGGCTGGTCGTCCTGGGCAAGCAGGCCATCGACGACGACGCCAACCAGACCGGGCAGATGCTGTCGGCCCTGCTGGGCTGGTCGCAGGCGACCTTCGCCTCGGCGGTCGCGCTTGAGGGCGACAAGGCTCGTGTCACGCGCGAGGTCGACGGCGGCCTGCAGGTGATCGAGGTCACCCTGCCCGCGGTCGTCACCGCCGACCTGCGCCTGAACGAGCCGCGCTATGCCAGCCTGCCCAATATCATGAAGGCCAAGAAGAAGCCGCTCGAGGAAAAGACCCCGGCGGATTACGGCGTGAACGTCGATGCGCGCCTGAAGGTGCTGAAAACCGAGGAGCCGGGCACCCGCAAGGCCGGCGTCAAGGTCGCCAGCGTCGCCGAGCTGCTGGACAAGCTGAAGAACGAAGCCGGCGTTCTGCAATTCTGATCGGAGAGAAATCCCATGGCCATCCTGCTTTTCGCCGAACACGACAACGCCGCCCTGTCCGACCAGACCGCGCGCACGCTGACCGCCGCCCGCCGGATCGGCGGCGAGATCGACATCCTGGTGGCCGGCAAGGACGCCGCCGCCGTGGCCCAGGCCGCCACGGCCTTCCAGGGGGTCCGCAAGATCCTGCTGGCCGAAGCCGATGCGCTGGAGCATCGCCTGGCCGAACCGACCGCCGCGCTGATCGTTTCGCTGGCCGGCGACTACGACACCGTGATCGCCCCGGCGACCACCACCGGCAAGAACGTCCTGCCGCGCGTGGCCGCGCTTCTGGACGTGATACAGGTTTCGGAAATCGTCGAAGTCGTCTCGGCCGACACGTTCAAGCGGCCGATCTATGCCGGCAACGCCATCCAGACGGTGCAGGCGACCGACGGCAAGAAGGTCATCACCGTGCGGACCTCGGGCTTCGAGGCGGCGCAGGCCGAGGGGGGCAGCGCCCCGGTCGAAACCATTAGCGAGACGGCCGACCCGCGCCTGTCCGGCTTTGTCGAAAACCGCCTCTCGGAAAGCGAACGCCCCGAGCTGGCCTCGGCTCACATCATCGTCTCGGGCGGCCGCGCCCTGGGCTCGGAAGAAAGGTTCCGCCAGGTGATCCTGCCTGTCGCCGACAAGCTCGGCGCCGCGGTCGGCGCCTCGCGCGCGGCGGTCGATGCGGGCTATGCCCCGAACGACTGGCAGGTCGGCCAGACCGGCAAGGTGGTCGCCCCGGAGCTCTACGTGGCGGTGGGCATCTCCGGCGCGATCCAGCACCTGGCGGGGATGAAGGACAGCAAGGTCATCGTCGCCATCAACAAGGACGAGGACGCCCCGATCTTCCAGGTTGCCGATTACGGCCTGGTCGCCGACATCTTCGATGCGCTGCCGGAGTTGGAGCGCGCGCTCTGACCCCGCCGGATCGCTTGGCACGAGGAGGATGCCCATGACGGCACAGACAATCGACGGGAAGGCCCATGCCGACGGCCTTGGCGCCCGGATCAGCGGCGCCATCCCCTCCTTTCGGGAACAGACGGGCCGGCCGCCGGGCCTTGCCGTGGTCCTGGTCGGCACCGATCCGGCCAGCGAGGTCTATGTCAGCAGCAAGGGCCGCATGGCCCGCAAGCTGGGCATGGCAAGCTTCGAGCATATCCTGCCCGAAGCCACCACCCAGCAACAGCTTCTGGACCTGATCGCGCAGTTGAACGCCGATGACAGCGTCGATGGCATCCTGGTCCAGTTGCCGCTGCCCGCTCACCTGGATTCCCTGCCGGTGATCGAGGCGATCGATCCCGCCAAGGACGTGGACGGGCTGCACCCGTCCAGCGCGGGCCGCCTGGTGTCGGGGCTGCCCGGCCTCGTCTCATGCACGCCGCTGGGATGCCTGATGCTGCTCCGGTCGCAGCTTGGCAACCTTTCGGGGCTGGATGCCGTGGTGGTGGGCCGCTCGATCCTGGTGGGCAAGCCGATGGCGCAGCTGCTGCTGGCCGAGAACTGCACCGTGAGCATGGCCCATTCCCGCACCCGCGACCTGCCGGGAAAGATCCGCCAGGCCGACATCGTGGTCGCGGCCGCGGGCCAGGCCGAGATGATCAAGGGCGACTGGATCAAGCCGGGGGCGACGGTGATCGATGTCGGCACCAGCCGCATCGTCCGCGACGGCCGGAAGACGCTGGTGGGCGATGTCGAGTTCGCCTCGGCCTGCGGGGTCGCGGGGGCGATCACCCCGGTTCCCGGCGGCGTCGGCCCGATGACGATCATGTGCCTGATGCACAATACGCTGCTTGCCGCCTGTCGGCGCAAGGCGCTGGCCGAGCCACGGCTATGGTAGCGGCCCTGACGGCACATGCATCGACAACTGGACAAGGCATGACCCGCTTTGCGGGCCATGCCGTCGCATTTGGGCAGCCCGGCTTCGCCTGCTGGCGGTCACGGGAACCCTTTCGTCACAATCTCCCTTCAGACATCGAGAGGACAGAACATGTCGGGATTTCCTGATAGAGCGCGGGTGGTCATCGTCGGCCTTGGCGGCATCGTGGGCGCCTCGGTCGCGCATCACCTGATCGAGCGCGGCTGGGACGATATCGTCGGCGTCGACAAGTCGGGCATCCCGACCGATATCGGCTCGACCGCGCATGCGTCGGATTTCTGCTTTGCGACCAGCCACGATTTCCTCAGCACCTGGACCACGCTCTATTCCATCGATTTCTTCGAGAAGATGGGCCATTACGCCAAGGTCGGCGGGATCGAGGTCGCGCGGGTGGGCGACGAGACGCGCATGAACGAGCTCAAGCGCAAGGTCGCCTCGGGCAAGGCCTTCGGCACGCGGGCGACGATGATCAGCCCCGCCGAGGTCAAGGCGAAATTCCCGCTGGTCGAGGAAGACCAGATCCAGGGCGCGCTGTGGGATCCCGACGCGGGGCTGGTGGTGCCGCGCTCGCAGACCGTGGCGGGCAAGCTGGTCGACCAGGGCGTGGCCTCGGGCAAGCTGCGGGCCTTCGCCAATTGCCCGGCCACCTCGCTGGTGATCGAGGACGGGCACATCCGGGGCGTCGTCACCCCGCGCGGCACCATCATGGCCGACCTGGTCATCGTCTGCGCCGGTCTCTGGGGCCGCCTGATCGCCGAGATGGCGGGCGAGGACCTGCCGGTCTTTCCGGTCGACCATCCGCTGACCTTCTTCGGGCCCTACGACGAGTTCGAGAATACCGGCAAGGAGATCGGCTATCCGCTGCTGCGCGACCAGGGCAACTCGGCCTATCTGCGCGACACGGGCGACCCCAAGACCACCGAGGGCGGCCAGATCGAATGGGGCTATTACTACGAATCGGACCCGCGCCTGTGCCATCCGCGCGACATCCTGGAAAAGGAATACGCCCGCCTGTCGCCCTCGCAGCGCGACCTGGAGCTGGACGATGTGCTGTCGCCGCTGGAACGCGCCATCGAGCTGACCCCGATCCTGGGCGAGCTGGGCTATAACGAAAGCCATTCCTTCAACGGGCTGTTGCAGACCACCACCGACGGCGGGCCGTCCATCGGCGAAAGCCAGAAGGTGCGCGGGTTGTGGTATGCCGTGGCGATCTGGGTCAAGGACGCGCCCGGCATGGCCAAGCTGGTGGTGGACTGGATCACCGACGGGCGCACCGGCATCGACCATGCCAGCATCGACTATTCGCGCTTCAACCCCTTCGCATTGCAGGAAAAGTTCATCGAGGAACGCTGCATCGAGACGGCGGCCAAGATCTACAACCCGCCGGTCCACCCGCGCGAACCCTTCGCCGGCGGCCGCGGCATCCGCCGCTCGCCCTTCTACGAGCGCGAGGTGGAGCTGGGCGGCTACTTCATGGAGCTGGGCGGCTGGGAGCGCGCCCATGGCTATGCCGCCAACGAACACCTGCTGGAGAAATACGCGGATCAGGTGCCGGTGCGCGAGCATGAATGGGACAACCGCCATTTCTGGCGCGTCTCGAATGCCGAGCATCTGGAGATGAGTGCGGATTGCGGCATCATCAACCTGTCGCATTTCCACATGACCGACATTGCCGGCCCCGATCACGTCGAACTGCTGGAATGGCTCTGCGCCGCCAAGATCGGCGGCGAGGGCAATATCGGCAAGGGGATCTACACGCATTTCCTGGATGACGAGGGCAATGTGCGCGCCGATTTCACCGTGTTCCGCCTGGCCGACCGCTGCCGGCTGGTCAACGGCGCCGATGCCGGGCCGCGCGACCTGAACTACATGCGCCGCGTGGCGCAGGACCGGGGCCTGGACGTCACCATCACCGACGTGACCGAGCAGTTCATCACCATCGGCATCTGGGGTCCGAACGCGCGGGTGAACCTGCAAAAGGTGGTCGAGGATCCGGCGGGGCTGGAAAAGGACGCCTTCCCCTTCGCCGCCATCAAGCCGATCCGCATCGCCGGCCGCGACGTGACCGCCTTCCGCATCTCCTATGTCGGCGAGCAGGGCTGGGAGCTGCACATGGCCTATGAGGACGGGCTGGCGGTCTGGGACGCCTTGCGGTCCACGGGCGTGATCGCGGTGGGGATCGAAACCTACGCCAACTCGCGCCGGCTCGAAAAAAGCCTGCGGCTGCAGAACGCCGACCTGCGCACGGAATACAACCTCTACGAGGCCGACCTGGCCCGTCCCAAGGTCAAGGAGGCCGATTTCCGCGGCAAGGCCAAGCACCTGGAATATCGCGCCCGCGACCACCAGCCGGCGATGCTCTGCACCCTGGTCATGACCGACAACGTGGACAGCAACGGCATCGCCCGCTATCCGGTCGGCATCCTGCCGGTGCAGGATGCCGAGACGGGCGAGGTTCTGGTCGACACCCTGGGCCGGCGGTCCTGGACCAGCTCGATCGTCTACGGCCCGACCATCGGCAGGAACATCGCGCTGGCCTACCTGCCTTGGTCGCATTGCCAGGAAGGCCGCAAGCTGACGGTCGAATACATGGGCGAAACCTTCCCGGTCGAGGTCGCCGCCGTCGGCTACAAGCCCCTCTACGACCCCGAGAACCTGAAGCCCAGAAGCTGATACGCGCCAAGCAGAAGGACCGGGCGAATGCCCGGTCCCCTGATCGCCCGGCCCCTATTCGGCGCGAATGGGTAAAAGAAAATCTGCCGGGTCAGGATATCGGACGAACCCAAGACCGCATGACGAAAACCGGCCCGGCGCATTGCGCACCGGGCCGGTTTTTCATCTGGTCCTGAGCCCCGCGTTTGATTTCTTGCGCAAGCCGGGCGCTGGACGGAACCGTCAAGGCCAGAGAAACGAGCGGATCATCCCGCGCCGCGCCCTGGCCCTTTTCGTCATTATCCCATGCGCTCCGAGGCATATTCTCCCGGCGATGCGGGAAAGACGACGGTCTTGTTTCCGTTCAGGAAAACCCGGTGATGAATATGGGCATGAACCGCCCGAGCCAGCACCTGCGCCTCGACGTCGCGGCCAAGGCTGACATAATCGGCGGCGCTTTGGGCATGGGTGACGCGGATGATATCCTGTTCGATGATCGGCCCCTCGTCCAGGTCGGCGGTCACGTAATGCGCCGTTGCCCCGATCAGCCGGACCCCGCGCTCATAAGCCTGTTTGTAGGGGTTGGCGCCCTTGAAGCTGGGCAGGAAGGAATGGTGGATATTGATGATCCGGCCCGACATTTCGCGGCACATCTGGTCCGACAGCACCTGCATATAGCGCGCCAGAACGATCAGCTCGGCCCCGGTGTCGCGCACCACCTGCATGATGGCAGCCTCGGCCTCGGGCTTGGTTTCAGGCGTGACGCGGATGCAGTGAAACGGGATGTCCTCGTTCACCACCTGCCTCTGGTAATCGGTATGGTTCGAGATCACCGCAACGATTTCGACCGGCAGCGCCCCGATGCGCGACCGATACAAAAGGTCGTTGAGGCAATGGCCGAAACGCGACACCATCAGGACAACCCTGGCTTTTTGCGACAGGTCGCGGATTTCGTAATCCATCTGGAACTCTCGGGCCGTGGCGGCAAAGCCCTGCGCCAGCCCTTCGCCGTCCCGATCCGACTGAAAGCGCAGCCGCATGAAGAACCGGCCGTTTTCCTGATCGGTGAATTGCGAACTGTCCTGGATGTCGCAGCCGGCAGCGGCCAGATAGCCCGATACGGCGGCAACGATGCCCGCGCGCGTCGGACAGGAAACTTTCATCACGTGATTGGTCATATCTTTTCTCTCCCCCCGGAAATCAAGAGCCGGGCAAATCCGCGGGAATGCCGCCCTGCTTGATTTCGAAGCATTTCAAGATCGTGCTGCGTCGGTTTCGCCCCAGGCCGTGGCGCAAGCCACGCGACGCCATGAAGCAAGGCATGAAATGCTTCGAAACATGGCATGTCGCGACCCGATGGTTATGGCGTGTCCGAAATGGTTACGACCTGTCCGAATTTCGCGAAAGAACAACTGCGTCATCGAAACGTAACATTGCGCCGCGCTTTTGCGCGATATGGGCGGAAAATGCCCTTGCCGCTTTGCCCCGCCGAACCGTGATCGCCATCCGGTTCGACACGTCCCAAAATTACCGGCACGCCGTCGCAGATGTTATTGGACCCGCGCCGCCGTTAAATTACCTCCCTTGTCCTGGCTGGCCCGGCATCTGCATATGCGGGGATTGCCGTGGCCACGGGGCAGCGCTTTACATGAACAAGTTGGCTAACAAAGAAAAAGCGTTCATATTCCTGCTCATGCCGGAATTCACGCTGCTTGCCTTTTCATCAGCCGTCGAAGCCCTGCGCATGGCGAATGCCGCCATCGGATACGATGTCTATACCTGGAAGGTCGTCGCGCCCCAAGGGGACGAGGTCCAGTCCAGTTGCGGCGTGCAAATCCATTGCGACAGCTCGGTCGCGGCTTTGCGTCGCTCGGTGAATTCCTCGATCCGCGATTCGACAATCATCGTCTGCGGCGGCCTGAATATCCAGATCCATTCCGACAGGGCGACCGAATCCTGGTTGCGCGAATGCAAGCAGAGCGGCTGCATGATCGGAAGCCTTTGCACCGGCGCATATATCCTGGGCCAGGCCAAGCTTCTGGGCGAAAGGAAATGCGTCATCCATTGGGAAAATGCCGCCAGCTTCGGCGAGCAATTCCATGACGCCTCGGTCCGTGCCGCCCTGTTCGAGATCGACAACGGGATCGCGACCTGCGCCGGCGGGATGGCCGCGTTCGACATGATGCTCTACCTGATCCAGCAGGAACATGGCGAGGAAATCGTCGCCGCGATCTGCGAGCGCGCGATTGTCGACCGCATCCGCAATCCGGGGGACCGGCAAAGATCCATTCTCACGTCGCATGTCAACAGGCAAAACCAGGTCGTGACAACCTTGATCGAGCGAATGCAGGAATCGCTGACCGATCCGATTCCCGTCAAGGACATATTGTCGGGCATCGGGTTGACGCGCCGCCAGGTCGAAAGGATCTTTCAGCAGGAGCTGCATATTTCCCCCGCCAAATATTACATGAAGCTCAGGCTGGAACGCGCCAGGCTTCTGCTGCACCAGACGAATACCCAGATCGTGGACATCGCCATGGCAAGCGGGTTTTCCTCGGCCTCGCATTTTTCCAAGGCCTATCGGGATTTTTACGGCCATTCGCCCCACAGGGCACGCAAGGGCGCCGGGATCAGGAAGAATGAGCCGGACGGGATCACGCCTTCCCACCGGAAAGGGACGCCCTGACCGAAAGCCCGATCGACAGGAACACCATCGCCACGCCCAGCCCCTGCTGCGCGTCCAGCGTCTCGTGCATGAGGCCGATGCCCAGAAGCAATGCCACCACCGGGCTAAGGAATGCCAGCACCGAAACCCGGCTGCCCAGCCGCTGCACGCCGCCGACCCAGAGCCAATAGCCCAGGGCGGTCGCGAACAGCACCAGATAGCCCAGGCCCAGGCTGTTGCGCATGTCCCAATGCGCGGGCAGGCCCTCGACCAGCAGGGCAATGGGCAGGATCAGGGCGCCCCCGATCAGCAATTGCCATGCCGTCATCTGCACCGGCGGCGCAAGATCGCGCCAGCGCTCCATCAGCACGATGCCGAGCGCCATGGACAATGCCGCGCCGATACCCGCCAGGACGCCGGCCGGGTCGAAGGCGAGGCCGCCGTTCAGCACCATCAGTCCGACGCCGGCCATGCCCAGCACCGCCAGCGCGATCTGGCCCATCCCCGGCCGGCGCCCCAGCAGCGGCCATGCCAGGAACGCGACCAGCAAGGGCTGGCAGGCGGCCAGCGTGGCGGTGATCCCGCCCGGCAGCCGGGCCGCGCTGATCAGCAGCAAGGCGAAGAACAGGCCGATATTGGTCAGCGCCAGCACGGTGACGGGAAACAGGATGCGGCGCGGCGGCAGGCGCCGGACCAGAAGCAGCAGCAAGAGCCCCGCCGGCAACGCCCGCAGCGCCGAGATCAGCACCGGGTGATCCGTCGGCAATGTCCCGACGAAGACGACATAGGTCGTGCCCCAAAGCATCGGCCCGATGGCGGTGCCGATGAAGCGGCCGGCATTGTGGTCAGCCATGCCAATCCTCGCGGTCCGGATGATCCTTGCCGGCGCGCCGGTCAGCGCGCCAGTTCCGGCGTCCAGTCTCCGGGCTCGGGCTGGCGGGTCAGGTAGCTGATCACCATGTCGACCAGATGCGCCTGCCGATGCTCGATATTCTCGGGCGCGCTCAGCTTTCGGTTGAACAGCATCGACAGCGTGTGCTGGTTCGACAGGTAGAAATAGCCCAGGCCCGAGATCGAGATGTACAGTTCGACCGGATCGACGCCCTTGCGGAACACGCCCTGCTCTTCCCCGACCCGCAGGATCTCGCGCAGGTTTTCCGACAACCGGTCATACATGCTGCGGATGATCGTGGACTTGGCGATATGCCGGGCGCGATACAGGTTCTCGGTGTTCAGCATCACGATCACGTCCGGCTCTTCGACGAAGACCCGGAAGGTGTTCTCGCAAAGCCGGATCATCGCGCTGAGCGGATCGAGCCCGTTCACCGGAACGTCGCTTTGCCGGCGGCGAAGCGTCTCGTAGGTGCGTTCGAGGATGCGGATATACAGATCCTCCTTGCCGCGGAAATAGTGGTAGAGCAAGTTCTTGCTGACCTTGGCCCGCGCCACGATGGCATCCACGCGCGCGCCGTCATAGCCGCGGCGCGCGAATTCGGCCTGCGCCGCCGCGAGGATCTTTTCCTGCGTCCGTATCGCATCCCGGATAGCGGGTTTCTCCGCCATCTGCCCTCCTACCCCTTCCGGCAAAGGGCCGTTCAGCACGGCACCTTCTGCCTTTCCCTCACAAAGGGCGCGCAACGCTCGACCGAAACGGCGACCGTTTCGTTGCCGTCGCGCAACCACCAGTCGAACTTCGAGAACAGCTCGATCTCGAAGGGACCGTCATAGCCGATCTCGTCGAGAAGCGCCTTGCACCCCGCGAAGTCGACCACGCCGTCGCCGATCATGCCCCTGTCATGGTATAGATCGCGGGTCGGCACAAGCCAGTCGCACAGATGGAAGGTCAGGATGTTTTCCGGCCCCGCCTGGCGCAGCCCCGGCAGGAAACCGGCGTCCCACCAGCAATGATAGGTGTCGGCGACGATGCCCGCGCCGTCGCCCAGGCTGCGGCAAAGATCCAGGCAATGCGCAAAGCTGTTGAGACAGCTGCGATCGGCGGCATACATCGGATGCAGGGGCTCGAGGCCCAGCTTGACCCCGACCTGCCGGGCATGGGGCAAAAGCTCTTCCAGCGCGCCGATCACCCGCGACCGCGCCGCCGCCAGATCCTTTTCCCCCGTGGCCAGCCCGCCCGGCACCACGACCAGGCAGGGCGCGCCGATCTCGGCCGCCGCGTCCAGGCGACGGCGGTTTTCGGCAAGAGCGGCGGCAAAGCCGGCCTTGTCCGCGATATTGACCCAGGCGCTGGTGCAAAGGCAGGGCACGAACAGCCCGGCATCGCGGATCAGCCGGGCGCCCCGCCCGACCCCGGCGGCGTCCAGATAATCCATCCAGACCCCGATCCCGGCCACCCCCTGGCGGGCATAGCCATCGACCGCCTGTTCAAGGGTCCAGTCGCGCGTGGTGATCTGGTTGATCGCAAAGCGGCGCAGATCGGGCATCAGGCCATCTCCGGTTGCAGATTGCGCAGCTCGGCCGTCGCCTTTTCGTCGATCCGGCCATCCTCGATCACGACGCGGTAATGCTCGCGGGCGAAGGCCGGGGTGATCTTGCCGTCCAGCGCATCCTCCAGCACCTGCTCCAGCGGGCGCTGCAACGGGTCGCCATAGCCGCCGCCGCCGGCCTGTTCGTGGCGGATCACGTCGCCCCTGGTCACATTGCGCGTGACCTTGCTGTCCAGCAGCTCGAACGCGCCGCCGTTCAGGCTCAGCAGGTTGCGCGAGGACGCGGCCGGATTGCCGCCGAAGAGGCCATAGGGCCGATGCTGGTAGCGGTCGGCGCGCAGTTGCAGCACCGCATCCTCGGCCAGCAGGCGGTATTGCCGCACCACGCCCAGGCCGCCGCGCTGCCTGCCTGCACCGCAGGAATCGGTGCGCAGCGAATATTCCTCGATGCGGATCGGATAGGTCGATTCCATCAGCTCGACCGGCATGTTCGACATGTTCTGCGACGGGTTGGTGATCGCGTCGATGCCATCCTTGGTGGCACGCGCGCCCAGGGCACCGTTGATCATGTCGACCATGACGAATGGCTGGCGGGTTTGCCTGTCATAGCCGCCCAGGCAGACCACCGAATTGCCGCCCTCGCCCGCCGCCGCGACGCGGGTCGGCACGATCTTGGACAGCGCGCCAAGCACGGTATCGACCACGCGATAGCCGGTCAGGGCGCGCGCCGCGACCGGCGCCGGGAAATGCGGGTTCAGGAAGCAGCCCTTCGGCGCCGCGATGTCGATGGCGCGATACATGCCCGAATTGTTCGGCACCTCGCTGTCCAGCGTGCAGCGGATCGCCAGGTAGGTGGCCGATTTCACGAAGGACAGGGTCGAGTTGATGGCGCCCTTGACCTGGGGCGAGCTGCCGGTGAAGTCCACCTCCAGATGGTCGCCCTTGACGGTGATCGTCACCTTGATCGGGATCGGCGCCGGGTCGAAGCCGTCGCCGTCGATGTAATCGGTGAACTCGTAGCTGCCATCGGGCCATTTGGCGATCTCGTTGCGGGTCAGCCGCTCGCCATAGTCCAGGAAGTCGGCAAGGAACTGGTTGAAGACGGGCGCGCCGTATTTGTCGACGATGCGCAGCAATTCGCGCTCGCCAAGCGCGCAGGTCGCCAGCTGCGCCTCGATGTCGCCGATGACCAGGTCCGGCAGGCGCACGTTGCGGCCGATGATGTCGAAAACGATGTCGTTGCGGACCCCGCGATCATAAAGCTTCAGCGGCGGCAGGCGCAGCCCCTCCTGGAATATCTCGGTCGAGTCGCTGGCGTTCGAGCCGGGCACGCGGCCGCCCACGTCGCAGTGGTGGCAGATCACCACCGAGAAGCCGAGGTGTTCGTCGCCATGGAAGATCGGCTTGAACATGAAGATGTCGGGCAGGTGCATGCCGCCTTCATAGGGATCGTTGAAGATGATGACGTCGCCGGGGTGCAGGTCGCCCTGGAACCGCGCCAGCAGCGCCTCCATCGCGTCGGGCACGGCGCCCAGGTGCAGCGCCACGGTCTTGGCCTGCGCCAGGATGCGGCCCTTGGCGTCGCACATGGTGGTGGAATAATCCAGCACGTCGCGGACGATGGGCGAACGCGCGGTCCGCATCACCGTATAGGCCATGTCGTCGACGATGGATTCGACGGCGCTTTTCAGCACGGCAAAGGTGATCGGGTCGTTGGCGGAAATCTCGGCCATGACGGCGCTCCTTACGAAAGGCGGATGTGAAGGTTCAGGAAATCGTCGCGCTCGACCGTGGCATCCGGCGGAACGACCACGGTCGAGTCGTTCGATTCCAGGACGACCGGGCCGGTCAGCTTGCGCGGCGAGCGGGTGCGGTCATAGACCGGGGTTTCGATCCAGCCGGCATCCTTGCCGAAATAGACCTTGCGCCGCGAGACCGGCCCCGCCTCTTCGTGATCCGGCGCCGAGAGCTTGCGGAAATCCAGCCGCCCCTGGCGCAGCCCGCGGCCGGTCATGCGGATGCCGACCACCTCGACCGCGTCGGACGACACATAGCTGTAGATCGAGCGATAGGTTTCCAGGAAATCCTCGCGCACGCGGGCCGGATCGAAGGGTTCGGCAAAGGGGATCGCCAGCGACATTTCCTGGCCGCGGAAGCGCATGTTCGCCTCGGGCAGCAGTTCCATCGCCTCCTCGGGGATGCCCTCCTCGCGCAGGTTGGCGATGGCCTGCCGGCGCAGATCCGCGGTCGCGGCGGCAAGGTCTTGCAGGTCCACATCCTCGACCACCCGACCGATGGGGGCGGTGAAATAGCGCTCGATGTCGCCCGAAAGCATGCCCATGGCGGTAAAGACGCCGGGCGTGGCCGGGATCAGCAGCTTGTCCATCGACAGGAGCGAGGCGATGGCGGCGGCATGCACGGGGCCCGAGCCGCCGATGGCGACCAGGGTGAAGTCGCGCGGGTCCACGCCGCGCTCGACAGTCACGGCGCGGATGGCGCGGGCCATGTTGGCGTTCACCACCTCGCGGATGCCATGGGCGGCCTCGGTCGCCTCAAGGCCAAGCGCGTCGCCGAGCCGGGCGGCGATGGCGACCTCGGACGCGGCCTTGTCCAGGTGGCGCGCGCCGCCGGCCAGTTCCTCGGGCAGGTAGCCCAGCACCAGGTTCGCATCCGTCACCGTCGGCGCCTCGCCGCCAAGGCCGTAGCAGACCGGCCCCGGATCCGCCCCGGCCGAAAGCGGTCCGACCCGGATCAGCCCGGCGCTGTCCAGCGCGGCGATGGAGCCGGCGCCGCTGCCCACCTCGGCCACGTCGACGGTCGGCACGCTCATCATGTAGCCGCCGGCCTTGATGAAGCGCGAGGGCGTCGAGATCCCGGCGCGGAATTCGTATTCGCTGACCCGGCTCAACTCGCCGCCATTGACCAGCGTGGCCGAGGCGGTGGTGCCGCCCATGTCGAAGATGACCAAGTTTTCCTGGGCCAGCGCCTCGCCCAGGCGGGCGCCGCCGACGGCGCCGGCCGCCCGTCCCGACGAGATGAAGAACACCGGCTTCTCGCAGGCGGTCTCGGCCGAGGCCAGCGCGCCGTTCGAGTTGCTGACCAGCAGCGGCGCATTCACGCCCAGCCTTTTGATGCCGGTCTGCAGGCGCTGCAGATAGGCGGCCAGGACCGGCCCGACATAGGCGTTCACCACCGTGGTGCTGGTGCGCTCGTATTCCTTGGCCTCGGGCAGGACCGAGACCGAGGTGGTGATCTGGACCTTGGGGAAGCGCGCGCGGATCAGTTCCTCGGCGCGCTGTTCATGGACGGGATTGCGATAGCTGTTCAGGAAGCAGACGGCGATGGAGTCCACCCCCGCCTCGACCAGGGCGGCGGCGGCGGCGATGAAGCTTGCCTCGTCCAGCGGCGTGATCACGGTGCCGTCGGCGGCGATGCGCTCCTGCGCCTCCAGCCGGTGCCGGCGCGGGATCAGCGGCGCGGGCTTGTCCCATTGCAGGTCGAACATGTTCGGCGTGCGCAGCCGGCCGATCTCCAGCACGTCGCGGAATCCGGCCGTGGTGATCAGGCCGGCCCGCGCGCCGACCTTTTGCAGCAGCGTGTTCGAGCCGACGGTGGTGCCATGCACGATCTCGCGCACATCGGCGACCGAGATGCCCGAATCCCGCACCAAGTCCGAGATGCCGGTGATCACCGCCTCCTCGGGCGCCGCGGGGGTCGAGGGCACCTTGGCATGATAGAGCCGCCCGTCGCCCTCGATCATCACGAGATCGGTGAAGGTGCCGCCGATGTCGACGCCGATTCGCGCAGTTCTGGTCGCTGAAACCGTCATGATTCCCATCCTTGTTGGACTAGTTGGTTAGTTTAGTAACACGCAGGTTTCCGAACCGACAAGCGATTTTTTATTCTATATATTCCAGTATATTACTGATGTTTTTCGCCGGATACGCTAAAGAAACTTGATTACAATTGGACTAGTAGTGCTATTAATCATCTTGGAAACAAGAACACCCGCGGGCGATTCGCCGCAGGCCGCACAACAGGAGAGGACGAATGAGAAAGATGCAGATCTTGCCGCCAGCCGCCGCCGCTGCGCTGCTGATCCTGGCCGGGCCCGGCCTGGCGCAGGACAAACTGACCGTGCGGCTGGACTTCTCGCCATGGGGCAGCCATGCCGCCATGCACCTGGCCCAGCAGCAGGGCTGGTTCAAGGAAGCCGGGCTGGATGTGGACGTGCAGGACGGGCGCGGCTCGGGCAATACCTTGCAGCTGGTCAACGCCGGCCAGGTCGATGTCGGCCAGATCCAGCTGGGCCTGGTCCCGGCGGCGCGCCAGGGCGGCGCCAAGGTCAAGGGCATCGCCGGCTGGGACCGCCGCACCGATCTTTGCGTGCTGGTCGACAAGGATGCGCCGGTCGAGCAGATCGCGGATCTCAAGGGCAAGAAGATCGTCGTCTTCGCCGCCAGCCCCTGGGCGCCCTATATCGACACCTTCCTGGCCGCCGGCGGGCTGGATCGCAACAACACCCCCATCGAGTTCGTCGATGCCTCGGCCCTGTGGGGCACCTATACCTCGGGGCGGGCGGACGGGATGATGTCCACCGTCGCCTCGGCCCTGCCGTTGGCCGAGGCGCAGCGGCCGTCGAAATGCCTAACCTCGGATTCGGCCGACCTGTTCTTTCCCAGCTACGGCCTGGTCGCCTCGGACGACACGATCGCCAACCGGGCGAAGGCGCTGGAGAAGCTGGTCGCGGTCCAGCAGCGCGCCTGGGCGGAAATCGCCAAAAATCCCGACCTGGGCGTCGAGGCGATGCTGGCCCAGCGTCCCGATGCCATGCTGAACCCGGACGTGCTGCGCGAACAGATCCGCCTGACCGTGGAATATTTCGACACGCCCGCGACCCAGGGCAAGCCGCTGGGCTGGCAGGCGGACGAGGATTGGGAAGCCGCGCTGAAGGGCATGGAGCGTGCCGGCGTGGTCAATCCCGGCTGGCAGGTCGCCGACTATTTCACCAACGACCTGATCCCGGAATGAGGCGGTGGGCATGAACATGATGACCGGCACCACCCCCGACACCTATCTGCGCATCAAGGGGGCGGGCAAGACCTACCCCTCGCAGCACGGGCCCGTCGTCGCGCTCAGCGACATCAACCTGGACGTGCGTCCGGGCGAGTTCCTCAGCATCGTCGGGCCCAGCGGCTGCGGCAAGAGCACGCTGCTGAAATGCCTTGCCGGGCTGGAAGACATCACCTCGGGCGGCATCACCGTTTCCGGCAAGCCGCTGGCCGGGCCGCCGGACCGCATGGGCGTGGTGTTCCAGCGCGACGTCCTGCTGGACTGGCGCACCATCCTGGACAACGTGCTGTTGCAGGCCGAATTCCTAGGCCACCCGCGCGAGCAATACCGCGACCGCGCCTTGCAGCTGCTGGAACGTTTCGGGCTCAAGGGCTATGAAAAGCGCCATCCTTGGGAGCTGTCCGGCGGCATGCGGCAGCGCGCCTCGATCTGCCGGGCGCTGCTGTGCGATCCCGACCTGCTGCTGATGGACGAGCCCTTCGGTGCGCTGGACGCGATGACCCGCGACGACCTAAACGTCGAGCTGGCCCGCATGTGGCAAGAGACCAGCAAGACGGTGATCTTCATCACCCATTCGATCTCCGAGGCGGTCTTTCTGGCCGACCGCGTGGTAATGATGTCGCGCGGGCCGGGCCGCATCGTCGATGTCTTCGACGTGGACCTGCCCCGGCCGCGGCCGCTGTCGGTGCGCGAATCCGATGCCTTCGGCGTCTATGCCCAGCGTATCCGCCATCATTTCGCCGAATTGGGAGTGCTCAAGGAATGAAAGACAGCCTCATCGCGAAAATCATGCGGGACAATCGCTCGCTCGACATCGTCCTGGTGCTGCTGGGAACGATCCTGCTGTGGGAACTGGGGGTGCGGCTGTTCAATCCACCGGCGATCATCCTGCCGGCGCCCTCGGCGATCTGGGCGGCCTTCATGCAAAGCCCCTGGGTGTTCATCCGCAACATGCTTTACACGCTGATGACCACGGGCCTGGCCTTCGTCATCTCGGTGGTGCTGGGCGTGATCATGGCGGTGGGCATCGTGCAGTCGAAATTCCTCGAGCGCACGGTCTACACCCTGCTCATCGCCATCAACTCGGTGCCCAAGGTGGCGCTGGCGCCGCTGTTCGTGATCTGGCTGGGCACCGGCGTATCCTCGCAACTGGCGGTGGCGGTGATGCTGGCGATCTTTCCCATCGTCATCAACACCGTCCTGGGCCTGCGCTCGGTCGATCCCGACATGCTGAACCTCGCCAAGGCGACGCGGGCCTCGAAATTCGACATCATCTACAAGATCCGGGTGCCGAACGCCCTGCCCTCGCTGTTCTCGGGCATGAAAGTGGGCATCTCCTTCGCGCTGGTCGGCGCCATCGTCGGAGAATTCGTCGCCGGCGGCCGCGGCCTGGGCTTCCTGGTGCTGACCGCACAGGGCCAGTTCGACACCACGCGCGTCTTCGTCTCGCTGGTGCTGCTGGGAGTAATGGGGACGATCCTGTTCTATGCCGTCGACGTGATGGAGCGGATCGCCCTGCCCTGGCACAGCTCGCAACGCCAGCCCAATGCCTGAGCCAGGGGGCCGTCCAGCCCCCTTTTCCCAGCCGATCCGAAAGACATCCCATGTCCTCAACCAATCTGCTATGCGCCGGCGGCCTTGCCACGCCGTTCCGCTCGATCCCCGCCGACGAGGCGCTGGCGGTGCTGGAGACGCATTACGGCCTGACCGGCACCCTGCAACGCCTGGACACCGAAAAGGACGACACCTTCCGGCTGGCCACGCCCAGGGGGGAACGCTTCATCGCCAAGTTCTCGAACCCCGATGAGGATCCGGCCGAGCTGTCGCTGCAAGCCGACCTGCTGGACCATCTGGCGCGCGTCGATCCCGGCCTGCCGGTGCCGCGCGTGGTGCACAGCCGCGACGGCCTGGGCTTCTTCACCGTCACGGACAGCCACGGCCAGCCGCGCATGGTGCGGATGCTGACCTATCTGGAGGGCACGCCGCTGGATCGGATCGATCCCACCCCGGAGGAGCGCTTTCGGCTGGGTGCCACGCTTGCCCGGCTGCGGTTGGCCATGGCCGGATTTTCGCATCCGCACGAGGCGCGTGAGATCGCATGGGATGTCCAGCACCTGCCGAAGCTCGCCTTCCTGCTGGACGGCGTGACCGATCCCGACCACCGCGCCATGCTGGCCGAAGGGATGGCGCGCTTTCGCCAGATCGAAGGCAGGCTGCGGACCTGCCGGCGCCAGGTGCTGCACAACGATTTCAATCGCTCGAACGTGGTCGTGGACCGCAGCGACCCGGCTTTCGTCACCGGGGTGATCGATTTCGGCGATGCCGTGCGCACCCATACCGTCATCGACCTCTCGACCGCGCTGCTGGCCTATCTCGAACCCGAGGGCGGGCCGGCGATGTTCGACCGCGGCCGCGACCTGCTGGCCGGCTATCTCTCGGTCGCCGACCTGACCCCGGACGAGCTGGAAGTCCTGCCGCATCTGGTCATGGCCCGCGTCATCGCCCGCGCGCTGATCACGACATGGCGGGCCCGGCAGTTCCCGGATAATGAGCCCTATATCATGCGAAACACCCATCAGGGCTGGCAGCAGCTTCGGCAGTTCCTCAGCCTGCCGCCGGACCAGATCAGCCGGACATTCGCCCCAGGCGCCGCAAGCCAGGCGGCCCGCAAGACAGAGGAAGCACGGATATGAATGCGCATGACAAGCCCCGGATCAACGTGGGCATGGTGAACGGCTTCGACCCGGACGACATGGACAGGCTCGATCCGGCGATGCAGGATCTGATCCGCCGGCGCCGCAGCCTGCTGGGCCCGGCCTATCGCCTGATGTATGCCGATCCGGTGCAGATCAGCCGCGCCCTGGGCACGAAGATGTGGGACCGCGACGGCAAGGAATATCTGGACGCCTACAACAACGTCGTCTCGGTCGGCCATTGCAACCCGCGCGTGGTCGAGGCGGTGCATCGGCAGATGCAGACGCTCTGCACCCATACCCGCTACGTGCAGGACGGCATCCTGGAATTCGCCGAGCAGATCGTGCCGACCTTTGGCGCACCGATCGAACATGTCATGTTCACCTGCACGGGCTCCGAGGCGAACGACCTGGCGCTGCGCATCGCCATGCACCAGACCGGGCGCAAGGGCATCGTCATCACCTCGGAAGCCTATACCGGCAACTCGCACCTGACGGCGGGCCTGTCGCCCTCGCTGGGCAGGAAAAGCCCGCTGGGGCAATGGGTGCGCCGCATTCCCGCGCCCGATTCCTATCGCATGGAGCCCTCCGAGATCGGCGCCTTCCTGGCCCGCCGGGTCCGGCACGAGATCGACGAGCTGGAACGACGCGGCGAAGGCATCGCCGCCTTCATCGCGGATTCGCTGTTCTCCTCGGACGGGATCTATGCCCATCCGACCGACATCCTCCAGCAGATCGCCGAGGTCGTCCATGCCGCCGGCGGCGTCGTGATCGCCGACGAGGTGCAGGCGGGCTTCGGCCGCTCGGGCGACCGGCTCTGGGGGTTCCAGCGCCACGGCCAGCACCCCGACATCGTCACCATGGGCAAGCCGATGGGCAACGGCTTCCCGGTCGCGGCAGTCGCCGTGCGCAGCGAGGTGGTCGAGCGTTTCGGCAGCGAGATGCGCTATTTCAACACCTTCGGCGGCAATACCGTGGCCATTGCCGCGGCGCAGGCGACCTTCGACGTGATCCGCGACGACAGATTGCAGGAAAACGCCGCCCGCATCGGCGCGATGATCCAGGACGGCTTGCGCGAGATCGCCCAAGAGGACGGGCGCATCGGCGACGTGCGCGGCGCGGGCCTTTATATCGGGGTTGAATTCGTCAAGGACCGGGACGGCAAGGAACCGGATTCGGCCACGGCCCTGGCGGTCGTGGACGGGCTGCGGCAGCGGCGAGTGCTGATTTCGGCCACCGGCCATCACGCCAATACGCTGAAGATCCGTCCGCCGCTGGTATTCTCGGAAAGCGACGTGGACCGGCTGCTGACCGAGACGCGCAACACGCTGGCCGCGATCTGACGAAGCGCCGCAGGCGGCAGGACGAACCCAAGGGAACAGGACAGATGATCACCGGCAACACCCGGATCTTCTTCATGCTTGCAGACCCGATCCACCATGTCCGCACCCCCGAAGTCCTGAACCCCTTGTTCAGGGCGCGGGGCATCGACGCGGTCATGGTGCCGGTCCACTATGCGCCTGCGGATTTCGCCGCCGCCTGGCAGGCGATGAAGCGGATGCGCAACCTGGGCGGCATGGTGGTCAGCGTGCCGCTGAAGGAACAGGCGCTTGAACTGGCCGATCGCGTCGGCGACGAGGCGCAGGAGCTGGGGGCCGCGAATACCGTCCGCCGCGAAGCAGACGGAACCATGGTGGCCGAGAATTTCGACGGCCGCGGCTTCCTGCAGGGGCTGCTGGGCGGCGGCGCCGATGCCCAGGGGCGCGAGGCATTGCTTCTGGGCGCCGGCGGCGCCGGGCGGGCCATCGCCTTCGGCCTTGCCCGCAGCGGCGTGGCCTCGTTGCGCGTGCATGACCCCGACGCGGCCCGCGCGCAATCGCTGGCCGACAGGATCGCCGCCGGCTATCCGCAGCTGCGCGTCAGCGCAGGGCCGAACGACCTGGACGGGGTCGACCTGCTGGTCAATGCCTCGCCCTGCGGGCTGCACCCCGAAACCGACCCGGCGCCGGTCGACCTGTCCCGGTTGCGCCCCGAGATCCTGGTCGCCGACATCATCATGAAGCCGCGCGAAACCCCGCTGCTGCGCGCCGCGCAGGACAAGGGCTGCCAGGTCCGCCATGGCGCGCCGATGCTCGACTGCCAGCTTGAGCTGATGCTGGAGTTCTTCGGGCTCTGAGCCGGCCTCTGCGGCATCAAAGCCCCCCGCCAGGCGTCACCCCCGGCCGGACGGCTATTTCCCGACGAAAGAGAAGTTCTGCGAATAGTTTTCCTTCATGAACTCGATGAAGTTGTCGCGGAATTGCCGGGTATGGGCATGGGCCAGCGCATCCGCCCGCTCGACATCCCGCGCCCGGATCGCCTCCAGCATCTCGCTATGCTCGTCCGTCAGCAAATAGCTGTCGTTGCTGCGCTCGATATAGTCGAAATGCAGGTGCAGCATGCGGCGGCCCTGGTTCAGCAGCCGCTCGTAGAAGGCGGCCAGATAGGGGTTCCGGCCGGCGCTGGCGATGGCCATGTGGAACTGCTTGTTCGCCTCGGACATCAGCAGGTGGTTGCCGTTCTTGACCGCCGCCTCGAACTCGGCCTGGCGCGCGGCAATGGCCTTCAGGTCGGCCTCGCTGCGCAGCTCGGCGGCCAGGCGCGTGTTCATGCGCTGCGCCACGTCCAGCGCCTCGACATATTTCGGAAAGCTCAGCACGTCGATCGGCGCCACGATGGTCGAGCGGTTGGACAGCGTCACCACCAGGTCGTCGCCCGACAGCCGGATCAGCGCCTCGCGGATGGGCGAGCGGGACATGCCGAATCGCTCGGCCAAGGTCGTCTCGTCCAGAAGCGCCCCCGGCTCCAGGACCAGGGACAGGATTTCGTCGTGCAAGGTCTGGTAGACAAAGCGCCAGCCCGTCCCCTTGGCATGCCTGATCTCAGCTTCGTCGGCCAAACGCGTTCTCCTGCCGGTGTTTTCTGCACCCGATGATAGGGCCAGGCGAAAGCCGATGTCGACACAAAGTTTTTGTTGACGTGTCGTCATTGTGTCGCCATGCTGGATTCATGTCGGCACAATGTTGACAAAAAGAATGCCGCAGAGACGACAAGCCAAAGACCAACACACCGGGAGACTGACATGCTGATGAAGAAAATCTCGAAACCTGCGACAATCATGGCCCTGGCCGTCGCGCTCTCGGCGGGCGCCGCCCCTGCCCAGGAGGCGGGCGGCTATTGGCAGAAGGTTCAAAGTGCCGGCAAGCTGCGCTGCGGCGCCGCCGTCGCCCCGCCCTATGTGATGCGCGACCCGGCGACGGGCGAATATTCCGGCTTCTACGCCGATCTCTGCCGCGAATTCGCCGCCGTGCTGGAGGTGCAGCCCGAGTTCGTCGACACCACCTGGGACAATATCGTGGCCGGGCTTCAGGCCGGGAAATGGGACATGTCGCTGGCGCTGAACCGCACGCCGGTGCGCGCCATGGCGGTGCAGTTCTCGATCCCGGCGATGGAATACCAAATCTCGCTCGTCTACAACAAGGACAACCCCAAGATCCCCGCGAACCCGGTTTCGGTCGCCGATGTCGACGTGGCCGGCGTCACCATGGCGGTCATGTCCGGCACCGCCCAGGACAAGGCGATCTCGGCGGCGGTCAAGAACGCGACGATCCTGCGCCTACCCTCGGCCGACGAGACCCGCCTCGCGGTGCAGTCGCGCCGCGCCGACATCATCGTGGACGCCTCGGACACCAACCTGCTGTTCACGCAGGCGAACCCGGACTGGGCGGTCGCCCTGAACCCCGAACCGGCGCTGGCCAAGCAGGGCGTGTCCTTCGGCCTGCCGCTGAACCTGCGCGCCTCGGACGTGGCGGTCGTGGACATCTTCCTGGAGGAAAGGGTCGCCACAGGCGCCGTCGATGCGCTGATCTCGAAGGCGGCCGACGAGGTCCTGGCCGCGGCCGGGAACTAAGACCTGCCCCACACGACAAGAACTGCTCAACGAACCGGCGCGGGAGGCGGCGGTTCGCGGAAAAGCCATATTCGGGAGTAAGGCTTATGGCGGATATGCGGGACGGATCTGCGCTGGTCGAGATCCGCGACCTTCACAAGAGCTATGGTCCGAACATCCAGGTTCTCAAGGGCCTGGACATCCAGATGATGCCGGGCGAGCGGGTGGTGGTCATCGGCCCCTCGGGCGGCGGCAAGTCGACCCTGCTGCGCGTGGTCATGGGGCTGGAGCAGATCCAGGGCGGCTCGGTCCGCTTCGGCGGCAAGCCCTATATCTCGGCCAAGGGCGACAAGACCGTCATCGACACCGAGCTGCGCAAGCAGATCGGCATGGTCTTCCAGCACTACACCCTGTTCCCGCACCTCAGCATCATGGAGAACCTGATCCTTGCCCCGCGCAAGGTCCACGGTGAAAGCCGCGCCTCGGCCCGCCAGCGCGGCCAGAAGATCCTGGAACGCTTCGGCCTGGGCGCCAAGGCCGACGCCTATCCCAGCCAGCTGTCCGGCGGCCAGAAACAGCGCGTCGCCATCGCCCGCGCGCTGATGCTGGACCCCAAGCTGATGCTGTTCGACGAAGTGACCTCGGCGCTCGACCCGGAACTGGTGGCCGAGGTCGAGGCGGTGATCCTGCAACTCGCGGAAAGCGGCATGCCGATGATGATGGTCACGCATGACATGTGGTTCGCCAGGAATGTCGCCAGCCGGGTGATCTTCTGCGCCGGCGGCGTGGTGGTCGAGGACGGCCCGCCCGAACAGGTGCTGGGCGACCCGCGCGAAGAGCGCACCCGCGAGTTCATCAACCGCGTCTTCCACATCAAGGCCTGAGGCGCGCCATGGATTACACACTCGACTTGGGGGCGGTGACCCGGAACATGGGCCCGCTCATGGACGGGCTTTGGGTGACGCTGCAACTGACGCTGGCCGCCAATGCCATCGGCGTCGTCGCCGGTTTCGCGCTGGCCCTGCTGACCACCAGCAAGCTTGCCGTCCTGCGGCTTCCCGCGATGCTGTTCGTGGAATTCTTCCGCTGCACCCCGGCCATCGTCCAGATCGTCTGGTTCTTCTATTGCGTGCCGATGATCTTCAACGTGTTCTGGGGCCCGGTCTTCATGGGCATCGTCGCCCTGGGCCTGAACCTGACCGCCTTCAACGCCGAAGCCTATCGCGCCTCGATCCAAGCGGTCCCGCGCGAGCATCTGGATGCCGGCATCGCGCTTGGCCTGTCGCCGACGCAGCGGGTGCTGAACATCGTGCTGCCGCAGGCCCTGCGCAATTCGGTGCCGGTGCTGCTGACCAACGGCATCGGCATCTTCCAGCAAAGCGCGCTGGTCGCCATCGTCGGCGTGGCCGACCTGATGTATCAGGGCAAGACGCTGGCCACGGCCACCTATCGCCCGATCGAGACTTTCACGGTCGTCGCCCTGATCTATCTCGCCATCTCCTACCCGGTCGGCCAGTTCGTGAACTGGCTCGAGCGCCGGCAGAGCTATTCCTAAGGGGGACGGGTCATGGGTATGACACTGGATTTCTCGATCCTGCTGCGCTTTACCGACGCGCTGGCGCTGGGGCTGTGGACGACGCTCAGGCTGACCTTGCTGTGCATCGTCCTGGGCACGTCGCTAGGCTTCGTCATCGGGTTGCTGCGCAGCAGCGGCAATGCCGTCGTCCGCGGCCTGCTGGGCCTTTATGTCGAGCTGTTCCGCGGCACGCCGGTGCTGATCCAGCTGTTCTGGATCTTCTTCTGCCTGCCGCTGATCCTGGGGGTCGAGTTCTCGAACTTCGTCTCGGCCACCATCGCCCTGACGCTCTACATGGGCGCGATCACCTCCGAGACCTTCCGCGCCTCGCTGCGTTCGGTGGGCCGCGAGCAGATGGATGCCTGCGTGGCGCTTGGCCTGCCGCGCCGGGCGCAGATCGTCAACGTGATCCTGCCGCAGGCGGTGCTGCGCGCCGTGCCGACGCTGCTGTCGAACGCCGTCTCGCTGTTCAAGGAAAGCGCGCTGGTCTCGGCCGTGGGCATGGCCGACCTGATGTTCATCGGCCAGAACATCTCGAACAACACCGCCCGGCCGGTCGAGGTGCTGACCGTGGTCGCCGCCATCTACTTCGTCATCGCCTTCCCCCTGACACGGGCCGTCACCGTGGTCGAGCAGAAGCTGCTTCGCAAATTCTCTGCATAATTATCTGGAAAGAAAGGAAACGCCATGAAACTGCAAGGTGTCATGCCCGCGCTGGTCACGCCCTTCGATGCGGCCGGCAAGATCGACTTCGCCGCTTTCGAGAAGCTGCTGACCAACCTGCGCGAAGCCGGCGTCTCGGGCTGGGTGCCCTGCGGCTCATCGGGCGAATACAACTTCATGTCGGACGAGGAACGCGACAGCGTGCTGCAATTCGTGCGTGATTTCGCCAAGCCGGGCGAGATCCTGATCGCCGGCACCAACGCGCCCTCGACCGCCGGCGTCATCGCCAATACGCTGCGCGCCAAGGAAATGGGCTATGATGCCGTGCTGCTGGCAACGCCCTTCTACACCAAGCCGACCCAGGCCGAGCTGATCCGGCATTTCCAGGCGGTGCTGGACGCCACCGACATGCCCATCGTGCTTTACAGCTATCCCGACAAGGACGGCATCGAGCTGGGCTGGGAGGTGCTGGACGCGCTGGCCGACGATCCGCGCGTCATCGGCATCAAGGAAAGCTCGGGCTCGCTGCAGCGCGCCATCGGCATCGCCACCCGCTACAAGGGCCGCATCCAGCTGGTCTCGGGCTCGGACGACATCGCGCTGGACTTCATGCTCTGGGGCGCCGACGCCTGGATCTGTGGCCCGGCCAACTGCATGGCCAGGGCGGTCTGCGATCTGGACCGCAGCTATCGCTCGGGCGATCTCGACAAGGCGCGCGAACAGATGGCGACGCTTTATACTGCCATGAACATCCTGGAATCGGGCAAGTTCGTGCAGAAGCTGAAATACGGCTGCGAGATCCAGGGGATGCCGGTCGGCGAATGCCGCGCGCCGCTGGGTCCGCTGACCGACCAGGAAAAGGCCGATTTCCGCGCCGCGATGGAGCCGATCCTGAACTGGTAAGCCAACCTGGCCGGGCGACGAGCACCGCCCGGCCGCCACGAGATCAAGGGAGAGGGACACAGCATGACCACCGTGGTTGTCGGCGCCGGCATCATCGGGACCAGCCTGGCCTATGAGCTGCAAAAGCGCGGCCGGCAGGTCGTCCTGCTGGACAAGGGCGAGGTCGGGCGCGGCGCCTCCTATGGCAACATGGCCTCGATCGCGGTGACGGAATTCATGCCCGCGTCGCGCCCCTCGGTCTGGCGGCAGATCCCCGGCTGGATGCTGGACCCCGAAGGTCCGGTCCGCATCCGCCCCTCCTACATGCCCAGGCTGGTGCCCTGGTTCGCCCGCTTCGTCGCCGCCTCGCGCCCCTCGAAGCTGCGCGCCCTTGAGGCGCAGGGCGCGGCGCTGTGCTTGCGCGTCTATGACGACCTCTTGCCGCTTTTGCACGAGACCGGGCTGACCGGCGAGCTGACCGAGGAAGGCTGCCTGTCGCTTTACAGCGACGAGGCCGAATTCCGCGCCGACCGCGAGCATATCGGGATCCTCGAACGCTTCGGCTTTCCGCACCAACGCCTGACCGGCGCCGAGGCGCGCGAACTGGAGCCGGAACTGTCGGACAGCATCGGCATCGCCGTGCTGTTTCCGCAGAACCGCAGCCTGCGCGACCCGTATCGGCTGGTCGTGGCCCTTGCCGACCGCTTCGCCGCCCTGGGCGGGCGCATCGAGCGGGGCGAGGTCGCGGGCTTCGACCGCAGCGACCGCGTCACCGCGGTGCGGCTGGCGGACGGCCGCACCATCCCTGCCGCCGAGGTGGTGATCTGCGCCGGCGCCCATAGCGCGCGGCTGTCGAAACTGCTGGGCGAGCCGATGCCGCTGGAGACCGAGCGCGGCTATCACACCCAGATCATGGCGCCCGGCATCGCCATGCGGCATTCGATCATCTGGCCCGCCCGCGCCTTCATGGTCACGCCCACCGCGGGCGGCATCCGCGTCGGCGGCACGGTCGAGATGGCGGGGCTGGACGCAGCCCCCGACTATCGGCGCAGCAAGATCACCGTGAAGCGCGCGCGCGAGGCTCTGCCGAACCTGGCTTGCGAGGATTTCACCGAATGGATGGGCCACCGGCCGGCCTTCCCCGATACCGTGCCGGTCATGTCGGCCTCGGCCAGGGTGCCGGGCGTGTTCTACGCCACCGGCCACGGCCACCTGGGCGTGACCTATGCCGCGACCAATGCGCGGCTGATGGGCGACCTGATCACCGGGGCGCCCCCGCCCATCGACATGCGCCCCTATCGCATCGACCGTTTCTGAAAGGGAGTTCCCATGACCCAGAAGGTTTGTCTGATCACCGGCGGCGGCCGCGGCATGGGCGCCGCGGTGGCGCGCGAGATGCATGCCCGCGGCTACCGGCTGGCGCTGATGTCGCCCTCGGACAGCTGCGAGACGCTGGCGGCGGAACTGGGCGGCGTGGCCCGGCGCGGGGTCGCGCAAAGCGCCGACGACCTCAAGGGCATCGTCGAGCTGGCGATGTCGGCCCATGGCCGCATCGACGCGGTTCTGAACCACACCGGCCATCCGCCGAAAGGCGATCTGCTTGAGATCACGGATGAAAACTGGGATCTCGCCAACGACATGATCGTGAAGTCGGTCGTCCGCATGGCGCGGCTGGTGACGCCGATCATGCAGGCGCAGGGCGGCGGCGCCATCGTCAACATCACCACCTATGCGGCCTTCGAGCCCTCGCTGTGGTTCCCGGCCTCCTGCGTCTATCGCGCCGGGGTGTCGTCCTTCACCAAGCTTTATTCCGACCGCTACGGCCCGGACAACATCCGCATGAACTGCCTGCTGCCCGGCTTCACCGACAGCCTGGACGTCGGGAAATTCGGCGATCTGACGGCGCTCAAGCGCATCGGCAAGGTCGAGGAACAGGCCAAGGCCGCCGCTTTCCTGCTGACCGACGATTCAAGCTACATCACCGGCCAAAGCCTTCGGGTCGATGGCGGTCTGACCCGGCACATGTGAGGAACAAGATGCAGACCAGACTTTATATCAACGGCGAATGGGTGGCCCCGGCCGAGGGCGGGACGCTGCCGGTCATCGACCCGGCGACCGAGGAAGTGTTCCACCACATTCCCGCCGCCACCGCCCCCGATGCCGAGGCCGCCGTCGCCGCCGCGCGCGAGGCGTTCGACAACGGCCCCTGGCCGCGCATGACCGGCGCCGAGCGCGCGAAATACCTGCGCGCCATCGCCCAGGGCATCCGCGACCGGCTGCCGGAGCTGGCGCATATGGAGACGCGCGACAACGGCAAGCCGCTGCCCGAATCCGAATGGGATCTGTCGGACGCGGCCGGCTGCTTCGACTTCTACGCCGATCTCGCCGAGGAACTGGACGGCGAGGTCGAGGAGATCGCGCTGGCCGACGACCGTTTCACCGCAAGGGCGGTGCGCGAGCCGCTGGGCGTCGCGGTCGCCATCGTGCCCTGGAACTATCCGCTGCTCATGGCCTCGTGGAAGGTCGCGCCGGCACTGGCCGCGGGCTGCACCATGATCCTGAAGCCGGCCGAGACCACCTCGCTCACCGCGCTGGAACTGGGTGCCATCGCCGAGGCGGCCGGCCTGCCCAAGGGGGTGCTGAACATCCTGTCCGGCAAGGGCTCGGTCGTGGGCCAGGCGCTGGTCGAGCATCCGCAGGTCGACAAGGTGGCCTTCACCGGCTCGGGCCCGGTCGGCTCGCGGATCATGGCGACGGGCGCCCGCGACATCAAGCGCATCAGCCTGGAGCTGGGCGGCAAGTCGCCCTTTGTCGTCTTCGCCGACAGCGAGATCGAAAAGGCGGTCGAATGGATCATGTTCGGCATCTTCTGGAACCAGGGCCAGGTCTGCTCGGCCACCTCGCGCGTGCTGGTCGAGGCGCCGCTCTACCCGCGCCTGCTGGAGCGGCTGGTCGAGGAAGCGCAGAAGATCAGGATCGGCAACGGCCTGGACGAGGGCACGCTGCTTGGCCCGCTGGTCAACAAGAGCCAGTATGAGGACGTCCTGCGCCATATCGACCGCGCCGTCGAACAAGGCGCCACCGTCGCCTGTGGCGGCCGGCATGACGGCTTCGACAGGGGTTTCTGGGTCGCGCCCACCGTGCTGACCGACACGGCGCCGGACAGCGACGCCTGGGTCGAGGAGATCTTCGGTCCCGTCGTCTGCATCCGCCCCTTCGACACCGAGGACGAGGCGATCCGGCTGGCCAACGACTCGCGCTTCGGCCTGGCCGCCGCGGTGATGTCCGCCGACGAGACGCGCTGCGAGCGCGTCGCCCGCGCCTTCCGCGCCGGCATCGTCTGGATCAACTGCAGCCAGCCCACCTTCACCGAGGCGCCCTGGGGCGGCTACAAGCAATCCGGCATCGGCCGCGAACTGGGCCGCTGGGGCCTGGATAACTATCTGGAAACCAAGCAGATCACCAGCTTTGTCAGCAAGGAACCCTGGGGGTGGTATCTGAAATGAGCTTCGAGAAATCACTCGACATCCTGCTGGTGCATTGCCAGGGCGAAAGCGGCAACGTGCTGGTCGGCGGCGCGCCCGAGATTCCGGGCGCCACCATCCTCGACAAGATGAACCACCTCAATCATGTGGACCCTTCGCTGCGGCTGTTCCTGACGCGCGAGCCCCGCGCGCAGGTGGTCCATACCACCAACCTGCTGCTGGCGCCGACCCGGCCCGATGCCGATGCGGGCTTCATCGTGCTGCAACCGGATCGCGCGCACCCCATGTCGGGCTCGAACTGCATCTGCGTGGTGACGGCGCTGCTGGAAACCGGGCGGGTGAAGATGGTCGAGCCGGAAACCGTGGTCCGGCTCGACACCGCCGCCGGGCTGATCCTGGCCCGCGCGCGATGCGAGAACGGGCGCTGCCTGTCGGTCAGCCTCGACAACGTGCCGGCCTTCGTCCAGCAGCTCGACGCCCCGGTCTCGACCCCGCAATGGGGCACGATCCGAGCCGACATCGCCTTCGGCGGCGTCTTTTATGCCCAGATCGACGTGGACCAGGTCGGCCTGCGCATCGTCCCCGAGGCGGCCCGCGCCCTGGCCGAGGCCGGGACCGAGATCAAGGCGCTCTTGGCCGAGCAGGTCGCGGTCCAGCACCCCGAGATCCCCAGTCTGGACGAGATCGCCTATGTGATGTTCCGCGACTACCGGCCGGACGGCTCGGTCGTTACCTGCACCACGCTGAAGCCGGGCCGGGTGGACCGCTCGCCCTGCGGCACCGGCTCGTCGGCCAATCTGGCGGTGCTGCATGCGCGCGGGCTGGCCAGGACCGGCGACAGGCGGCTGTCGCGCAGCATCATCGGCGGCACCTTCACCGCCGAGATCCTGGGCGAGACCACCGTCGGCAACCGCCCCGCCATCCTGCCCCGCATCACCGGGCAGGGCTATGTCTTCGGCCGCCAGCAATTGCGGCTGGACCCGCAGGATCCCTTTGCCCAGGGCTTTGCCCTGTCGGACACCTGGGGCCCGCAGGTGGGTGAGCTATGACGCTTTCCGGGCAATGCATCCTCGTCACCGGCGCGACCGGCGCCATCGGCCGGGCGATCTGCCATGCGCTGGTCGCCGAAGGCGCGCGGGTCGTCATCCATTACGGCCGCAACCGCGACGCGGCCGAGGCGCTGCTGGCCGCGCTGGACGGGCGGGGCTGGTGCCTTCCGGCCGACCTGTCCGACCCCGCCGCGCCGCAGGCGCTTTGGGATCGGGTGGTGGCGGCGGCAGGCCGGCTGACTGGGCTGGTCAACAATGCCGGCATCCGTTCCGAGGTCGCGGTCGATGCGCCGATGGACGAATGGCAGCGGGTCTGGGCGCGCGAGATGCGGGTGAACTTCCTGTCGGCCGTGGACCTGTCGAAGCTGGCGATCCCGCACTTTCGCGACAATGGCGGCGGGCGCATCCTCAACATGGCCAGCCGCGCCGGCCAGCGCGGCTATGCCTCGAATGCCATGGCCTATGGCGCCTCCAAGGCCGCTTTGATCAACCTGACCAAATCCATCGCGCAAAGCCATGGCCACGAGGGCGTGACCGCGGTCGCGCTGGCGCCGGGTTGGGTGCGCACCGACATGGCCGAGGCCTATGTCGCCCGGCACGGCGAGGCAGCGGCGCTGGCCGGCATCCCCATCGGCCGGATGGCCGCGCCCGAGGAGATCGGCGAACTCGCAGCCTTTGCCTTCCGTCCCTCGCAGGCATCGCTGAACGGCGCGGTGCTGGATATAAACGGCGGCAGCTATCTGAGGTAAAACCATGCGCTTCAAGGACAAAACCGTCATCGTCACCGGCGCTGCGGGCGGCATCGGCTCGGCCATCGCGCGGCGCTTCGCCGCCGAGGGCGCCCGCGTCGTCATCACCGACGTGAACGCCGAAGGGGCCGAGGCGACCGCCGCCGCCATCCCCGGCAGCCGGGCCCTGGCCAGCGACATCTCGCAGCCCGAGGGTTGCCGGGCGATCATCGAAAACGTCATCGCCACCGAAGGCGCCATCGACGTGCTGTGCAACAATGCCGGCATCAACCGGCGCGGCAACCTGCTGGCGCTGACGCCCGAGGACTGGCGGCTGTCCTTCGCCATCAACGTCGATGCGATGTTCCACCTGTGCCAGGCCGCCCTGCCGCATATGATCGCGGCCGGCGGCGGCGCCATCGTCAACACCGCCTCGCAATGGGGGCTGCACCCGGCGCCGAACCACATCGCCTATAACGTGACCAAGGCGGCGGTGGCGAGCTTTACCCAGAACCTCGCCCGCGACTATGCGCCCCAGAAGATCCGCGTGAACGCCGTCTGCCCCGGCGAGATCCACACGCCCATGCTTGAGGCGGGGGTCAGGCGCGCGGGCCGCACCATCGCCGACCTGGACCGGCTGGTGCCCTTCGGCCGCATCGGCAAGCCCGAGGAAGTGGCCGCGCTGGTCGCCTTCCTGGCCTCGGACGAGGCGGCGTTCATGTGCGGCTCGCTGGTCGAGATCACCGGCGCGCAGGCCGTGGCCTGACGGCCGCCAGGGGCAAGGCCCCTTGCAGCAGGCGGGCGGCATTCGCGGCAAACCCGCAGCGCGCACGGAACTGGAACCAAGGCTTGCGGGTTTCCCGTCCTGGCAGCGGGGAAACCGAACAAGCCGACCGGGCCGATGCGGGCCGGCATCCATGCACCGGCTGCGCGCTCACTGCAAAGGAAACGACATGCTGAAACCTGTCTCGCTGGCAATCATCGCCCTTGCCGCCGGTCTTGGCACCGCCCATGCGCAAGTCGTCGTGTCGTCCAAGATCGACACCGAAGGCGGGGTGCTGGGCCAGATCATCCTGCAGCTGCTGGACCACGCCGGCATCCCGACCCGCGACCGCATCCAGCTGGGCGGCACCCCCATCCTGCGCGAGGCGATCCTGGCCGGCGAGATCGATATCTATCCCGAATATACCGGCAACGCCGCCTTCTTCTTCAATCGCGCCGACGAGCCGATCTGGCAGGATGCCGCCGCCGGCTACCAGGCGGCCAGGCAGCTGGACGAAGAAGCCAACGACATCGTCTGGCTGGCCCCCGCGCCCGCCAACAACACCTGGGGCGTCGCCCTGCGCTCGGAGGTGGCCGAGCAGGCGGGGGTCAGCACCTTCTCGCAATTCGGGGAATGGGTGTCGGGCGGCGGCGAGGTCAAGCTGGTCGCCTCGGCCGAATTCGTCAACTCGGCCCCGGCGCTGCCCGCCTTCCAGCGGGCCTATGGCTTTACGCTGGATCAGGACCAGCTGCTGGTGCTGTCGGGCGGCGATACCGCCGCCACGATCCAGGCGGCGGCGAACGGGACCAGCGGGGCCAATGCGGCCATGGTCTATGGCACGGACGGCGCCCTTGCCTTTTCCGGGCTGACAGTGCTCGAGGACGACAAGAACGTCCAGCCGGTCTACCAGCCCGCGCCCATCGTCCGCGCCGAGATCCTGGCCGAATATCCGCAGATCGCCGAGCTTCTGGAACCGGCCTTCGCCGGGCTGGAGCTGGAGGTTCTGCAAAGGCTGAACGGCCAGGTCCAGGTCGAGGGCCTGCCCGCCGCCGAGGTGGCGCAGGCCTACCTGACCGAGGCCGGGCTGCTCGACTGAGGATGCCCAGGCCGCGCATCGACCGGCTGTCGGCCGTCCTGGCGCTGCCGCTGCTAGCGGCGCCGGCGCTTTCGGCATTCGGCCTGCGGCCCAACCGGATCGCGCAGCCCCAGGCTCTTGGCTGGGCCGAGGCGTTCGGGGCGCCCACGGCCGCCGCGCTTGCCGCCGGCACCCTGCTGCTCGTGGTCGCGCTGCTGCTGCTGCGCCGGCCGGGACTGCGGATGCTGCTTCTGGCCGCGGCGCTGGCCGGGCTGATCCTTATGCTGGGACGGGGCGCTGCCATCCTGCTGGAACAGGCGGCCCCTGCGGCGCGGGTCTCGCCCGGCCTGGGCTTCTGGCTGGCCGCCGGGGTGCTGGTGCTGCTGCTGGTGGACGCCTTTGCGCGCATGCAGCCCGGCCCCGCGCCCCGCGCCGCGCTGCTGGCCGCCACCCTGGCGGCGGTGGCGGCGCTTCTGGGCTCGGGCGCGCTGGCCGATCTTTCGGTCGCGGCCGAGTTCCGGCTGCGCGCCGCCGCCTTCCACAAGGCCACGGCGGATCACCTGGTCCTGGCCTTCGGCTCGTTCCTGGCCGCGCTGGCCGTGGGCCTGCCGGCAGGGCTGGCCGTCCAGCGCCATAGGGCCCTGCGCGCCCCGGTGCTGAACCTGCTGACGCTGATCCAGACCATCCCCTCGATCGCGCTGTTCGGGATGCTGATCGTGCCGCTGGCCTGGATCGCCGCCCATGTCCCCGCCGCGGCCGAGGCCGGGATCAGGGGCATCGGCATGGCGCCGGCGCTGGTGGCGCTGTTTCTCTATTCCCTGCTGCCCATCGTCGCCAATACCGTGGCCGGGGTCGATGCCGTGCCGCCGGCGGTGGCCGAGGCCGCGGCCGGCATGGGCATGACCGGCGCCCAGCGGCTGCGGATGGTCGAGCTGCCGCTGGCCCTGCCCGTCATCCTTGCCGCCGCGCGGATCGTGCTGGTGCAGAATATCGGGCTGGCCACGGTGGGGGCGCTGATCGGCTCGGGCGGGTATGGAACCTTCATCTTCCAGGGCATCGGCCAGACCGCGACCGACCTGATCCTGCTGGGCGTGCTGCCGACGGTGGCGCTGGCCTTCCTGACCTCGGCGGTGCTGGACCTGGTGATCGCCTCCTTCAGGATGCAGCCGCCATGATCGAGATCGAGGCCCTGACCAAGACCTACGGCGGCAGGCCCGTCGTGGACGGCGTCACCGCCCGCTTTGCGCGCGGCACGCTGACCGCCATCGTCGGCAGCTCGGGCTCGGGCAAGACGACGCTGCTGCGTATGATCAACCGCCTGGTCGAGCCAAGCTCGGGCCGGGTCTTGATCGACGGCAAGGACGTCGCCCGCATCCCCGAGGTGTCGCTGCGCCAGGGCATCGGCTACGTCATCCAGGGCTACGGGCTGTTCCCGCACTGGACCGCGGCGCGCAATATCGGCGTCGTCCCCACCCTGCTGGGATGGCCCAGGTCGCGGATCAAGGCCCGCACCCAGGAATTGCTGCACATGCTGCAACTGGACCCGGCCGAGATCGGCCCCCGCTATCCGCATCAGCTGTCCGGCGGGCAGGCGCAGCGGATCGGCGTCGCACGCGCGCTGGCCGCCCGGCCCGAGGTGCTGCTGATGGACGAGCCCTTCGGCGCGCTGGACCCGCTGATCCGCCGGCAGGCGCAGCGCGACCTGACGCGGATCCGCCGCCAGCTGGGCACCACCGTCGTGCTGGTCACGCATGACATGAACGAGGCGCTGTATCTGGGCGACGCCATCGCCGTGATGCGCGACGGACGCTTCGAGCAGTTCGGCCCGCCCGAGGACATCGTCCGCGCCCCCGCCACCCCCTTCGTGGCCGACCTGGTGGGCGAGACGGGCCGCGCGCTGCGCCTGCTGGCGCTGAAGCCGGTCGGCACGCTCCTGCGCGCGGGCCAGGCCCAGGGCGATCCGGTCGATGCCGCCGCCTCGCTTTCGGACGCCCTGGCCGAGATGATCTGGACCGGCCGCGACCGGCTGCCGGTGGTGGACGGCCGGGGGCAAGGGCTGGGGATCGTCACGCGCGACGACATCCTGGCCGCGGGCCGACAGGCCCCGTCGGCATGATCGCGCTGCGCTGGATCGTTCTGGTCGGCATGACGGGCGCGCTGGTCCTGTTCCCCGCCCTGTTCGAGCCCGTCCTGCGCCCCTTTGCGCCCGCCGGCGGGCCGGTCATCTACGACCGCGCCACGCTGGCCGGGCTGACCGCATCGCATCTGATGCTGGTGATGCTGGCGATGGTGCCCTCGACCCTCATCGCGCTGGCGCTGGCCATCCTCGTCACCCGCCCCGCCGGGGCCGAGTTCCTGCCCACCGCCCGGATGCTCGCCAATATCGGCCAGACCTTCCCGCCGGTCGCCGTGCTGGCGCTGTCGGTGCCGCTCTTGGGCTTCGGCACCCGGCCGACGGTCCTGGCCCTGTTTCTCTATGGCCTGCTGCCGATCTTCGAGAACGCGCTGGCGGGGCTGCGGGGGGTGCCCGGCTCGGTCCTGCTGTCCGCCAGGGCGGTCGGCATGACCCCGCGCCAGATGCTGGTGCAGGTCGAGATGCCGCTGGCCCTGCCGCTGATCCTGGAGGGCATCCGCATCTCGGTCGTCATCGCGCTGTCCACGGCGACCATCGGCTCGACCGTGGCCGCGCGCAGCCTGGGCGAGGTGATCATCGCCGGGCTGACCTCGAACAACCCGGCCTTCGTCATCCAGGGCGGGGTGCTGACCGGCTGCATCGCCGTGCTGGTCTATGATGTCTTCGGCCTGCTGATCCTTGCGACAAGGCGGCCCGCGGCCACGGCAAGGATCAGAAGCCGAGGCTGAAATGCTCTCCCATGTCCGGCTTGTCGCCGGTGATCTTGGCCTTGGCCATCTGGTAGAGAAAGGACAGGCTGCCCCCCGTCACCCAGACCTCGGCATCGGCAAGGTCGAAGCGCAGAAGCTGGACATCCTCGTCCTGCTTGCCGTCCTCGAACCAGCTCGAAGCCACGGCGTTCCACAGCTCGTCAAGCTTGGCGCGGTCGTCGGACAGGGACAGCGCGCCGTGGATGCGGGCGAAGAGCCCCTTCCCCTCGTCGGCGACCACATGCACCGCATCCTTGCCGCCGGCGGCCAGGGACCGGGCCAGGTCGGTTCCCTTGGCGGTGATGAACCAAAGCCTGCCGGCCTCCGCGTCGGCATAATGCGACATGGGCACAAGCCGCGCGTCCTCGGTCAGGCCCAGCATGCCGGAGTTGATGCCCCCGAGCCGGCTCCAGAATTTCTCCACGTGATCGTCATGGTCGGTCATGCTCGCCTCCTGTTGATCCCGGACAACGAAGGGCATCGGGAAATGTTCCTGCCGGGATGCGCGCGCCCCTTCTGCGCGCACCGGCGGGATTGGCGGATCGCGATGGCGATCGGCCCCTCTTGCCCCTGCCAACCTCCCTGCCAAACCCACGCCGGGGCTTGACAGAATCGGGCCGTGAGCTATCGTAAATGTGATAATGGACGGGGAACGACACCCTCTGCCATTGGGGCCGTCATTCTGGGGCCCTTGCCCCGAAAACGACAGGATATGAAGTGCTTCGGCCGCTCCGGGACACCGGAAGACCGCCGATCACGCTTCCGCGCAAGCGCCGGCCGGAAGGACTGCTTTTCAGGCGCCCGACCCCTGGGTCGGAAAGCAAGGCCGGACAATCGAATTTCTCTGGGTCGGGAACGGCGCGGACAGGTGGAGAGACAGTCTCCGCTTCTGAATATTCTGTCCCCGGACCGCTGCCGACAAGCAGCAAGGATCATGCATCATGACTACGCCTCTCACGCCGGGGGTCTATGTTCGCGAGGCGCCCGGCGGCGCGCGCGCGATCGAGGCCGCGCCGACCGCCGTCACCATCCTTGTCGGCGAAACCGAACGCGGCCCGACCGGCCCGACGCCGATCTCGTCCGAGATCCAGTTCCAGCGCATCTTCGGCGGCTATTTCCGCAACGAAGGCGACGCGGGCACGGCGCGGCTGTTGCTGCCCTATGCGATCAAGGGCTTTTTCGAGAACGGCGGTCCCCGCGCCTATGTCCTGCGCCTGGCCGCCGGCATCGGCAATGCGCCGGCGACCGTGGCCAGCCTGCCCGTCGATGCCGAACGCGCGATCACCGTCAGCGATGCGGGCGGGGCGACGGCGCGGATCGTGCAGGCGCGCGCGCCCGCCGCGGATGAGCAGATCCAAGTCGTCATCGCCAATGCGGCCGACGGGGATGCGACGCATTTCAACCTGACGGTCCGCGTATCGACCAACAACGGCGCGAGTTTCGCCAACCGCGCGCCCAACCCGACGCTGACCAACCTGACGACCGCCGACGGCGACCCCAACAACGTCATCACCCGACTGGCCGCGGACCCCGACATCCGCTGGGCCGGCCCGGCCATCCGGCCCGTCAACATGCCCGCCGGCCCCGAGGGCATCCTGCTGGGCGCGGGCGGCACGACGGCCGGCTCGACCCTGCGGGCGCGGGGCGCGGGGGCCTGGGGCAACGCACTGCGCGTGGCCATCGCCGACAGCACCGATGCCGACCCCGCCCGCTTCAACCTCGTCGTCTTCTACCGCCCCGTCGGAGAGGCGAACTTTGCCGAGGTCGAGCGGTTCGAGGGCCTGTCCCCCGATCCGGCGGACGAGAAATACATGCTGGACCAGCTTGCCCGCTCGGCCTACCTGGCCTGGGCCGATGTCGAGCCGCCCATCGCCTTCCGCCCGCGCAACCAGGGGGCGCTGACCGGGGCCACGCCGGGCACGGCGCTGGCCGGGGGCACCGGCGGCAACGCCACCTTCCCCGCGGCCGGCTACGGCGCGGCGCTGACCGCGCTGGACGGGATCGACGATGCGGCGCTGATCGTCTGCGCCTCGGACGGGCTGCTGAGCGCGACGACCAATGCGCAGCATGCCGGCTTCGTCAACGCCGTGCTGGCCTATGTCGAGGCGCGCCCGCAGCGCGACCTGTTCCTGGTGGCCGATGCGCCACGCTCGACCGCGGCCGAGGATCCCGTGGGCAATGCGGTGGACCAGGCGCGCAACGGCATCACCGGCTCGGATTTCCGCGCGCTCTACTGGCCGCGGATCGTGGTCCCCGATCCCGCGGGCCTTGGCCGCGATCCGGTGCGGGCGATCCCGGCGGCCGGCCATGTCGCCGGGCTTTACGGGCGCACCGACGGGCGGCGCGGCGTCTGGAAGGTGGCGGCGGGGCTGGAAGCCGCACTGTCGGGCACGGTGGGCCTGGATTTCCAGGTGCTGGACCGCGACCAGGACCGCATGAACCCGCACGGGCTGAATGCGCTGCGCACGGTGCCGGGCGCGGGCCGCGTGGTCTGGGGCGCGCGCACCGGGCGGCCGACCACGGAATGGCGCTATATCAACGTCCGCCGCACCGCGATGTTCCTGCGCAGGTCGATCTTCAACGGCATCCAATGGGCCGTGTTCGAGGGCAATGACGAACGGCTCTGGGCCGCGCTGCGCGCCACCATCGGCGCCTTCATGGAGGCCCAGTTCCGCAACGGCGCCTTTGCCGGGGCGACCAGCCGCGAGGCATATTTCGTCAAATGCGACAGCGACACCACCACGCCGGACGACCAGGCGGCGGGGGTGGTCAATGTCCAGGTCGGCTTCGCGCCGCTGCGCCCGGCCGAATTCGTCATCGTAACACTCAGCCAGATGACCCGCCGCTAGGCGCGGGCTGATCGAAAAGGAGGCAGCCCATGCCGATGTTCAACGTGAACGCCCATCGCATCGACCCCTACAAGAACTTCCGCTTCCGGGTGACATGGGACGGGCGCGTCGTCGCCGCCCTGTCCAAGATGTCGGCGATCAAGAAGACGACCGAGGCGATCGAATGGCGCGTCGCCGCCGATGCCGGCATCGTGCGCAAGATGCCCGGCCGCACCAAGTTCGAGCCGGTGACATTCGAATCCGGCCTGACCCATGACCGGCAGTTCCTGGAATGGGCCAACCAGGTCAACAACCCGCAGGGCGAGGCGGCCAACAGCCTGGTCAACTATCGCAAATCCGTCCGGGTCGAGGTGCTGAACATGCAGGGCGCCCCGGTCATGGCCTTCAACCTGATGCGGGCCTGGGCCAGCGAATTCCAGGCCCTGCCGGAAATGGACGCCAACGCCAACGCCGTCGCCATCCAGACGCTGAAGGTCGAATACGAGAACTTCGTCCTCGACGAGGCCGTGACCGAGCCTGCCGAAACCTGACCGGCCACCGGATCACCGGATCACCGGATCACCGGATCACCGGAAGACTGGACCGCCGGGAAAGGAGCAAGCCGTGCGCGCTTTGACGGGACAGGATGAAATCGCCTTCCACGCCCCCGCGGGCGGGCCCCACGGGCGGCTGGCCGCGCTGGCCGCCGCGGTCGGGGGCCGCGGGATCGAGGCGCTGTCCGCCCTGACCCTGCCCGATTGGGAAGAGGCGCTGCTGGCCCTGCGCCGCGCCCTGATCGGCCCGCACATCGAATCCGAGACCGATTGCACCGGCTGCGGCGCCGGCAATGCGCTGGCCTTTTCCCTGGACGACCTGCCCCGCGAACCCGCGGCGCCGCTGCCGCTGGACGGCGTGCCGCTGAGGCTCCTGCGGCTTGGAGATCTCATCGCGCTGGAACGGCGGGGGCTTCGCGGAGAGGCGGCGCTGGCCGCGCTGCTTTCGCTGGCGGCGGGGATGGAGCCCGCCCAGGCCGAGGCGCGGCTGGCCGGTCCCGACCGCGAAACCGTCATCGCCGCGCTGGAAAGCGCGGTCGCCGGGCTGGGGCTGGAAATCGGCACCGCCTGCACGGATTGCGGCACGGCGCTGGTCCTGCCGCTGGATGTGGCCGAGTTCCTCGACACCGAGTTGCGCAGCCGCGCGGCAACGCTGCTGGACGAGATCCACCTGATCGCGATGAGCTATCACTGGTCCGAGACCGAGATCCTCGCCCTGCCCGCTTCGCGCCGGCAGGACTATCTGCGCCGCATCCTTGCCGCGCGGACGCTGGCGGAGGAGCCGTGATGCGCGCGCCCAGGCTGACATCGCTGGTCGGTCCCCTCGCCGGTGCGGGCGATCCCCAGCCCCGGCTGCGCCCCGCCACCGGGCCGCAACCGGCGCCCGAATCCGCGGGGATCCCTGTGATGGAGCAGGCCGCGCCCCTGCCCCCGGCAGCGCCCCCCTCGCCGCCGCGCGCGCCTGCGCCCCCGCCGCCCCAGCCCCGGCCGGCATCGCAGCCCAAGCCCGCCGCGCCGCGGCCCAGGACGGCAAAGGACAAGTCAGCAGCACCGCCGCCGCCCGACCGGAAGCCCGCGCCGCAAAGGGTCGCGACACCGGCAAGGCCGCCCCTGGCCACCGCCCGGCCCGAGCCTGCCCCGCGACCGCGACTGCGCAAGCCCGCAGCCAAGTCCCAGGCCGCGCCGCCCAAGGCCCAGCGGCCCGAGCCGGCCCCGCCGCCTGCGCCCCGGCCCGGCAACCCGCCGGCCCCCGTCACCGCGCGGGTGGTCCTGAAGGGCTTTCGCCACCTCGCCCCGCCAAGGACGCAGCAGCCGCAACCCGCCGCCCCGGCCCCGGCGAAAGCGCGAAGCCTGCCCACCGACCCCGAGCGCCTGGCCGCGACGGCCGAACGGCTGCAACTGCGCGCACCTGACCCGCCCGCACCGGCCCGGCCCGCGCCCCAGATCCTGGCGCGGAAACCGGCCCCGAAGCCTGCCGCGCCGCAGCCGGCAGCCGGCGTGGCGCCCCGCGCCGCCCCGGCCAAGCCCGCCGAGCCCCCGGCGCAACCGCGACCGCAGCCCGCGCCCTCCGCGCCCGAAAAGCTGCGCGCGACGCCTGCCGGCCCCGCCCTGCGCCCCGCGCGCCAGCCGCAGGCGCCGCTTCCCGCCGCACCGCCGCAGGCGGCCCCGCAGGTCCGCATCCGCATCGGCGCGCTGACCATCGTCACGCGCAACCCCGCCGAACGGCCCGCGGCCGCGCGCAAGACCCTGCTCGCCAAGCCGTCCCGGCGCGCGCCGCGCGGCCATTCCATCCCCCGCCCGGACGGAGGCTGAGATGGCGCGCTTCGTCAACCTGCACGATGCCGGCCGCGCCCTTGCCGCCCATCTGAAGGCGGGGATCGCGCCGCTGCTGCCCGACATCGCCGCCGGCCCGCCGATCGAGAACCCGACCGCGCAGGGCGAGGCGATCCGCGTATCGCTGCTGTGGGTGACGCCGCAGCCGACGCATCGCAACGACGAATGGTTCATCGGCGACGACGGCCAGCGCCGCCCGCCGCCGCTGTCGCTTTCGGCCTTCTTCGTCATCACCGCCTATGGCACCTCGCCCGCCGGCGAGCCGGTGCAGGCGATCAACCGGCTTGGCCAGGCGCTTCAGGCCATCGAGACCGATCCCGTCATCGAACTGCCGATCCCCGCCTCGGCCGACATCGACCCGGTGCAGGGCGAGGGGCGGATGACGGCGACCCTGGTCCCGGTCGCGGCGGACCTGATGGAAAAGATCTTCACGCCCCTGCAGATGCGCCACCGGCCCTGGGCGCTGGTCGAGCTGGGGCCGGTGCAGCTGGAACGGCTGAACCTGCCCTTGCCCGCCCCCGACATCGTCGCGCCGGGGGGCGTGCGGCTGGCCGGTCCGCGGCCGATCACCCGGCCCGCGATCATCGGCGCGCTGCCGAACCCGCTGGGCGCGGGCCGCCGCCTGCGCATCGAAACGGCCGAGGCGGCGAATGCGACCGAGCTGCACCTTGGCCCGCACAGCTTCGCCCTGGCCGACCCGCCGCTCGGCCCCGGCCAGATCGCCCGGCCCGACGCCCTGGGCCGCATCTTCGTCACCTGCCCGCCGGGGGCCGATCCGGGCACGCTGGACATCGTGCTGGTCGCGCCCGAGGGCGGATCGGAGCGGCACGCCCTGTCCGTCACCACCGGCCGGCCCGCGCTGGATGCCCCCGCGGCGGCGCTGGCGCCCGGCGCGGACCTGGTGCTGACCGGCAGCGACCTTGCCGGGGCCGCGCAGGTGTTTTTGTGGCCCGCGCGCGGCATCTTGTCGCCGCTCGAGGTGATCGAGCTTGCGCCCACGTCGGCGACGCCCGCGCAGGTGGTGGTGGCCCGCGCCGCGCTGGACGCGGCGGGGCTGCGCGCCATTCCCATGCTGGCGGCGCTGCGCATGGGCCCGAACCGCTTCACCCCCGCCGTTCCGGTCGAGGTGACGCCATGACCGCGATGGGGATCGGCGCGGCAGGCGGCAGGCCCGCGGACTGGATGCGCGAGGCGGCGCTGCTGGCCGTCGCCCATCACCTTCGCGATGCCGAGACGGGATACGACCCGCGCGCGGGCTGGCCCGACCATGCGGAGGACTGGCGGCCGCTGGCCCTGCGCGCCGCCGAGCTGCCGCTGTCGCCCGCCGCCTGGATCGAGGCGGCCGCCGTCGCGGCGGAACGCTTCCCGGACGCCGCCGCCGCCTTTTCCATCCTTGCCGACAATGCCGGCCTGCACCTGCCGACGCCCGCGGTCTTTGCCCGGATCGCGGTGGCCGGGCTGGGCCTCGACCATGACGCGGCGCTGGCCGCGGCGCTGGTCGCGCCCCAGGACAACCCCCGGCTGGAACTGGCCCAGCCGCCGGGCGCCTGCCTGCCCTCGGCGCAATGGGGCCTGCGCCTGACGCCCGAAGGGCTGGCCCGCAGCTTCCGCGGCCAGCCCCGCATGCAGGGCGATTTCGTCCCGGCCACCCACCGCCCGGTGATGCTGCGCCCTGCCCGCGCCGCGGCCCGCATCCTCGCCGCCGACGGCGTGCTGTGGCTGCGCAGCCCCTCGCGGCGCATGGCGCTGCAACTGGCCGCGGACCTTGCCGCATTGCTGCCGGCGCGGGGCTTCGATCTGGTCGCGCTGCGCCCCGGCGAGCCGCTGCCCCTGCCCGATGACGACGCCCCGCCGCTGGTCGTCGACCTGTTCGCGCTGGAGGCGCCGCCGCGCATCCCCCCGCGGCAAGGCGCGAGCGCGCTGGTCCTGCTGGCCCCCGACCGTTTCGACGCCGGGCGGCTGCGCGCCATCGATGCCCCGCCCTTTACCCCGGCCGAGGCGCGCGCGGCATGGGACGCCGCCGGCATCGACGCGGCCATCGCCGACAGGCTCGCCCCCCGCTTCCAGCTGACGCTGGCCGAGTTGCTCGCCGCGCGGCACGAGGCCGAGATCCTGGCCAGCCTTGCCGGGGATGCGCCCGGCGACCGGCCCGATCCTGCGGGCTTCGCGGCGGCGATCTGCGCGGCGGGCGCGCGCCGCATGGGCCCCTTCGTCACCAATATCCGCTCGGACGTGACGCTGGACGACCTAGTCGCCGGCAGCGAGATCCGCAGCCGCCTGGCCGATGCCATCGCCTGGCGCGAGGCGCAGCGGCGGGTCTGGACCGAGATGGGCGTGCCCGTGGACGCGGGGGAATCGCAGGGGCTGGCGCTGCTGTTTTCCGGCCCGCCGGGCGGCGGCAAGACCTTTGCCGCGCGCTGCCTTGCCAATGCGCTTGGGCTGAACCTCTATCGCACCGACCTGTCGCAGGTCGTCTCGAAATACATCGGCGAGACGGAAAAGAACCTCTCGCGCATCTTCGACGATGCCGAGGCCGGCCACGGCATCCTGTTCTTCGACGAGGCGGACGCGGTTTTCGGCAAGCGCTCCGAGGTCAAGGACGCCCATGACCGCTATGCCAATATCGAGGTGGGCTTCCTGCTGCAAAGGCTGGAAACCTTCGGCGGCATCGTCGTGCTGGCGACGAACCTGCGCGCGAACCTGGACCCCGCCTTTACCCGGCGGATGCAGTTCGTCATCGACTTTCCCATGCCGCAAAAGGCCGAGCGCGAACAGCTGTGGCGCCGCAACCTGCCGCGGCCCGACTGGTGCGAGGACGGGCTGGACATCGCCATGCTGGCCGAGCGGTTCCGCTTTGCCGGCGGCAATATCCGCAACGCCGCCGTCGCCGCGGCCCATCTGGCGGCCGCCGAAAATGTCCGGCTGGCCCCGCGCCACCTTGCCCGCGCCGTCCTGCGCGAGCTGGAGAAATCCGGGCTGCCAAGGGGGGCCGACGACCTGGGCCCCCTGGCCCGCTGGCTGGAGGAGGCGCAATGAACACCGCGGCGGACCTGGTCATCGACATCGGCGAAATCAGCGTCGAAAGCGCCTCGGCCCAGGACGCCGCCCGCCTGCGCGCGGTGATCGAACGCGCCCTGGCCCAGGCCGCGCGCAGCCTTGCCGGGCTGGCGGCGGGCGCCGGGGCCCTGGGCGACCTGCGGCTGGAGCTGGCCGAGGTCCGCGACCTGCTGGCCCCCGGCGCCGAGGCCGCGCTGGCCCGCAGGCTGGAGATCGCCATCCGCGCCGCATGGGAGGCCGCAAGATGAGCGACGCGATCAATTTCACCCAGGGCGCCTTCGCCGTCTACAATCCCGACGACACCGCCGTCATGGCCAGCTTCATCCCCTTCCGCTTCAACCCGGAATCGCTGACCCGCCAGCTGCAGCTGGAACAGGCGCAGGGGGCCGAGGGCGGGGCAGAGCCCGGCGCCCAGGGCTCGGGGGGCAGCAGCGGGGAACAGGGGGCCGACGCCTCGTCCGGCGCGCTCAAGGAAAGCTTCTCGGTGGTGCTGCGCTTCGACCTGGCCGACCGGGTCGAGGCGCATTCCTCGCTGCCGGTGGAATTCGGCGTGCTGCCGGAAATCTCGGCGCTCGAGGAACTGCTCTATCCCGTCGAAAGCGAGACCGAGGCGCCTTCCGACGGCAGCGAGCCGGTGCGCGCCCGCGGCCGCCGCCCGATCGTGCTGTTCATCTGGGGCGAAAGGCGCGTGGTGCCGGTCAAGATCACCGGCATGGCGATCGCCGAGACCTTCTTCAACGGCAAGCTCTATCCCGTCCGCGCCGAGATCGAGGTCGGGCTGGAGGTGCTGGGCGAGGCCGAGGCCCGCGACAACACCCGCGTCCAGTCCTCGCTGAACTTCACCGCCGCGAACCGCCGCAAGATGGCGCGGCTCTATCTCGATACGACCGCCGACCAGGGCACCAGCATCAACCTGCCGCAATAGGGGAAACCAGCGATGGCCGTCGACAAGAAAAGCCGTTACGCGAAATCCGGCCGGGTGGCCTGGGTGCGGGCGGACGGCTCGCAGGTCGAGCTGATCGGCCTGACCCCGCGCCCCGCCCGCGCGGCGATCTTTGCCGCCGTGGCCACCGACACCGACCGGCTGGATACGCTGGCGACCCGCTATTACCGCGATCCGCTGAAGCTGTGGCGCATCGCCGACGCCTCGCCCGCGCTCGATCCCTTCGACGCGGTGGTGCCGGGCACGCCCGTGCAGATCCCCCCGGACAAGTGAGGACGCCATGGCCACGCCGCGCTTTTCCATCGAGATCGACGGAACCCGGCTTCCGGGGGCGCTGCTTGGCCGGGTCAGCGCGCTGGAACTGACCGAGGCGGACGACCAGCCCGCGCGCCTGGCGTTGCGGATCGGGTTGCGGCAGGGGGCGGACGGCACCTATGACGTGCTGGACGACGGCCCCTTCGAGCCGGGCGCCGAGATCCGCCTGACCCTGGCCGCGCCTGGCGGGGCGGACCAGGTGATGTTTGCCGGCTACCTGTCGCATCTGCGCCCGCATTTCGAGGAACCCGAGGCCAATTCCTGGCTGGAGGTTCTGGCCGCCGACGCCGCCATGCTGATGGCCGCGGAGGAACGCGTGGCCAGCTATCCCGACGCCGGCGATTCCGATGCCGCGCGCGAGATCGCCGGCCGCTACGGGCTGCAGGTCGAGGCGCAGGACACCGACGCCAAGCTGGCCGCCGACGACATGCTGCTGATCCAGCGCGCCGACGACTGGTCGTTCCTGCGCCATCTGGCGGCGCGCAACGGCTTCGTCACCTATCTGGAACCCGATCCCGCCTCGGGCCAGCCGACCTGCCATTTCCATCCGCGCGACCTGGGGGGCCAGCCGCAGGCCGACCTGACCATCCTGCGCGAGAATGCCAACCTGGACTGGATCGACTTCGCCGCCAGCCTGGAGCGCCCGGAAAAGCGCCTGGCCCACGGCATCGACGCGGTGGCCAAGCGCATGGTCCGGGCCGACGGCGAGGCGCAGGACGAGCTGCTGGGGCAGGCGCTTTTCGCCGCCGAGGCCGCCGAAGGGCTGGCCCGCGCCGGGGCGACCGGCTCGGTCCGTTTCCTGCGCGGCGCGCTGCCCCGCGACGCGGCGATGGGCGCCCATGCGCGGGGGCGCGGGGTCCGGGACCACCTGGCGATCGAGGCAAGGGGCCAGCTCGACCCCGCGCGCTATCGCGGCCTGCTGCGGGCGCATCGCACCGCGCTGATCAAGGGCGTCGGCAACCGGCTCAGCGGCACCTGGTATATCCGCGAGGTCACGACCGAGATGGCCGAGGGCATGCTGGTCCAGCGCTTCTCGGCGCTGTCGAACGCCCTGGGACGGCGCGGCGGCGAAGGTTTCGGGCAATCGGCGGAAGAGGAGCCCCCGGCATGAGCGGCAACGGACCAAGGGCGGATTTCGGGCGGATGCTGGCGACGGACGGGTTGTCCTCGGACCTGCTGCGCGCGCTGGCCGCGCTGGTGGGCGAGGCCGGGCGGCCGGCCTTCTACGGCAAATATGCCGGCATCGTCACCGACCGCGACGACCCCAAGAAGATCGCCCGCATCCGCGCCCGCGTCCCCGAAGTCCTGGGCGAGGACCAGGAAACCGGCTGGGCGCTGCCCTGCCTGCCCTGGGGCGGCGGCCACAACCGCGGCTTCTTCGCCCTGCCCGAGGTCGGCGACACCGTCTGGATCGAGTTCGAGGCCGGCGACCCGATGCGCCCGATCTGGGCCGGCACCTTCTGGGGCGCGCCGGAAAGCAGCGGCGGGCAGGACGACCTGGGAACCGACACCGGCACCGAGGCGCCCGAGGGGCCCGACGGCCCCGCCGCCCCCGGCCTGGTCATCCTGCGCACCAGGGCCGGCCATGTCGTCAGCCTGGACGACGACGGCGAGGTCGTCGTCATCGCCGAGGCCTCGGGCGCCGAGCTGCGCATCTCGGGGCAGGGAGAGATCACCATCACCGCCGACACGATCAAGCTGGGGGCCAATGCCTCGGAATCGCTGATCCTCGGCGACGCCTTCATGCAGCTTTTCAACAGCCATACCCATCCGACCGGCGTCGGCCCCTCGGGGCCGCCCGCCCAGCCGATGGGCTCCAGCCATCTCAGCCAGGTTTCGAAGACGGAATAGACCATGCCGCTTGTCCCCGCCGCCCTTTCGCAATCGCTTCAGTCGCAATGGTTGCCGCGCGACGAGAACGGCGATTTCAAGGACGACGCCTCGGCCTCGGCGCAGGCCCTGGCGGGGGCCGTCGCCGACTGGTTCGGCATGGCGATGGCGGCGGGCATTCCCTGCGCGACGGCGGCGGCGCGCAAGGGCCAGTTGCAGGCGCAGCTGGTGCCCGTGCTGCAAGCCGGCTCGGCTGGGGCGGCGGGACAGGGGATCGCGCTGTCCTTCATGGCCTATGTCGCCGGCCAGTCCTTTGGCCCCGGCGTGGCCGCGCCGCCCGTCGCGACCGCGGCGGCTGGGGCGGCGATCACCGCGGCCCTGTCCGACACCGGCGCCGCGCAATCCTCGCGCGCCGACCGGATCGCGGCGGCGCTGCATGCCCAGGCCCTGTCCGCGATCGTGACCTTTCCGCCGCCCATGCCCCCCGCGCCCGTCACCTGAAAGGAAAGACAGGATGGCCGCCCGACATATCGCCGATCCCTTCGCCCTTGGCCCGCCGCTGGTGCGCGCCGGCACCCGGCTGCGCCGCGAGGGGCTGGCCGAGACCGAGGATGCGCATCTCCATGTCCGCGACCGCATCATGGCGGTGCTGTTCACCCGCCCGGCCGAGCGCGTCATGCGCCCGCGCTTCGGCGCGGGGCTGGATGCGCAGGTGTTCCAGAACATCTCTCCGCTGGCGCTGTCGGCCATCGAATACCGCATCCGCGAAAGCCTCGACGCGGTTTTCGCCGGCGAGGTCACGCTGGAGGAGCTGACCGTCGAGGATGGCGGCGACGAGGGCACGGTTCTGGTCTCGATCGACTACGCCCTGCGCGCCGACCGCACGCCCCACCGGCTGGAGGTGGTGCTATGAGCGAGCCGGGCGCCTTCGGACTGCAATGGGGCGAGGCCGAGATCGGGCCGGGCTGGCAGGGAATCGCGGCGCTGAGCTTTTCCGAACCGCCACCGCCGGGCTTTGCCGTGGCCCTGTCGGTGCGGCTGGCCAAGCCGGCCGCGGGCCTTGCGCCCCAGGACATCGCCGTCACCGCGCCGGGCGGCCTGCCGCTGGAGGCCGAGGTGATGCCGGTCGCGGATGGCGACGGCACCATCACCGTCCGCTTCGTCCAGCAGGGGCCGCGCGGCCGGACGCTGGTGCGGCTGCTTTCGGGCGGCGACGACCCGCTCGACCCGTTCTTCGCCGAGGCCGGCTTCGATTTCTTCGTCGCCTGCCCGGCGGGCGATTGCCGCGAACCCGCCGCGCCGCCCCCGCCGCCGGGGGTGCAGCCCGCCATCGACCTCGCGACCAAGGATTTCACCGGCTTCCTTGCGGTGATGCAGAACTGGGCCGCCGCCACCGATCCGAACTGGGCCGGCACCAACCCCGCCTCGACCGAGGCGATGCTGGTCGAACTGCTGGCCCATCATGCCGAGATGCTGTCGCTGCACCAGGACCGCGTCGCGCAGGAGGCGTTCGTCGACACCGCGCGCGAGCGGCTTTCGCTCAGCCGCCATGCCGCCGCGCTCGGCCTGGCGCTGGACGAGGGCGACTCGGCCCTTGCCGTCGTCGCCGTGGACCTGCCGCCCGGCCGGGCGGGCTTCCTGCCCGCGGGCACCCGTTTCGTGCGCGAAGAGGGCATGGGCCGGATCACCGCCACCTTCACCAGCCGGGCCCCCGCCATGCTGGACGCCGCCTGGAATGCCGGGCTGCAACGCGATGCCGACCGCGGCCTGCTGCGGCCGGCGGCCTGGCCCGGCGCGCCCGATGCGATCCTGCCCGCCGGCGCGCGCGAATTGCTGCTGTGGGGCTGGGGCGCGCATCTGCTGCCGGGCCAGCGCATCGCGCTGGTGCAGGGCCGCGCCGCCCATGTCACCCGGATCGCGGCCCTGGCCGAGATCAGCCAGCCGGGCTGGGCCGCCGACCCCTCGGACCCCGCCCACACGCTGCCGCGCGAGCTGACGCGGCTGGAACTGGCCGAGCCGCTGCCCCTGCCCTTCCGGCCCTGGTCGGACCCCGAGGGCGCGCCGCTGCTGATCACCGCGAACCTGGTCGAGGCGATCCACGGCGACCCCGCCAGCGCCGCGAACGAGGAAGGCGCGGCAATGGGCCTGGGCGCCGGCCGGCAGGACGTCGTCACCGCGACCGACCTGCTGACCGGGGCAGTCACGATCCGCGCGCTCAGGACGCCGCAGCCGCAGGTGCTGACGGACGGGGACGGCCGCCCCTCGGTCCGGCTGCATGTCGGGGCCGAGGCATGGGAATGGCAGCCGACGCTGATGAACTCGGCCGGCTTCGACCGCCATTTCACCACCGAGACGGAAGAGGACGGCGCGGTCTGGCTGATGTTCGGCGACGGCAATCGCGGCCGGGCGCTGCCCCTGCCGCCGGGGTCGGGGCCGCGGGCGCTGGCGAACCAGCCCGCGCACCAGCGCATAAGGCTGGACTGGCGGCAGGGCGATGCCGAGGCGGGAAACCTGGGCGCCTTCGCCCTGACCGGCGCGCGCCCGCCGGGCGGCGGCGATGCCGGGGCGGCGGCGGATTTCGCGACGCTGGCGCCGGTCGCCGCGACGAACCTGCTGCCGGCGGCGGGCGGGCGGGCGCGGGTCTCGACCGCCGTTGCCCGCGACCTGATCCCGGAATCGATCCGCAACCCCGCCCGCGCCCGCTGCGTCACCGCCGACGACTACGCCCGCGCGGCCGAGGACATCCCCGGCGTCGCCCGCGCCGCGGCAAAACCGCTGGGAGGGGTGTTCAACACCATCCTGGTCCTTTGCGCCCCGGACCAGGGCGACCGGCTGGACGCGGCGACGGCGGCGGCGGTCCACGCCCATCTCGACGCGCTGCGCATGGCGGGACGCGAGCATGTGCTGGGCGCGCCGGATTACGTGGCGCTGGACCTGCATCTTGTCGTCTGCCCGCGCGCGGGCGCCGGCGCCGCCGCGATCCGCCGCGCCCTGCGCGAGGCGCTGGCGCCGGGCAGCGCGGCGCGGCCGGGCTTCTTCCACCCCTCGCGCCGGGGCTTCGGCGACACCGTGCTGCTGTCCGAACTGCTGGCCGCCGCCGCCCGCGCCCCCGGCGTGGGCGCGGTCAAGGCCGCGACCTTCCGCCCGCTGCGCCGCGCGGGCGCGCCCGCCGTCCTGCCGGCGATCGAGCTGGGCCCGACCGAGATCGCGCAGTTTTCCGGCGACGAGGCGCGGCCCGAACGGGGCCGGCTGACCGTCACCGTCATGGGCACCGACACGCCGCCGCCCGGCCAGGGCTTCGTCGTGGCCGGCCCCGCACCCGAACCCGCAAGCACGGGGTAAAGCCATGTCGCGCCCGCCGATCCATCGCCCCAGCCCCTCGCCCCGCGGCGAAAGCCGCTATTTCGGGCCCGATTTCAACGCATTGGTCGCGCTGGCCGAGGCCGTCGCCCGCGACGGCCACGGCATCGAGATCCCGGCCAAGGGGCGCGGCCTTGCCCGCACGCTGATCGAACTGCCGGCGCTGGTCGCGCATATCCTGGGCGAGCATCAGGGGCTTTATGCGCGCGAAGCCTGCCTCGGCTCGGCCCGGCTGGCCGAAAACCTGACCCGCCATGCCCGCAAGCTGGCCTACAGCCCCGGCCCCGGCGCGGCGGCGACCGGGCTTGCGGCCTTCACCGTCAAGCCCGGCCTGTCGGGCAGCCTGCCGCAGGGCTTCGCCTTGCAGACCTCGCCCCTGGGCGAGGCCAGGGCGCAGACCTTCGAGACCCTGGCCGAGGCGCAGCTCGACGCGCAATGGAACGCCATCCGCCCCGCCGGGGCCGAGATCCCGGACCCGGTCCAGGCCAGCGGCGGGCATCTGGTGCTGCGCCTGAAAAAACGCCACGGGCTGGGCAAGGACGAGATCGTCGTCCTGGACGGCGCGCGCGGGCTCGGCGTCTTTCGCGTCGCCGACGCGATGGAGGGCAGCAGGCCGCCGCAGATCGGGCTGCGGCACATCGGCGGCCATGCCTTTGCCGAGGCGGGCACCGGCGCGGACTGGCTGGCCGGCTATCGCATCCTGGCCCGGCCGCGCCATGACGCGCGGCTGTTCGGCTGGAACGCTCCGGGCGCGCTCTGGCCGGCCGGGGCACTGGCCGCGGCCCAGCCCTATGCCAGCCCGCCGACCACCCAGCCCGCGGGCACCACCGCCTTCGGCTATGTCTCGCCCGCGGCGCTCGGCGATGCCCTGCTGCTTGCGGAAGCGCTGAACGATCCGCCCGCGCCCGGCGACGCGGCCGTGGTGCTTTTCCCCGACCGGGCCGAGGTCTATTGGCTGGAAACCCTGGCCGAGACGGTCGTGACCTTCCTGCGCGGCGAAGTGACCGAACAGCCCAAGGTCGCGACCTCGACCAATGCGGCGGGCGCGGCCGTGGTGTCGGTCACGACCGAAAAGACCGTCACCGAAACCGCGCTTTCCGGCCGGGCGACCACGCTGGGGCTGGCCATGCCCTCGCCCGCCCGGCCGCTGCGGTCATGGACCGAGTTTCCGCTGGACGCCCATGTCCTGACCGGCTGGTCCGAGGTGCTGGAGCTCCTGCCCGCCATCCCGAACCCGGCGCCGCTCCAGCCCGAGTTCGCGGTCGCGGCGGACCTCTCTGCCATGCGCCCCGGCCGCCCGGCGATCCTGCGCCGCGTCTCGACCGGCGAGGCGCGCGAGGCGATCTTCGCCGCGATCAAGCCGCCGGCCGCCGGCAGCGAGGGATGGACCCTGCGGCTGGAAGTGCCGGGCGGCTTTCCCGCGGGCTGGCCGATGGGCGATGTCGAGGTGCTGGGCAATGTCGTCCGCGTCAGCCATGGCGAGGCGAAGCAGGAAATCCTGGGCAGTTCGGACGGGGTGACGCCGCACCAGGAATTCGCGCTGAAGAACGCCCCCGTCACCCGCCTGCCCGGCGCGCTCGGCAGCCGGATGGCGCTGGAGGTGCGCGTCGACGGCGTGCTGTGGGATCTGGCCCCGGACTTCCACGGCGCCGGCCCCGACGCGCGGGTCCATCTGGCCCAGACCGATGCGGCGGGCGAGGTCCGCATCCGCTTCGGCGGCGAGGGGCGGGGCGCGATCCCGCCCTCGGGGCAGCGCAACGTGACCGCCGCCTATCGCTGCGGGCTGGGGGCCGCGGGCAATGCCGGCGCCGGCCGGCTCAGCCGCATCCGCAAGGCGTCGCCGCTGATCGGGGCGGTGACGAACCCCCTGCCCATCGCCGGCGGCGCCGATCCCGCCGGCGCCGACGACATCGCCCGGCAGGCGGTGCGCCCGGTCCGGGTATTCGACCGCGCCGTCTCGATCGAGGACCACGCCGACCTGGCGCTGCTTTTCCCCGGCATCAGCCGCGCCTCGGCCCGCTGGCGCGACGGCGTGGGGATCGAGCTTGTCGCCGCCGATGCCGAGGGCAACGGGCCGGCCGATCTTGCGGGTTTCACCGCCTTCCTGGATGCGCGCCGCGATACCGGGCAGGCGCTGATCGTCGCCGCCCCGCAGGCGGTGGACATCGCGCTGGCCTTGCGGATCGAACGCGACCGCGCCTGGCTGGCCGAGGCCGCGCGGCACGAGGCCGAGGCGCTGTTGCTGGGCGGGCGCGACCTGCCGGGGCTGTTCAGCTTTGCCGGGCGCGAACTCTCGGCGCCGCAATCGCTGTCGGGCCTTTACGCGCAGCTGCTGGATCGGCCCGGCATCGCCGCGGTGCTGGCGACGCGCTACCGCCTGGCCCTGCCCGCGGCGGGCACGGCCGAGGTCGCCGACATCATCCACGCCAGCACCCGGCAATGGCTGCGGCTGAAGCCCTCGGCGCTGGAGATCCAGGTGCTGGAACCCGGCGCCTTGGGCCGCCTGCAACAGGGGGGCACGCCATGAGCTATCCCTATGACCGCGACCACCTGAACCGCACGCGCGACCTGCTCCATGCGCTCGTCCCCGAATACTACAAGCGCCGCGACCGGGCCGCCGCGCTGGCCGAGCCGCCCGAGCCCGCCGAGCTGCTGGCCATGGTCGAGGCGCTTGCCGCCCCCCTGGCCGCCCTGCGCCAATCGGTCGAGGAACTCCATGCCGACCTGTTCATCGAAAGCGCGGGCGAAGAGATGCTGCCGGTGCTGGCCGCCTCGATCGGGCTGGAGCTGGTGTTTCGCGACGCGGACGCGAACCGCCGCAACCTCGGCGCGGCGATGGGCTGGCGGCGGCGCAAGGGCACGCCCGCGATGCTCGAGGAAATGGCGCGGGTGCTGTCCGACCGGCAGGTGGCGCTGAGGGAAGGCTGGAAGGCGCTGATGCTGACACAGGATCTGAACCTGTTGCGCGCCGAGCGGGTGATGGCCGACCTGCGCCCCGCCTCGGTCGCCGACCGCGCCTCGGGGCCCTTGGCGGGGCTGATGCGGCTCTTCGACCCGCGCCCCATCGGCCCCGATTCGGGCCATGTCCATCCGCGGCACCTGGTCCACTGGACCTTTCCGACGCAGCTTCAGCCCCTGCGCCGGGCGGCCTGCCATGAACTGCCCGCAGGCGCGGGGGATCGCCGCTTTGCCTTCGACCCGGACAATGCCTGGCGGCCGCTGCGCGTGCGCGCCTCGGGGTTCGACGACCGCCCCGGCACCGACCGCGTGCCCGACGGGCTGTTCGCCGAGGAACCGGGTGCCTGGTTCGGGCGCGAGGGGCGCTTTGCCGTGCGGCTGACCGGCGTTCCCGCCGCCGCCGTCCGGCCCGCCACGCCCGTCCCACGCAATGCCAGGCGCGATCCGGCCGACAATATCCTGGGCCGCAGCCCCGCCGTGCTGGGCCTGATCGACGCCGACACCCGGCGCTATTCCGGCCCGGTCCAGATCGAGCTGGTCTCGGCCCCGCTTGCCGGCAACCTGCCCGACCTGGCGCTGGCGGAGCTGCGCGGGCAGATCACCGTCGGCCCGGCGGGCCAGGCCGGGACCGCGCCGGGCGCGGGCGATGTCCTCGACAGCCATGCCATGCTGCTGCGCCTGCGCCCCGAGGCCCCCGCCGCCAGCCGCATGATCGGCGCGACGGTGATCGAGGTCGCGGGCAGCGCGCCCTCGGCCGGCCGCGCCGCGGCGGTGGCCGAGCTGGCGCTGGCGGGCTATCTGCGCGGCGCGCTGTATCTGCGCATCCCCGAACAGCGGATCAGCGGCGAAAGGCTCTACTGGATCGGCGCCGACGGCGCGCTGCACGAACCCCTGCCGCTGGCGGCGGGCGCGCTGCCCGGCCGGGCGCTGGCCTCGGCCCCCGTCGGGCCGGTCTGGCCCGAGGCCGAGGGCACCGCCGAGCGCGCGCCCTTCGCCCCGGCGCTGGCCGCCCCCGCCGCCGCGCCCGCGGTGCTGCATGGCGGGACCGTGCTGCGGGCGAACGGCCTGCTGCCAGCGACCCCGGCCACCCGCTGCGCGCTGGTGCTGGCGCTGTCCTTTTTCGCCGGCCAGCGCCGCTTTGCCCCGATGCTGCGGCTGGATTGGAGCGGCCCCGACCCGCGCAGCGCCAGCTGGTCGGCGGTTGGCGCGGACGGCGTGCCGCTGGCCGCCGCCGCGCTGCCCGCGCGTTTCGCCGCGCTTGGCGCGATCCTGGCCGCGGGGCCTTCCGACCTGGCGCTGTCGCTGCGCTTCGAATCCGGCCTGAACGGCGCGGTCATGACCCCCGCCGAGGTCGCCTTTACCGCCTATGACGGCAGCGCGGCGCTGATCCACCTGCCCGAACTCGTCGCCTCGCAGACGGCCGAGACGGCGCCGGACGGCAGCGCCTTCTGGCCGCGCGGCCCGCTGCTGGCCCGGCACAGCCTGGCGGTCCAGGTCGGCGCGGACGGCTCGACCTGGCTTGCGGGGACGACGACGCCGATGCGGCGCAGCCTGGGCGATGCCGCGCCCCTGCCCGGCCCGGTCCCGATCCGGCGGCGCGAGGCGGGCTGGCGCCGGCTGTGTCCGTGGCAAAGCGAATCCGGCCCCGACGTGCTGGAACCGGCCCGGCCGGGGCGGCTGGACATCGACCCGCGCTTCGGGCTTTTCGCGATGAACGCGGGCGACGGCATCGTGCCGCATCCGCCCGCCGCCGGCATCGCCGAGCCGGGCCCGGTGACGGTGGACCTGCAAGAGGGCGCAACCATGCCCATGGGCGCCCTGCCCGTCGACCACCGCCGCTGGCTGGGCCTGCGCCCGGCGCCGACGCGGCTGGTCTCGGCCTCGGGGCATCTTGGCAGCGGCGCCTCGCCGGATCTGCTGGGCCTGCCGCTGCACCGCACGGTCGCGGCGGCGCTGGCGGCGGCAGGCGCGGGCCAGTCCGAGGAGATCATCGAGATCGTCGATTCCGGCTTCTACCCGGCCGAGGCGCTGGCCTGGCCCGCCGGCCCCGCCCGGCTGGAACTGCGCGCCGCGCCCTTCGAGCGGCCGGTGATCCAGGTCGCCTCCTCGGCGCCGGGCGCGGCCAGCTATGACAGCCTGGCGCTTGGCGGCATCGCCCTGACCCGCGCGGGCGCGGCCGCCATGACGCTGGAACTGCCCCCGGCGCAGCAGGTCTTCCTGGGCTTCCTGGGCGTGCTGCGCGCCGACATCACCCTGCGGCTGCGCCTGCTCGAGGCCGCGGGGGTCGAGCGCGCGACGATCCGGCGCTGCATCCTCGGCCCGCTGCTGGTCGATGAACCGGGCGAGATCGACATCGCCGATTCCATCCTCGCCGCGGCCGAGGACATCCAGCCGGCGCTGACCGCGCCGCTGGCACGGCTGGCCAGCGAACGCGCCACCCTGCTGGGCCGGATCGAGGTGGGCCAGGCCGAGCTTTCCGACACCATCGTCGCCGGGCTCCTGCTGGCGCATGAACGGTTTCGCGGCTGCCTGCGCTATTCGCTGGTCGGCCCCGGCAGCCAGACGCCGCGCCGCCACCGCGTGCTGGAAACCGACCCCGCGACCGGCCAGCCGATCCGCCCGCCCTTCGAAAGCCGCGAGCGCCGCGACCCGGCATTCCTGCGGCTGGATGCGCAGGGCGACGGGCGGGTGCTGACCGGCGCTTCGGACGGGCGCGAGATCGGCGCCTTCAACGCCGCAAGGCTGGGCGAGCTTTACGCCGGGCTGGAGCGGCGCCTGGCCGAGCATACGCCGGCCGGGCTGGGAACGGGAATCGTGGCGCGGGCCTGACAGGGCCCGGCCGGACGGGAACGACAGGGAGGACAGGCCATGGAAGGGGATTTTTCGCGCGGACACCGGCCTGACGCCAAGCGCGGGCGCAGCTATCGGCGCGTGCTGCCGCGGCAGGGCGCACCGATCCTCGACAGCGACCTGCATGCGCTGATGGACGCCGGCGACCGCATCGACCGGCAGGGGCTGGCGCATGTCGCCTGCGAAAGCGGCTCGACCGACCTGGGGTTCTTCGTCACGCCGGGGCGGCTTCTGGCGATGTTCGACCCGGTCCTGGGGCAACAGCCGCAGGCGGCGGGCGGCGCCAGCGCGACGCGGGACTTCTCGCGCAAGTATCTGGACCGGCTGCCGGGGCTTCAGCTTGGCGGCGGGGCGGGAACCGTCGCCGTGCCGCTGCGCAGCCCGTTGGCCGCGCCGACGCCCTGCCGGGTCTGGATGCGCGCCGACCAGCCGGCGACGGTGGCGGTCGCGGGCACCGTGCTCAACATCCCGGCGGCCGGCAGCTACGCCCCCTTCGCCGTCACGCTGAACGGGGCGCAGGCCGTCTTCGCCCCCGGCGCGCAGCCCTGCTGGGTCGCCCTGATCGAAACCGAGGCCCCCGCCGCCGCCGCGGCCGTGCTGCATTGGTGCGCAGGCGGCTTCCAGATCGGCGGGCTGCTGGCCGATGCCCGCGAGGCCGCCTGGCCGGACCTGACCGGACCCGCGGCGGACCAGCTGCGCGCCGCCTCGGCCGGGGCGCCGGGCTCGCGCGTCGCGGCCTATCTGGAACTGGCCGAGCGCGTCGTCACCGCCGTCGAGGATCCCGGCCTGCGCGAACAGGCGCTTGGCCCCGGCCGCGAGACGACCAGCCGCTCCGAGGTGGTGGCCCAGGTCAAGCTGGCCCCCGTCACGGGGCTCAGCGATCCCGCGGCCATCGCCGCCGCCTTCGGCCGCCTGACCCTGCCCACGGGCAGCGTCACCTTCGGCACCAGCGCCGGCACCGCCGCCGCCGATCCCTGCGACCTGCCGGTGCCGGGCGGCTACAGCGGCACGGAAAACCGCCTGTATCGGCTGGTCGTGCATGAGGTCACGACCGGCGGCGGCGCGGTCACGCGGTTCAAGTGGTCGCGCGACAATGCGGCGGGGCTGTGGCCCTGCACCCTGATGCCCGACCAGCCGCCGGGCGCGGCCGTCACCCATGTCCGCGTCGGCGCGAACGATCCCTTGCGCGCGGGCGACCTGGTCGAGCTGACCTCGGACGCGATCGAGCGCGGCGACGCCGCCCCCGGCGCGGTCAATGCCGCAGGCTTCCTGCGCCCGCGCAGGATGCAGGGGATGCTGTTCCGGCTGGACGGCGGCGATGTCGTCGCCGGCTCGCTGCGCGAGTTCCGGCTGCTGGACCCGCTGACCGAAACCCCGGCACCGCCCTTCAGCCCCGCGCCCCTGGGCAGCGACGGGCTCAAGCTGCGGCTGTGGTCGGGCCTCCTGGAAAGGCCCGGCACCGGCGCGGCCACGCTGACGCTGGAACACGGGCTGATCGCCGAGGTCGCCGGCGCCTTCGAACCCGGCGACTGGTGGCAGGCCGAGGCCCGCGTGCTGGCGCCCCAGGCCAACGGCCCCGCCGTCACCACCGCCCACGGCCCCGAGCGGCAGTTCGCGCCGCTGGCGCTGCTGGAGCGGGGCGCGGCGGCGACGCCGATGATCCTGCGCGCATGGCTGGACAGGCGCAGCCGCAAGCTGTGCCGGCAAGAGGCCGATTTCACCGGCTACGACGGCGCCCGCGTCGGCACCGAGGCCGATACCGTGCAAGAGGCGCTGGACGAACTGTTCCTGCGCCTGTCGGACGGCTGCGGCGAGATCGCAGTGCCGCCGGGGGCCTCGGTCCAGGCGGTGATCGACACCATTCCCGCGGACGGCAACGCCCGCATCTGCCTGAATGCCGGGGTGCGCGACCTGGCAGCGACCATCGTCGTCGCCGACAAGGGCGACCTGATCGTCGGCGGCATCGGGCCGGGCACGATCCTGCGCGGCAACCTGCGGCGCATCATCCGCTTCGAGCGCTGCCGCTCGGTCGACCTGCGCGACTTCGCGGCCGAGGCGCTGGCGGCAGGCGACGGGGCGGTCATCGACTTCGTCGACTGCGGCGAGGTGCGGCTGGACCAGATCCGCATCACCGCGGCCGGCCTTGCCGCACCCGGCCCCGCGGCCGTGCGGCAGGTGTCGGGGCCCGCCCGCCCGACCCGCCGCTTCGCCATGCGCCGCTGCACGCTGAGCCTGGGGCAGTTCGACAGCGGCGTCACCGCCGCCGATCCCGGCCATGCCGAGATCGAGGACAATGTCATCGCCATCCGCCCCGATCCGCTGAACCTTGCCGCCGAACTCGCCGCCGGGGGCGAGATCCTGCGCGCGGTCGGCGAGGTGCTGCTGGACCGCATCACCCTGCATGACGGCGATGGCGGCTTCGACTTCGTCGGCGGGCCGGTCTTCGCCTTTGCCCCGCCGCCGGGTCCGCCCGTGGTGGCGCGGCACGGCATCGCCATGGCGAACGGCATGTGGGGCCGCGACACGCTGAGCTTCTCCACCCATGCGACGCTGGGCAGCGAGCTGTGGGAGCGGGTCGCGGAAACCAACCAGCCCCCCGGCGGCGCCAGCCACCCGCCCGAGATCATGGACGATTTCCTGCGCGACTTTCGCCGCGACCTGGCGCGCGCGGTCTTCGGCCTGGGCTCTTCGGCCACCATCCCGGCCGGGATGGGGCCGCTGTTCCAGCCCCTGCGCGACGGGCTGACCGCCACGAACGGCCTGGTCCACGGCCGGACCGGCATCACCGTCGCCGCCTCTCGCGGGCCGGCGCGCGGCAAGACGCTGGCCCGCCCGGTCGCCGCGCTGCTGGCCCTGCCGGGCCAGGGCGCGCGCATCCGCGGCAACCAGGTTTCGGGCTTCGCGCAGGGGATCCGCGTCGCCGGCTCTTCGGGCCGGTCGCGGTCGAACTTCATCTTCCTGCGCTCGGTCGAGGTGCAGGACAACCGCATCGACCTGCGCCTGCCCTGGCAGGCCCGCCAGCGCGGCGGCATCTGGATCGGCAGCACCCTGTCGGCGCGGATCAACGGCAACCAGGCCATCGACGCCGGCTATGTGCCACTGGCGGATGGCGAGCAGCCGATCGGGCTGGATTGCGACGGCATCCGCCTGTGGGGCTGGTTCGGGCCGCTGGTCGAGGTCAGGGGCAATTTCTGCCACGGCCCCTCGGTCGGGATACGCTGGGTCAGCCTTGGCAATGACGAGCCAAGCTGGGGCCGCCCCGACGTCTTCATCGGCGCCTTCGCCGACAACGCCTATTCGGGGATGGGCAGTCCCAGCCTGCCTGCGACCCTGCCCTGAGGCGGAGAATTGCTTTGGAGCGGACCCGCGGAAATGCTAGGCTGAAGGGGATCTCGAACCGGGAAACTGCGTTCGAGTCGTCTGGTCGGCGGATGCCGAAGGGTTCAAGTCCCTGGGAGTGGACCGTGCTACGGCTTGGTCCACTTCCTCTTTCCGGCGTGCCCCGCAAGGCGGGAGGCCCAGGATGAAGGCCAGGTCCGGCCCCGTTTCGACCCGTTCGGCCGACGCCTCGCGCAGCCCGGCGGCGCCTGCCCCGGCCCCCGCCCCGGTTTCGGCCCCGGTTTCGGCCGCGACCGGCCACGACAACGCCCCACAACCGCTGAACCTGCTGCAGCGCAGCCTTGTCGGCGGCGCGGCGCTGCCCGCCAGCCTGCGCGCCCGGATGGAAACGGGCTTCGGCGCCTCGTTTTCCGATGTGCGCATCCATACCGGCGGGGCGGCGGCGCAGGCGACGGGACGGGCGCGGGCCCAGGCGCTGACCTCGGGCAGCGATATCGCCTTTGCGCCGGGCCGCTATCGGCCGGGCTCGACGGCGGGCGACAGCCTGATCGCGCATGAGCTGGCCCATGTCGTGCAGCAGCGCCGCTCGGGCGGCGGCGGCGCGGTGCAGGCGAAATCGCTGGTCTCGAATCCCGGCGATGCGGCCGAAACCGCCGCCGACACGGCGGCCGCGACGGTCCTGGCGGGGGGGCGGGCGCAGGTCGGGGCGGCGGGGCAGTCGCTGCGAGGCCGGATCATGCGCCGCGCCCTGGCGGGGGCCGCGCCCTTCGCCGCCTCGCCCGCGCTGTCGCAGGCCCCGGCCCGGCCGGGTGCGGTGGCGCCGGGGGCGGGGCCGGTGCTGACGCCGATGATGACCTCGCAGGTCTCGGCCGCGGGCGGGCAGATTTCGGGCCTGACCAGGCCCGGCGGCCGGCCGGGGGCGACCGCGCCCGCGAGCAAGGCCCCAGACGATTCGCAAACCGCGCGCGGCGAGAACGCGGCCGAGGCGAAGCCCGCGCCTTCGGTCGCCATCGCCGGCGCGCCGGCCGGGGCGGCCGAGACCGCGCCGGACCGCACCCCGCAGAAGAAAAAGGACAGGGACGGCGCGGATCGCCGCCGGACAAAGGACGAGAAGGGCAAGGCCGCGGCTGCCAAGGACAAGGGCGGCCCCCGCGCCAAGGGCGGCGGCGGAGGTGGTGGCGGCGGCGGCGGCGCGAAGCGTTTCGGCCAGAACCTTGGCGACCGCGGCGAAGCCGCGGCGGAAGAGGCGCGGGAACGGCTTTCCGAACGCGCCGACGCCCTGCAGGTGAACGAGGGCGCGGATGCGCGGATCGGCGCCGCGCGGGCCGCGGCAGAGCCCGCGCCGAATGCGGCCGAGGCCGATGGCCAAAGCCAGCAGGCAGGCAGCCTTGCCCAGGCCGCGATCCCCGCCCCCGACGCGGCGGCGGCGCAGCAAAGGGCGGGGGCGGCGCTGGCCTCGGCCGCGCCCTCGACCATCGAGGAGCTGGATAATTTCGCCGGGCCGGGCGGCGCGGGCACGCGCCAGCAGATCAGCGCGCAGGTCGCCGCCGAGGCCGGCCAGCAGGCGGCGCCGGTCCAGTCCTCGATGTCGGCGGTGCGCGACCCGCCGGCCGGCGCGGCCCCGCCCCCGGCCGTGCCCCAGCCCGCGCCCGTCGCCGCCCCGGCCACGGCGGCGCCGGGCCTGACCGGCGCGGCGCCCCCCGCGGTGCCCGAGGAATCGCTGGACGCAAGCGAGTTCCGCGAAGCCGCCGACGAGGCCTTGGCCGAACATGACGTGGACGACGCGACCCTGGCCAAGGCCGAGGAAGGCCCGCTGCGCGCCATCGGCGACGACAAGGACGAGCTGAACGAGAACGTGGACGGCGCCGCGACCGACGCCCGCGCGACCGAGACCGCCGCCACGCAAGAGGCCGCAGCGGGGCTGGCCGCGACCGAGGCCGAAAGCGTCGGCGGGATGGAGGCCGGGCGGGAGGCGGCGCAAGAGGCGGTGAGCGGCGAGCAGACCGGCACCCGCTCGGGCGAAGAGACCGGCCAGCGCAGCCTGGCCGAACAGATCAACGCGACCTATGCCACCGCCGAGGGGCAGGTGAACGAAAAGCTGGGCTCGCTGGAAAGCGATGCGGTGCAAAGCTTTCGCGACCGCCAGGGCCAGCGGCTGGAGGCCTTTGCCTCGGGCGTCCGGGCCGATCTGGAGGCGTTCAAGGCGCGGCGCTATACCGGCGCCAAGGGGCTTTACAACCGCGCGCGGGACTGGCTGCTGTCGATCAACAGCCTGCCCGAGGTCAAGGCACTCTACGACCGCCACCGCAACCAGTATATCGCCGACATCGACGCGCTGCTGAACGAGATCCGCGGCAGCATCCAGCGCACCATCGACGACTGCAAGGCCATCCTGGCCGAGGCGAAGGCCGCCATCGACCAGCTGGTCGAGGCCAACAAGGGCAACCTGGACGCCGAGGCGCAGGCGGCGTTGACCCGCGCGCAGGCGCAGTTCCAGGCGATGGAAAGCCGCATCGAGGCGACGCAGCGCGCCGCCCTTGCCGCGCTGGACCGCGAACGCGAGCGCGCGATCCGCGAGATGGATGCGAAGCTGGCCGAGATCCAGGCCGAGAACGCGGGCCTCGTCGATCGCATCGCCGCGGCGATCAAGGCGCTGGCCGATGCGCTTGGCGAGTTCATGGCGCTGATGGCGCGGGTGACGCGGATGGGGATCGGCGCATTCCTGTCGGCGGCCGGGTCGCAGGCGCAGGAAGGGGTCAAGAACCACCTGTGGGATTCGCTGAAGGAAGCCTTCAAGGAATGGTTCTTCAACAAGGTTCCCGGCCTGCAGCTGCTGATGAACCTGCCGCCGAACTGGGTCGAGATGCTGACAGCGCTGGCGACCAGCATGATCGGCCTGATCACCGAAAGCCTGCCCCTGCTGATGCCCGCGATGGCGGGCGCGGCGATGATCTGGCTGGCCACCCAGCTTGCGCTGAAGCTGATCCCCGGCGCGGGCGCGATCATGGCGGTGATCGACGCGATCCGCGCGGCCTGGTCGCTGGTGCAGTCGCTGTTCTCGGCCGCCCGCGCCTTCCTGGAATTCGTCATGCAGGTGGCGGCGCCCGGCAATGGCGCGGCGGCCTTCGCGCGCGCCCTGGCGCATGGCATCGTCGCGGCGGTGGACATGGTGCTGACCTTCCTTGGCGTCGATGCGCTGATCCGCCGCCTGCTGGGGGCCATCGCGCGGCCCTTCGGCCGCATCGTCGCCCGCATCCAGCAGCGTTTCCGCCAGTTCATGGAGCGCCGGCGGCGGCGCAGCGGCGAGCGGCGCGCGGGCGGCCGGGGGCGGCGGCGCGACGACGGGGACGACCGCGGCGGCAGCGCCGATGCCCGCCGCCGCGCCCGCGACCAGGCCCGCCGCGACCGCCGCGCCGCGGACCGCCGCCAGCGGGACCGGGATCGCGGCCGCGACCGCAGGCGCGAGCGTTCCGAAAGCGATGCCGACCGCCGGCGCCGCCGCCGCCAGGAGGAAGAGCGCCGCCAGCGCGAACGGCTGGACCGGGCGGTGCGGGCGATCCAGCCGCAGGTCCAGCAACTGGCGCGGCGCGGCGTCTCGCGCCTGGGCCTTGGCGCAAGGCTAACCTTCTGGCGGCTGCGCTATCGCCTGACCTCGCTGGAACGGCAGGGCGATTCCATCGTCGCCCGGATCAACCCATCTTCCCCCGCGGGGCGCATCGCGCAGCTCAGCCCGGCGCGCATCGGCCGGGCGCTGGAGCCGATCCTGCGCGAGGCCGAACGGCTGTTCGAGCAGGAGCGGGCGTCCAATCCCGCCGTTCGCGCCCAGTCGGCCGAGCTTGAGCGGCAGATGCGCGAAGGCCGCGAGGTCACGGCCGGCGCGGGCCTGAACGAGGCCGATGTCGTCTTTGCCGGGCGCCGGTTCCTGTCCGCTCCGGGCCAGTTGCCCCTGCCCTTGGGCCGCGCAAGGTTCGGCAGGTTCTCGGGGCCGTTCCACGCCTCGATCAGCATGCCGGGCAGCCGACCGGCCTATATCCGCGACGTGCGGCGTTCCTCGATGCTGTTCCAGGCGAATGCGCCCGCCTACGAGGGGTTCCGGGCCGAACATCTCGACAGCCCCGACGCGGGCCAGCTGCGCAACGTGGTGGAACCCATTCGCGCGCCGGGCCAGCTTGCGGCGCGCGCCACCGCCCGCTCATTGGAGGAACGCGGCATGATCGACCCGCGGCTCGAGGCGGCGCGCGGCGAATATGCGCCGATGGCGCCGCGCGGCGCCTCGGTCGCCGCCGACCAGGACTTCCGGGGCCGCCAGGACAGGGGCAGCTTCACCCGCGGCCAGATCGCGAGTGCCCGCCAGGCCCGCCACAGGCGCACCGGCAATATCTTCAAGCTTCTCGACCGGGTGCTTCGGCAGCAGGCCGGCGCCATGACGGTGCTGGGCGAGGACCAGGCCCTGCGCGACCTTGCGCAGGCGTTTCGTTCATGGGCATTATCGAACGTAAGCCGCGCAGGCCGCCGCGCCTCGACCCCGGCCGAACAGGCGGCGGCGGCGCAGCAGTTCATCGCCAGCATGGTCGCCTTCCTCAGGAGCCGATACCCATGACCCAGAGCCAGGATGACGACGACCTGCTTTCCTTCGGCAGATATGTCGCGCTCGAGGACGACCTCGACAAGGTCAGGCAAGGCGCGTTCGAGGCGATCCGGCTGCTGAATGCGGAAACGCCGCTGGACCTTTTCACGGTGCCGGACATGGCGGGGGATTCCGCGGGCGCGATCCGCTGGATGGAGTCGCATGACCCCGAGCTTCTGGTGACGCTCACGCTCGACCGGACCAACCGCATCGCCCATGTCGATGCCCAGGCCAGCGACCCCGAGGCCGCCGCCGCGATCCTGCAAGCCTTCGACGCGACCGCAACCTATGGGACGCTGGACCAGCATCTTGCCCTGCTGGCGCGTGACGACAGCGAGCGGCAACTGGTCCGGGTGGCCCTGGCGGCCGTGGGGCAGGACTACGACCAGCGGGTCGCCGATGCCTTTGCCAAGGCCTTCGCCTCGCCACTGGCGGGGCACAGGAGGGCGGCGACCTATGCGGTCCGCGTCTTGGGATGGCCCGTGCTGGCCGAGGCGCTGGCCAAGGCGGAGCCGGACGAGCCGGACGGGGAGTTGCGGCGCCTGATGCGCGCCGTCCTCGATCACAGCGCGCCCTGAAGGCATCCCGTCCCCTGCAACCCGCAAAGCCGCTTTGGCCGGAACCTGCAAAGCCCGCGCGGCTGGCCGCAGCGAAAACCGCCATCCCGCATTCCGAGTGGGTATTCCCCCTGAACCTCCCGGAAGCATCTGGCGAGGTTCGGCGGAGCCCGGTAGCATCGGCGATGCGGGGGATGCCGGCGCTTCCCTGCCGGCCTTGGCCCATCCATCCGCGTCTCAAGGGGAACCACCGCATGACGATCACCAACCAGGACGAACTCGACGGGCTGAAGGACATCGGCCGGATCGTCGCCAACACCATGCAGGCCATGGCGAAGGCGCTGGAACCCGGCATGACCACCGGCGAGCTGGACGGGATCGGCCGCGCGCTGCTGGAACGCGAGGGCGCCGTCCCGGCACCGCAGTCCACCTATGGCTTTCCCGGCGCGACCTGCATCAGCGTGAACGAGGAAATCGCCCATGGCATTCCCGGCGACCGGGTGATCGCGGCGGGAGACCTGGTCAATATCGACGTCTCGGCCTCGAAGAACGGCTATTTCGCCGATACCGGGGCGACATATCGCGTTGCGCCCGTTCGGCCCGCACTGGACCGGCTGTGCCGCGACGGCCGGCGCGCCATGCAGATCGGCATCGCCCAGGTCGGCAGCGGCCGGCCGCTTGCCGGCATCGGCAGGGCCATCGGCCGCTTTGCCGCGGGGCGCGGCTATACGCTGATCCGCAATCTCGCCAGCCATGGCGTCGGGCGGTCGCTGCACGAATACCCCGAGGACATCCCGACCTGGCCCAGCCGAACCGAGAAGCGCCGCATCGACAAGGGGCTGGTGCTGACCGTCGAGCCGTTCCTCTCGGCCGGCGGCCTCTGGGCGACCGAGGGGGATGACGGCTGGACGCTCTACAGCCAGCCCCCTGCCCCGGTGGTGCAATATGAGCATACGGTGGTGGCGACGGATCGCGGGGCGATCGTCGTCACCCTGCCGGGCTGACCATCCCGCCCCCTTCTCCGCAGGAACCGACGGGACTGCGGCAGCGTAGGCATCCATGCATCCTGCGCACCGATGGCCTTGCGGATCGGACTTGCCGCGATGCGATGGCGCAGGGGCAGCCCCTGCCCGGCATCCGCCACCGGACCCGTCCGCGTGCAAACCGAGTCCCACGGGTTCTCCGGCCATGCCGGCTCAGCCAAATCGATATGATATAACATAATGAAACGGCTGGGATTTTGCTGAAAATCGCCCCTTTCGGGAAGATTGCGCCGCCACCCAGCCATTCTGTCACGTTCGCGCCACAGAAGGGGACTAGGCCGCCCTTGCGGGAAGACCCTCCGTTTTTTCGAAACCCACAAGAGGCGATCATGCGAAATCTGTTTGCGATGCTTGCGGCAACGACCTTTCTGACGGGCGCCGCCCAGGCCGCCACGATCTATCCGCTCGACCGGGCGACGATCCTGGTGAACTCTCCCTTCGATTTCAAGATCGAGCTGGACGAGGTTCATCCCGAAGGCGACCTGGCCGTCACCGTGAACGGCAAGCCCTATGCCGAGGTCTTCGGCAAGCCGGCCGAATTCGTGGCCGAGGAAAAGGGCGAGGACGACGCGGCCCTCGGCTCGGCCCTGATCCTGCGCGACCTGGCGCTGGCCGAACCGGGCCAATACACGGTCGAGGTCAAGGCCGGCAACGAGATGAAGTCGGTGACTTGGGAGGTCTATTCGACCCCCGAGACCGCCAAGGCGAAGAACGTCATCTTCATCCTGGGCGACGGCCTGTCGGTGGCGCATCGCACCGCGGCGCGGATCATGTCCAAGGGCATGACCGAGGGCAAGGCCAACGGCCGCCTGGCCATGGACGACCTGGACCACATGGCCTTCATCGGCACCTCGTCCACCCATTCCATCGCCACCGATTCGGCCAACACCGCCTCGGCCTACATGACCGGCCACAAGAGCCGCGTGAACGCGCTTGGCGTCTATGCCGACCGCACCCCGGACAGCCTGGACGACCCCAGGGTCGAAACCATCGCCGAGGCGCTGCGCCGCACCACCAACAAGGCGATCGGCGTCGTCTCGACCTCGGAACTGCAGGACGCGACCCCGGCGGCGGTCGTGGCCCATACCCGCAAGCGCGCCGACAAGGCCGAGATCGTCGGCATGTTCCACGACGTCCAGCCCGAGGTTATCCTGGGCGGCGGCTCGGCCTATTTCCTCAAGGCCGACATCCCCGGCTCGAAGCGCAAGGACGACAAGGACTATATCCAGCTGTTCAAGGATGCCGGCTATGCGCTGGCGACCAGCAAGGACGAACTGGCCGCGGCGGCGGGCAGCAATGCCGGCAAGCTGCTGGGCCTGTTCCACACCGGCAACATGGACACCTGGCTGGACCGCAACCAGCTGAAGAAGGGCACCGTCGACAAGTTCCCCGACCAGCCCGGCCTGGTCGAGATGACGAAATCGGCGCTGGACCAGCTGTCGAAGAACCCCGACGGCTTCTTCCTGATGGTCGAGGGCGCCTCGATCGACAAGATGTCCCACCCGATGGACTGGGATCGCGCCGTGGTCGAGACCATCGAGCTGGACCAGGTCGTGGCCCTGGCCCGCGAATTCGCCGAGGCCAACCCCGACACGCTGATCGTGGTCACGGGCGACCATACCCATGGCGTCTCGCTGATCGGCACCATCGACGACAACCGGCCCGGCGACGAAATGCGCCAGAAGGTCGGCGTCTATGACGAGGCGGGCTTTCCCGACTATGTCGATGCCGATGGCGACGGCTATCCCGACTCGGTCGACGTGGCCCGGCGCTTCGCGATCTTCGCCTCGAACTATCCCGACCATTACGAGACCTGGGGTCCGAAGCTGGACGGCCCGTTCCAGCCGGCGGTGCAGAACGAGAACGGCGAATATGTCGCCAACGAAGCCTACAAGGATCTGCCCGGCGCGGTCTTCCGCGAGGGCAACCTGCCCAAGGACAACGACACCGCCGTCCATGCCGTGGACGACATCGTGCTGCAGGCCGCCGGCCCCGGCGCCGAGGCGTTCAAGGGCTATATGGAGCAGTCCGACGTCTACAAGATCCTGGCCGACGCCTTTGCCCTCGGCACCGTGCAGAAGTGAGCCTTGCGGCCTGTCCGGGGTTTCCGCCCCGGACAGGCCGAACCGTATTCCTTGCCGGAGATGCAGGATGACCCGTCCCCAAGACCCGATCCGTTTCCGTCCCGACCGCCGCGCCTGCCTGGGCGGGCTGGCGGCGCTGCTGGCCCTGGGCGCCCCGGTCCCGGCGCTGGCCCGCGCGCCCGCGCTGACCTTCGACGAGCTTTATGCCTCATACGGCGTGCTGGGGCTGGAGTTCTCGGACAAGGTCAAGCTGCTGACCGGCAAGACGGTCGGCATCCGCGGCTTCATGGCCCCGCCGCTGAAGGCCGAGGCGCAGTTCTTCGTCCTGTCCGAGATCCCGATGGCGCTTTGCCCCTTTTGCTCGTCCGATGCGGACTGGCCGGACAACATCGTCGTGGTCTACCTGGACCGGCGGCAGACCTTTACCCAGCCCAACCAGATGATCGAGGCAGTCGGCCGGCTCGAGCGCGGCTCCTGGATCGACCCCGAAACCGGCTTCGTCAGCCAGCTGCGGCTGCGCGAAGCGCGCTATGCCACGGTCTGAGATCGCACCATGCCCTGCCTGCACCTCGACGCTGCCGAAGTCTCGTTTCCCGGCCTGCCCGCGCCGGTCCTGCACATCCCGCGGCTGGACATCGCAGCCGGCAGCCAAGTCGCGGTGATCGGCCCCTCGGGGTCGGGGAAATCCACCCTGGTCAATGTCATCACCGGCCTGGCCCGCCCGACCCAAGGCCGCGTGTTCTGGGACGAATGCGACATCGCGCAGCTTTCCGAAGGCCGCCGCGACCGCTGGCGCGGCGCCAATATCGGCCTGGTCATGCAGGATTTCCACCTGTTTCCGGGGCTTTCGGCGCTGGAGAACGTGCTGCTGCCCGCCCGGCTGGCGCGCGTGGCGGACGGCGCCATCCGGGCGCGCGCGGCCGCGCTTCTGTCCCGCGTCGGCCTGTCGCGGCCGGACCAGCCGGTCGAGACCCTGTCGCGCGGCGAGATGCAGCGCGTCGCGGCCGCGCGCGCGCTGCTGCGCAATCCCGGCGTGATCGTCGCGGACGAACCGACGGCCAGCCTCGACCCCGAAAACGGCGCGGTCATCGCCACCCTGCTGCTGGAACTGGCCGCGCAGACCGGGGCGACGCTGATCGTCGTCACCCATGACCAGCGCCTGATCTCACGCCTGCCACGCCGGATCGCCATGGCGGACGGCACCGTCCAGTCCGACAGCATGGCGGAGGTGCGGCCATGATCCGGTTTGTCCTGGCCGACCTGAAACGGCTCTGGGCCGGTTCCGTGGTGATCGTCCTGCTGGTCGCGCTGGCGGTGGCGCTTGGCGTCGGCGTCAGCTTGCAGGAACGCGCGCTGCGCCTGGGCAGCGCGCGCGCCGCCGAGAAGTTCGACGTGATCGTCGGCGCGCCGGGCAGCGAAACCCAGCTGGTGCTTTCGGCGGTCTTCCTGCAACCGGCCGCCCTGCCCCTGATGCCGGGCGAGGTGCTGGCCGAGTTGAACGACGACCCGCGCGTGGAATGGGCCGCGCCGGTGGGTTTCGGCGACTTCCATGCCGGCTACCCGATCGTCGGCACCACCACCACCCTGATCGAGGCCACCGCGGGCGGCTTTTCCCAGGGCGGGATGTTCAGGACCGAGGGCGAGGCCGTCGTCGGCTCGGCCGTCCCCCTGCAGCCGGGCGAGACGGTGGTGCCGACCCATGGCCAGGTCGAACAGGGCGGGCACGAACACGAAGGCATCCGGTATCGGGTGAGCGGCCGGCTGAACCCGACCGGCACGCCCTGGGACCGGGCGATCCTGGTGCCGATCCAGGCGGTCTGGCATGTGCATGGCATGGGCCTTGAAGCCGGTCACGACCACGACCACGCCGGCCACGACACCGCGCATGAGGACGAGGAGGCGCATGAACATCACGGCATGGATGCCGACGCGCCCCTGGACGAGGACTGGCATCGCGGCGCGCTGCCCGGCCTGCCGGCCATCCTGATCAAGCCCAAGACCATCGCCGACGCCTACCGGCTGCGCCAGGATTATCGCGCGGACGGCCGGACGCTTGCGGTCTTTCCGGGCGAAGTCCTGACCGGGCTTTACGCGACGCTGGGCGATGCCCGGCAGGTGCTGGCGGTCATCGCGGCCGGGACGCAGCTTCTGGTCGCGGCGGCGCTGCTGATGGTGACGGTGATCCATGTCGGCCAGCGCCGGCGGCAGATCGGCGCATTGCGGGCCTTTGGCGCGCCGCGGGCGGCGGTGTTCGGGATCGTCTGGCTTGAACTGTCCGTGCTGGTCGGGCTTGGCATCCTGCTGGGCTATGGCGGCGGCTACCTGGCCGCCAGCCTGCTGTCGCGCGCCTTCGCCATGCAGCGCGGCTTCAGCCTGCCGGTCGGCTTCACGCCCGAGGACGGCGCGATGCTGGCGATCCTTGCCGCGGTCGCGGCGCTGCTGGCGGCGCTGCCGGCCTGGCTGGCCTATCGCCAGTCGCCGGCAGCCGCCCTGCGCAACTGAGCGCCTGCACCCCGGCAACCCCAATCAGCGCAGAGACCCGCTTGCCGCGGATCATTCCGGCCGGCCGCGACACCGCAAGGCATCACCGCCGCAGGCGGAACCCATCGCAGGCTCGCCGCGCCTGCGGAAAATGCGCCCCGAACTGCCGCCCTGACCCGAAACAGGCCGGCAGAACAGCGGAAACCTGGCGATTCTGACAGGTTGCCCCTTTTCCTTGCATGATGAATTCTTGGTCAACGACGCTCTTGTCCGGCTGTCGCGTTTCCTAGGTATTTGGGTCCGTTTCGATGTTCTATGTTGCGCTTTTGGTCCTGCTGACCCTGTCCGCCGCCGGCACCCACCTCGCGCTGGCCGATCCGTCGGAAAGCCATGGCGGCCCCGCCCATCCGACAAGCCCCACCGCGCCCCACAGCGTCCCCGAGATCGACCTGTTCGCGGGCGCGTCGGTCCTGATGATCGCGGTGATCGTCGCGCTTCTGCTTTGGGAGTGGCGCCGGCGCTCGGTCAACCCGTGACCGACAGCGCCGACCCCTCGGACCCGGCGGCGGTTGGCGGCGCCGGGCCAGATCATGGGCAGGCGGGAGCGCCTGCGCCGAAAGCGCCGTTCCTTGCAAGCGGCTGGCGCAGGCTCGGCCTTTTCGCCGCCCTGCTGCTGGGCGAGCTGCTGATCGTCGCCTTCTGCTACCAGTTCCTCGTCGAGATCGAATGCACAGATTTCCAGACGCCGCAAGCTTGCCTCGCGCTGCGCGAGGGGCTGGGACGGCTGCTTGCCCTGGCCCTGCTTACCGGGCTGGCGATGACCGCGCGGCCCCAGCTTTTCGGCTTCCTGGGCGCGGGCGGCAGCGGTGCGGGCCGCCTGTCGCCCGGCGCCGCGACGGCCGCCATGCTGGCGGGGCTGGCGATCATGCTGCTGCCGGCGCTTTGGGGCGACATGACCGCCAGCCTGGCGCCGCTTGCCCTGGCCCTTGCGGCGGGCGCCGCCGTTTCGGTTGCGGCGGCGCTGGCCGGGACCGCGCCCATCGCCTGCTGGCTTTCGGTGCTTCGCCGGGGCGGCCCCTGGCTGTGGGCGGCCATGGGGATCGCGCTGCTCTCGCCGGAACTGACCGGGCTTTTCAACGGCACCTGGGGCTGGCCGCCCCTGACCGCCGCCACATTCGAGCTGGTGCTGCGCCTGCTTGCCCTGCTGCCGGGAAGGGTCGCGGCCGCCCCGAACGAGATGGTGATCGGCTTTGACGATTTCCTCATCCGCGTGGGCGACCCATGCTCGGGGATGCAAGGCTTTGCGCTCATCACCCTGGTGATGGCCGGCTTCATCGCGCTCGAGCGGCGGCGCCTGCGCCTGCCTCTGGCCCTGGTGCTGCTGCCGATCGGGCTGCTGGCCAGTTTCGGCCTGAACGTGCTGCGCATCGCGGTCCTGATCTGGATCGGGGCGCGCATATCGCCCGACCTCGCGGTCAATGCCTTTCACAGCTATGCGGGCTGGCTGCTGTTCACCTTGCTCAGCATCGGGATGGTCGGCGCGGCGCATCTGGTGCCGGCGCTGTGGCGGGGCGAAAAGGCCGGCCCGGCCTTTGGCGCAAGGACGGCCGCCTTCCGGCACGATCCGGTCAGCGCGATGCTGGTGCCGCTGGTGGTATTGCTGCTCTCGGGTCTTTTCGTATCGACATTCTTCACCAATCCCGAAGCGGCCTATCCCTACCGGGTGCCGGCGATGTGCGCGGGGCTGGTCCTGTTCCTTCCGGTCTGGGCCGGGCTCGACTGGCGCGTCGATCCGCTGCCTCTGCAGGTCGGCGTCGCGGTCGGCGTCATGTGGATTGCCGCCGGCGTCGCCGCGGGGGGCGAGGCGCCCCCGCCGCCCTTCGCCGGGCTGGGGCTTGCGGCGGCAAGCTGGATCGTGCTGCGCCTGGCCGGCACCGTGCTGCTGGTGCCCCTGATCGAAGAGGCGGCCTTCCGGGGCTATCTGCTGGGCCACCTGCTGAAGCTGCCCGGCCCGGCCGGGCAGGCAGGCGCCGTGCTGATGTCCTCGGCCGCCTTCGCGCTGCTCCATGACAGCGGCGCGGCGGCCTTCGTCGCCGGGCTGGCCTTTGCCCTGGTCTACAGGCGCCGCGGCAGGCTGACCGACGCGGTATGGGCGCATGCGGCAGCGAACCTCGTGGTCTTCGCCGCCGCGGCGGCCAGCGGCAACTGGGCATTGATCTGAACAAGGGCGTGCCGGGCGGCACGGTAAAAGCGCCGCCCCCGAAGGACCAGGGGCGGCGCAAGCAGGCCGGGGCCGATGAGCGAATCCACCGAAGGCAGGCGGCTCCGGCCTGATCCGGCCTATTCGGCGGCGAACTGGTTCATGGTATTGGCATGGCCGCCCGCCTTCAGCGCGCGCTCGCCCGCGACCATCTCCTTGAAGCTGTCGCCCAGGTCCGAGCCGACCTCGTGCTGGTGCCTGACCGCCGAGATGCCGCGGCGGATCTCCTGGCGCTGCACGGTCCTGACATAGGCCAGCATCTTTTCCTCGCCGAAATAGCCGCGGCTGAGTTCGTCCACCGACTTGGCGGTCAGGTGGAAGGTCGGCAGCGTGATCAGGTTGTGGAACACGCCCGCGCGGGCCGAGATGTCGGTCTGGAAGCGCTGCAACCGGGCGTCGGCCTCGCGGCCCAGGTCGGTATCGTCGAAATCGGGCTTCATCAATTCGTTGCCGTCCGGGTAGTCGGCCTCGGCAATGCTGCCCTCGGCCAGCCATTGCGCCCGCACCTGCTTGCGCAGGTTCAGCGTCCAGTTGAAGCTGGGCGAGTTGTTATAGGTCAGCTTGGCGTTCGGCACCGCCTTGCGGATCTCGGCCACCATGCCGGCAATCTCGTCCACGTTGGGCGTGTCGGTCTCGATCCACAACAGGTCGGCGCCGCCCTGGGTCAGGCTGGCGATGCAATCCTCGATCACCCGCTGCCGCCCCGTGCCCTCGCGGAAGGGGAAAAGCCCGTTCGGCAGCCGCGCCGGCTTGACGAAGGCGCCGTTCTGGTAAAGCGCCAGCTCGCCCTCGCGGATCGGGTTCGCTTCGGTGATCGGCTCGACCTTCAGCCATTTGATATAGTCCGAGGCCAGGTCTCCCGGCCGCTGGCTGACCGGCACCTTCTGCGTCAGCCCGGCGCCCAGGCTGTCGGTGCGGGCGACGATGACGCCATCGTCCACGCCCAGTTCCTCGAAGGCCAGGCGGCAGGCGCGCAGCTTTTCGATGAAATCCTCGCGCGGGACCGTGACCTTGCCGTCCTGGTGGCCGCATTGCTTGGCGTCCGAGACCTGGTTCTCGATCTGCAGGCAGCAGGCGCCGGCCTTGATCAGTTCCTTGGCCAGCAGATAGGTGGCGTGTTCGTTGCCGAAGCCCGCGTCGATATCGGCGATGATCGGCACGACATGGGATTCGAAACCGTCGATCGCCGCGATGGCCTGCTGCCGCTCCGCCTCGGTCGTGGCGGCTTTCAGCGCCTTGAACAGGTCGTTCAGCGCCACCTCGTCGGCCTGGCGCAGCGAGACGTAGATCTCCTGGATCAGGTCGGCCACGGCGGTCTTTTCATGCATGGACTGGTCGGGCAGATGGCCCCAGCGGTTGCGCAGGCCCGCGACCATCCAGCCCGACAGGTAGACATAGGTGCCCCTGGCCGTGCCGCGCAGGCGCTTGACCGCCTTGATCATCTGCTGGGCGTGAAAGCCCGACCAGCAGCCCAGCGACTGGGTGAACTTGCCGGGGTCGGCGTCATAGGCCGCCATGTCGGCGCGCATGACCCCGGCCATGCCGCGGGCGATGTCCAGATGCGTGTCATAGGTGTTCTGCAGCCGCAGCTGCACGATGTCATCGACCGAAACGCCACCCGGCGTTTGACCGGAGGGGTAGCGGGACGACACCTCGGCATGGATTTCCGAAAAAGTCTTTCTGCTCATGATGCTTCCTTTCAGCAGGGTCGGTTCGGGGATCGGCAGCCGCGGCTTGCGGCAAGGCGGGGCATCCGGGGGGAAGCGGTCCGCCAAAGGGGGAAAGCGTGCGGATGATGTCCATCGGGCCCCTCAGTCCAGCGCGTTCAGCAGGTCATAGGCCGGCAGGGTGATGAAATCGGGCAGGGTCTCGGCCGTGGCCGCCTCTTGCACGATGCGCGCGGCCGAGGCGTAATGGCCGCGATGGAACCCGTTCGGGCCGAGCCGGTCGAGGATGCGCACGATCTCGGCCTGCATCAACTCGCCCAGCCATTCGGCGGTCAGCCGGCGCTCCCCGCCGCCCTCCAGCGCGACCGGGGCGCCGTGGCGCAGCCATTGCCACAGCTGGGCGCGGCTGATCTCGGCGGTGGCGGCATCCTCCATCATGTTCTGGATCGGCACCGCCCCGCGGCCGGACAGCCATTGCGCCAGGTATTCGACGGCGACCTGGATGTTCAGCCGCACGCCCGCCTCGGTGATCCGGCCCTGATGCGGTTTCAGCAGCATGGCGGGCTCGATCCGCCATTGCTGGCGCGGCTTGCGGATCTGGTTCGGACCGGGCATGGCGGCGTCGAAGACCGCCTGCGCCACCGGCACCAGGTCGGGATGCGCGACCCAACAGCCGTCGAAGCCCATGCCGACCTCGCGCTGCTTGTCGGCGCGGACGCGGGCAAAGGCGGCCTCGTTCGCCTCGGCATCGCCCCGGACGGGGATCGCCGCCGACATGCCGCCCATGGCATGGATGCCGCGGCGGTGGCAGACCTTGACCACGCGGGCGGCATAGGCGGCCAGGAAGGCGTCCTCCATCCCGACCTGCGCCCGGTCGGGCAGCACATAGGCGGCATGGCTGCGCAGGGTCTTGATATAGCTGAAGATATAGTCCCAGCGGCCGCAGTTCAGCCCGGCGATATGGTCGCGCAGCTCCCAGACGATCTCGTCCATCTCGAAGGCGGCGGGCAGGGTTTCGATCAGCACCGTGGCCTTGATCGTGCCCTGCGCCAGCCCCATGCGGTCCTGGGCAAAGGCAAAGACCTCGTTCCAGAACCGCGCCTCGCCATGGGCTTCCAGCTTGGGCAGGTAATAGAACGGCCCGCGCCCGGTCGCGGCCAGCGCCCGTCCGCAATGATAAAGCGACAGGCCGAAATCGAACAGTGCCGCCGAGACCGGCTGGCCGCCGATCAGCACATTCGCCTCGGGCAGGTGCAGCCCGCGCGGGCGGACGACCAGCAGCGCCGGGTTGGGGCCGACGCGATAGCTCTTGCCATTCGCCTGGTGCTCCAGCGTGCCGTCGCGATAGTCGATCAGGTTCGCCTGCCCGGCGATGACATTGGCAAAGCTGGGCGCGGTCGCATCCTCGAAATCGGCCATGAAGACGCGCGCGCCCGAGTTCAGCGCGTTGATCATCATCTTGCGATCCACCGGGCCGGTGATCTCGACCCGGCGATCCTCCAGCGCGGGCGGGACGGGGGCGGCCTGCCAGATGCCCTGCCGGATCTCGCGCGTCTGCGGCAGGTAGTCGGGCAACTCGCCCCGGTCGATGCGCTCCTGCCGACGGGCGCGGGCGACCATCAGCGCATGCAGCCGCAGGCCGAAGCGGGCCTGCAATGCGGCGACGAAACCCAGCGCCTCGGGGGTCAGGACATGATCCGCGCCCGGCACGGCGCGCAGGACGACGGGCGGAAGCGGTGGGGCATTGCGGTCGAGCGGCATGGCGGCCTCCTGTGATTCACGGCGTAATGTCACAGTAGTAATGTCATGCTGCATGTGCATTATTGCTTTGAAAACAACGGGTGTTGCGGTCAGTCTTGTCACCGTGCAGCCGCAGAACTTGTAAGGTTTGTCACATGGCCCGAGGCGAGAAACTGATCATCGGCCAGCGCCTGCGCGTGCTGCGCCAGTCGCTGGGGCTGACCCAGGCGCAGATGGCGGCCGAGCTGGGCGTCTCGGCCAGCTATGTCACGCTGATCGAATCCGACCAGCGCCCGGCCTCGGCGCGCTTCCTGATGCGGCTGGCCGAGGTCTATGACATGAACATCGCCGAGCTTGCGCCCTCGACCGACGCGCAGCTTGCGGCGGATTTCGCCGCGGCGCTGAAGGATCCGGCGCTGGAGGCAGGCGCGCCGTCCCGCGCCGAGATCGAGGCGGTGCTGCAAGCCTCGCCGCGGATCGCGGCGGCCTTCGTGCGGCTGCACGACAGCCACCGCCAGGCGCTGCTGCGGCCGCAGGCCGACGACAACCCGCTGACCGACCGCGACAAGGTCGAGGCGCTGGCCGGCACATCGCGCCCGGTCGATGCGGTGCGCGGCTGGTTCTATGCCCGGCGCAACCATGTCGATGCGCTGGACCGCGCCGCCGAGGCGCTGGCCGAGGAGCTGGCGCTGCACCGCAACGAGCCGCATATGGCCCTGACCGGCCGGCTGGCCGCGCATGGCATCGCTGTGCGCATCCTGCCCGCCCCGGTCATGGGCGAGCAGCTGCGCCGCTTCGACCCGCACCGGCGCGAGCTGATGCTGTCGGAACTGCTGGCGCAATCCAGCCGCCGCTTCCAGATCGGCGTGCTGCTGGCCCGGCTGGAGCAGGAACCGCTGATCGCCCGGCTGGTCGACGAGGCGGGGCTGGCCGACCCGCCTGCCGTCGCGCTGATGCGGGTGAGCCTGGCGAATTACTTCGCGGCGGCGCTGATGATGCCCTATGCCCGCTTTCTCGCCGCCTGCGAATCGGCGCGCTACGACGTCGAGCTGCTGGGCCACCGCTTCGGCGCCAGTTTCGAGCAGACCGCGCATCGCATGTCGACGCTGCAACGCCCCGAGGCGCGGGGCATCCCGTTCTTCTTCGTGCGGGTGGACCGGGCCGGGAACATCTCGAAACGCTTCAGCGCCGGGCGGTTCCCGTTCTCGCGCTTCGGCGGCACCTGCCCGTTGTGGAACATCCACGCCGCCTTCGAGACGCCGGACCGGGTGCAGACCCAGGTGATCCGCATGCCCGAGGGCGCCAGCTATTTCTCGATCGCGCGCACGGTGGCGCGGGCCGGCGGCACCCATGGCGCACCGGCGCAACGGCTGGCGATCGGGCTGGGCTGCGACGTGGCCTATGCGCCGCGGCTGGTCTATGCCGACGGCATCGACCTGGACCGCATCCGGCCGGTGGACATCGGGCTGAACTGCTATCTCTGCGAGCGGCCGGATTGCTCGGCCCGCGCCCATGCCCCGATCAACCGCCGGCTGCGCGTCAACGAACGCGAGCGCAGCCTGGCGATCTTCAGCTTCGAGGAGGGCTAGGCGCCCGCAGGCAGGCCGTGGCCGGGCGCCCATGCTGACGCTTGCCAGCGCCCGCGCCGGCAGCTAGGGAGAGCGCGTCGGTTTCCGCAAGGAATTGAAAGGGAATCCGCCGGGGTCGCAAGGCCCCGAACCGGAACTGCCCCCGCAACTGTAGGCGGCGAGCAGGATGCGAGAACGCCACTGTGGCCCCGTGCCATGGGAAGGCCGCATCCCTGCCGTGACCCGCCAGTCAGGAGACCTGCCGACGACGTTTGACCAATCCGAGCGGGTCGGCTCGGGAGGGGTTGCGACCGGCATTGGCCCGGTCTCCATCCGCTCATCCGGCCTGTTCATGATGTAGCGGAAGGAAACATCATGCTGAGGCTCACCACGGCGATCATCGCCACGTCCACCCTGGCGCCGATGGCGCTGGCGGGCACCGAATACCCGCTGACCCTGACCAGCTGCGGCCACGAGGTCACTTTCGACAAGGCGCCCGAAAGCGTCGTCAGCGTCGGGCAAAGCACGACCGAGATCCTGTATATGCTTGGGCTGGCCGACAAGGTGGCGGGCACGGCGCTGTGGATCAACCCGGTCCTGCCCGAATTCGCCGAGGCGGACGCCAGGGTCGAGCGGCTGGCCGACAACGCCCCCAGCTTCGAAAGCGTGCTGGCCAAGAAGCCTGGGCTGGTGGTCACGGCCTATGAATGGATGATCGGCCCGCAGGGCGCGGTCGGCACGCGCGAGATGTTCGACGACGCGCAGATCCCCAGCTGGATCATGCCGACCGAATGCGTCGGCAAGGACAATACGCAAAGCATGGACGGCGCGCGCTCGGTCCTGTTCGACACCGCGCTGCTTTACCAGGGCATCGAGGAACTGGCGGCGATCTTCGACGTATCGGAGCGCGGGACCGAGGTGATCGCCGACCTGAAGGCGCGCGAGGCGGCGGCGGTCGAGCGGGCGCAGGCGCTGGACCTGCCCGAGGGCGTGTCGGGCCTGTTCTGGTATTCCTCGGCCGAGATCGAGATCGACCCCTATGTCGCGGGCGCCAATGGCGTGCCGGGCTGGATGCTGTCCAAGCTGGGGGTGCAGAACGTCGTCGCCTCGCCCGAGGAATGGCCGACCGTCGGCTGGGAAACCATCGCCAAGGCCGGCCCGACCTTCATCGTCGCGGCCGAGATGAACCGCCGCCGCTTTCCCGCCGACGACATCGCCGTCAAGCGCGATTTCCTGACCTCGGACCCGGTGACAAGCGAGATGGAGGCGGTGAAGAACGACCGCATCCTGACCATGCCGGCCAATGCGATGGACCCCTCGGTGCGCGCGATCTACGCGCTGGAATCGCTGGCGGACTCGCTGGCCGGGTTCGACCTGCAATGAGGGTGCGCGCCGCGACCCGCAGCACGGGGCGCAATCGGGGCTGGCTGTGGCTGGCCCCCGCCGTGCTGGTCGCGGCGCTGCTCTTCGGCACGGCGGTGGGCGAGACGCGCATTCCGCTGGCCACCGTCATCGAGGTGCTGGCGGTCAAGGCCGGGCTTGGCTCGGCCGCGCTCGACCCGATCGACGCCAGCGTGATCTGGCATTACCGGCTGTCGCGGGCGGTGGTCGCGGCCTGCGGCGGCGCAGGCCTGGCGCTGTCGGGGCTGATCCTGCAGGCGCTGCTGCGCAACCCCCTGGCCGAGCCCTATCTGCTGGGGATTTCGGCCGGGGCCTCGACCGGGGCGGTCACGGTCGCGGTGGCGGGGATCGGCGCAGGGCTGCTCAGCATGTCGGCGGGCGCCTTTGCCGGGGCGCTGACCGCCTTCGCGCTGGTCGCGGCGCTGGCGCGCGCCGCCGGCGGCGGAACCGGGATGCGCGGCGCCGGGGTCATCATCCTGGCGGGCATCGCCGGCTCGCAGATGTTCAATGCGCTGACCGCGCTGATCATCGCGCAATCGGCCAGCGCCGAGCAGGCGCGCGGCATCATGTTCTGGCTGCTGGGCAACCTGTCGGGCGTGCGCTGGCCGGACAGCTGGGTCGCGGTGCCGATGGCGGCGCTGGCGCTGGGGGTGGGGCTGTGGCATGCGCGCGCGCTCGACGCCTTCGCCTTCGGGGCGGAAAGCGCCGCGTCGCTTGGCATCGACCTGCGGCGCACGCAGGCGCTGCTGATCGGCACGGCCTCGCTGGCGACGGCGATCATGGTCTCGATCGCCGGGGCCATCGGCTTCGTCGGGCTGGTGGTGCCGCATGCGATGCGCATCCTCGTCGGGCCGCGCCATGCCAGGCTGGTCCCGGCGACGGCGCTGGCGGGGGCGGTGTTCCTGGTGCTGTCCGACGTCGTCTCGCGCATCGTCATTCCCGGCCAGGTGCTGCCCATCGGCGTCATCACCGCACTGGTCGGCGCGCCCGCCTTTGCCGTGGTCATGATCCGGGGCCGGCAGCGATGACGCCCATCCTGGAAGCCGTCGGCGCCAGCCATGCCGTGCGCGGCCGCGAGATCCTGTCCGACATCAGCCTGCGCCTGCATCCGGGCGAGACCCTGGGCCTGATCGGGCCGAACGGATCGGGCAAGTCGACGCTGATGGGGCTGATGGCGGGCCTGCTGCGCCCCAACCGCGGCGAGATCCGGCTGGAGGGCCGGCCCATGGCCCGGCTGGGGCGACGGCAGATCGCGCGGCGGCTGGCGCTGGTCGCGCAATCGGCCGAGACGGCCGAGCGGATCACGGTGCGCGACGCGGTCGAGCTGGGCCGCACGCCCTGGCTTGGCCCGCTGCGGCCATGGGGTGCCCAGGACGACGACGCCGTCGCGGCGGCCCTCGACGCCGTGGACATGGCGCATATGGCGGGACGCGACTGGGCCTCGCTTTCGGGGGGCGAGCGCCAGCGCGTCCATATCGCGCGCGCCCATGCCCAGGCGCCGCGCATCCTGCTCCTGGACGAGCCGACCAATCACCTGGACATCCATCACCAGATCGCCATCCTCGACCTGGTCGCGCGGCTTTCCGTCACCACCGTCATCGCGCTGCACGACCTGCATCACGCCTTGCGCTGCGACCGGGTCATGGTGCTGCGCGCGGGCCGCTGCGTGGCGCTGGGGCCGCCGATGGAAATCCTGACCCCGGCGCTGATCCGCGAGATCTTCGCGGTCGAGGCCGAGATCATCCCCCATCCCCGCGGAGGCCGGCCGGTCTTCGCCTTCCAACGCCTTGCCTGAAAGGACATCCCATGCTGCTTCGCGCCGCGCTTCTTGCCTGCCTGCTGCCCGCCGCCGCCCTGGCCGAACTGCATGAGGTCAGGATGCTCAACCGCAACGACACCGGCCCGATGCCGTTCGAGCCGGACTACCTGGTGGTCCGGCCCGGCGACACAGTCCGCTTCCTTGCCACCGACCCCGGCCACAACGCCGCCACCATCGCCGGCATGATCCCCGAGGGTGGCGAGAAATTCATCGGCAAGATCAACGAGGAAATCGAGGTCACGCTGGACGCCGAGGGCATCTGGGGCATCAAATGCTCGCCCCATTACACCATGGGCATGGCGATGCTGATCCAGGTCGGCGACAGGCCCGCGACCAAGGCCGACCTGCCCGACGACCTGCCCGAAGCCGTTCGCCAGAGGATGCTGGAAATCCTCGAGCGGCGGAAAGCGGACTGAGCCGCGGCCGGGACCATGCGGAACCGTTCGGTCAAGGACGACATCCGCGACTATTGGAGCCACCGGGCCGAGACCTATGACCAAAGCCCCGGCCACGGCCTGATGGCCGCGCGCGAGGCCGCCGCCTGGCTGGCGCTGATCCGGCGCCACCTCGGCCCCGGCGAAGGCCGCCTTGCGCTGGACCTGGGCTGCGGCACCGGCGCCATGTCGCTGCTGATGCGGCAGGCGGGCCTTGCCGTCACCGGGCTCGACTTCGCCGGCCCGATGCTCGAGCGCGCGCGCCGCAAGGCGCAAGAGGCCGGCGCCCGCCTCGGCTTCATCGCCGCCGATGCCGAGAATACGCTGGAGCCGGACAACCGCTACGACGTGATCATCGCGCGCAACCTGCTGTGGACCCTGCCCGCGCCGCAGGCCGCGCTTGGCGACTGGTTCCGCATCCTGAAGCCCGGCGGGCGGCTTCTGGTCATCGACGGGGACCATGCCCGCCAAAGCCTGATCGAGCGCGCCCTGCCCCGGCTCGACCGGCTGCTCGGCAGGATGCAGGACAGCCACAGCCTGGTGACGCCGGCGCAATGGCGCGACCATGGGCGGATCATGGCGCAGCTGCCCTTTGGCGCCGGTCTGCGGGCGCGGGACGCCGCCGATCTGATCGGCGGGGCGGGCTTCACCGATCTGCGGCACGAGAACCTGCGGGCGATGCACAGCCGCCGCTGGCCCCTCTGGTCCCGCGCACGGCTTGCGGCGCTTGGCCAGCACCGCTTCGCCGTTTCGGGCCGCAAGCCGGGGCCGGGACAGTGACCGCCGGCCTGCCCACCGGAGAGCCGCGATTGTCCCCGAAAACGCCGCCACGGGGAAGAAGTCGGGGCAGTCTCAGCCCTGCGCGGCAGAGCAGCCGCAGCCGGCCGGCTGGGACCGCCCCCTCGCCTCGACCGGCAGGGGCGCCAGATCGCCCTTGCGCAGCGCCCCTGCCGCCGCGACCAGGTTCTTCAGCGCCGCCTCGGTCTCGGGCCAGCCGCGGGTCTTCAGCCCGCAATCGGGATTGACCCAGAGCCGCTCGGCCGGGATCACGCTGGCCGCCTTGCGCAGCAGGGTGATCATCTCGGCCTCGGGCGGCACGCGGGGCGAGTGGATGTCCCAGACGCCGGGGCCGATCTCGTTCGGATAGTCGAAATCGCCGAAAGCGCCCAGCAGCTCCATGTCCGAGCGCGAGGTCTCGATCGAGATCACGTCGGCATCCATCGCGGCGATGGCGGGCATGATGTCGTTGAACTCGGAATAGCACATATGGGTGTGGATCCGGGTCTCGTCCGCGACCGTGCTGGCCGACAGCCGGAACGCCTCGACCGCCTATTGCAGATAAGCGTCCCGTTCGGCGCGGCGCAGCGGCAGGCCCTCGCGCAGCGCCGGCTCGTCGATCTGGATCGCCTTGATCCCGGCGGCTTCCAGGTCGGCCACCTCGTCGCGAATCGCCAGCGCGATCTGCCGGCAGGTCCGCGCGCGGGGCTGGTCGTCGCGGACAAAGGACCATTGCAGGACCGTGACCGGCCCGGTCAGCATGCCCTTCAGCGGCCGGTCGGTCAGCGACTGCGCATGGGCCGCCCAGGCCACCGTCATCGGCGCCGGGCGCGCCTTGACCGCCGGGTCGTGGATGCGCGTCGCATGGCGGCGCGAGAGGACGCGGGTGGTCGCGCCCTATCTGGCGGCCTGGCCGGACGTGGACCTGGACCTGCGCAGCGCCTTTCGCTTTGGCGGCATCGCGGCGCTGCCCGGGCACGAGATCGACCTGCTGATCACCCCCGACCCGCTGGCGCTGCCGGGCATCGCCTATGCCGCGGTCTTCGACTATCAGCTGGTGCTGGCGGTGGCGCAGGACCATCCGCTGGCCGGCCGCGACCATGTCGAGCCCGGCGACCTGGTGCCCGAGGTGCTGATAACCTATCCGGTCGAGCCGACGCGGCTGGACATCTTCACCCGCTTCCTGGTGCCCGGAAATTGCCTGCCGCGCCAGCACCGCAGCGTCGAGACGACCGAGATGATGCTGCAACTGGTCGCGGCCGGCCGCGGCGTCAGCGCCGTGCCGGACTGGTTCCTGCGCGAAGAGGGCGCGGGCCTGCCGGTCCGCGGCCTGCGCATCGGCGCCGGGCTGGAAAAGTCGATCCACCTGGGCACCCGGCGCGGCGAGGAGGCCACCGACTACATCGCCGGCTTCCTGGACCTGGCCCGCCGCGCCGGGCCGCGGCCTCAGCCGCCGCTGGAATAGGGGGCGAAACGGGCCTCGGCGGTGCTGACGGCCAGCGGGCGGCCGACCATGGGAAAGGCGCGCTGCGGGCAGGCGGGGCGCTCGCACACCTTGCAGCCGGGGCCGATCCGGGTCGCAAGCGCGGGGTTCTTCAGATCCAGCCCGCGCGCATAGACCAGCCGGTCGGCATGGGCCAGGTCGCAGCCAAGCGCCACGGCGAAGGTCTTGACCGGGGCGCCGAAGCCGCCCTGGCCATGGCTCACCATGCGCGCGATCCACAGGTAGCTGCGCCCGTCCGGCATCTGCGCGATCTGGCGCACGATCTCTCCCGGCCGGGAAAACGCCTCGTAGACGTTCCACAGCGGGCAGGAGCCGCCGATGCGCGAAAAATGGAAATCCGTCGCCGATTGCCGTTTCGAGATGTTCCCGGCCCGGTCCACGCGGATGAAAAAGAACGGCACGCCGCGCGCCTCGGGTCGTTGCAGGGTGGACAGGCGGTGGCAGGTGGTCTCGAACCCCACGCCGAAGCGGCGCGCGATCAGGTCGATGTCATAGGCCACGGCCTCGGCCTCGCGCAGGAAGGCGCCATAGGGCAGGACCAGCGCGCCCGCGAAGTAATTCGCCAGCCCGATCCGCAGCAGCGCCTGCGCGTCGGGGGCCAACCCCGGATCGCCCGCAAGCCGGGCGATGGTTTCGCCCTGCTCCAGGAAGGCCAGCTGCGTGGCGATCTGGAAGGCCTGCTGCCCCTCGGTCAGGTGCGGCGCCAGGTGCAAGATGCGCGCGCCGGCGTCAAAGCGGCGCAGGCTGCCTGCGTCCAGCGCGATGCGGATGCCGTGCCGCCCGGCCAGCCGGTCGATCAGCCCCGCCACCATCCGCCCCGGCGGCAGCGCCGAGCCGATGGCCTCGGCCGGGGTCTCCAGGTCCGGGACATGGTTGCGGCGGTCATAGAACCAGTCGCGCACCGCCTCGAAGGCGGCGGGGGTGGCGGCGGCCTGCGGCTCGGTCAGCCGCCCCGCCAGCAGGTCGGCACGCTCGGCGGTCTCGCGCAGCCGGGCCTGCATGGCGATGATGGCCCGCGCGATGCCGGGCATGTTCGAAGCCAGTTCCCGCAACTCCGCCGTCGCCGCCGGCGCGCCCTGGTCGGCCAGCGCCGCGCGCAGGTCGGTGATCAGCCGCGCCTCCTCGGCATCCGAGAACAGCTGCACGTCGAGGCCGAAGGCGCCGTTCAGCCTGAGTAGCACCGGCACGGTCAGCGGGCGCTGGTTCTGCTCGATCTGGTTGAGATAGCTGGGCGAAATCCCCAGCGCCCGCGCCAGGGCCGCCTGGGTCATGCCGCGTTCCTCGCGCAAGCGGCGCAACCGGACGCCCATGTAGCTTTTCGTCATCTTCGCAACCTTCGCAATTTGCAGGGGCAGCCTTCGCAGATCAACGCTTTTTCAGTAGTTTAACCGGCGATACGCCTTGTGGATAGATGGCTTTGCCAATTTTGCGAAGGCAGGAACGATGGGCACAGAGACCCGCATGGTCGAGATGATCTTTCCCGATGCCGCGAACCATTACGGCACGCTGTTCGGCGGCAATGCGCTGGCCCTGATGGCCAAGGCGGCCTTCATCGCCGCCACCCGCCACGCCGGCGGCTCGGTCGTCATGGCGCGCTCGGAGCGGGTGGATTTCACCACCCCGATCCGCGTGGGCGAGATCCTGAACCTGACCGCCCGCGTCATCCGCACCGGCCGCAGCGCGATGACCGTCGAGGTGCTTGGCCTGGCCCAGGCGACGACGGGCGCGGCCGAAAGGCAGGCGCTCTCGGGCCGCTTCGAAATGGTGGCGGTGGATGCGCATGGCCGCCCGCTGCCCATCGCCCAGAACATCACCAGCGAAGGACTGACCCATGATCACCCATGACCTGCGGACCTGGAAATCCGCCGAACACCTGCCGCGCGAACAGCAGCTGGCCTGGAAGATCGCCGAGGTGGCGGCCGACCCGGTGGCGGTGGAGCCGGCCGTGACCGAGATGATCGTGAACCGCATCATCGACAATGCTGCGGTGGCGGCGGCCTCGCTTGCGCGGCGCCCGGTGGCCTCGGCCAGGGCGCAGGCGCTGTGCCATCCGTTCCAGCGCGGCGCCACGGTCTTCGGCATGACCGACGCCACCCGCGTCAGCCCGGAATGGGCGGCCTGGGCCAATGGCACCGCGGTGCGCGAGCTGGATTTCCACGACACCTTCCTGGCCGCCGACTATTCCCACCCCGGCGACAACATCCCGCCCATCCTGGCCGTGGCGCAGCATTGCGTCCGCTCGGGGCGCGACCTGATCCGCGGCATCGCCACCGGCTACGAGATCCAGGTGAACCTGGTGCGCGGCATCTGCCTGCACGAGCACAAGATCGACCATATCGCCCATCTGGGGCCCTCGGCCGCCGCCGGCATCGGCACGGCTCTGAACCTGCCCGCGCAGACCATCTACCAGGCGGTGCAGCAGGCGCTGCACGTCACCACCACCACCCGGCAAAGCCGCAAGGGCGAGATTTCCAGCTGGAAGGCCTATGCCCCCGCCTTCGCCGGCAAGATGGCGATCGAGGCGGTGGACCGAGTGATGCGCGGCGAAGGCGCCCCCAGCCCGGCATGGGAGGGCGAGGACGGCTTCATCGCCTGGCTGCTTTCCGGCCCCGAGGCCCGCTACCAGGTGCCGCTGCCGGGCCAGGGCGAGGCCAAGCGCGCCATCCTCGACACCTACACCAAGGAGCATTCGGCGGAATATCAAAGCCAGGCGCTGATCGACCTTGCCCGCCGGTTGGGGCCGCAGATCGGCGACCTGTCGCAGGTGGACGGCATCGTGATCCACACCAGCCACCATACGCATCATGTCATCGGCACCGGCGCCAACGACCCGCAGAAGCTGGACCCCAAGGCCAGCCGCGAGACGCTGGACCATTCCATCATGTATATCTTTGCCGTGGCGCTGGAGGATGGCGGCTGGCACCACGAACGCTCCTATGCCCCGCAGCGCGCGCAGCGCCCCGAGACCGTGGCGCTGTGGCACAAGATCACCACCGTCGAAGACCCCGAATGGACCCGGCGCTATCACGCCCGCGACCCCAGGGAAAAGGCGTTCGGCGGCCGCGTCGTGGTCACGCTCAGGGACGGCCGGGTGATCGAGGACGAACTGGCGCTGGCCGACGCCCATCCCGACGGCGCCCGCCCCTTCGTGCGGGAAAATTATATCCAGAAGTTCCTGACCCTGTCGGACGGCATCATCGCCACCGCCGAGCAGCACCGCTTCCTCGACGCGGTGCAAGGCCTGCCCGACCTGCCCGCCGGGCGACTGGGAGAGCTGAACTTCACCGTCTCGCCCGCGCGCCTGGGCGAGGCCGCGCCCCATGGCATATTCGACTGGAAATAAGGAGATCACGATGAGCGGTTCCGCCAGGAAACCCAAGAAGTCGGTAGCCCTTTCGGGGGTCGTCGCCGGCAACACCGCGCTGTGCAGCGTCGGCCAAAGCGGCAATGACCTGCATTATCGCGGCTTCGACATCCTCGACATCGCCGAAGCCTGCGAGTTCGAGGAGATTGCGCATCTGCTGATCCACGGCACCCTGCCCTCGGCCGCGGAACTGGCCGCCTACAAGGCCAAGCTGCGCAGCTTGCGCGGCCTGCCGCTGGCGGTGCGCCAGACGCTCGAGGCGATCCCGGCCGCGGCGCATCCGATGGACGTGCTGCGCTCGGGCGTCTCGGCCATGGGCTGCGTGCTGCCCGAGGCGCATGACCACAACATCCCCGGCGCCCGCGACATCGCCGACCGGCTGATCGCGGTGCAGGGCTCGATGCTGCTTTACTGGTATCACCACGCCCAGCATGGCCGCCGCATCGAGGTCGAGACCGAGGACGACGGCATCGCCGGGCATTTCCTGCACCTGCTGCACGGCCGTCCCGCGACCGAGGCCGAGATCCGCGCCATGCACACCACGCTGATCCTTTACGCCGAGCACGAGTTCAACGCCTCGACCTTCACCGCGCGCACCATCGCCGGCACCGGCGCCGACGTCTATTCCGCCATCGCCGGCGCCATCGGCGCGCTGCGCGGGCCCAAGCACGGCGGCGCCAACGAGGTCGCCTTCGAGATCCAGAAGCGCTACGCCACCCCCGACGAGGCCGAGGCCGACATCCGCGCCCGCGTCGCGGCGCGCGAGGTCGTCATCGGCTTCGGACATCCGGTCTATACCGTCTCGGACCCGCGCAACGTGGTCATCAAGCGCGTCGCCCGCCGGTTGTCCGAGGACAAGGGCGCGACCCGCATGTTCGCCGTGGCCGAGCGGATCGAGGACGTCATGCTGGACGCCAAGGGGATGTTCCCGAACCTCGACTGGTATTCGGCCGTCTCCTATCACCTGCTGGGCGTGCCGACCGCGATGTTCACGCCGATCTTCGTCATCGCCCGCACCGCCGGCTGGGGCGCGCATGTGGTCGAGCAGCGCCAGGACAACAAGATCATCCGCCCCTCGGCCCATTACATCGGCCCGGAAAACCGCCGCTTCCTGCCCATCGACCAGCGCGGCGGGCTGTTGTCCCTGGAGGCCGAGTGATGCCCTATCTGATCGGCTCCGACCTGCCCGAGGCGCCGGCCGGCGCGCGGTTCCGCGCAGCCCTGGCCCGTCCCGGCATCCTGCGCCTGCCCGGCGCGCATAACGGCATGGCCGCGCTTCAGGCCCGCGCGGCGGGGTTTCAGGCGCTCTACCTCTCCGGCGCCGCCATGACCGCCTCGATGGGCCTGCCCGACCTGGGCATCATCACCGTGGACGAGGTCTGCTTCTTCATCCGCCAGATCGCGCGGGCCAGCGGGTTGCCGCTGCTGGTCGACGGCGACACCGGCTATGGCGAGGCGCTGAACGTCATGCACATGGTGCGCAGCTTCGAGGATGCGGGCGCCGCGGCCGTGCATCTGGAGGACCAGCTGCTGCCCAAGAAATGCGGCCACCTGAACGACAAGAAGCTGGCCCCGGCGCAGGACATGGCGGCCAAGGTGGCGGCGGCGGCCCGCGCGCGGCGGCATCTGTTCGTCATCGCCCGCACCGATGCGGCCGCGGCCGAGGGCATCGAAGGCGCCGTGGCCCGCGCCAAGCTTTACGTCGAGGCCGGGGCGGACGCGATCTTTCCCGAGGCGCTGACCTCGGTCGAGATGTTCCGCGAAGTCCGCGCCCGCCTGCCCGGCGTGAAGCTGCTGGCCAACATGACCGAGTTCGGCCGCACCCCCGCGTTGACCGCGCAGGAGTTCCAGGAGCTTGGCTATGACATGGTGATCTGGCCGGTCTCGTCGCTGCGCGTGGCCAACAAGGCGCAAGAGCGGCTTTACGCCGCGCTGGCCCGCGACGGCGCGACGACGGCCATGCTGCCCGAGATGCAGACCAGGGCCGAGCTTTACGAGGCGATCGGGCTCAACGCCTTCGAGGCGCTGGACGCCTCGATCGCGCGCAGCCTGCTGCCCGCGCAAGGCTGAGGCATCGGGCGGGGCGGTCCCGCCCGACGACCGGCGGGGCGCAGGCGCCCACCGTCCCGCCGGTCCGTTCGCGCATCCGGCGACGCAAGCCCGACGACGGCCCTATTGCGCCGCCGCCTGGGCCAGCGGCCATTCCTTGGCCACCATGGTCAGCACGTCGTATTGCGCCACGACCTCGCCCTTCTGGTTCGTCACCTGGCAATCCCAGCGCACCTCGCCATGGCCGGCGTTCTCGCGCGGGTTGATCTCCTTGCAGGTCAGCCGCACTTGCAGCGTGTCGCCGAAATAGACCGGGGTCAGGAAGCGCAGGTTGTCCACGCCGTAATTGGCCAGGACCGGGCCGGGGTTCGGCTCGACGAAAAGACCCGCGGCAAAGCTGGCGATCAGATAGCCATGCGCCACGCGGTCGTCGAAGAACGGGTTCGCCTTGGCCGCCGCCTCGTCCATATGGGCATAGAAGGTGTCGCCGGTGAAATGGGCGAAATGCTCGACATCCTCGCGGGTGACGGTGCGGGTCGCCGTGACGAGCTGGTCGCCGATGCGCAGCTCGGCCAGCGACTTGCGGAAGGGATGCTCGCCCTGCCGCACGTCGGCACCGGGGATCCAGCGCCCGGTGACGGCCGACAGCAGCCGCGGCGCGCCCTGCACGGCGGTGCGCTGCATGTAATGCTTGACGCCGCGGATGCCGCCCATCTCTTCGCCGCCGCCGGCGCGGCCGGGGCCGCCATGGACCAGCGGCGCCAGGGGCGAGCCATGCCCGGTCGAGGACTTGGCCGAGGCGCGGTTGCCGATCAGCACCCGGCCGTGCCAGGGCGCGGCGCCCAGCACCAGCTCCTCGGCAACCTTCGGATCGTCGGTAAAGACCGATGTGACCAGCGAGCCGCGGCCCATCCGCGCCAGGGCCACCGCCTCGTCCAGGTCGTCATAGGGCATGACCGTCGAGACGGGGCCGAAAGCCTCGACCTCATGCACCGCCCCGGCCGCGAAGGGCTTGGCGGCATACATCAGCACCGGGTTCAGGAAGGCGCCCCTGGCCGCGTCGCCCGAGGTCACGCGCACCGCATCGGGATCGCCGGCGACGATCTCGGCCGCCGCCTGCAGGTCGCGGATGCGCTCGCGCACCTCTTCGCGCTGGTCCAGGCTGGCCAGCGGCCCCATGCGCACCCCCTCGTCGCCCGGCAGGCCGACGGCGGTCTTGCCCAGCCGCTCGTCCAGCGCGGCGATCAGGGCGTCGACCTGGGCGCGGGGCGCGATGACGCGGCGGATGGCGGTGCATTTCTGCCCGGCCTTGACCGTCATCTCGCGCGCGACCTCGCGCACGAACAGGTCGAACTCGGGCGTGCCCGCCACCGCGTCGGGGCCGAGAATGGCGGCATTCAGGCTGTCCGCCTCCATGGTGAAGCGCACGGAATTGGCGATCACCGCCGGATGGGTCTTGAGCTTGCGCCCGGTCCAGGCCGAGCCGGTGAAGGTCACGGCATCCTGTTCGGTCACGTGGTCCAGCAGATCGCCGACCGAGCCGCAGATCAGTTGCAGCGCGCCTTCGGGCAGGATGCCGGTCTCGACGATGCGGCGCACCATCAGCTCGGTCAGATAGGCGGTCTGGCTGGCGGGCTTGACCAGGCAGGGCATCCCGGCCAGCAGCGTCGGCGCGATCTTTTCCAGCATGCCCCAGATCGGGAAGTTGAAGGCGTTGATATGCACCGCCACGCCATGCAGCGGCGTCAGGATATGCTGGGCGCTGAAACTGCCGTCCTTGGACAGCGGCTCGACATCGCCATCGGTCAGCACGCGGGCATTGGGCAATTCGCGCCGCGCCTTGGAGGCAAAGGTCAGCATGGTGCCGATGCCGCCCTCGATGTCCACCCAGCCGTCGGTGCGGGTGGCGCCGGTATGCAGGCTTTCGGCGTAGAATTCCTCTTTCTGCGCCATCAGCGCCAGGCCCAGGGCCTTGAGCATGCCGGCGCGTTCGTGAAACGACATGGCGCGCAGCCTTGGCCCCGCCGCCTCGCGGCCATGGGCCAGCGCGGCGGCAAAGTCGATGCCGGTCGAATCGATCACGGCCACCGGCTCGCCGGTGGCGGCGTCCAGCAGGGTCTGGCCGGGCTGGCTGCCGGGGGTCCAGCACCCGCAGACATAGCTTTCAAGACGGCGCGGAGTGGTCATTGGCGTTTCCTTGGTCAGTCTTCGTTTTGCTCGGGCGGCAAGGCCGCGCCCGTCGGGGAGAGCGGCCGCAAGCGCCGGTTCAGAGGCCAAGCGCGGCCAGATGTTCCGACACCAGCGCCTCCCAGCGCCCCAGCAGCGCCTCGTTCGGGCTGTGGCGCAGGCCGAAGCGCGCCAGCGTGTCATAGCGCGCCGAATGGGTCAGGCCGAAGCCCGCCGCGACGCGCGGCTGCCAATAGGCGATGGCGGCGCGGGCTTCCTCGCGCCCGGTCTCGGTCTGGGCGATCTGCTCCAGCCCCTCCAGGCCCAGCTCGGCATGGCGGGCCTCGCGCGGGGCGATCTCGCGAAAGACCTCGGCCAGCGGGCCGTAGGAGACGCGGGTCAGCTCGGTCATCTGCACCCCGGTCGCCAGCCCCTGGAGCACGTTCATCACCACCGCATCGGTCCAGCCGGCGATCGGATAGTGCAACACCGACAGCCGCATGTCGCCGGGCCGGCGCGCGGTGCCCAGATCGGCGTCGCGCGGGACGCGGGCGGCCCAGTCGTGGCTGGTCTGGTAGCGGGCGGCATCGGTGCCGAACTCGGCCATCACCCGCAGCACGCGCCCGGCATGGTCGGCCTTTTCCAGCGTGATGCGGCTGGCGGCGATACGCTCCTTGATGCCGGGGGCGAGGTTGATCGCATCGGCGAAGCCGGCCGAGGCGGCCAGTTCGCTGTCCACGAAGGACGACATCAGCCGCAAAAGCTCGCCGCGATAGCGGGCGGGCACGTTGCCGGGCGCGGTCAGCACGCCGCCCTGCGCCAGGTAGTCCTCGATATTCATGGTATCGGACATGGGTTCCCCTCCTGCGCCCGGATCATTCGTCATAGGTGACGACCACGCGGTCGCTGACCGGATAGGCCTGGCAGCTCAGCACATAGCCGGCGCGGACCTCGTAATCTTCCAGCGCGTGGTTCACCGCCATCTCGACCTCGCCCTCCAGCACCTTGCAGCGGCAGGTCGAGCAGACGCCCGCCTTGCAGGAATAGGGCGCGTCCATGTTGTTGGCCAGGGCGGCCTCCAGGATCGTCTCGCCCTCGCGCGGCATCTGGAAGGCGCGGGTGGCGCCGTCCAGCGTCACCGTGGCGGCCACGCCCTCGCCCGCGCCGGCCGCCTGGGCCGAGACGGGGCGGGCCTTGGCGCGGCCCGGCTGGCTGGAGGCGAACAGCTCGAACTTGATCTGCTCGTCGCGCAGCCCGTGGCCGCGCAGGGACGCCGCCACGGTCAGCATCATCGACTCGGGGCCGCAGATGAAGGCGGTGTCGACCGCCTCGGCGTCCAGCCAATGCTGGAACAGCGCCGTCATCTTGCCCTCGTCGATGCGGCCGGTGAACAGGTCGATCTCCTGCCCCTCCTGCTCCAGCACATGGATGACCGAGAAGCGGCCGAGATAGAGGTTCTTCAGATCCTCCAGCTCCTCGCGGAACATGATGGTGTTGATCTGGCGGTTGGCATAGACCAGCGTGAACTGCGCCCGCGGCTCGCGCGCCAGCACGGTCTTGATGATCGACAGGACCGGGGTGATGCCCGAGCCGGCGGCAAAGCCCAGATACTGCTTTTCCGCCTCGGGCTCGATCGGGGTGAAGAACTTGCCCATCGGCGGCATCGCCTCGATCTCGTCGCCGGGCGCCAGGTTCTCGTTGGCCCAGGTGCTGAAGGCGCCGCCGTCGACGCGCTTGATGCCCACGCGCAGGGTGCCTTCGTCCTTGCCGGCGCAGATCGAATAGGACCGGCGCAGCTCCTCGCCGTCGAAGTCGCGGCGGAAGGTCAGGTATTGGCCCTGGGTGAAGTCGAACAGCGCGCGGTCCTCGTCGCGGGGGGCCAGGGTGACGACCACCGCGTCGCGCGTCTCGCGACGCACATCGGTGACCTTCAGCGGATGGAAGCGTGCCATGGGGGTATCCTTCCTGAAGCGGGGCGCCTTCTTACAGGCATTTGAAATAGTCGAAGGGTTCCAGACAGTCCTTGCAGCGATAATTCGCCTTGCAGGGGGTCGAGCCGAACTGGCTGATCTTTTCGGTATTGGTCGAGCCGCAGCGCGGGCAGGCGATGGTCAGGTTCGCGCCGCTCATGCGGGCGATGCGCCCCGCCAGAACCCCGTCAGCCGCCGTGCCGTCGATGGGCGGGGCGATGCCATAGGCGTGCAGCTTTTCGCGGCCCGCCTGGGTGATCCAGTCGGTGGTCCAGGGCGGGGTCAGCTGGCGTTCCAGCCGCAGCTTGTCGATGCCGTGGCTGCGCAGCGCGGTCTCGATGTCCAGGTTGATGATGCTGGTCGCGGGGCAGCCGGAATAGGTCGGCGTGACCCTGACGACCAGCGTGTCGCCCTGCCATTCGACGCCGCGGATGATGCCCAGGTCGGTCAGGCTGATCACCGGGATCTCCGGGTCGGGCACCTCGGACAGCCAGCCCCAGACCTGCTCGACGCTGGGATGGGTCGCAGCGGCCATGGGCTTTACCAGCTGGCGCCGGGATAGGCGCGTTGCAGGAACTGCATCTCGGCCAGGATATAGCCCAGATGTTCCGTGTGGATGCCCTGCTTGCCGCCCTTGTGCGCAAAGTCGCTTTCGGGGATCTGCAAGGTCGCCTCGCCCAGCACGTGGCGCAGCGTGGCGTCCCAGCCGGCGCGCAGGCTGGCCGGATCGGGGGCGATGCCGCGCGCGGCCATCTGGGCATCCTTGTCGTCGCCCAGGAACATCTCGCCGGCATAGGGCCAGAGCGCGTCCAGCGCCTGCTGCATCCGGCGGTGGCTTTCCTCGGTCCCGTCGCCCAGCCGCACCACCAGGTCGGACGAGCGTTCCAGGTGATAGGCCACTTCCTTGCCGGCCTTGGCCGCGATCTCGGCCACGCGCGGGTCCGAGGATGCCGCCAGCCCCTTCAGCAGTTCATGGTGCCAAGCGTCGAACAGGAACTGCCGCATCAGCGTATGGCCGAAATCGCCGTTCGGACGCTCGCAGATCAGCAGGTTGCGAAAATCCCAGGCGTCGCGCAGATAGGCCAGGTCGTCGGCCGAGCGGCCCTGCCCCTCGACCTCGCCGGCAAGCCCCAGCCACAGCTGGGTCTGGCCGATCAGGTCCAGCGCCACGTTGGCCAGCGCGATGTCTTCCTCGAGCGCCGGCGAATGGCCGCACCATTCGGACACGCGATGGCCCAGGACCAGGGCGCTGTCGCCGATGCGCAGCAGCGTCTCGAAGAACGCCTCCTGGCCCTCGTCGGGCTGGGGCACGGTCGGATGGGCCGGATGGGCCTCGGCCTGATGCCGGGCCAGTTCCGCCACCTGGGGCGTGGTCATGTCGGGCAGCGACGGCATCACATATGCCCCACTTCTTCGGGAATGTCGAAAAAGGTCGGGTGGCGATAGACCTTGGCGTTCGAGGGCTCGAACAGCGGCCCCTTTTCCGAGGGGCTCGACGCGGTGATCTGCGCCGAGGGCACCACCCAGATCGACACGCCCTCGTTGCGGCGGGTATAGACGTCGCGGGCGTTCATGATCGCCATTTCGGCGTCGGGCGCGTGCAGGCTGCCGACATGGCGGTGGTTCAGCCCGTGCTGGCCCCGGATGAAGACTTCCCAGAGCGGCCATTCCTTGGACATGGTTCTCTCTCCCTAAACTTGGTTGCGCCCCGGACCCGGTTGTCCGGCGGCGCCGTTCCTGGCGATTGCGGGCTTACTCGGCGGCTTGCGCGCGGCGGGCTGCAGCCTTCTCGGCATGCGCCATCAGCCCCTCGCGGAACCAGGCGCCGTCCTCCCAGGCCTTGACGCGGGCGCCCAGCCGGTCCTTGTTGCAGGGCCCGTTGCCGGCGATCACGTCGAAGAATTCCGACCAGTCCGGCTCGCTGAAATCGTAGCCGCCCTTTTCCTCGTTCCATTTCAGGTCCGGGTCGGGGACGGTCAGGCCCAGGTATTCCGCCTGCGGCACGGTCTGGTCGACGAATTTCTGCCGCAGCTCGTCATTGGTGTTGATCTTGATCTTCCAGGCCATCGACTGCGCCGAATGCACCGAATCCTTGTCCGAGGGGCCGAACATCATCAGCGCCGGATACCAGAAGCGGTTCAGCGCGTCCTGCGCCATGCGCTTCTGCGCGGGCGTGCCCTGGGCCAGCTTCATCATCACCGCATAGCCCTGGCGCTGGTGGAAGCTTTCCTCCTTGCAGATGCGGATCATGGCGCGGGAATAGGGACCGTAGGAGGTGCGTTGCAGCGGCACCTGGTTCATGATCGCCGCGCCATCGACCAGCCAGCCCACCGCGCCCATGTCGGCCCAGGTCAGCGTCGGATAGTTGAAGATCGAGGAATATTTCATCTTGCCGGCGTGCAAGAGCTCCATCAGTTCGTCGCGCGAGACGCCCAGCGTCTCGGCCGCCGAGTAGAGATAGAGCCCGTGCCCGGCCTCGTCCTGCACCTTGGCCAAGAGGATCGCCTTGCGCTCCAGCGTGGGCGCGCGGGTGATCCAGTTGCCCTCGGGCAGCTGGCCGACGATCTCGCTATGGGCGTGCTGGCCGATCTGGCGGACCAGCGTCTTGCGATAACCCTCGGGCATCCATTCCTTGGGCTCGATCTTCTCGCCGCGGTCGATGCGCTCCTGGAAGGCGATCTCCTGGGGGGTCATCTCCTCGCGGGCTTTCATCCCTTCGGACTTCACAAGCTGGGCATACATGGCAAACTTCTCCCTGGGTCAAACGCGTTCGAGGATCAGCGCGATGCCTTGCCCCACGCCGATGCACATGGTGCAAAGCGCATAGCGCCCGCCGGTGCGATGCAGCTGATACATCGCCGTCGTCACAAGCCGGGCCCCCGACATGCCCAGCGGGTGGCCAAGCGCGATGGCGCCGCCGTTGGGGTTCACATGGGCGGCGTGGTCGGGCAGGCCAAGGTCGCGCAGGGTCGCCAGCGCCTGGCTGGCGAAGGCCTCGTTCAATTCTATCACATCCATCTGGTCGATGGTCAGTCCCGCGCGCGCCAGCACCTTTTTCGCCGCCGGCGCCGGGCCGATGCCCATGATGCGCGGCTCGACCCCCGCCGCCGCCATGGCGACGATGCGCGCCTTGGGCGTCAGGCCGTGCCGTTCCGCCGCCTCGCCGGACAGGATCGCCAGCGCCGCGGCGCCGTCGTTCACGCCCGAGGCATTGCCCGCCGTCACCGACAGATCGGGGCCGTTCACGCCCTTGAGCCGGGCCAGCGTCTCGGCCGTGGTGCCGGGGCGCGGATGCTCGTCGGTGTCGAAGACCACCGGCTCGCCCTTTTTCTGCGGGATGGTGACGGGCACGATCTCGTCGGCAAAGACGCCGGCCTGCTGCGCCGCTTCCCAGCGGGCCTGGCTGCGCGCGGCAAAGGCGTCCTGGTCGGCGCGGCTGACGGCGAAATCGGCGGCGACGTTGTCGGCGGTCTGCGGCATCGAGTCGATGCCGAACCGCGCCTTCATCGCCGGGTTGACGAAGCGCCAGCCGATGGTGGTGTCATAGACCGCATTGGCGCGGGAAAAGGCGCTTTCCGCCTTGGGCATCACGAAGGGGGCGCGGGTCATGCTTTCGACGCCGCCGGCGATGACGAAATCGCAATCGCCCGCCTTGATCGCGCGGGCCGCCATGCCGACCGCATCCATCCCCGAGCCGCAAAGCCGGTTCACCGTGGTCCCCGGCACCGCGACGGGCATGCCCGCCAGCAGCACCGCCATGCGGCCCACGTTGCGGTTGTCCTCGCCCGCCTGGTTGGCGCAGCCATAGATCAGGTCGTCGACCGCCGCCCAGTCCACGCCGGGGTTGCGCTCCATCAGCGCCTTCAGCGGCACTGCCGCCAGGTCGTCCGCCCGGACCGAGGCCAGCGCCCCGCCATAGCGACCAATCGGCGTGCGCACCGCGTCACAGATGAAGGCGTCCTGCATGCTCTCTCCCATTTTCAAGACGAAAGACCGGCGATTCTCCAATTCGCCGACCGATTGGTCAGTTTATACATGGCCAAACATCACAAAGAAAGAAAATTCTTCGCGCGTCGTGTAATGTCTGGCGGCATGCGAAAAAGATAATTTCAATTCAGCCGGTTATCCTGCACAGATCGGCCAGCCGCTCTTCACTCTGGGGCGTTTTCTCGGGCAGGAAGCCGTCGGCGCCCTCGAAATGCGCCCCGATCCAGCGTTCCGCCGCCGGGGAAAGCTGGCAATAGAGGCGGCGGAACAGCGCCCGCGCCTCGTGCCCCTGCCAGTCCGGCGGCAGGGCGGCCTGCGGCAGGCGCGGGTCGCGCAGCAGCACGCCGCGATAGTCATGCACCAAAAGCAGCCGGGCGATCAGCGCCATCTCGTCGGACAGCGCCGCGCCCGCCTCGGCCAGGGGCGCAAACCGCGCCAGCATGTCGAGATAACGCTGATGCAGCGCCGAGAGATCCCAGAACTGCCCGATCCGGCCCAGCGCCGGCGGGTCCGGGGCGTGAAAGACCAGCGCGCCTTCCAGCACCGGCTGGCCGCGGTCGGGCCGGATGAAGACCGCCCCGCCCATATGGCCCATGCGCTGGTGGCGGGCCTCGTCCTCGGTCAGCTCCGGGGCGTGCAGGATCTGCCAGCCCCGCGCCGGCACCTCGGCCTTGTAGAGCAGCCGCGCCGCCTGGTCGAATTCCCGCTGGGCCGAGGCGTCCAGCCGGTAATAGCTGTGCCGCCCCAGCCGCTCGCCGCGCAGCCGATGCGCGGCGACCAGGCGCGAGACGGCGGTGCGCACCAGCGATTCGCTGATGCCGACCCGCTCGCAGACCTCGATCAGCGTGCCGGTCCACAGCACGCCGCCGCGCGGCACCACCACGTCGCCGTAGACGGTGACGATGAACGCGGCCGAACGCAGCGCCATTCCCTGCAATATTCCGTCGATCAGCCCGCGCTCGGCCATTCCGCCCCGCCGCATGTTTCCCCGCTGCCTGCAACCGCCGCCATAGAAGCCCGGAAAGCGGTCATGTGCAACGCGGCTTGCCCCTCGGGCGCGGAGATGCCGGCCACCTGTCGCGATGGCCGGCGGGTTCTCAGCGCGGAACGGCGATGGTTTCGCGCGACACGGCGGCCGCCTCGACCTCGTCGCGGGTCAGCGCCTGCGGGCGGCAGTCGAAGCCCTCGTAAAGCGCCAGCTGGTCCTCGTAATGCGGCGAGGCCTCGCCCGAGGGGCTGATGAACCCGCTCTGGCCCGGAGGGGTCACGGCGCAGAACTCGGCCCTGCCGTCGCGGAAGGTGATCCGGTTGCTCTCGGTGCCGCGGTTCATCGCGGTGCCGATGGCGCGGACCTCGTCCTCGCCGGCCTGCGGGATGCCCAGGTAGTTGCTGGTCTCGAACACATGCTGCTTGATCTCGATGCGCCAGTCCGCGGGCTCCTGGCTGCCGAAGCGGTCGGCCAGCCGCGCCGCCGCCTTGTCGAGCGAGGCGAGGATGATCTCGTTGCGGCCGGCCTCGTCGGCGCCGTTGAAGAAATCATGGGTCTGCGGCACGCCGGCCCGCTCGGCCAGCAGCGCGTTGTGCAGCATCTGCGCGGCGCGCGAGATGCGGTTGTAAAGGATCGCCGGCGGGATCGCCGGGCTGTCGTCGCGCAGCACGTCCTCGACCATCACGTCCAGCCAAGCCTGGAACAGCCCCACCGCCGGGGTGATGGCGCGGCCGTCCTCGGCCCGGATCTGCTGCCCGTCCCAGTTGCGCAGGATCTCGACCAGTTCGGCGCGCTGGCTTTGCGGGTCGACGCCCTCGGCCGCATCGAGGATGAAGGGCAGGAAATAGCGGGCGTTGATGTCGAGGAAGCTGATCTCGCGGTTGATGTTCCAGACCTCCTCGGGGGTCAGCTTGTCCTTGGCGTCGAGCCGCGCGGTGATCTCGACCACCCGGTCGGCGCTGCCCCAGGGCGTGGCCTCGAAATTCGCGCTGTCCCCCTTGCCCGAGCGGTTGTTCCAGTTCGCGATCCAGCCCTGGCTGGGGTTATAGGCCTTGGGCGCATCGGCAAAGGGCCGCAGGCCCTGCCAGTCGTCCTTGCCCGGCCGGGCCGGCAGGCGCTGGTCGTGGCCTTCAGCGCGGACCGGGACATGGCCGGGCGAGACATAGCCGATATTCCCGTCCCGGTCGGCGTAATACCAGTTGATCGTGGTCGCGACCCTTTCCGCCTGGTCCAGCCATTCCTGGTAATTCTGCGCCTTGGTCGAGTTCACCCAGGCCATGAGCGTCGAGATCTCCTGCCCCTTCCAGGCGCGGTTGAAGGCATAGGCGGTCGCCGTCTCGGGGTCGATCTGGCCGACCACGCCGTAATCGCTTTCCCAGACCGTGGTCTCGACCTCGGGCTGGCCCTTGACGCGGAAGGTCTCGCGGCGCGCCGTCATCTCCTTCCAGCCGTCGCCGGCGCGGTATTGCCGCGGGTTCTCGGGGTTCAGCTCCAGCCGGTAGTAGTCGTTCACGTCGCGCGGCCCGGCCGTGGCGCCCCAGCCGATGGTGCCATTGGTGCCGAACAGCACATTGGGAACCGCAAAGGGCGTGTTGCCGGTCAGGTCGAACCCGGCGCCATGCAAGCCGATGCTGAAGACATAGGACGGGTTGAAATTGCCGAATTGCGGCCCGTTGATCAGGATGGTGCTGCCGTCGGTGGTCTTTTGCGGCCCGGCGATCCACAGGTTGCTGGCGCGCGGACGCCCATCGTCGCCGGGCAGGTCCGGCGCGTTCAGCAGCGCGGCAAAGCGGCTGGCCGAAGGCGGGGTCAGCGCGGCCTTGCGCTGGTATTGCTCGCCCTCGGGCACGGTGGTCGGGGCCAGCGGGTCTTCGTCCCAGAACATCTGGTCGAAAAGCGCGCGTGCCTGTTCGGCGCCGAATTGCGCCTCCAGCTCGGCCAGCGTCCTGGCATTGGCCAGTTCGGAGCTGTAGCCCGAAAAGCGGCCGGCCATGGTCCCGACATAGATCATCGCCACGTCGAATTCGGTCCAGCGGCGGGGCTTGAAGCCGAAATCGTTGAACTGCTTGGGCATCAGCCCGGCCGGTTCGGCCAGAACCCGGTCCACCCACAGGTTGAAGCCCGCCGCATAGCCACGCAGGATGTCGCGCTCTTCCGGCGCCAGCGCCTCGATCTGGCGGCGGATCTCGGCATGGTCGAACATGGCGCGGGTCTGGATGTCGAAGGGCAGCCGCTCGATGCCCAGCACCTCGGCCACCTCGCCCAGGACCGAGCGCCGCGCCATCTCCATCTGGAACAGCCGATCCTGCGCCACGCTGTAGCCGAAGCCCGCGTAAAGCCCATGCACGTCGTCGGCATAGACATGCGGCACGCCCCAGCTGTCGCGGATGATCTCGACCTTGGTGTCGGCCAGCGCCGGGCAGGCCAGAAGGGCAGAAAGGCCAGCCGACAGCAGCAGGCGGCCAAGCGAAGACCTGAGCATGTGATTCTCCTCCGGGTGCAAGCGCCTCCTCCGGCGCATCGCCATGGTTATATTTAACCGTTCGGTCGGTCAATTATTGAAGGCACCCATCCGCCGGCGGCCGCCCTGCGCCGGCGGATGGGCCGAGGACCGCCGCGTTCACGCGATTGTCAGCCCCAACGGGCGCAGGCTGGCCGATCATGGTGGGGCGGCCCCATCCGCCGCGACGCAGTCCCGACCCACATCCCAAGGAGGTCCGACATGCAGATCCGAGCCCGCACCCTTTCCTCCGTCATGCTTGCCGCCGCGCTGGCGCTAGGCACCATGCCCGCGCTGGCGCATCACGGCTGGTCATGGGCCGAGGGGGAACAGACGACGCTCGAGGGAACCGTCGAGAGCGTCTCGATGAACCCGCCCCATCCCACGCTTCAGGTCCGCGACGCCCAGGGCACCGTCTGGCAGGTCGACCTGGGCAATCCCAACCAGACCGCCCGCTCGGGCTTTACCGCCGACACGGCAGAGCCGGGCGATGCGATCACGGTGATCGGCAATCGCAACCAGGATCAAAGCGCGCATATGAAGGCCGTCCGCATCGTGATCGACGGGCAGAACTACGACATGTATCCCGAGCGCATCCAGGCGGACTGAGCCGTGCAGGAACTCGCGGCCTGGGCCGAGGGCACCGCGCTTGCCGCGGCGCTGCGCCGGTCGGGCCATCTCTACATGGTGGTGAACGCCACGCATATCCTGGGCATCGCGCTGCTGCTGGGCGCGATCGTTCCGCTGGACCTGCGCCTTGTCGGGATCGTCCGCGGCGGGGCGCTGCGCGTGCTGGCGCCCTTTCTGTCCCGCGCGGCGGGGGTCGGGCTTGCCCTCGCCCTTGCGACCGGCCCGGTGCTGTGGTCGGTCTCGGCCCGCGACTATCTGGCCAATGCCGCCTTTCGCTGGAAGATCGCGCTGATCGGCCTTGGCCTTGCGGTTGTCGCCCTGCAACATGCCGGCAAGGGCTGGCAACAGGCGGTCGAGACCGGGGTGCCCGGCCCGGAGGCGCGCATCCTGGCGGCGCTTTCGCTGGCGATCTGGCTGTCGGTGCTGCTGGTGGGGCGCTGGATCGGCTTTCTGTGACGCCCCGCGCACCGCTGCATCGGAAATCCTGAGACGCTGGCAATGGAATGGCGATTTTTTGCGGCGTCGCGGCTTCGCTAGTCTTGGGCAAACGGCCAGGACGACGAGTTGCCCATGACCCAGATCCCCTCTTCCCATCCGTTCCGCCCGGAACTGGCGATCCTGCGCAGCGGCATCGCGGCGGGATCGGCGCTGCGGCGGGGCGTCGTCGTGCTGGGGAATTTCGACGGCTTCCACCGCGGCCACCAGTTCCTGATCCGCTCGGCCCGCCGGATCGCGGCGGATGGCCGCGCGGTCGGCGTCATGTCGGTCGAGCCCCATCCTCGCCAGGTGTTCTGCCCCGAGGCCGCGCCCTTTCGCCTGGCCCTGCCCGAGCAGAAGCACCGCACGGCGCGGCGCATCGGGCTGGACTACCTGTTCGAGCCGGTCTTCGACCGCGCCTTTGCCGGCATGACGCCCTGCGCGTTCATCGACGAGGTGCTGTGCCGGCGGCTGGGGGTTTCGCATGTCGTGGTCGGCGCGGATTTCCATTTCGGCGCGAAACGCGCCGGCACCACCCGGACCCTGGCGCAGGAATGCACCGCGCGCGGCATCGGCGTCACGGTGCTGCCGTTGCAGGGCGGCTTTTCCTCGACCGCGGCGCGCCAGGCGATCCTGGCCGGCGACATGCGGCAGGCACGGCGCTGCCTCGGCCGCCCGTGGGAAGGCGTGCTGGATGCCGGCCGGCTTGCACCCGACCAGATCCGCCCGCCGGCGGGGCGCTATCTGGTCCGAACCCAGCGGTCCGCGCAGGCAGGGCCGGTCCGGCTGGACGCGGACGGCCGCATCCTGTCCCCCGATAGCCTGCCGCGCCGGATCGAATTCCTGGATCGGCACGACTGATCCGCCTTGCCCGAAAAAAAAGGAGCCCCATGGACCTGCCCCTGCACCTGCCGGCCAGCACCTATCGCACCATGCCGTGGAAGAACGGCACGGGCGCCACCGACGAGATCTGGCTCTGGCCGCCCCGCAGCGACCGCGACGCCTTTTCGATCCGCATCTCGCGCGCGCCGATCCTGGCGGATGGCGGCTTTTCCGCCTTTGCCGGCGCCGACCGGGTCATCACGCTGATCGAGGGCGCGGGGCTGGTGCTGGATTTCGGTGCCCGCCGCGAACATCTGGCGCCGCTCGCCCCGTTCCTCTTCGACACCGGCCTGGCGCCCCAGGGGCGGCCGGTCGGCGGTCCGGTCCGGGTCTTCAACGTCATGGCCGATCGCAACGACTGGACCATCCCCGATGCCGCGGTGCTTGAAAAGGGGGCGGCGGAGGCGACCGGCCTGACCGTCCTCTTCGCGCTGGAAGCCCAGCAGGCCAGGACCGGCGGCCGCCTGCACGACTTGGCCCGTCAGGATACGCTGATCTGCGGGCCGGGGCCGCTGCAACACGGCGGGCGGGCGCTGGTCGTCACCCTGGCGCCTGCGGGCTGACGAGGGGGCGCGGGCCGCCAGGCCCGCACGCATCAGGCCCGCGCAAATTTCTCGCGGCATTTCTGGGCGAAACGCTGGGCGGCGCTGGACAGCGCATGCCCCTTGCGCCAGGCCAGCACGATCTGCGACAGCGCATGATCGCCCGCCAGCGGCAGCGCCACCAGCGGCAGCCCGTCATAGCTCATGCTCGATGCGGGCTTGGTGCAAAGCAGCGTATAGCCCAGCCCATGCGCGACCATGCCCCGCACCATCTCGAACGAGGCCGAGCGATGCGCGATCAGCGGCTCGACCCCCTGCGCCTCGAGGATGCCGGTGAAATAGGCGCTGGAGGGCGGCGCATCCAGAAGCACCATCGGCTCGGCCGCCAGCTCGGTCGGCAGGATCTCGGCCTGCCGGGCCATCGGATGATCCTCGGCCATCAGCACATAGGGCTTCAGCACGCTCAGCGCCTGCCAGTCGAAACGCTCGTCCAGGTCGTTGTCGTAGATCACCGCGATCTCGGTCTCGCCCGAGACCAGGCTTTCGGTCAGCCGGCGCTGGTCCCCTTCCAGCAGCCCGATGTCGAGCCCGCCCAGCTGCCGGATCAGCGAGGGCATCAGGAACGGCCCGAAGGTGTGGAAGCAGCCGACCTTCAGCTTGATCCCTTCGCCGTTCAGCACGCCCCGCATGCTGCGCGGCGCCTCGATCCGGCGCGACGAGCCATAGGAGCGGTTGGCATAGATCAGCGGCGAGCCGAGCCGCGCGCTATGCGTGTCCTCGACGCCGCAAAGCAGGACGTGATGCGTGCCCACCCGCTCGGCCGACAGCACCCGGCATTCGAAGGCGACCAGCGGGTCGGCGACGCGGGGCGTGCCATTGGCCAGCACCACCCAGTCGGTGCATTCGAACTTGTCGCCCAGCTCGTCCTTGAAGCGGCCGGCGAAGGCTTCCGAGATATAGGACTGGTCCTCGCGCAGCACGTTCACGCACAGGACGCCGTTCTCGATGATCTTCGGTGCCGCCGGGCTCAGGTGATGCACGCAGATCAGCAGCGTCGGCGCCTCGCCATCGGCCGAGACCGAGGCCATGGCCGAAACCGTGACGCCCGCCCTGCCCGCCGGCCCGTCGGTGGTCACGACATTCACCGTGCAGGCGGCATGGCTCATCCCGGCGACGAAACGGTCGCGCAGCGGGATCTGGGGCATCTGCGGGTCGGCATTCATGGCTGCTTTCCTTGCGTGGGGTTCGTTCCGATTGTCCTGAATGCAGATTGCCGGCTTTTGCCGTCGGGCCAAAATCGTGTTTTCCGCAGCTCTGCCTCAGGAAGATTGATGGGCCGGATGATCGGGGCCGCATTCGGTCTGCCCGGCCGGCAGCATGCCCGGCAGGGCGCCGTCGCGGATCACCTCGCGGCAATAGTCGACAAAGGCCTCGGCCGCGCGCGACCGGCGCAGCTCGGTCAGGGAGGCGATGCCGAAGGCGATGGATTGCGAGACGTCCTCGATCGGCAGATAGACCAGCGGCAGCCCGTTCTCGGCGTGGCGGTTGGCAGGCCGGACGGTCATCATGCTGTAGCCGATGCCCGCCGCGACATAGGAACGCAGCGAGGCGGTGGACGAGGTCTCCATCACGATCCGGGGGGTGCCGCCGATCTTGCGGAACATGCCCAGGAAGTAGTCGCGCGTCAGCGGCGGGTCCAGCAGGACGAAGGGGTCGTCGATCAGCTCGGCCAGCCGGATCGACCGGCGCCCCGCCATGCGATGCCCGGCCCCGACGATGACATAGGTCCTGAGCCGCGCCAGCTCGATGAACGAGACATCCGGCGGCAGGTTCAGGTCATAGGTCAGCGCCAGGTCGATCCGCGCCAGCCGCAGCTTTTCCAAGAGATCGACCTCGCTGCCCTCGGTCATGGTCATCTGCACCGCCTCGTAGCGGCCCGAGAAGCCGGTCCAGAGTTCCGGCGCGATCAGCGGCGCGAAGGTGAAGAAGGTGCCGACATTCAGCGTCCCCGCGACATGGTCGTTCACGTCGCTGGCCACGTCGTAAAGCTCCGAGGCGGCGCGCAGGGATTCCTTGGCCGCGCGCAGCAGCCGGGTGCCCGCGGGGGTCAGCGACAGGCCCTGCGCGTGATGGCGCACGAAAAGCTGCACGTTCAGCTCGGTCTCCAGATGCGCGATGGCGGCCGAGATCGAGGGCTGCGAGATATTGACCTGCTCGGCGGCCTTCGTGACCGACAGCGTCTCGCCCGCCGCGATGAAATAGCTGAGTTGCCTGAGCGTGAATCGCATCGTCTTCGTCCCCTGTCATGCGCGCAAAGTGGCAACATTCTTTCCGTGCTGGCCCGCCGAAAGGGAAGCTGGTTCTTGGGTCAGGCCGCCGGCGCCTCCAGCGCGTCGAGCAGGCGCGACAGCATCCGGTCGCAGGCCGACAGCTGTTCGGCGGCAATGAATTCGTCGGGCTTGTGGCCCTGTTCCATGAAGCCCGGCCCGCAGATCGCCGTGGACATGCCCAGGCCCTGATGGAACAGCCCGCCTTCGGTCCCGAAGGCGACCTTGATCGCCGGCCCGTCCTGGCCGGTGATGCGGCGCAGCAGCCGGACCGCGGGCGCGTCCTCGGGGGCATCAAGGCCCGGATAGGCCGAGACCGTCTCGATCTCGATCCGCGCCTCGGGGAAGCGGGCACGATGCGGGGCGGCAATGGCCTCGGCGTCGCCGGCGATGGCGGCCAGGATCGCGGCGGGGTCGTCGGCGACGATGTTGCGGATCTCGAAGTCGATCTCGCAGCGGTTCGGCACGATGTTCAGCGCCGTGCCGCCCTGCATGAGGCCGGCATGGATGGTGGAAAAGGGAATGTCATAGGCCGGGTCGCGGGCGCCGGCTCGGACCAGTTCCTGCTGCCGGGCCTGAAGGCTGGCGATGAAGGCCGCGCCCAGGTGCAAGGCGTTCAGCGCGTTCGGGGCCAGCGCCGAGTGGCCCTCGCGGCCATGGCAGCAGGCGCGGCAGGCGAGCTTGCCCTTGTGGCCGGTGGCGATGCGCATGCCGGTCGGCTCGCCCACGATGCAAAGCGCCGGACGGTCGGGACGCGCGGCCAGCGCCTCGATCATGCCGCGCACGCCCATGCAGCCGATCTCCTCGTCATAGGACAGCGCCAGGTGCAGCGGCCTGCGCAGGTCGCGACTGGCGGCATGAATCGCGGCATGGACCGCGGCGGCGACGAAACCCTTCATGTCCGCCGTGCCGCGCCCGTAATAGCGCCCGTCCCGCTCGGACAGGGCAAAGGGATCGACGCTCCAGTCCTGGCCGGCCACCGGCACCACGTCGGTATGGCCCGACAGCACCACGCCCCCCGGCCCCTCGGGACCGATGGTCGCCCAGAGATTGGCGCGGCTGCCATCGGCATGGGCGAAGCGTTCGACGCGCGCGCCCGCCGGCACCAGCAGCCCCTCGACATAATCCAGCAGGTCGAGGTTCGGGCGGCGGGACAACGTCTCATAGGCAACCAGCCGGCGCAGGATGTCGACGGTCGAGGGGATCGCGGTCATGGAAATCCTTGTCGCAAGGACCGGGGGCGGAACGGGCCGCCCCCGCGTCGGGGGGATCATTCGTCGCCGGGCACGCCATAGCTCGGCGCGGCGTCGGGGTTCAGTGCGCGGGTCACATAGGCGTCCATCTCAAGCCGCCAGCGTTCCCACAGGGCGGCGCAATCCTCGATGGGATCGCCCTCGCTCCAGTCGATGCGCAGGTCGGCGATGGGCCAGCTGACCTTGTCCACGATCAGCATGCCCATGGAATGCACCGGCCCCTCTTCGCCGCCGGCGGCGACCGAGGCGCGCATGCCCGCCAGCAGCCGGTCGCCCAGGTGCCGGCCCCTGGCCGCCATGAAGGCATCGACCATCTTCTGCGGGATCCCGGCCGAGCAAAGCAGGTTGCCCGCCGCCGCCACGCCCTCGCCATGGGCGATGCCATGCGTGCCCAGCGTCCGGGCGCCGGAACGCCCGGCGGTGCGGCCCGCCGCATCGACCAGCGCCAGCTGGCGATATTCGACATGCGGCGCCCCGGCCACCAGCCGCTCCAGCGCCTCGGCCGCCGAAAGCCCCTGCGCCATCAGGTCCAGCCCCTTGGGCCCCAGGCTCGGGTCGGTGACGTTCTGGGTCGCGACCACCCCCACGCCCGCCCGCGCATGGGCGCAGCGCGCCGCCACGCAGGGCGAGGAGGAGGAGACGGCGATGCCGAACATGCCGGTCTCGGGGCAGCGGGCAGAGATCGAGAAGGTCATGCCGGCCTCATGCGTCGGGGATGACGGCGGTGGCCTCGATCTCGACCACCCATTCGGGCCGGGCCAGCGCCGGAACCACGATCCCGGTCGAGCAGGGATGCACGCCCTGCAGGTGCCGGCCCATTTCCTGATAGACCGCCTCGCGATAGCGGATGTCGGTCACATAGACGACGATGCGGCAGATATGCTCCATCCGCGATCCCGCTTCTTCCAGCAGCATCCGGATGTTTTCCATGGTCTTGCGGGTCTGCATCGCCGGGTCGCCGACATGCAGGCATTCGCGGGTCTCCAGGTCCTGCGAAACCTGGCCGCGCAGGAAGACCATGGTGCCGCGGGCGACGACGCCCTGGCTCAGGTCGTTGTCCAGCTTCTGCTCGGGATAGGTCTCCCTGGTGTTGAAGGGGCGGATGCGGTGATGGATGGTCATGGTTTCTGCTCCGGTCGGTCAGTGTTTCGTGCCCCAGACCTGATCGGACAGGCCCGCGGATTTGTGGGTGAAGCGCAGCGCCTCGTTCCAGTCGAAGTTGCGATAGACCGCAGCCAGATGGGCGAAGGGCGGGGATTGCGCGAAAAGCTGGAAGGTCAGCCGGTGGCCGGCATAGTCCGAGTTCAGCAGGTCGCGCGCATAGGCCAGCAGCTTGCGGCGATCCTCGCTGCCCCAGTTCTCGTTCAGGGTGTAGAACTTGTCGAGCCAGGGCGCGGTCTCGGGGTCGTCGAAGCAGGCGGCGTCCGGGGTGATGCAGATCTGGCCGCCGCAAAGCTCGCGCGCCAGGTGCATCATGTGATGCAGCTGCGAACAGGCCAGCACGCGGCCGGTCATCAGCAGCGACTGGTTCGGCATCAAGAGCCCGCCGGGGCTTTCCTCGGCCTCGGCGATGGCCGCGGTCAGGTGGGCGTTGATCCCCTCGCGATAGCAGGCCAGCGTCGCCAGCTTCTCCTGCACCGCCGGCTGATGCTCCAGCCCGGTCTGGCGCACGTTCCACAGCGCCGCACCGATCAGCAGGTCGGCAAGCTTCAGGTTGCGCTGCACGAAGGCGAAGGCGGAATAGCGGTGCAGCGTCGCGCGGATGAAGGTCGCGGCCTTGGTGTGCTGGTAGAACAGCACGTTTTCCCACGGGATCAGCACGTCGTCGTAGATCACCAGCGTCTCGACCTCGTCGAAGCGGTTCGACAGCGGATAGTCCCTGGCCGGCGCGCGGCCGGCAAAGCCGGTGCGGGCGATGAAGCGCAGGTTGGGCGAGGAAAAGTCGCACACGAAGCCCACCGCGTAATCCGACATCGCCTCGTTGCCCCAGTTGGCGATGGTCGGCTTGGTGAAGGCCTGGTTGGCATAGGCGGCGGCGGTCTCGTATTTCGCGCCGCGCACGACGATGCCGGCGTCGGTTTCCCTGACCACATGCAGCAGCATGTCCGGGTCCTGGTCCTGCGGCCGCTTGGAGCGGTCCCCCTTGGGATCGGTATTGGCCGAGACGTGGAAGGGGTCGGTCATGATGACGCGGTGGATGTGGTTGCGGATGTTCTCCGAAAAGCGCGGGTCCACCTCGTTCAGGATGTCCTGGCCGTCGAAGAGCGACCACATCTCGCCCGCCGTCTCGTCGCCGACGCGGGTGACGATGCCGCCGACCTCTTCCAGCACCGCATTGGTGGCGGCGCGCTTGGCGCGCCAGTCCTCGCGGGTAAAGGGCAGCTTGAGACCGACCGAGAAACGCTCGCCGTTCTCCTCGTAGCTCATCAGGTCGCGCGTGGCCTCGGCATGGGCCATGTCGTAGATATGCGCGCGAATGTCGACCAGCGGCTTGAACATCGGGTGCCGGGTGATGTCCTGCACGCGCTCGCCATTGATCCAGACGCGGCGGCCGTCGCGGATTGAGTCGCGATACTGTTCTCCGGTTCTTAGCATGATTTCCTCGGGATTGGCCTTTCGGCGGATGGGATTGGGCCGGGCGCGCGGGCCCTCGGCGGATCGGGCAGACCTCTCCCGTCCCTTGCGAGCGGGCGCGCAGGGGCGGGATCGGCCGGCGGGGATGGGTCGGTCAGCGGGCGTCAGGACTTGGCATAGGTGGTCCAGGCGCCGTCCTTGACGGTCTTGAGCTCGATGGCGATCGGGGTCTGGGTCTGGCCATTGGCGTCGAAGGTGATCTGGCCGGTGGCGCCGTCATGCTGGATGGCGCGGATCGCCTCGGCCAGCCCGGCCTTGTCCTCGACCCCGGCCTCGTTGATCGCCTGGATGATGATGTTCGCGGCGTCGAAGGCGTATTTCGTATAGGGGCTCATCGGCTCGGCAAAGCCCCTGGCCTGGTAGTCGGCCTCCATCCTGGCCAGCTTCGGCGTCTGCGAGGCCACCGGATAGGAGACGATGGTGTTCGCGGCCGCGTCGCCGGCCACCGCGATGAATTCCGGGTCGTAGAAGCCCGAGATGCCCAGCATCGGCTTGTCGAGCCCCACCTCCTTCATCTGCCGGGCCAGGATGCCGGCCTCGGTGATGACGCCGCCGAAATAGACCGCATCGACCTGCTTGCCCTTCAGCGAGGTCAGGACGGTGCGGAAATCGGTCGAGCCCACCGGCAGCAGGTCGGTCGAGACCACCTCGCCGCCCGCCGCGGGGACGAATTCGGCAATCGCCTCGGCATTCGACTTGCCGTAGTCCGAGGTGTCGGCGATGACGGCGATGCGCTTGGCGCCCAGTTCCTTGACCATCCATTCCGCAAGCGGCTGGTTCTCGGTCAGAAGCGTCGGGGTGACGCGCGTCACCTCGGGCAGGTTCTGTTCGGTGATCGCCGGCGAGATCGCGCCCCAGATCACCAGCGGCGTCTGGAAGCGGGCAAAGACCGGCATGGTCGCCAGCGCCACGGGCGAGTTCCAGTGCCCGGTCGCGGCCACCACGTCGGGATCGTTCACCAGCTTCATCGCCGCGCCGACGCCGGTCTGCGGGTCCGAGGCGTCGTCCAGCACCACCGGCTCGATCTCGTATTGGCCGGCCGGGTCGGCATTCGCTTGCTCGATGGCCAGCAGGAAGCCGTTCCGGGCGCCCAGGCCCTGCTGGGCGTTGCCGCCCGACAGCGGGCCCATGAAGCCGATCTTGATCTTGGCCTTCTCGGCGAAGGCGGGGGCGGCGAAGACCGCCGTCGAAAGCACGAGACCGGCCAGAACGGCGCGGCGGGTGGTGGGGATGAAAGCCATGGACCTCTCCTGTCGAAGCGGAAGTTTCCGCGGTCGCGTTTGCGTTGGGATCTGCCGCGTTGCCCGGCCGGGCACCCTTGCCGGGCGCTGGTCTGCCGGCCTCGCGGCTTGTTGTCGCACCCCGAACATCGACCGATTTCCGCCCGGCTGAGAAGTCGCATTAACTGAACCAGTGCCTCAAAAAATACGAAGCATCCGGCCCAGCATTTCATTTGCCTGACGGGCGATCCCGCCGTCATCTTCGTCGGAAAAACCGATCCAACGCATCAACACGGGAGGACGACATGGAAAGTCTGATCCTCCAGCACCTGCTTAACTGGCTGGTTCTGGGAAGTATTTACGCGCTGGTGGCGCTGGGGTTCAGCCTGCTCTTCGGGCTGCTCAACGTCATCCATTTCTCGCATGGCGACGTGTCGATGATCGCCCCCTTCGTGGCGCTTGGCAGCCTGCAGGCGATCTTCGGCATCACCGGAGGCGCCATGGGCGTCCTGCCGATCCTGGCGGCGCTGGCCATCGCGATCCTGGTCACGGGGCTGATCGGCATCGGCGCGGACAAGCTGGTGATCTCGCGCTTTCGCCGCTCGCCGGCGATGATGGCGTTGGTGGCCACCGTGGCCCTGGGCACGGTGATCCGCGAGCTGATCCGGGGCTTCTATCCGCAGGGCTCGAACCCCAAGGCGTTCCCGGCCATCGCCCAGGGCTTCCTGGAGATCGGCCCGCTGCGCCTGCCCGCCCAGCCGGTGCTGATCGTCGGCACGACCGTGCTGGTCGTGGCGCTGATGTATGGGCTGATGCAGAAGACGCGCATCGGCACCCGCATCCGCGCCGTGGCCGAGGATGCGGCGACCGCGCGGCTGATGGGGATCACGCCCTCGCGCATCTTCGCCTTCACCTTCTTCCTCGCCTCGGCGGCGGGGGCGCTGGGGGCGCTGTTCTTTGCCAGCCATGCCGGGGTGGTGCGATTCGACTTCGGCGTGCAGCTGGGGCTGATCGGCTTTTCCGCCGCGGTGATCGGCGGGCTGGGTTCGATGACCGGGGCGATCCTCGGCGCGCTGGCCATCGCCGGGATCGAAAGCATCGTGCAGGCGAATATCGCCGACGGCGCCTCATACCGCCTCGTCTTCGCCTTCCTGCTCGTCATCCTGATGCTGTGCCTGCGGCCCTCGGGCCTGCTGGGCAAGCCCGTCTTCGAAAAGGTCTGAGCCGATGTCCACGACCCTGACCAATATCCACAGCCGCACGACCCTGCCCGCCAGCCTGATCGTCGCCGCGACCGAGATCGGCGGCGCGATCCTGCTGGGCGCCTTTCTGCTGGCGGAATCGACGCCGCTGGTGGTGGCGCTGCTGGCGGTGATGGGCGCGCTGTTCGCCGCGATGCAGTATCGCCCGCAGATCGAGGAGGTGATCGTCGCCGCCTTCCACGACGCGCGCGGGCTGGCCACGGCGCTGGCCGTCGCCATCGTGCTGATCTATCCGTTCTTCCTGGGCGGCAACACCTATGCGCTGCACCTGCTGATCGTCTCGCTGCTTTATTCGGTGCTGGCCCTGGCGCTGAACTTCCAGCTCGGCTCGGCCAATATCCCGAACTTCGCCACCGGCGCGACCTATGGCATCGGCGCCTATACCTCGGCGCTGCTGGCGATCCATCTCGGCTGGAGCTTCTGGGCGACGCTGCCCGCCGCCGCCATCGTCGCCACCGTCTTCGGCTTCCTGCTGGGCATCCCGTCGATGCGCACGCGCGACAGCTACCTGGCGCTGGTGACGATCGCCTTCGGCATCGTCATCCACCAGATGCTGAACAACCTCAGCTGGACCGGCGGCCCGAACGGCCTGGTCGGCATCCCGGCGCCCAGCCTGCTGGGCCATTCCTTCATGCGGCCCATCGAGCTTTTCGGCTTCCGGCTGCCGTCGCAGGCGAATTTCTACTATCTCTCGGCGGCGCTGCTGGGGCTGGCGATCCTGTCGGCCAAGCGGCTGCACGAAAGCCGCGTGGGCCTGGCCTGGAACGCGATCCGCGCCGACGAGCTGGCGGCGAAATGCCAGGGCATCAACGTGGTCTGGTACAAGATCCTGGCCTTCGGCGTGGACGCCTTCCTGGCCGCCTTCGCCGGCACGATCTATGCCTTCTACATCTCGTATATCTCGCCCGACAACTTCACCTTCCTGGTCTCGGTCACGATCATGACCATGGTGATCGTCGGCGGCATGGACAACACGCTGGGGGTGATCCTGGGCGCCTTCCTGCTGACCATGCTGCCCGAAAAGCTGCGGGTGTTTTCCGACTACCGCCTGCTGTTCGTCTCGGTCGTGGTGATCCTGTTCCTGATCCTGCGCCCCAAGGGGCTGTTCCCGCAACGCCAGCGCCATTACGGAGGCCAGTGATGACCACGCCGCTGCTGAAACTGAGCGGGCTCGGCATCCGCTTCGGCGGCCTCGTCGCCGTCGATGCCGTCGACCTGACCGTCGCCCCCTCGACCATCACCTGCATCATCGGCCCGAACGGGGCGGGGAAATCCACGCTGTTCAACCTGATTACCGGGATCTACCGCCCGACCTCGGGCACCGTGGCCTTGCAGGGCGACCCGATCACCGGCCTGCCCGCCCACAGGATCGCCGCGCGCGGCATCGCCCGCACCTTCCAGTCCTCGCGCCTGTTCGAGGACCTGTCGATCCTCGACAATGTCATCATCGGCATGCATGGCCGCACCCGCACCGGCGTGCTGACCGCGCTGCTGCGCCCGGCGAAGTCCCGGCGCGAGCTGGAGGCCTGCGCCACCGAGGCCGAGACGATCCTGCGCGGCATCTCGGACGAGCTTTTCGCCCGCCGCTACCAGCCCGCCGGCATCCTGCCGCAGGCCGACCGGCGCCGGCTGGAGATCGCCAGGGCGCTGGCCTCGCATCCGAAGCTGATCCTGCTGGACGAGCCCTCGTCCGGCATGGACGACCGCGACACGGCGGCGCTGATGGCCGATATCCGCCGGGTCATGGCCGACAATCCCGGCCTGTCCTTCCTGATCATCGAGCACGACATGCGGCTGGTCGCCGAATTGCCCGACAATGTCGTGGTGATCGACTATGGCAAGAAGATCGCCGAGGGAGATTTCGCCACCGTGCGCCAGCTTCCCCGCGTGCAGCAAGCCTATCTGGGACAGAAGGCGGTCGAACATGCTTGAACTCAGCAACGTCAGCACCTCCTATGGTCCCGTCGCCATGCTGCGCGGGGTCAGCATGACCATCGGCAAGGGCGAACTGGTCTGCCTGCTCGGCCCGAACGGCGCCGGCAAGTCCACCACCTTCAAGGCGCTGACCGGGCTTTTGCCGCTGGACGGCGGCGCGGTGCGGATGATGGGCCGCGACATCGCCCGGCTGGGCACCGAAAGGCTGGCCGCGCTCGGCGTCGGCTTCGTCCCCGAGGGGCGGCGGCTGTTTCCGACCCTGACCGTGCGCGAGAACCTGAAGCTCGGCTACGACGCCTCGGGCTGCGCCATCCCCTTCGAGACCCGGCTGGAGCTGATCCACGACATGTTTCCGCGCATCCGCGAGCGGATGAACCAGCAGGCCAACACCATGTCCGGGGGCGAACAGGCCATGGTGGCGCTGGCGCGGGCGCTGATCGGCGATCCCGAGATGCTGGTGATGGACGAGCCCTCGCTGGGCCTGTCGCCCAAGCTGATCGACGAATATTTCGAGACCGTGGTCCGCATCCATGCCGAGGGCAAGACCGTATTGCTGATCGAGCAGAATGCCGAGACCGCGCTGTCGATCTCGGACCGCGGCTATCTGCTGGTGCGCGGCCGGATCGCGGTCAGCGGCACCCGCGCCGAGATGCTGCGGGACGACACGATCCGGCACATGTATCTGTGACCGCCGGGACGGGTCGCCCCCCGCCGACCCGTCCCATGCAGGCCCCGGCCAAGGTGAATGCCTTGCAGCGCCGTCCCCCGGCGGGGCGGCGCTTCTTGCCGCGTCGCGGAAAGGCCGGGCCGGATCTTCGCCGCAATAATCGGCGGGATCGGTGCCGCCCCGCGCGCGGATGCAACCCGCATGGATATAACCCAAGGGTATATTTCTGCGCGACCATGCGATGATATGGCCGCCTTCCCCAAGATAGAGTGCTGCCTCAGGACGCTTGCCGCAGGCGCCGGCCAGAGGAGGGCCGCGCCACCGCGACGGGATGCGGCGGATCATGGGAGGTTAGGCAATGCTCAACAGACGGACATTCATCGCCTCGGGCGCGGCGCTGGCGGGGCTGGGGCTGGGGCGCCCGGCGCTGGCGCAGCGCAAGGCGATCAGGATCGGCTATGTCAGCCCGCAGACCGGGCCGCTTTCGGCCTTTTCGGCCTCGGACGCCTTCACCGTCAGGCAGTTCCTGGCCGCCGCGCCCGGCCTTGGCCTGGACGTCGAGGTCATCGTCAAGGACAGCCAGTCCAACCCCAACCGCGCCGCCGAGGTGGCGCGCGAACTGATCAGCCGCGACGAGGTGAACCTGATCCTGGTGGCATCGACCCCCGAGACCACCAACCCGGTGTGCAGCGTGGCGGAATCCGAGGAGATCCCGGTGATCTCGACCGTGGCGCCCTGGCAGCCCTGGTTCATCGGCCAGCAGGGCAACCCGGCCGACCCGGAAAGCTGGCAGGAATTCGACTATGTCTATCACTTCTTCTGGGGGCTCGAGGACAATGTCCGCGTCTTCATGAACATGTGGGACGCCGTTCAGACCAACAAGTCCGTCGGCGCGCTCTGGCCCAACGACAGCGACGGCAATGCCTGGTCCTCGGACGTGGGCATGCCGCCCGCGCTGGCCGAGGCCGGCTATCGGCTGACCGATCCGGGCCGCTACCAGAACCTGACCGACGATTTCAGCGCCCAGATCAACGCCTTCAAGCAGGCGCAGGCCGAGATCCTGGTCGGCATCCCGATCCCGCCGGATTTCACCACCTTCTGGACCCAGGCCCGCCAGCAGGGCTACCGGCCCAAGCTGGTCTCGGTCGCCAAGGCGCTGCTGTTTCCCGAAAGCATCGCCGCGCTTGGCGAGCTGGGCGACAACCTGACCTGCGAGGTCTGGTGGTCGCCGCAGCACCCGTTCCGCTCGTCCCTGACCGGGCAAAGCGCGGGCGAGCTGGCCGCCGATTTCGAAACCGCGGCCAAGCGGCAATGGACCCAGCCCGCCGGCTTCGTCCATGCGCTGTTCGAGGTCGCCGCGGACGCCATCCGCCGCACGGACGACCCGACCGACGGCGATGCGCTGGCCGAGGCCATCGCCGCCACCGACCTGCAGACCGTAGTCGGCCGCGTCGCCTGGGGGCAGCAGAACGTGCCCGAATTCGCCCGCAGGAACGTCGCCAAGACGCCGCTGGTCGGCGGGCAATGGCGCCGCAAGCAGGACGGCGGCTTCGATCTGGTGATCGTCGAGAACGCGCTGGCGCCCGAGATCCCGCTGGGCGACAGCATTCGGACCTTGGCGTGATGGCGCTGCTTTCGCTGCAATCCGTGTCGAAAAGCTTCGGCGCGCTGAAAGTCACCGACGATGTCAGCTTCGACCTGCAACCGGGCGAGGCGCTTGGCATCATCGGCCCCAACGGCGCCGGGAAATCGACGCTGTTCAACCTGATCACCGGCAACCTGCGGCCGGATTCCGGGCAGATCCTGCTGGACGGGCGCGATATCAGCGGCGATTCGGTCATGGCGCGCTGCGCGGCGGGCATCGGCCGTTCGTTCCAGATCCCGCAGCCCTTCGGCCACCTGTCGGTCTATGAAAACCTGCTGGTCGCGGCGCGCTTCGGCGGCGGGCTTGCGGCGGCCGAGGCGCCGGGGTTCTGCATGGAGATCCTGCGCCGCACCGGGCTGGCCGGCGTGGCCGACAGTCCCGCCGGCGGCCTGCCGCTGCTCAGCCGCAAGCGGCTGGAGCTGGCGCGCGCCATGGCGACGCGGCCGCGGGTGCTGCTGCTCGACGAGATCGCCGGCGGGCTGACCGATGCCGAATGCGTCGAGCTGGTCGCCACCATCCGCGCCATCCATGCCGAGGGCACCGCCATCGTCTGGATCGAGCATGTGCTGCATGCGCTGAACAGCGTGGTCGGCCGGCTGATCGTGCTGAATTTCGGCCGGCTGCTGATGGTCGGCGACGTCAAAACGGTGATGAACTCGGCCGAGGTGCGCGAGATCTACCTGGGGGCCGAGGTATGAGCGAACCCATCCTGTCGGTTTCCAGCCTGACCGCGCATTACGGCGATTTCCAGGCGCTGTTCGGCGTCGACGTGGCGCTGGAGCAGGGCGAGGTCGTGGCCATCATCGGCGCCAACGGCGCCGGCAAGACCACCCTGATGCGGGCGATCACCGGCATCGCCCGCATCAGCGCCGGCCGCGTCCGGCTGGACGGGCGCGACATCACCGGCACCCCGGCGCCCGACATCCTGATGGCCGGCATCGCCATGGTTCCCGAGGGGCGGCGGCTCTTCCCCTCGCTCAGCGTCGAGGAGAACCTGCTGATCGGCGCCCATGCGCGCCGCATCCAGGGGCACTGGAACCTGGAAAGCGTCTATCGCCTGTTCCCCGTCCTGCGCGAGCGGCGCGACCATCCCGGCACGGCGCTGTCGGGCGGCCAGCAGCAGATGGTCGCCATCGGCCGGGCGCTGATGTCCAACCCGCGCGTGCTGCTGTGCGACGAGCTGAGCCTCGGCCTCGCGCCGGTGGTGATCCGCGAGATCTATGCCGCCTTCCCCGAGATCCGCGCCAGCGGCGCCTCGATCGTGGTGATCGAGCAGGACGTGAGCCAGGCGCTGAAGGTGGCCGATTACGTGCATTGCATGATGGAGGGCCGCATCACCCTGTCCGGCCGGCCGGCCGAGCTGTCGCGCGACGCGATCCACGACGCCTATTTCGGAGCGACCCACTGATGTTTTCGCTGGATACAATCGTGCAGGGCCTGCTGCTGGGCGGGCTATACGCGCTTTTCGCCGCCGGGCTCAGCCTGGTCTTCGGCATCATGCGGCTGGTGAACCTGGCGCATGGCGACCTGATCGTGCTGGGCGCCTATCTGATCCTCGGCCTGGGCACGGTGACGGGCATGAACCCCTTTGTCGCGACGCTGATCGCCATGCCGCTGATGTTCGGCCTGGGATGGCTCTTGCAGACCAGCCTGCTGAACCGCGTGCTGGGCGAGGACATCCTGCCGCCGCTGCTGGTCACTTTCGGGCTTTCGGTGGTGATCCAGAACGGGCTGCTTGCCGCCTTTACCGCCGACAGCCGCAAGCTGGCGGCGGGGCCGGTCGAATCCGCCTCGGTCACGGTCGGGCCGGTGCATATGGGCGTGATGCCGGTGATGACGCTGGCCACGGCGGTCGCGGTCATCCTGGGGCTGAACCTGCTGTTCTACCGCACCGCGCTGGGACGCGCCTTCCGCGCCACCTCGGACGATGCGGTGACGGCGCAGCTGATGGGCATCCGGCCGCAGCGCATCTTCGCCATGGCCACCGGCATCGCCCTGGTCGTCGCCGCCATCGCCGCGCTCTACCTGGGCACGCGGGCGAATTTCGACCCTTCCATCGGGCCGGCGCGATTGCTCTATGCCTTCGAGGCGGTGATCATCGGCGGGCTGGGCAGCCTCTGGGGCACGCTGGCCGGAGGCGTGGTCATCGGCCTTGCCCAGACCATGGGCGCGGCGGTCAACCCGGAATGGCAGATCCTGGCCGGGCATGTCGCCTTCGTGCTGATCCTGATGGTCCGCCCGCGCGGGCTGTTCCCCCGAGCCATCGACTGAAAGGGCGCCATGATGAAAACCACCTTTCCCGCATATCGCCCCCTGGCGCTCGCCGTCCTTGCCGCAGCCGCCCTGGCGCTGGTGCCGCTGATCGGCCCGCGCGCCGTGGTGCAGGATCTGTTCGGCATCCTCTGCCTGCTGGTGCTGGCGCTGAACTGGAACATGCTGGCGGGCTTTGCCGGGCTGGTCTCGGTCGGGCAGCAGGCCTTCGTCGGCATCGGCGCCTATACCATGTTCGCCGCCGTCATCCTGTTCGGGCTGGACCCGCTGGCCGGCGTACTGCTGGGCGGGCTGGTCGCCATGGCGCTGGCCGTGCCGGTGGCCTGTTTCGTCTTTCGCCTGAACGGCGCCTATTTCGCCATCGGCACCTGGGTCGCGGCCGAGATCGCCCGTCTGGGCCTGGGCCAGTGGAAGGCGCTTGGCGGCGGCACCGGCACCTCGCTGCCCAAGGGCACGACGCGCGACATGCTGGGCGTCGGGCCGGTCAAGGAATGGCTGGGCGTCTCCAGCGCGGCGGCCAGCGACATCGTGCTTTACTGGCTGGCCTTGGGGCTGGTGCTGGTGACGCTGGGCGTGTCCTGGGCCTTCCTGCGCTCGCGCATGGGGCTGGGATTGCAGGCGATCCGCGACAATGCCATGGCCGCGCGTTCGGTGGGCGTCGATCCGGTGCGGCTCAAGGCGCTGGTCTTTCTGCTGACCGCCTTCGGCACCGGCCTTTGCGGCGGGCTGCTGTTCATCCAGATCACCCGCATCACCCCGGACGCGGCCTTCTCGCTGTTGGACTGGACCGCCTTCGTGCTGTTCGTGGTGGTGATCGGCGGCATCGGCACCCTGCCCGGCCCCATCGTCGGCGTGGTGGTGTTCTATGCGCTGGAGCGGCTGCTGTCGGATTACGGCAGCGCCTATCTGATCGTGCTGGGCCTGTTCGGCATCGCGGTCATGCTGTTCGCCCGGCGTGGCATCTGGGGCAGCCTGTCCGGGCGCACCGGGCTGGAGCTTCTGCCGCTGGGCCACCGCGCCCCCGACCCTGCACCGGCCCTCCGGCCCTGAGATTCAAGAAAGGAAAGCATCATGTCCTATTTCACCGAAGCAGGCTCGGTCGAGGCGGTGAACGCCCGCATGGCCGAGGACATCGACCCGCGGCTGCGGCAGGTGATGGCCTGCCTGGTCAAGCACCTGCACGCCTTCGCCAAGGAAATCGCCCTGACCCAGGAGGAATGGGAGATCGGCATCGACTTCCTGACCCGCACCGGCCAGATCTGCTCGGGCGAGCGGCAGGAGTTCATCCTGCTCTCGGACGTGCTGGGCTTCTCCATGCTGGTCGATGCGATCAACAACCGCCGCCCCGAGGGCGCGACGGAAAACACCGTCTTCGGCCCTTTCCATGTCGAGGGCGCGCCGATCCGCGAGATGGGCGCATGCATCAGCCTGGACGGCAAGGGCGAAAGCTGCCTGTTCGAAGGCCGGGTGCTGGATCTGGACGGCAATCCCGTCGAGGGCGCGACCGTCGATGTCTGGTCCGACAATGCCGACGGCTTCTATGACGTGCAGCAGCCGGGCATCCAGCCGAAATGGAACAATCGCGGCCGCTTCGTCACCGGGCCGGACGGGCGCTACAGCTTTGTCGGCATCAAGCCGGTCAGCTATCCGATCCCCGACGACGGGCCGGTCGGGCAGATGCTGGGCAAGCTGGGCCGCCATCCCTATCGGCCGGCGCATATGCATTACATGGTGACGGCGCCGGGCTATCAGCGCGTCGTCACCCATACCTTCGTCGCCGAGGACGACTATATCGCCGACGATACCGTCTTCGGCGTCAAGGAGACCCTGATCGCCCCCTTCCAGCGTATCGACGGCGACACCCTCTGGCGCTCGCCCTTCGACTTCATCCTTGTCCCTGCCTGAGCCGATCATGCCCAACGTCAAGATCTATATCGACGAAACCCGCCTTACCGCCTGCCGCGGCGCCATCGAGGACGCGCTGCCCCGGCTGCGCGACCTGCTGTGCGACGGGCTGGCGGTCGAGGCCAGCGCCTGCCAGATCGCCGCCCTGCCGGTGGTGGGCCTGCCCGACCAGCCGCAGGTGAATGCCGAGCTGCTGATCCTGCCGCGCAGCGGACGCACGCCGGAACGGATCCGCGCCGTCGCCGGGACCATGCGGCAGATGCTGGAACAGGCCAGCGGCCTCGATGTCGCGGTGCGGGTGGGCATGCTGGACCCCGAGACCTATCTGGCGCTGAAATAGACCCTCAGCCGCGCCTCCGCGTCACCTGCTGGTCGTGTTCCATCCGCGCGGTCAGCCGGGCGAATTCCTCGGTCAGGAAGGCGATCAGCTGGCGCATGGCCGGCGGGCCGGGGCGGTTCTCGGGCATCAGCAGGCCCAGCTGCCGCTCGGGGTGGTCGATGCGCAGCGGCAACGCCTCCATCGGCACGCTGCGGCGCGACAGGAACACCACCGAATAGGGCAGCACGGTCAGCGCGTCGGAACCCGCCATCACCGACTGGATCGAGGCCAGCGTGCCGCCCGAGAAGCTGACGTTGAAATGCTCTTGCCCGATGGATTTCAGCGCCCGCTCCAGGTCGCGGTAAAGCGGGCTGTTGGCCGGCGGCGCGATCCAGGTATAGGGGGCCAGGTCGGCCTGGGCGATGGCCTTGCGCCGGGTCAGCGGATGGCCGGCGCGGGCCGCGACCACGTTGCGGCTGGGCAGGACCGGGGTGAAGCTCAGCCCCGGCGGCACCTGGCTGGGATGCAGGGGCAGGATCGCCATGTCCAGCGCGCCATTGCGCAAGGACGCCTCCAGCGTATCGACATAGCCATAGGACTGGTCGATCTGCACCTCGGGGTGGCGCATCTGGAAATCCGCGATCATGGTCGAGACCACCCCGTCCATGAAGATCGGCGAGCCGCCGACCCGCAGCCGCCCGGCATGGCCCTTGCGGAAGCGCTGGACCAGCAGGCTGGCCTCCTGGTTGGCAGCGCGGATGCGGGCGCCGAACCGCGCCAGGCTCAGCCCCAGCTCGGTCGGGCGCAGCGGGCGGCGGCCGGGCTGGAACAGCGGCATGCCGATGCGCTTTTCCAGCAGCGCCATGCTGCGCGAGACCGAGGGCTGCGACTTGCCAAGCGCCTCGGCCCCCTCGGTCAGCCCGCCCTTCTCGACGATCACCGCCAGGATTTCCAGATGTTCGCTGTCAATTTTCATAACTCATTATCATATTATGTTCCGTTCATCCGATCAATATCTGTCTTTGGCCGGTGTAGCTTGCCCAGGACCAGGATCGAGGGAGGAAAACCAGTGTCCTTTTTCCGCGAGGAATTCACCGCGCAAAGCCCGGCCGTCCGCGTGCGGTTCGGCAGCGGCCTGCGCAACAGCATCGCCGACGAGATCGACGCGCTCGGCGCCCGCCGCGCGCTGATCCTGACGACGCAGCAGCAGGCCGGGATGGCCGATGAGTTCGCCGCGCTTTGCGGCGACCGCGCGGCCGGCCGGTTCACCGGCGCGATCATGCACACCCCGGTCGAGGTCTCGGAACAGGCGACCGAACATGCCCGCAGCATCGGCGCCGACGTGCTGGTCGCGGTGGGCGGCGGCTCGACCACCGGCCTCGGCAAGGCCATCGCGCTGCGCACCGGCCTGCCGCAGATCGTCGTGCCCACCACCTATGCCGGCAGCGAGGCGACGCCGATCCTGGGCCAGACCGAAAACGGGCTGAAGACCACCATCACCGACCGCCGCGTGCAGCCCGAGGTCATCCTCTACGATGCCGAACTGGTCGCCACCCTGCCGGTGGCCATGACCGTGACCAGCGCGCTCAACGCCATGGCCCATGCCGCCGAGGGGCTTTACGCCCGCGACCGCTCGCCCCTGACCTCGCTGATGGCGGTCGAGGGGCTGCGCGCCTTTCGCGACGCCCTGCCCCGCGTCATCGCCGCGCCCGGCGACCTGGCCGCGCGGGGCGAGACGCTTTATGGCGCCTGGCTTTGCGGCTCGGTGCTGGGCCAGGTCGGCATGGCGCTGCATCACAAGCTTTGCCACACGCTGGGCGGCAGCTTCGACCTGCCGCATGCCGAGACCCATGCCGTGATCCTGCCCCATGCCATCGCCTATAACGCGCAGGCTGTGCCCGAGCTGCTGGCGCCGGTGGCCGAGATCTTCGGCGATGCCGATCCCGGCCAGGCGCTGCACCGCTTCGCCCGCGAAAGCGGCGCGCCGCTGGCGCTGCGCGACCTGGGCCTGAAGGAGGCGGACCTGGACCGCGCCGCCGAGATCGCCACCCGCAACCCCTATTGGAACCCGCGCCCGGTCGAGCGCGACGCCCTGCGCCGGTTGCTGGCCGCCGCCTGGGCGGGCGAGGCGCCGGGCCGCTGAGCCGCCGCCCGCGCGGCCACCCGTTTCGACGAAACCCTCTGGGAGGAGAGACCCCGAATGACTGATATCACCACCGATGTGCTGATCATCGGCACCGGCCCGGCCGGCTCGGCCACCGGCGCGCTGCTGTCCAGCTACGGCATCGCCAACATGGCGGTGAACCGCTATCGCTGGCTGGCCAACACGCCCCGCGCCCATATCACCAACCAGCGCACCATGGAGGTGCTGCGCGACCTTGGCCGCGACGTCGAGGACGAGGCCTATATGTTCGCCACCCATCAGGAACGGATGGGCGAGAACATCTTCTGCGAAAGCCTGGCGGGGGAAGAGATCGGCCGGCTGAAGGCCTGGGGCAACCATCCGCTGTCCAAGGCCGAACACCTGATGTCCTCGCCCACCCGGATGAACGACCTGCCGCAGACCTATATGGAGCCCCTGCTGTTCAAGACCGCCTGTTCGCGCGGCACGCAGGGGCGGCTTTCCACCGAATACCTGCGCCACGAGCAGGACGAGACCGGCGTCACCACCACCTGCCGCGACCGGCTGACCGGGCAGGAGATCACCATCCGCTCGAAATACCTGGTCGGCGCCGATGGCGGCAAGTCGCTGGTCGCCGAACATGCCGGCCTGCCCTTCGAGGGCAGGATGGGCGTGGGCGGCTCGATGAACATCCTGTTCCGGGCCGACCTGTCGAAATACGTCGCGCACCGCCCCTCGGTGCTTTACTGGGTGATGCAGCCCGGCGCCGATGTCGGCGGCATCGGCATGGGGCTGGTGCGCATGGTGCGGCCCTGGAACGAATGGCTGATCGTCTGGGGCTATGACATCAACGGTCCCGAACCGGAAGTGACCGAGGAATTCGCCACCGGCGTCGCCCGCCAGCTGGTCGGCGATCCCGAGTTGAAGATCGAGCTTTTGTCCGCCAACACCTGGACGGTGAACAACTTCTACGCCACCCGGACCTCGAACGGGCGGGTGTTCTGCATGGGCGACGCGATCCACCGGCATCCGCCGTCGAACGGGCTGGGCTCGAACACCTCGATCCAGGATGCGTTCAACCTGGCCTGGAAACTGGCCCTGGTGCTGAAGGGCCAGGCGGGCGAGCGGCTGCTGGACAGCTATGACGCCGAACGCGCGCCGGTGGCCAGGCGGATCGTGACCCGCGCCAACCAGTCCATCACCGAGACCGGCCCGATCTTTGCCGCGCTCGGCATGGCCGAGGGGGTCGACCCGGTGCAGATGCAGAAGAACCTGCAAGCCCGCACCGACGGCACCCCCGCGGCCGAGCTGCAGCGCGAGGCGATCCGCAAGGCCATCGCCTTCAAGAAATACGAATTCGACGCGCATGGCGTCGAGATGAACCAGCGCTATCGCTCGGACGCCATCGTGACCGACGACCAGCTGGAGCCGGACTTCCAGCTCGACCCCGAGCTGCATTACCAGCCGACGACCTGGCCGGGCGCCCGCCTGCCGCATGCCTGGCTGTATCGCCACGACGACGGGGCCGAGGTCTCGACCCTGGACCTGTGCGGCCATGGCCGCTTCACCCTGCTGACCGGGCTGGGCGGCGAAGCCTGGGCCGAGGCGGCCGGCAAGGTGGCGCGCGACCTGGGCATCGACCTGGTCGCCCATGTCATCGGCCCGCGCCAGACCTATGTCGATCACAGCGGCGACTGGGCCCGCGCCTCGGAAATCAAGGACAACGGCTGCCTGCTGGTGCGCCCCGACCACCATGTCTGCTGGCGTACGACCGGCCTGGTCGCGCAGCCCGAGGCGGAGCTGGCCCGCGTGCTGCGCCAGGTGCTGGCGCGCTGAGCCCCGGCCGCCGGGCGCGTTCCGCAAGCACGCGCCCGGCGGCATGCCGCAACCCGCCCCGGCAGGGGGCGCCGCGGGACGGCGCGTGGGGCCTGATATAACATCGCGGCATATTACCCGCCGATCATGTCATGCTGTGCCCCGCCCGCCTTTGCTAACCCTGCCGAGGGGGAGGAGACCCGGAAAGACAGGCCGGCAGCAGCGGCGCCGCCCTGCCGGGTCGCTCCTTCGCGAACAGGAGGAGGAGGAAGAACATGACGAAGCCGAAAAGACTGGCCACCTTGCCGCGCCTTGCGCTGAGCGTGGCGACGCTGGCCATCGCCCATCCGGCGCTGGCGCAGGACGCCCGCCCCAACATCGTGCTGATCGTCGTCGACGACATGGGCTATTCGGATATGGGCGCCTTCGGCGGCGAAATCCCGACGCCGAACCTGGATGCGCTGGTCGGGGACGGCGTGCAGCTGACCAATTTCCACGTCGCGCCGACCTGTTCGCCGACGCGGTCCATGCTGATGTCGGGCACCGACAACCATGTCGCGGGCCTGGGCAGCATGGCCGAGGAAATCCTTGACGAGCAGCGCGGCCATCCCGGCTACGAGGGCTATCTGAACGAGCGGGTCGTCAGCTTTCCCGAGGTGCTGCGCGACAGCGGCTATCACACCTATATCTCGGGCAAATGGCACCTGGGCGGCAAGGAGGGCCAGCGCCCGAACGCCCGCGGCTTTCAGCGCTCCTTCGCCATGATGAACGGCGGCGCGCATCATTTCGACCAGACCGGCATGATCGAGGCGCTGCCCAAGGCGAACTATACCGCCGACGACCAGCCGATCGAGCTGGGCGAGGATTTCACCTATTCGACGGATTACTTCACCGCGCAGCTGATCGAGCAGATCGATTCGGCCGCCGACGACGCGCCCTTCTTCGGCTATCTGGCCTATACCGCGCCGCATTGGCCCTTGCAGGCCCCGGACGCATCCATCGCGCTGTTCAAGGGCAAATACGACGCCGGCTATGACGCGATCCGCGACGCACGGCTGGCGCGGATGCGCGATCTGGGCCTGATCGGCCCGGATGTGCAGCCCAACACCGCCCCCGACCTGTGGCCGCATTGGAGCGAGCTCGACGCGGCGCAGCGCGCCACCGAGGCCCGCAAGATGGAGGTCTATGCCGCCATGATCCACGAGGTCGACCAGAGCGTCGGCCGCCTGGTCGATCACCTGAAGCAGAAGGGCGAATACGACGACACCATCTTCATCTTCTTCTCGGACAACGGCGCCGAGGGCCAGCTGCCCGAAAACATCATGGGCGGGCTGAACCGGGAATGGATCGACCGCGCCTTCGACAATTCGCTCGAGAACCTGGGCAGGCAGGGCTCGTATTTCGGCTATGGTCCCAGCTGGGCCTCGGTCAGCCAGACGCCGTTCCGCATGGTCAAGGGCTATACCTACGAGGGCGGCACCCGCTCGCCCGCCTTCATCTCCTATCCCGGCTGGAAGACCGGCGCGCGGCTGGACCAGTTCGTGCATGTCACCGACATCGCGCCCACGCTCTTGGACCTGGCCGGCGCCACGCCGCCCGCGCAGCGCGACGGCATCGCGCTGGCGCCGATGACCGGCCATTCGCTGCGGCCCTGGCTGGAGGGCCGGGCCGAGACGGCCCGCCCGCAGGACGAGCCGGTCTGCACCGAGCTTTTCGGCCGCGTCTCGGTCTGGAAGGACGGCTGGAAGATGGTGCATAGCAACACGCCCTGGGGCACCGGCGATTTCGAGCTGTTCGACATCAAGGCCGACCCGGCCGAGAATCGCGACCTGGCGGCGGATCAGCCCGAAAGGCTGGCAGGGCTGAAGGCCGACTGGCAGGATTGCCAGGAGCGCTTCGGCATCTACTGGAACGAGGGGCTGGCACCGCAGATGGTCTATTCCAACGAGGCCGAATACCTGTTCCCGCGCCCGCAGCTGGCCGGCGCCCGCTGAGGCCATGCAATCCGGCCCAGGGGCATCGCCGCCCCTGGGCCTTATCGAAAGGACCGGCCATGACCCTGGCCCGCCAGCACGACCCCGGCGACATGGCGCCCATCCCAGGCGGCCGCTTCCTGATGGGCTCGGACCGCTTCTATCCCGAGGAGCGGCCCGTCCGCCCGGCCGAGGTCGGGGCCTTCCTCATCGACCGCCACCCGGTCACCAATGCCGCATTCGCCCGCTTCGTCGCCGCGACCGGCCATGTCACCCAGGCCGAGCGGCCGCAGCCGCATCCCTCGATCCCCGGCCGCATGGTCGAGCCCTGCTCGGCGGTCTTCACCCCGCCGCTGCCCGGCACGGTGCCGAAAGGCCCGGCCAGCTGGTGGCGGCTGGTGCCCGGCGCCTGCTGGAAGCACCCGGCCGGCCCGGCCAGCGACCTTGCGGGGCTTGGGGATCACCCGGTGGTGCATGTCGCGCTGGCCGACGCGCTGGCCTATGCCGAATGGGCCGGCAAGGCGCTGCCGACCGAGGCGGAATGGGAATGCGCCGCGCGCGGCGGGCTCGCGGGCGCGGAATATGCCTGGGGCGACAGCCTGACGCCGAACGGCCGGCACATGGCGAACACCTGGCAGGGCGCCTTTCCCTTCGTCAACGACCTCGAGGACGGCTTCGCCCGCACCTCTCCGGTCGGCAGTTTCCCGGCCAATGGCTACGGGCTTTTCGACATGATCGGCAATGTCTGGGAATGGACGGTGGACGACTATGCCGCGCCCCGCGCCGAGCCCGCGCGCAGCTGCTGCCGCAAGCCGCAGGCCAGCGGCGCCGCGACCAAGGTCATCAAGGGCGGCTCCTATCTCTGCGCGCCGAACTATTGCCAGCGCTACCGCCCGGCCGCCCGCCATCCGCAGCAGACGGACATGACCACCGGGCACCTGGGCTTTCGCTGCATCCGGCGGCTCTAGCCGCGCGGCGGAAGCACTAGCAGGCTGCTGAAAAAGGATTTTGAGAGGGCGACGCAGCGGAAATCGTTCTGGATCCAGCTAATATCGGCCCGAAAATGGGGTGTTTTCGGCAAATTTGAGGCGGATTTCCCGGTTCCCCGCCCGCGCTGTCCTGTCGCAAGGACTTTTTCAGCAGCCTGCTAGGCCCCCGCCGCCGCCAGCGGCCTAGAACCGCTCCAGCGCCACGGCGATGCCTTGGCCCACGCCGATGCACATGGTCGAAAGCGACCGCCGCCCGCCTTTCAGCGCCAGTTCCAGCGCCGCGCTGCCGGTGATGCGGGCGCCGGACATGCCCAGCGGATGCCCCAGCGCGATGGCGCCGCCGTTCGGGTTCACCCGCGGGTCGTCGTCGGCCACGCCCAGCTGGCGCAGCGTGGCGATGCCCTGGGCCGCGAAAGCCTCGTTCAGCTCGATCACGTCGAAATCCGCCGGGGTCAGACCCAACCGCGCCATCAGCTTCTGCGACGCCGGCGCCGGGCCGATGCCCATGATGCGCGGCGGCACGCCCGCCGTCGCCCCGCCCAGCACCCGGGCGATGGGCGTCAAGCCGTGCTTCTTCGCCGCCGCTTCCGAGGCCAGGATCAGCGCCGCCGCCCCGTCGTTCACCCCCGAGGCATTGCCCGCCGTGACCGAGCCGTTCGGGAACAGCGGGCGCAGCTTGGCCAGCGCCTCGGCCGTGGTGGCGCGGGGGTGTTCGTCGGTATCGACCACCACCGGCGCGCCCTTGCGCTGCGGGATCGTCACCGGCGCGATCTCGCACGCCAGCCGGCCATTGGCGATGGCCGCCGCGGCCTTGGCTTGCGAGGCCAGCGCCATCGCGTCCTGCGCCTCGCGCGAGATGCCGTAGTCGTCGGCGACGTTCTGGCCGGTCTGCGGCATCGAGTCGGTGCCATGGGCCGCCTGCATCGCCGGGTTCACGAAGCGCCAGCCGATGGTGGTGTCGTGGACCTCGGCATGGCGGCTGAAGGCGGTTTCCGCCTTGGGCAGCACGAAGGGCGCGCGCGACATCGACTCGACGCCGCCGGCGATCATCAGCCCGGCCTCGCCCGCAGCGATCTGGCGCGCGGCGACCAGCACCGCGTCCATGCCCGAGCCGCAGAGCCGGTTGATCGTCGTGCCCGGCACCTCGAGCGGCAGGCCCGCCAGCAGCAAGGACATGCGGGCGACGTTGCGGTTGTCCTCGCCCGCCTGGTTGGCGCAGCCATAGACCACGTCGTCCACCGCCTGCCAGTCGAGCCCCGCATGACGCGCCATCAGCGCGCGCAGCGGCACCGCGCCCAGGTCGTCGGCGCGGACCGAGGCCAGCGCGCCGCCGAACCGGCCGATGGGCGTGCGGATATAGTCGCAGATGAAGACTTCGGTCATGTCACAGCTCCGGCACGACCAGGTCGCCGACCGCACCGTCCAGGTGCAGCCGCGCGCCGGTCACGGCTTGCAGGTCGTCAAGGGGAATCGCCGGCAGCTTCTCGCGCAGCACGAAACGGCCGTCCTGCACGTCCACCACGGCGAGCGAGGTATAGACGCGGGTCACGCAACCCACCCCGGTCAGCGGCAGGGTGCAGGCTTCCAGCAGCTTGGGCTTGCCGTCCTTGGTGACATGGTCGGTGATGACCGCGACGCGCTTGGCGCCATGCACCAGGTCCATCGCGCCACCGACCGCCGGCACGCCCTTGGGCCCGGTGGACCAGTTCGCCAGGTCGCCGTTCTGCGCCACCTGGTAGGCGCCCAGGATCGCCACGTCCAGATGCCCGCCGCGCACCATGGCGAAGCTGTCGGCATGGTGGAAGAAGGCCGCGCCGGGCTTCAGCGTGATCGCCTTCTTGCCGGCGTTGATCAGATCCCAGTCCTCCTGGCCCGCGGGCGGGGCCTCGCCAAAGCCCAGGACGCCGTTCTCGGTATGGAACACCGCCTGGCGGCCGGGAGGCTGGAACTTGGCCACCATCTCGGGAAAGCCGATGCCAAGGTTCACATAGGCGCCGTCGGCGATGTCCTGCGCCGCGCGCCAGGCGATCTGGGCGTTGGTCAGTTTCCGGGTCATGCCTGCACCTCCTGGGGACGGGCGGGGGGATAGGCCGCATCGGCGCGGTTCAGCGCCTCTTCCTGCGCCGGGTTCGCAATCTCGACGATGCCAGAGACGAAGATGCCCGGCGTCACCACATGCTCGGGGTCGATGCCGCCCGGCGCGACCGCCCGCGTCACCTGCGCGATGGTGCGCGCCGCCGCCATCGCCATCAGGGGCGAGAAGTTCCGCGCCGCCATGCGATAGGTCAGGTTGCCGTAATGGTCGCCCAGCTCGGCCTTGATCAGCGCCACATCGGCCTTGAGCCAGCGCTCCTGCACATAGGGCCGGCCGTCGAACTCGGCCACCGGCTTGCCGCGGGCCAGGTCGGTGCCATAGCTGGTGGGCGTGTAGAAGGCCGGGATGCCGGCGCCGCCGGCACGGATGCGCTCGGCCAGCGTGCCCTGCGGCACCAGGTCCAGCGCGATCTCTCCGGCCAGGTATTTCTCGGTAAAGACCCGCGGATCGGCCGAGCGCGGGAAGGAACAGACCATCTTGCGGACCATGCCCTGCTCGATCATCGCCGCGATGCCGACATGGCCGTTGCCGGCATTGTTGTTGATGACGGTCAGGTCCCTGGGGCTGCCGGTGGCCAGATAGCGGTCGATCAGCGCGTGGATCAGCTCGATCGGCGCGCCCGAGCCGCCGAAGCCGCCGATCATCACCGTGGCGCCGTCCGGGATGCCGGCGATCGCCTCGGCCAGGTTGGGGATGCGTTTGTCCATGAACTCCTCCTGCGGGTTCCGGGGATGTCATGCGCGCATGGGGGCCGCGAGGCCAGAGGTTTCGTGCGGATGTTGACATTTGTTCAAACTGCGTAAAAACCTGTGCGCATGGTGAACAAGACCGATTTCATCGCCTCGCTTGCCAAGGGGCTTGGCGTGATCGAGGCGTTCCGGGCCGAACGCCCGCGCCTTTCCATCGCCGAGGTGGCCGAGGCGACGGGGCTGGACCGGGCGACGGCGCGGCGCTGCCTGCTGACCCTGCACGAGCTGGGCTATGCCGATTACGACGGCAAGTTCTTCACCCTGACGCCGCGCATCCTGCGGCTGGGCATGGGGGCCTTGGCGGCGATGCCGCTGGCGCAGCTGGTGCAGCCCTGGCTGGACCAGCTGTCCGAGCAGATCGGGCAATCGACCTCGGTCTCGATCCTGGACGGGACCGAGATCGTCTATCTGGCGCGGGCGGCGCAGCGGCGGGTGATGTCCATCGGGCTGATGCCGGGCTCGCGGCTGCCGGCGCATTGCACCTCGATGGGCCGGGTGCTGCTGGCCGCCCTGCCCGAGCCCGAGGCGCGCGCCATCGTCGAGCGCTCGGACCTGACCCCGCGCACCCGGCACAGCCTGACCGCGCCGGACGAGATCATGGCGCGCATCCGGCAGGCCCGCGCCGACGGCCATGCGGTGATCGACCAGGAGGTCGAGCTGGGCCTGCGCTCGCTTGCCGTGCCGCTTTGGAATGCGCATGGCCGGGTGGTGGCGGCGCTGAATACCGGGGTGGCAGCGGTGCAATCCTCGGCCGAGGAACTGGTCACGCTCTACCTGCCGGCGCTGCTCCGGGTGCAGGAGGGGCTGCGCCGGGTGTTGCGCTAGCGGCCGGGCAGCGGCGGGCGCGGCCGGCCGGCCAGCTCGGTGGCGCTGGCCAGGTCCAGGCCGGCCATGCAGAGCAGGCGGGCCACGATCCGCTCGCTTTCCGCGGGCGAAAGCTGGCCTTCGGTGATCGCCAGGCTGGCGCCGATCAGCGCGTGGCAGGTCAGCCGCCAGGTCAGTTCGGCCACCTCGGCCTCGAACCGGCCGGCCGCCGAGGCCTGGCGCAGGTCGCGGATGGCAAAGGGGCCCATCATGCGGAACAGCGCATCCGCGATCACCTCGGAACGGTGCAGCATCTGCCGCCAGCGCGGATCGCCGGTCGCGGTGTCCAGCACGGTGCGGATGCCGAAGGCATAGACCTGCGCCGGATCCTCGAACCTGTCGGTGACGGCCTGGATGCTGACCCCCAGGTCGTGCATCAGCCCTTCGAGCACGGCGATGGCCAGTTCGTCCTTGGACCGGAAATAGTTGTAGATCGTTCCGGCACCGACATCGGCGCGCTCGGCGATCTCCAGCATGGTGGCGGCTTCGGCGCCCTTTTCGGTCATGATCTCGCGCGCGGCCTTGATCAGCGCCGCCCGGTTGCGCCGCTGGCGCCGCGCCACGCGGCCTTCGCCCTGGATCCCTGCCTCGGCCATGTCCTGCTCCGTATTCGGACCTGAACCATATTCGGAAACGAATCGGATCTCAAGCCGAGGGGCGGGCTTGCGCCGCCGGCGCGACAAGAAGCCGCGGGTAGTGCGGGAGTTTTTGGCGTCCAGCCAATGGGTTGCAAGTTCCCGGCCAGTATGAATTATAATCAAAGTTGACGATCATTCATTTTTAGAACAAATTCACCGCCGACCGATCCGCCCGCAAGGGAGCGCGGGCGATCGGGCCGGAACCCCGGCAATCGTTTCAGGGAGGAGCAAGGATGACCCCATCAACCCAAGCCAGCGACACCGATGTCGCCATCGTCGGCGCCGGCCCGGTCGGCACGCTGCTGGCGATCCTGCTGGGCCAGCGCGGCAAGCGCGTGACGCTGATCGAGCGCTGGAGCACGCATTACGACCTGCCGCGCGCCGTGACCTTCGACCACGAGATCGCGCGCATCCTGGCCACGCTGGGCATCGACGCCGAGAGCGACCCCTCGATCAACCATCACGACGAGCTTTATTACTGGCGCAACGCCAAGGGCGAGAACCTGCAGGTGGTGGACTGGCAGAGCCAGTCGGCCAGCGGCTGGCGCGTGCGCTACTGGTTCAACCAGCCGCTGCTGGAAAAGCGCCTGCTGAAGCTGGCGGGCGGCATGCCGGAAATCACCATGATGCGCGGCTGGAACGCCGTCGCGCTGGACCAGGATGCCGAGGGCGTCACCCTGGCGCTGCAACAGAACCCCGAAGAGGTCGGCCCGGACGGCGAGCGCCGGACGATCCGGGCGAAATTCGTCGCCGGCACCGACGGCGCCAACAGCTTCGTGCGCCATGCGCTTGGCATCGAGAACGAGGACAGGGGCTATTTCTTCGACTGGCTGATCCTCGACATGCTTCCGAAATTCGACTACCGCGCCTCGCGCCCGGATGAGCCGGCGCAATGGCAGCTTTGCGACCCCAGGCGCCCGACCACCATCGTCCCCGGCGGGCCCGCGCCGCAGCCCGGCCAGCCCGACCGCCGCCGCTGGGAGTTCATGGTCCTGCCCGGCGAATCGGCGGCCGAGATGCAGAGCCCGGAAAGGGCGTGGGAACTGCTGCAACCCTGGGGCCTGACCCCCGAGAATGCCGAGCTGGAGCGCGCCGCCGTCTATCGCTTCCAGGCCCGCTGGGCGAAGCAATGGCACAAGGGCCGCTGCCTGATCGGCGGCGACGCGGCACACCTGATGCCGCCCTTTGCCGGCGAGGGCATGTGCGCCGGCGTCCGCGACGCGGTGGCCATGGCCTGGCGGCTGAACCTGATCCTCGAAGGCAAGGCGGGCCTCGGCCTGCTGGACAGCTATACCAGCGAGCGCAAGGACCACGCTTGCCATTACATCGACTTCAGCCAGGAGCTGGGCAGCATCATCTGCATCGCCGACGAGGCCGAGGCCGCCGCGCGCGACGCCCGCATGATCGCCGAGCTTCAGGCCCGCGGCCAGCGGCCGGTGCCGACCGACATCTGCCATCTCGGCCCCGGCGCCTGGTGCCCGGCCAGCGCCCATGCCGGCGAGCTGTCGGTGCAGGGCGTGGTCGAGCACAAGGGCCGGCGCGACCGCTTCGACCAGGCGGTGGGCCGGGGCTGGGTGGTGATCGGCTACGAGGCCGATCCGCTGGCGGCGCTGACGCCCGGACAGCGGGCGCAGCTCGACCTGCTGGAGGGGTTCGGCGTGCAGGTCTGCGCCCCCGGCGGCGGCTGCACGGTGATCGACACCGAAGGCACCTACAAGCGCTGGCTCGATGAGATCGACGCGAAATACGTGCTGATCCGGCCGGATTTCTATGTCGCGGCCACGGCAAACAGCGCCGAGGCTTTCCGGCAGCGCGTCGATGCGGTGATGCAGGCGCTGGACCTGGCCGACAGCCCGGCGCTGGCGGCCGAGTAAGGGGCGGGCCTCCGATCCGGGCAAATGGCCTGATCGGTGCCTTCCAGCGCATCGACGGCAAGACCACCATTCGATGGACGCGGGGTGCAAGCCCGCTGACAGAAACGGCCGCGCCGGCTTGGCGCGGCCGTTGTCGTTTGCCGCCGGGAGAAGATATTCCATTACATGGAATGACATATCTGCAGAATATGGCCAGAGAGGACTGAAAGCCCGGCTCCCAGCAATTTTTACTTGCACTTTGCCGAGAATCGCCCAGAAATTCCCGAAAACGCGGCAGCTGTCATGTCCATATCATGGATCGCCAGCAGGGAGGGGAGGCCCGCCGCCATGGGAGGGATGCGATGCAACTGACCGACACCCAGCCAGAGGGCGAGCTGGCCCTGGGCGGCATCGAGGCCTTGGCCGAGCCCAAGCGCGCCGAACGCTGGATGCGCCCGGTCGAGATCCTGGCCGCCGGCCTTCTGGTGGTGATGATCGTCACCGTGCTGGCGAACGTGTTCTTCCGCTATGTGCTGGCCAAGCCGCTGATCTGGGGCGACGAGGTCGCATCCATCAGCTTCATCTGGATGGCGATGCTGGGCGCGGCGCTGGCGGTGGACCGGCACGAGCATATGCGCCTGACCGTGTTCCTGCCGCTGCTGCCCGAGCGGCTGGCGCGGGTGGCCGAGGTGGCGGGGCAGGTGCTGGTCTGCGTCCTGCTGCTGCGGCTTTTGCCGGTCGCGGTGGAATATGCCTATGAGGAAAGCTTCGTCAGGTCGCCGGCGCTGGGGCTGCCGATGTCCTGGCGCGCCTCGGCCCTGCCGGCGGGGATCGGGCTGATGGCGGTGCTGGCGGTGATTTCGGTCCTGCGGTCGCGCGAATGGCGCATCATCGCCGCGACCCTGGCCGTCACGGCGGCGGCGGTGGCGCTGATGTGGTTCGCGCGGCCGGCGCTTCTGTCCATCGGCAACTGGAACCTGCCGATCTGGCTGGGCCTGCTGGTCGCGGTGCTGCTTTGCATCGGCGTGCCCATCGCCTTCTGCTTTGCGCTGGGAACGCTGGCCTATCTGACCTTCGCCAGCCATGCGCCGATCTTCGTGATGATGGGCCGCATCGACGAAGGGATGTCCTCGCTGATCCTGCTGTCGGTGCCGGTCTTCGTGCTGCTGGGCTGCATCCTCGACGCCACCGGCATGGGCAAGGCCATCGTCAATTTCCTCGCCTCGCTCCTCGGCCACGTCAAGGCGGGGATGAGCTATGTGCTGCTGGGCTCGATGTTCCTCGTCTCGGGGATTTCCGGCTCCAAGGTCTCGGACATGGCGACGGTGGCCCCGGCGCTGTTCCCCGAGATGCGCAGGCGGGGCCATTCCGCGCCCGAGATGACGGCGCTGCTCGCGACGGGCGCGGCCATGGCCGATACCGTGCCGCCCTCGATCGTGCTGATCGTCCTGGGCTCGGTCGCCGGGGTGTCGATCGCCGGGCTCTTCACCTCGGGCTTCGTGATCGCCATGGTGCTGCTGGTCGTGCTGGCGGTGCTGGCGCGCTGGAAGGCGCGGGCCGAGGACATGTCGGGCGTGCGCGCCGCCACCCTGCCGCTGATCGGCAAGACCGCGCTGATCGCCGCGCCGGCGCTGGTGCTGCCCTTCATGATCCGCAGCCTGGTCGGCGGCGGCGTGGCGACGGCGACCGAGGTCTCGACCATCGCCGTGGTCTATGCCTTCGTCATCGGCGTCGTGCTGTATGGCGGCATCCCGGTCCGCAGGCTGGGCACCATGCTGGTCGAGACCGCGGCCATGTCGGGCGCGATCCTGCTGATCCTGGGCGCGGCCTCGGCCATGGCCTGGGCGCTGACGCAATCCGGCTTTGCCCGCGACCTGATGGCCGTCGTCACCGGCCTGCCGGGCGGCTGGATGGTGTTCATGCTGGCCTCGATCCTGATCTTCCTGATCCTCGGCTGCGTGCTCGAGGGGCTGCCGGCCATCGTGCTCTTGGCACCGATCATGTTCCCCATCGCCCGCGGCCTGGGCATCCACGACATCCATTACGCCATGGTCATCGTCACCGCGATGAACATCGGGCTGATGGCGCCGCCCATCGGCATCGGCTTCTACATCGCCTGCAAGATCGCCAACGTGCCCGCCGACCAGGTCATGCGCCGGATCTGGCCCTATCTGGCGGCGCTGCTGGTCGGCCTGCTGGCCATCGCCGCCGTGCCGGCGTTCTCGACCGCCTTGCTTTGACGTCAACAACCCTCGGGGAGGAGGAAACCATGACCATCACCCGCCGCAGCATCCTGATGGGTGCCGCCGCAGGCGCGCTTGCCGCGCCCTTCATCCGGCCGGGCGCCGCCCGTGCCGCCGAGTTCAGCTACAAGATCGCCAACAACCAGCCCTTGGAGCATCCCAGCAACGTGCGGCTGGCCGAGGCGGTCAAGGCGATCCTCGAGGAAACCTCGGGCGCGGTGGACATCCAGATCTTCCCCTCGAACCAGCTGGGCGCCGATACCGACGTGCTGGGCCAGCTGCGCTCGGGCGGGGTCGAGTTCTTCCAGCTTTCGCCGGTGATCCTGTCGACGCTGGTGCCGAACGCCTCGATCAACGGCGTAGGCTTCGCCTTCCCCGACTACGACACCGTGTGGAAGGCGATGGACGGCGAGCTGGGCGCCTATGCCCGCGGCCAGATCGAGAATGCCGGCCTGGTGGTGATGGACAAGATCTGGGACAACGGCTTCCGGCAGACCACCACCTCGACCAAGCCCATCCAGACGCCCGAGGATTTCCAGGGCTTCAAGATCCGCGTGCCGGTCAGCCCGCTCTGGACCTCGCTGTTCTCGGCCTTCGGCGCAGCGCCTGCCTCGATCAACTTTGCCGAGGTCTATACCGCGCTGCAGACCGGCATCGTCGACGGGCAGGAAAACCCGCTGGCGATCATGAAGGTCGCGAAGCTGTGGGAGGTGCAGAAATACCTGTCCATGACCAACCACATGTGGGACGGGTTCTGGCTGCTGGGCAACCGCCGCGCCTGGGGCGCCCTGCCCGAGGACGCGCAGCAGGTCGTCGCCAAGCATTTCAACGCCGGCGCGGAACGCCAGCGCGAGGATGTCATGGCGCTGAACGCCACCCTGCGCGGCGACCTGGAAAGCCAGGGCTTCGTCTTCAACGACGTGGACCCGCAGCCCTTCGAGGACAAGCTGCGCGAAGCGGGCTTCTATGCCGAGTGGAAAAAGACCTATGGCGACGAGGCATGGGAGATCCTGGAAGCCGCCGTCGGCCGGAAGCTGGCCTGATGATGGACGCGCCCGCCCCTGAAGCGACCGGCGGCGCGCAGGCGGTGGCGCGCGCGCTGTCGCTGCTGTCGCTGGTCGGAAGGGGCGGCGACGCGGGGCTGGCGCTGGGGCAATTGGCCGCCGCCTCGGGGCTGACAAGGCCCACGGTGCGGCGGCTGCTGCTGGCCCTGGCCGCAGCGCGCATGGTCGAGCAGGACCGCCGCAGCCGGCGCTATCACCTGGGCCCCGAGGCCTATCTGCTGGGCACGTTCGCCGCCGAGCGCCACGGCATCCTGCATCACGCCCGCGACTCGATGCTGCGGCTGGCGCGCCAGACCGGCGACACCCTGCTGCTGACCGTGCCGCAGGGCGACCATACCCTGTGCCTTGAGCGGATCGAGGGCGATTTCCCGATCCGCACCCACGCCCTGATGCGCGGCGACCGCAAGCCGGCCGGCGTCGGCGCGGGCGCGCTGGCGATCCTGGCCGCCCTGCCCGCGCCCGAGGGCGACGCGCTGCTGCGCCGCGTGGCGCCCTTGGCCGAGGCGCTGGCCCCCGGCCTTGCCCCGGCGCTGGCCGAGGATCTGGCACAGGCGCGCGCGACCGGCCATGCGCTGAACCCCGGCCGGGTGGTGCCGGGGTCGTGGGGCCTGGGCGTGGCGATCCTGTGGCCGGACGGGCGGCCGGCCGGCGCGCTGTCCATCGCCGCCATCGAGAACCGCATGGGCGAGGCCCGGCAGGCCGAGCTGGCCGCCCTGCTGCACCGCGAGGCGCGGCTGGTCGAAGCCCGCCTTGCCGCGCTGGACACGCAACCGAAAAGGAACATCGCATGACAGATCCGCTGATCGTCGGCTGGGCACATACGAAATTCGGCAAGTCCGAGGCGCCCGACACGCTGGCCCTGATGGCCGAGGTGGCGCGGCCCGCGCTGGACCATGCCGGCCTGCCGCCCGATGCCGTCGACGGCATCTTCGTCGGCGTCTACAACAACGGCTTCTCGCGCCAGGATTTCCAGGGCGCGCTGGTCGCCATGGGCACGCCGGAACTGGCGGGCGTGCCGTTCATGCGCACGGAAAACGCCTGCGCCACCGGCTCGGCCGCGCTGTATGCGGCGGCGGATTTCATCGCCTCGGGCCGCGGCAAGGTCGCCCTGGTGATCGGCGCCGAGAAGATGAGCGCGACCCCCGGCGACCAGGTCGGCGACATCCTGCTGTCCGCCAGCTACGTCCCCGAGGAGGGCGAGATCCCCGGCGGCTTCGCCGGCGTCTTCGGCCGCATCACCGAGAGCTATTTCCAGCGCCACGGCGACCGTTCCGAGGAACTGGCGATGATCGCCGCCAAGAACCATGAAAACGGCATGCGCAACCCCTATGCGCATATGCAAAAGCCCTTCGACCTGGCCTTCTGCAACACCATCTCGGACAAGAACCCGCGCGTCGCCGGGCCGCTGCGGCGCACCGATTGCTCGCTGGTCTCGGACGGGGCGGCGGCGCTGGTGCTGGCCGCGCCCGAGGTGGCGACCGAACTGCAGCGCGCCATCCGTTTTCGCGCCCGCGCCCAGGCCGGCGACCTGCTGGCGCTGTCGCGGCGCGATCCCATCGCCTTCGACGGCCCGCACCGGGCCTGGGCGGCGGCGCTCGATCAGGCCGGGCTCGGCATCATGGACCTGGCGCTGGTCGAGACGCATGACTGCTTCACCACCGCCGAGATGATCGAATACGAGGCCATGGGCCTGGCCCCACGTGGCCAGGGCTGGCGCGTCATCCGCGACGGCGTGACCCGGTTCGACGGCGCGCTGCCGGTGAACCCCTCGGGCGGGCTGAAGTCGCGCGGCCATCCCATCGGCGCCACCGGCGTCTCGCAGCATGTCATGGTCGCGATGCAGCTGGCCGGCGATGCCGGCGCCATGCAGGTGCCGGGCGCCAGCTTGGGCGGGGTCTTCAACATGGGCGGCGCGGCGGTCGCCAGCTATTGCTCGATCCTGGAGCGCGTGAAATGACGGAACCCGCCATCGACCCGGCCGGCGGCCAGCGCCCGGTTTCGACCAGGGTGATGAACCTTGCCACCTTCCTGACCCAGGCCGCGCGGCGCGACCCCGACGGCATCGCGCTGGTCATGGGTGAGGCGCGCTGGACCTGGGCCGAGTTCGAGGCCCGCACCGACGCTCTGGCCCATGCGTTGCAAACCCGCTTCGGGCTGCAAAAGGGCGACCGGGTCATGTGCCAGTCGCAGAACTGCATGGAGATGATGCAGGCCATGTTCGCCACCTGGCGCGCCGGCGGCGTCTGGGTGCCCGCGAATTTCCGCCAGACGCCCGAGGAGGTGGCCTGGCTGACCGAATCCTCGGGCGCGACGCTGATGTTCTGCAACGCCGCATTCCCCGATCACGCGGCGGCCTGCGGCGTGACCACGCTGGTCTTCGGCGAGGCCGGTTTCGGCCCCTCGGTGCAGGCGATCACCGCCGAGCATTGGGGAAGCCGCCCGCAGGTCGCCGTGGTGGATCGCGACGATCCCTGCTGGTTCTTCTTTACCTCGGGCACCACGGGCCGGCCCAAGGCCAGCGTTCTGACCCATGGCCAGATGGCCTTCGTGGTGACCAACCACCTGGCCGACCTGATGCCGGGCCTGACGGGCGAGGACGCCTCGCTGGTCGTGGCGCCGCTGTCGCATGGCGCGGGCGTGCATCAGCTGACGCAGGTGGCGCGGGGGGTCAAGACCGTGCTGCTGCCGACCGAGCGTTTCGACGCGGCGCAGGTCTGGGATCTGGTGCGGGAATGGCGGGTGTCCACCATGTTCACCGTGCCCACGATCCTGAAACTGCTGGTCGAGCATCCGGCGACGGTGGCGGCCGACACTTCGTCGCTGCGCTACGTGATCTATGCCGGCGCACCGATGTATCGCGTGGACCAGCAAAGGGCGCTGCGCGTCCTGGGCAAGGTGCTGGTGCAATATTTCGGCCTGGGCGAATGCACCGGCAACATCACCGTCCTGCCCGCGCATCTGCACGAGGCCGAGGACGGCCCCGCCACCCGCATCGGCACCTGCGGCCATGCCCGGACGGGCATCGAGATCCAGGTCCAGGACGACCAGGGCCGCGAATTGCCGCCCGGCCAGACCGGCGAGATCTGCGTCATCGGCCCCGCCGTCTTCGCCGGCTATTACCGCAACCCGCAGGCCAATGCGAAGGCGTTCCGCGACGGCTGGTTCCGCACCGGCGACCTGGGCCACATGGACGAGGCAGGGTTCCTGTATATCACCGGGCGCGAGTCGGACATGTTCATCTCGGGCGGCTCGAACGTCTATCCGCGCGAGATCGAGGAAAAGATCCTGACCCATCCCGCCATCACCGAGGTCGCGGTGCTGGGCGTGCCCGACCCGCTTTGGGGCGAGGTCGGCTGGGCGATCTGCGTCGCCCAAACCCCCGTGGCCGAAGAGGAGATGGCGGCATTCCTGGCCCCGAAACTGTCGCGCTACAAGCTGCCCAAGCGCTTCCTGTTCTGGGAGGCGCTGCCGAAATCGGCCTATGGCAAGATCACCAAGAAGATGATCCGCGAGGAGCTGGAGGCGCGCGGCTTGCTGGAGCAGGCCCCGGCATGAACATGGTCCATCCCGGCCCCCGCGCGGCCGAGCGCGTGCAGGCCCGGCGCGCCGCGCTGCGACCCATCCACGGCAGGCTGCGCGCGGGCCAGACGGTCATGCAGGCGGTGGGCGATCTGTTCGCCGCTCACGGCTGCAAGGGCGGCGTCCTGTCGCTGGCGGGGGTCCGCTGCGAACCGATGCGCTATGTGCTGCCGGCGCTGTCGACCGACGGGCTGCACGCGGCCTGGTATTCCGCGACCCATGCGCCCGCGGGCCGCTGGACCATCGACAGCGCCACCGCCAGCGTGGGCCGCAAGGACGGCGCCCCCTTCCTGCATTGCCATGGCATCTGGTCGGGCGGAGGCGATACCGCCATGGGCCACCTGCTGCCCCTGGATTGCGTCATCGCCGAGGACGCTGCGGTCTCGGGCCTCGGCGCGGCCGAAACCTGGTTCGAGGCCCTGCCCGACCCGGAAACCGCCTTCACGCTGTTCACCCCGCAGGGCGGCGGCGACGGCCCCGGCCTTTTCGCCCGTATCCTGCCCGGCGAGGACGTGGTCGCGGCCATCGAGAGCCTCGCCGCCCGGCACGGCATCGCCACGGCGCGGCTGCACGGCGTGGGCAGCATCGACCATATCCGCTTCGCCGAGGGGCATCGCATGGACTGCCTGGCCACCGAACTGCGCCTGGACGGCGCGCGGCTGGTCCAGGGCGCGGCGCATGTCCCGATCGAGGTCGTGGACATCCACGGCCATATCGCGCGCGGCACGCTGGAACGGGGCGCGAACTCCGTCGGCGTGACGCTGGAACTCATCATCGAACCGACAGGGGAAACGCCATGAAAACCGCCATCGTCACCGGGGGCTGCCGCGGCATCGGCCTGGCCGCCACCGAGATCTTCCTGGAGCAGGGCTGGCGCGTCGCCATGGTCGACCGCGACACCGAGGAACTGCACCGGGTCGCGGACGGCATGGAGAACGTGCTGGCGGTCGATGCCGACGTCTCGGACCCCGACCAGGTCGCGCGCATGATGGCCGAGACCGTGGCCGGCTTCGGCCGCGTCGATGCGCTGGTCAACAACGCGGGCGTGGCGCTGTTTTCCCGCGCGGGCCGCACCAGCTTCGAGGAATGGCGCGAGGTGATGGCGACGAACCTGGACGGGGTGTTCCTCTGCACCCAGGCCGCGGCGCCGGAACTGGCCCGGACCGGCGGCGCCATCGTCAACATCGCCTCGATTTCCGGGCTGCGCGCCTCGACCCTGCGGGTGGCCTATGGCACCTCCAAGGCGGCGGTGATCCACCTGACCAAGCAATTCGCCGCGGAGCTGGGCGAGCTGGGCATCCGCGTCAATTGCGTCGCCCCCGGCCCGGTCAAGACCAAGCTGGCGGCGGCGGTGCATGCGCCCGAGATCATCTCGGCCTATTACGACGCCATCCCGCTGAACCGCTATGGCGAGGCGCGCGAGATCGCCGAGGCCATCGTGTTCCTGTGTTCGGACAAGGCCAGCTTCGTCTCGGGGCAGACGCTGGCGGTGGACGGCGGCTTCGATGCCACCGGCGTCGGCCTGCCGGCGCTCAGGCGCGAGAACGCGCCGGCCTGATCCGCCGGGCGGCGCGCGGATGCGGGCCTGCGGGGCGGAAACGCCCCCGGCCGGCGGGGCCTATTCCATCTGCCGGGCGTAATCCGGGGATTTGAATGCATGTTGCAGCACATGCCGGGCAAAGACCGGCGATGACCACATGATCCTTATGTCGTCATGTTCCCTTGAATAGGCTTCCTCGGCAAGCCGGGTGTTTTCGCCCCTTATCCCGTCGATCCTTCCGGGCGGATGGCCTGCCGCCGCCAGGCACATCTGCCGGGCCATCCAGACCTCGCGCTCATGCTGTTCCGAGGCGAATTCGGTGGTGGACAGCGTCCTGACCGCATCTTCAAGGACGCCGGCATAATCGTCGGTGATGAAACTGTCTATCGTGCAGACATATTTCGCGCCGCCCGGATTGAATATCAGGGTCTCCGCGCCGGAAACGGACGGCGAAGACAATATTGCCTCCGCCGCCAGGATCGCGACCACGTTCAGCAGGGCCTGCCTCAGTTCCGATGAGGTAAAGGTGACGCTTGCCTTGATCTTCTTGTAAAGACTGCCTTCCTCGCTCTCCAAAAGCGCGAAGCCGACATGGACATCCGCGTTCAGGACGCGGATATGCCGCGTGAAGTTGCCTTCCTGATACGAAAATCCGAGCCTTCTCATATAGTCCCGCTGCGTGGACAGGAGATCATCGAAACTCAGCAGCCGAAAGCGGACGAAGGACGCGATTGTCGGTTTTTCGCCCGTCTCGCCAAGCGCCCAAAGCAGGCGCATGAGGGCTTCGAAGACCAATGCCCTTTGCGCGCTGGTCGCCATCATGTCGAGCTGCTGGACCGAGGCGAGCGCGCCATGCGGAACCGCATTCGTCGGCAGGACCAGGCCCGATATTGCCGCCTCGACCATCACGGCGGTATCGGTAAACTCGTCGATCATGACCATATCCGGCACCCCAACCTGTCGACCCTTTCCCGAGCAAACAGCATAAGCCGCTGCCGCTCAAGGTTTTTCCCCGGATGGATCGTCAGCCGCGCCAGGGCAGCGTGCCGCGCGGCAGGTGCGGCGCCAGCCGGTCCAGCGCCAGCGCCATCCCCAGAACCAGCGCCACCGACACCGCCGAGACCGCGGCCGCGGCGGTCGAGTTGCCTTCGTATTGCAGGGCAAAGACCATGACGCCGATGGTCTCGTTGCCGCTGGACCAGAGCAGCGCCGAAAGCGTCAGCTCGTTCAGCGCCGTCATCACCGCCAGCATCGCCCCGGCCGAAAGCGCGGGCAGGACGGCGGGGGCCAGGATCGCCGCCATCCGCCGGACCGGGCCGGCACCGAACAGCCGCGCCGCCTCGTCCTGCGCCGGCTCGATCGCCGCCGCCGCTGCCAGGACCGGGCGCAGGATCAGGGGCAGGAACCGCGCCAGATAGGCCACGAGCAGGATCGCCCCGGTGCCGTAAAGCGACCCGATCAGGGGCAGCGGGCGCAGGAAGGTCAGGATCATCGCCAGCGCGACCACCGTGCCCGGCACCACCCAAGGCCCGTCGGCCAGCCAGTCCAGCGCGCGGACCAGCGGGTTTCCCGCCATGACCCGCAGGAAGGCAAAGGGCAGCGCCACCAGCGCGCAAAGCACCGCCGCCGCCACCGACAGCTGAAGCGAATTGGCAAAGGCCCGCACGATGGTCGGATTGGCGAAGGCATCGGCGAAATTGCGCAGGGTCAGGGTGGACGGCCGCAGTTCGACCCCCAGGGCGGGCGACAGCGCCGTCGCCAGCAGGGCCAGCATCGGCAGGACCGCGATCACCGCAAGGACCGCCCAGACCGCCGCCTCGATCCAGGGCCGGGCGCGGCCTGGGTCGAGGGGCTGCATCGCCGCGCCGCTTCCCGTCGGCACCGCCAGCCGCGCCAGCACCAGCGCGCGCAGCGCCAGCGCGGCCAGCGCCAGCGCGACCAGGATCATCGCCAGCACCGCCACCTGCCCCGCGACCGAGGGGCCAAAGCCGTTCAGCCGCTGGTAGATCAGCGTCGTCAGCATCGGGAAGCGTCCCGGAATGCCCAGCAGCGCGGGCACGCCGAAATTCCCCACCGCCGCGGCAAAGGCCAGGATCGCCCCGGCCAGCGCCGCGGGCAGCGCCAGCGGCAGCAGGATGCAGGCGACGATCCGCGCCCGGCCGGCGCCCGCGACCCGCGCCGCCTCGACCAGGTCGGCCGGCAGGCCGGTCAGCGCCGCGCGCATGGCGATGAAGACCAGCGGCATATGCTCGATCCCCATCAGGAAGGCGATGCCCCAGCCGGAATAAAGCGGATTGGTCGTCCCCGGCGGCGGCGCAAGGCCAAGCGGGCGCAGGATGGGCGAGCTGTTGCCCGACATCTCGATCCAGGCCAGCGCCAGGGTCTGCGACGGGATCAGCAGGGGCGTGAGGATCAGGAAGCTCATCGCCACCCGCCCGCGCAGCGCGAAAAGCCCGGTCGCCAGCGCCAGCGCCGCGCCAAGGACCAGCGACACCGCCACCGACCCGGCCGAGGCCATGAGCGTGTTGACCAGCGCCCGCCGCGTCGCACGCGCCGACAGAACCTCGGCCATCAGGCCGAAGGCGCGGCCGTCCTCGCCCGCAGCGAAGGCCTCGACGAAAAGCCGGGCCAGGGGCCAGACCGACAGGCCCCCCACCCAGATGAGGACAAGGACGGCGAGCAGGTGCTCGCCGCCCCGCAGGTTCCGCGACAGGACCGGATCAGCCGCCATAGATCTCGGCGAAGGCTTCCTTGTTGGCCTTGTCCTCGGCCAGCATCCGGGCCGCGTCGGCGGGCAGGATCTTCAGCCCGGCCGGGTCGGGATAGCCCTCGGGCTGGGCCACGCCTTCCAGGATCGGGAAATAGCCCTGGGCGACCGACTGTTCCTGCGCGGCCCTGGAGAGCTGCCAGTCGACAAAGACCTTGGCCGCCTCGACCGCGTCGCTGTCCTTCAGGATGGCGACGGGCTGGGTCACGATGGACACGCCCTCGGCCGGGAAGACGAAATCGACGGGCGAGCCCTTGGCCTTGGCGTTCAGCGCCATGTATTCGATGATGATGCCATAGGCCTTTTCGCCCCGCGCCACCGCCTCGACCACGGTGCCGTTGCCCTGGCCCGCGACCGCACCGTTCTTGGCCAGCGTCTCGTAATAGTCCCAGCCGAATTCCGGCTGCTGGGCCATGGTGCCGACATGGATCACCGCCGCGCCGGAATAGAGCGGGCTGGGCATGATCAGGCTGTTCGCCACCTCGGGCCGGGCCAGGTCGGCCCAGGATTGCGGCGGCTCGGCCACCATGGCGGTGTTGTAGATGATGCCGGTGGTGATCATCTTGGTGCCGAAGAAGGTCTTGTCGGGGTCGACCAGCGCCTCGGGGATGCCGGCGACCGGCGCCTCGGCATAGGCCAGCAGGCGGCCGTCGTTCTTGAGCTGCGTCATCGCCACCGCATCGGCGATCAGCATCACGTCGGCCGGGGTCTGGCCGGCGGCGAACTCGGCCGCGAGCTTGGCCATCAGCTCGGTCGTGCCCGAGCGGAACACCTCGACCTTGATCTGGGGGTGGTCCTTGTTGAACGCCTCGACCACGGCGGCCATCTGGTCCTGCGGCTGCGAGGTGTAGACGGTGATCGTCTGCGCATCCTGCGCGACGGCCGCTTGCGCCAGCAGGGCGCCGGCCAGCAGGGGAAGAAGGCGAAGGGGTTTCATCTTGTCCTCGTCGGTTTTGCCGTTTCGCAAGGGTGCTAGCGGCGAAAGTCAAAGCGCAGATGACAGTTTCGTGCAGATCCAGCGACAATCGCGGTCCTGCCGCCATTCCACCGCCTCGGCATTGCCGAGCCGTCGGAAGGGGGCGTCGGTCAGGGCCGCGTGGATTTCGCGCGCCGTGCCGGAATGGGCGACGATCAGCACCGGCAGGGGCGGGACGATGCGGGCCAGCGCGCAGCGGATGCGGGCGCGGAACGCCTGCGGCCCCTCGCCGCCGGGCGGGGTGGCGTCGCGGATCAGGATCGCGCGGTCCCGCCCCTCCCACGCGCCCCAGTTGCGCTCGGCCAGGCCCGGCAGCGGCACCAAGGGCGCGCCGGTGACGCGGGCGACCGCCGCCGCGGTCTGCGCGGCACGGGCCAGCGGCGAATGCCAGATCGCGGCCAGCGGGCGGCCCGCCAGCAGCCGCGCCGCCGCCTCGGCCTGCCCAAGCCCGGTCGGGTCCAGCGGGTCGTCGGTCGCGCCGCCGATCCGGTTCGCGGCATTGGCCGCGGTCCGGCCGTGGCGCAGGAACAGGAAGGGCTGCGACAGAAGCGGGATCACCAGGCGACCTCGGCGGTCGCGACCAGCGGGCGGTCCAGCGCCGCGGCCAGCCGCCCGGCCGCATCAGCCGCGCAGAAGGCGGGCATCGCCTGCGCCGGGCGCACGGCCTCGAACAGGGCGCGGGTGCCGGCAAGCGTCGGATGCACGTTCCAGCGGCGAAACAGCGCCCGCCCCTCGGCCACCCAGCCCTGCGCCGGGGTGCCCTGCGCCAGGTGACCGGTAAAGACGACGCGGCCGATGCGCTCGCCGATCATGCGCCGCGCCAGCATGGCCGCGCTGTCGCGCTCGGCATTGGGTCCGGCCACGATCATGGTGCCGCGGAGGGGGCCGTCGGGCACCAGATCGGCCGCCTCGGCCAGCAGCCGCGCCAGCGCCTCGGCCCCGCCCGGCACCAGCCAGCGCGGCCGGGCCAGCATGGCCTCGGCCACGGCCCGGTGCGCGGCGCAGATCGAGACCCGGTGCCCGGCGGCCAGGAAGGCCAGCGCCATCTCCAGCCCGCGCCCGCCGGCCGGGGCGGGCAGCAGCAGCGGCCTGTCCGCCAGTTCCAGCAGCCCCGTCGCCTGTTCGGCCAGCGGCTGATCCGCCGCGCCATAGGAGGCGTCGAAGACCATCGCCCGCGCCTGGGGCGGCATGGTGCAGCGATAAAGCCCGCCCTCGGCCGAAAGATCGCCGGTATAGACCAGCCCCTCGGCCCCGCCGATGCGCATCCAGCAGGCCCCCGGCGCATGGCCGGCGGGACCGCAGTCGAAGGGCAGGCCGAGATCCGCAAAGGCCTCAAGCCGCCGCGCCGCCTGCATCGCCGGATCGCGCGACAGGGCGATGGCGGGCTCGGGCGCGAACAGGGGCGGATCGCCCAGCCCTGCCGCCAGATGCAGCCCGCCGGTATGGTCGGCATGGCCGTGCGAGAACAGGATCGCATCCACCCGGCCCACCCCGGACAGGTCCGGCAGGGCATCGCCATCGGGGCCGCGGCCCAGGTCCAGCATCAGCCGCCGCCCGGCGATCTCCAGCAGGAAACAGGCCGGCCCCTTGACCCCCAGCCCGGAAAGCGCCCTCAGCCTCATGCGTCGGCCCCCGCCCCGGCCAGCAGGCGGTGCTGGAGCGGCGTCTCGGCCCGCAATGCCTCGCGCGGCAGGATCCAGCCGCCGGTCAGCGACAATTCGACCGTCTCGCCGGGATGCGGCGGCCGCGGCAGGGTGAAATCGACGGTCCCGCCGTCCTCGACATGCTCCAGCGCCGCGGTGACCAGATGGCCGCCGCCCTGGAAACGGTGGTCCAGCACCCGCGCGCGCAGGCCCCCGCCCGCCGTCGCGGCAAGGTCGCGCGGCCGCAGGCACAGCCAGCCCGGCCCCGGCGGCGCATCGCCCGGCACCGCCACCACCCGGCCCTGCACGGCGATGCGGCACAGCCCCCCGGACCGGCCGAGCACCTGCACCGGCACCGTCCGGCCGCGCCCGACGAAGCGCGCCACCATCGGCGTCGCCGGGCGGCGATAAAGATCGGCCGGGCTCGCCAGCTGCTCCAGCCGGCCAGCATTCATCACGCCCACCAGCCCGGCCACGGCCATCGCCTCGTCCTGGTCATGGGTGACGAAGACGAAGGTGGTGCGCAGGGCGGCATGGATGCGGCGGAACTCGGCCAGCATCGTCTCGCGCAGATGCGCGTCGAGATTGGCCAGCGGCTCGTCCAGCAGGATCAGGCCCGGCCGCACCGCCAGGCTGCGCGCCAGCGCCACCCGCTGCCGCTGGCCGCCCGACAGCTGGTGCGGGCGCCGGTCGGCCATGCCGGACAGGCCGACCATCTCCAGCGCCTCGCCGATGCGCGCCCGTTCCTCGGCGCGGGACAGGCCTTGGATACGCAGGCCGAAGCGGATGTTGCCGGCGACGGTCATGTGCGGCCAAAGCGCATAGGACTGGAACACCATGCCCAGCCCGCGCGCCTCGGGCGCAACGAACCGCCCCGGTCCGGCCACCAGCCGCCCGCCCAGGGCGATGCGGCCCGCGTCCGGCCGCTCGAGCCCGGCGATCAGCCGCAAAAGCGTGGTCTTGCCGCAGCCGGAGGGCCCCAGCAGCGCCAGGAACGCCCCCGGCAGCACCGCCAGCGAAACCCCGTCCACGGCGCGCGTCGCGCCGAAGGCCCGGACCACCGCCTCCATCTCGATCGCAGCCATGCCTTTTTCCCTTTCTGCGCGGCGGGTCTAGCGGCAGCGTGCAAAGCTTTCGTGACGGCGGAACGCGGCGATGGGGCGGGGGTGGGGGCGGGGGCGGCGTCACAGGCCGGCCAGCACCGGCTGCGCCCGGAAGGCGGCGAAACCGGCGGCCAGGGCCAGCAGGCTGGCGCCCGCGACGATCAGGCCGATGCGCCGGCCGCCGACCAGCCCCGCCATCGCCGCCTTGGACAGGGTATTCACCGCCACCGCGACCAGGATCGCCTGCGCGGCGACGGGGGTGGCCAGGTCGCCGCCGCCCAGCCGCGCCATCGAGATCGACACCGCATCCACGTCGCCGATGCCCGAGATCGCGGCGATGATCAGCACGCCGACATCGCCATAGTGCCGGCGCAGGATCTCGGCCGCCAGCAGCACGAGGGCGATGAAGGCGGCGATCTTCAGCGCCGTGCCCACCGCCAGCGGGTTGCTGATCGGCAGCGCCGGCCCGGCCTGCGCCGGCCGCCGCCACAGCAAAAGCGCCGCCGCCAGGGCCATCGCCGCCGCCCCCGCCGCCAGCGGCGGGGCCAGATGCGCCAGCAGCGCCCGGTTCAGCCCGACCGTCACCACGCCGACGCGAACCAGCATCACGACGCCGGAGATGAGGATGCCGGCGGCCAGCAGCCGGCCGGCGCCGGGCTGGGCCTTGCCCAGCCGGGCAAAGGCCAGCGTCGTCGCGGTGGATGAGGCAAGCCCCCCGGCCGCCGCCATCACCACGATCCCCAGCCGGTCGCCGAAGGCCCGGACAGCCAAATAGCCGGCAAAGGAAATCCCCGCGATCAGGATCGCCAGCAGCCAGATCTCGCGCAGGTTGACCGCGCCCCAGGGATCGACGCTGCGGTCGGGGATGACCGGCAGCAGCAGGAAGGACATCGCCGCCAGCGTCAGGATCGCGCGGATCTCGGCCCAGCTCAGCGCCGCGACCCAGCGGTGCAGATGCTCGCGCGCCGCCAGGAGCAGCGTCATCGCCACGGCGGCGGCGACCGCGGGGACCAGCGGCCCGGTGACGGCCAGCGCGCCCAGCAGGAAGACCAGCATCCCCGCCACCGCCGAGGTGGCGCTGACATTCCGGTCCAGCCGCGATTCCAGCCATTGGAAGGCGGCAAAGACCAGCGCGAAGCCGCAGAACACGATGCCGATCACCAAGCCGCCGAAATCCAGCGCCAGCACGCCGGTGGCGCCGCCGGTCAGCCCGGCCAGCGCAAAGGTCCGCAGGCCGGCGGCGCGCTGATGCTCGCGCTCGTCGCGGGTGCGCCAGCCGCGTTCGAGCCCGACCAGCAGGCCGATGGCCAGCGACACGGCAAGGCGGCTGAGGATCTGGTCCGGGTGCATCGCCGCATTCTGCCACCGCTTTCAGCGGCTTGCCAGCGCCGCAAGCGGCGGCGCATTGGCCCCTTGGCCAGCCATGGCGCATCCCGGCGCCGGATCTGGAGTATTTGGAGAACGGTGAAGGCGCAAGACCCGGCACGGCGGCTCTGGACGAACCGCCCGGCTCGCCTGCATGATCGGCTTTCCAAAGAGCGAGCTTCGAGCATGACCGAGACAGGCCCCTTCACCGTCCGCGCCTTGATGGCGCAAAGCGGCGTCGCCTTCGGCACCAGCGGCGCGCGCGGATTGGCCAGCGCGCTGACCGACCGCGTGGCCCATGGCTGCGTCCTGGGCTTCCTGCAATACCTGCGCGAGATCGGCGCGTTCGCCCCCGGAACCGAGGTGGCGCTGGCGGGCGACCTGCGCCCCTCGACCCCGCGCATCCTGCGGGCCTGCGCCCAGGCGATCCGCGACGCGGGCGGGCGGCCGCTGTTTTGCGGCCATGTGCCGACGCCGGCGCTGGCGCATTACGCCTTTGGCCGGGCCATCCCCTCGCTGATGGTCACGGGCAGCCATATTCCCGACGACCGCAACGGCATCAAGTTCCACCGCCCCGCCGGCGAGATCCTGAAGCCCGACGAGGCCGGCATCGCCCGGCAGGTGCTGGCGCCGGACGCCGGGCGCTTCGGCGCCGACGGCATGCTGGCCGAGGCGGCGCCCCTGCCCGAGCCCGTGGACATCGAAGAGGGCTATCTGGCCCGCTATGTGGATTTCTTCGGCAGCGATGCGCTTTCCGGGCTGAGGCTGGGGCTTTACCAGCATTCCGCCGTCGGCCGCGACCTTATCGCCCGCATCCTGCGCGCGCTGGGGGCCGAGGTTCTGCCGCTGGGCCGCTCGGATCGTTTCATCCCCGTGGATACCGAGGCGCTGCGGCCCGAGGACGTCGCCCTGGCGCGGGACTGGGCGGCGCGGCACCGGCTGGACGCCATCGTCTCGACCGACGGCGATTCCGACCGCCCGCTTCTGGCCGATCATCGCGGCGAATGGCTGCGCGGCGACCTGCTGGGCCTGATCTGCGCCCGCGAACTGGGCGCCGAATGCGTCGTCACCCCGGTCAGCAGCAATACCGCGCTGGAGCTGAGCGGCGCATTCGCCCGCACCATCCGCACCCGCATCGGCTCGCCCCATGTCATCGCCGCGATGGACGAGGCGGCGTGCGAGACCCTGGGCCCCGTCTGCGGCTACGAGGCGAACGGCGGCTTCCTGCTGGGCAGCGAGATCGCGCGGGACGGGCGCCGGCTGGCGGCGCTGCCGACGCGCGACGCGGTGCTGCCGGTGGTCGCGGTGCTGGCGGCGGCCAGGGCGCGGCCGCTGGCCGAGCTTTGCGCCGGCCTGCCGCGGCGCGTGACCTTCAGCGACCGGCTGCAGGATTTCCCGACCCAGGATTCCCAGGCGATCCTGGCCTGGCTGACCGCGGGCAGCGAGGCGGACAGCCGCGCCCGGATCGAGGCGCAATTCGGCCCGCTGGCCGGCGGGCTGCGGCGGATCGACCAGACCGACGGGCTGCGCATGACCTTCGCGGACGGCGCGATCATCCACCTGCGCCCGTCCGGCAACGCCCCGGAGCTGCGGCTTTACACCGAGGCCGAGACCGACGAGGCCGCCCGGACGCTGAATGCCGCGGCCCTGGCGCGGGTGCGCGGGATGGCGGCCCTGCTGGCCTGACCGACCCGGCGGGGCTCAGGTGGCCGCGGCCGCCGGCCGCACCCTTGCCCCAAAGGCGCGCAGCTCGGCATCCTCCAGCGTCTCGCGCTCCAGCAATTCGCGGGCGGATTGGTCCAGAAGGTCGCGATTGGCCTCGAGCAGCGCCACGGTGCGGGCAAAGATCCTGTCGGTGATCTGCTTCACCGCCGCGTCGATCCGCTGCGCCGTGGCCTCGGAATAGCGCCGGCTCAGCCACGAGCCCTGCTCGTTCGTGCCCAGAAAGCCGGGGCGGTCGCTGTCATAGCTGACATGGCCCAGCTCGTCGTCCATGCCGTAGCGCGTGACCATGGCGCGGGCGATGTCGGTCGCCTTGACCAGATCGTCGGCCGCGCCGGTCGAGAGATGGCCGAAGACCACGCTTTCCGCCGCCCGCCCGCCCAGGAGGACGGCGATCTTGTCCTCCAGCTCGGCGCGGGTCATCAGGAAGCGGTCCTCGGTCGGGCGCTGGATGGTATAGCCGAGCGCGCCGATGCCGCGCGGGATGATCGAGACCTTGTGGACCACGTCGACGCCGGGCAGCGCCATGGCGACCAGCGCATGGCCCATCTCGTGGCAGGCGACGATCTCGCGCTCGCGCGGGTTCAGCAGGCGGTTGCGCTTTTCCAGCCCGGCGACGATGCGCTCGACCGCATGGTTGAAATCGGCCATGGCCACGGAATCGGCGCTGCGCCGGGTGGCCAGCAGCGCCGCCTCGTTCACCAGGTTGGCCAGGTCGGCGCCGGAAAAGCCCGGCGTCAGCGCCGCCACCTGCCCGACCTCGACATCCGGGGCCAGCCGCACCTTTTTCATATGCACCTTGAGGATGTCGATGCGGCCCTTGCGGTCGGGCTTGTCCACCAGCACCTGCCGGTCGAAGCGGCCGGCGCGCAGCAGCGCGGGGTCGAGGATCTCGGGCCGGTTGGTCGCGGCCAGCAGCACGACACCGGACGAGGGGTCGAAGCCGTCCAGCTCGGACAGCAGCTGGTTCAGCGTCTGCTCGCGCTCGTCGTTGCCGCCGGTGAACTGGCCCGAGTTGCGGGCGCGGCCAAGCGCGTCGAGTTCGTCGATGAAGATGATCGCAGGGGCGCTCTTGCGGGCCTGCTCGAACAGGTCGCGCACCCGCGCGGCGCCCACGCCCACGAACAGCTCGACGAATTCCGAGCCCGAGATCGACAGGAAGGTCACGCCCGCCTCGCCCGCCACGGCCCGCGCCAGAAGCGTCTTGCCGGTGCCGGGCGGGCCGACCAGCAGCACCCCCTTAGGCACCCGCGCGCCCAGGCGGCCATAGCCCTCGGGGTCGCGCAGGAAGGCGATGATCTCCTCCAGCTCGGCCTTGGCCTCGTCCACGCCGGCGACATCGGCAAAGGTCACGCCGGTCTCTTTCTCCATATAGACCTTGGCCCGGCTCTTGCCGACCTGCATGAAGCCGCCCAGGCCCTGGCGCTCGGCGAACTTGCGAAACACGAACATCCACAGCGCCAGGAACAGCACCACCGGCACCACCCAGGACAGCAGCGCGCCGAGCCAGGTGTTCTGCGGCACGCCGCTGATCTCGACCCCGGCCTGGTCGATGCGCTCCAGGACGGCCGGATCGACCAGGGTGGTGACGAACTGGTTGCGGCCATCGACCGGGCTGTTGAAATTGCCGGTGATGCGGTCACCGCCCACCGCCACCGAGGAGATGCGGCCCTGCTCCAGGTAATCCTCGAACTGGCTGTAGCTGATCGGCGCGACGTCGCGCGCGCCCGACAGCAGATCCTGGAGCAGGATCACGGCCAGGAAAGCCAGGATCCAATACCAGATGTGGAACTCGGTCCTCTTCTCCATGTCTTCTCCCTGCCGGCGGCCGGATGGGCGCCTGATCGGTAAGCCCGCGCCTGGCCGATGTTGCCCGACCGCGCGGCGCCGATCAACGGGGCGGGCGGGTTTCGGCCGCGCACCGATGCCGCAGCATGGCCGGCGGCACGGCATCCGCCGCCGCCGGGGCCGCGTTCAGGACCGCGTTCATGGCCGGGCCGGCAGGATGCGGCCGGTGCAGGGGCCGAAGCCGATGCGATAGCCCGCGCCCTGCGCATGGGCGAAAAGCCCGATCTCGTCGCCATCCTCGATGAAGCGGCGCGGCGCGCCATTGACCGTCACCGGCACCTGGCCGCCCTCGGTCATTTCCAGCAGCGCGCCGGCCTGGTCGCGGCCCGGCCCCGAGATCGTGCCCGAGCCCAGCAGGTCGCCGACCCGCATCGGGCAGCCGGAACTGGCGTGATGCGCCAGTTGCTGCGCGCTGGAGTAATACATGACGTTGTAATTCGTCCGCGCCATGACCTGCCCGTTCATGGTCCAGCCGATCTCCAGGTCGTAAAGCCCCGGCCGCTTTTCCTGCAGATAGGGCAGCAGCGGGTTCTCCCGCGGCGCGCCGGCGCAGCGGAACGGCTCCAGCGCCGCCTGCGGCACGATCCAGGCGCCGATGGTGGTGCCAAGCGCCTTGGACTGGAACGGGCCCAGCGGCTGGTATTCCCAGGCCTGGATGTCGCGCGCCGACCAGTCGTTGAGCAGCACATAGCCGAAGATCATCCGCTCGGCATCCTCGACGCCGATCCGCTGGCCCATCTCGCTGTCCGCGCCGACGATGGCGCCCAGCTCAAGCTCCAGGTCCAGCCGGCGGCAGGGCGTCCATTCGGGACCGTTCTCGCCCCGAACCTGGCCCATCGGCCGCCGGATCGGCGTGCCCGAGACCACGACCGAGGACGCCCGGCCGTTATAGCCGATGGGCATATGCGTCCATTGCGGCGGCAGGGCGTTCTGGGGTCCGCGGAACAGCGCGCCGACGTTGAAGGCATGGTGGCGCGAGGCGTAGAAATCGCTGAACTCGGAGACCCGGATCGGCAGGTGCATCTGCGCATCAGACATGGCGACCAGCGGCAGGTCGCCCTCGGCCCCCTCGGCCAGCAGCGCGGTCAGCCGGGCGCGCACCGCGTCCCATTGCCCCCGCCCCAAGGCCATGAACGCGTTCAGCCGCGGTTGCGAGAACGTGCCGCCCGCATCCAGCAGCCCGCGCGCCTCGCATGCGGCCAGGTCCAGGATCATGTCGCCGATGGCCACGCCGCAGCGCGGCGCGCTGCCCTGGGTGGAAAACACGCCGTAGGGCAGGTTCTGGATGGGAAAATCGCATCCCGCGCCATTCGCCGCCGCCACCCGGCTGCGCAACGGCCTGTCCGCCGCCGGCATTCTCCGCCTCCTGCCGTCCCGGCCGTCTTCGCCCCCGGTCCCGGCGGCACGGCCTGCATCATTGCTATCAGCTTTCGGCCCGGTCGCAACCGGCTTCAGCGCGGCCGCCCTGGGGATCGTCGCGGCCCATCCCGTCGCGCCCCGTCCGGGCCGGCCCGAGATAGCGGTCCAGGATCGCATCCGCGATCTCGGCCACCGTGGCGCGCGCGGCGGCGGGATCGGCGCCGACGATGTCGTAAAGCGCGATCATCGCCTCGGTGCCGGTCGCCGTCGACAGCGCGCGGACCAGCGCCTGCCGCCGCGCCGCCGCCAGCCCGCCGCCATCCTCCTGCAAGGCCCGTTCATACAGCGCCACGCGGCGGGCGCCGCGCATCTGCGGCCGCGCCGCATCCTCGGGCGACCATGCGGCCAGCGTCATGGCGACGAATTGCCGGAACCGCGCCTCGTGGCTGGTCGAGAGGTCGAAGATATACAGGCTGATCGCCCTGAGCCTCTGGCGCAGGTCGGCCGCGCCGGCCACGATTTCCTCATAGGGCTTTACCGCGATGTCCAGCCCCGCCTCGGCCACCAGCATCGCGGGGTCGGAAAAATAGCGATAGGCCGTCGCCCTGGATATGCCGTGAAGCCCGGCGGCGGCCGCCACCGTCACCGGCTTGCCCTGGCGCATCAGTTCCCGCGCCCCTTCGAGGATCGCGCGCCGCGTGCGCTGCTTTTGTGCCGTCCGGCCCTTGCCTGCCTGCATGGCTTATCCTTCATGAGACTATTGTCTTATTACGGGATCAGAGAATCATCATGGCAGATGCGGCTCAACAGGACGGCTGCCATGACCAGCAGGCCCCGGAAATACAATGTTCTGAACATCTTCATGACCTTCCACGCCTTCCCGGACGAGGTGCAGGACCGCTATTGCCTTGTCGAATGCGTGGTTCCGGTCGGCGCCGGCGCGCCGCCCAACCATCATGCCGGCGAGACCGAGGCCTTCTTCGTCCTCGAGGGGCAGGTGGGCTTCATGATCGACGGGCAGGAGCGGCTGGCCAGGCCCGGCGATTTCGTCCCGATCCCGGACGGCGCCGTCCACGCCTTCAAGGCGGTGGGCGAGGCGCCGGCGCGGATGCTGATCCTGAACGCGCCGGGCCGGATGCACCAGCAGTTCTTCACCGGCATCGGCCAGGCGCTGCCCGAGGATTTCAACGGCCTGCCGACCCCGAACGAACCCGACATCCCCGCCGTCCTGGCCACCGCGGCCACGGCGGGCATGACGATCCTGCCCCTGACCTGAGGGGCCGCGCCTAGCGGTGCCCGGCCTCGCGCTGGGTGATCAGCCGGGCCGAGTTCTGCCGGGACAGGAACGCCCACAGCCAGCTCAGCGCCACGAACAGCCGCGAGCGGGTGCCGATCAGGAAATAGATATGGGCGATGCCCCAGACCCACCAGGCGAACCAGCCGGTCATCTTGAAGCGGCCGAACTCGATCACCGCCGCGTTGCGCCCGATGGTCGCCAGGTTGCCCATGTCGCGATAGCGGAAGGCACCCGGCGGCGGCTTGCCCGCAAGCCTTGCGCGGATGGTCCGGGCCGCGTGCTTGCCCTGCTGCTTGGCCGCCGGCGCGACACCCGGCACCGCGCGGCCGCCGGATTCGACATGCGCCGTATCGCCCAGGACGAAGATCGCGGGGTCGCCGGGCAGGGTCAGTTCGGGCGTCACCACGACGCGGCCGGCGCGGTCCGCCTCGGCCCCCAGCCAGTCATGGGCGCGCGAGGCCTGCACCCCCGCCGCCCAGATCACCGTGCGGGCCGGGATGAAGCGGCCGTCCAGCACGATCCCGCTGTCCGAGCATTCGGTGACGGGTGCGCCCGTCATCACCTCGACGCCGCGCCGCTTAAGCGCGCGCGTCGCATAGGCCGAGAGCCTGTCGCTGAAGGCGGGGAGGATGCGCGGTCCGGCCTCGATCAGCAGGATGCGGGCCTGCCGGGTGTCGATGCGGCGGAACTCGGCCGGCAGGATGCGATGCGCCAGCTCGGCGATGATGCCGACCAGCTCGACCCCGGTCGGGCCGGCGCCGATCACGGCAAAGGTCAGCAGCGCCTGCCGCTCGGCCGGATCCCCGGTCAGCTCGGCGCGCTCGAAGGCCAGCAGCAGGCGGCGGCGGATCGTGGTCGCGTCCTCCAGCGTCTTGAGCCCCGGCGCATCGGCTTCCCACTGGTCCTTGCCGAAATAGGCGTGGCGGGCGCCGGTGGCGACGACCAGCGTGTCATAGGGCACGCGCTCGCCATTCTTCAGGACGACCTCGCGTGCGGCCCGGTCGATGCCTTCCACCGTGGCCAGCAGCGTGGTCACGTCCTTTCGCTCGCGCATCAGCGCGCGGATCGGCCAGGCGATGTCCGAGGTCGCCAGCAGCGTCGTCGCCACCTGGTAGAGCAGCGGCTGGAACAGGTGATGGTTGCGCCGGTCGATCAGGGTGATGGCGCAACCCGCGCCCTTCAGCCCCAGCACCACCTGCAGCCCGGCAAAGCCGGCACCAATGACGACGACCCGGTGTTTCATGGGCATGACTCCGCTGCCAAGGACGCGCGGCCGCGATCCCGGCCTGGGATCGTCGGGTCGCGTGGGCGCAAACGGGCAAGGGCCGTTTCGAAGCACCTGCCGACCCAAGGTCGCAGGGCCCCAGGTTGCACCAGCCTTGACGCGGGGGGCAAGGGCCTTCCGGCAGCGATCCGGTTTGCCAAACCCCGCCGGCCCGCCGCATCATGCGCCCGACCCCGCCATCCAACCATCGGAGCCACCATGCCCAAACCCCTGCACGAACCCGTCGACGCCGCCCTGATCCCGCGCTTTGCCGGGCATGCGACCTTCATGCGCCTGCCGGCCGTCGCCAGCGCCGAGGGGCTCGACGTCGCGCTGCTGGGCATTCCCTGGGACGGCGGCACCACCAACCGCGCCGGCGCCCGCCACGGCCCGCGCGAGGTGCGCAACCAGTCCAGCCTGATCCGCCGCGTCCATCCCGTGACCGGCATCGCCCCCTATGAGCGGCTGGCCGTGGCCGATGTGGGCGACCTGGCGGTCCAGCCCATCGACCCCGCCGCAGCGCTGCGCCAGATCGAAGAGGGCATCGCCCGGATCTGCGCCCAGGGCGCCCTGCCGCTGAGCGTCGGCGGCGACCACCTGACCACGCTGCCGGTGCTGCGCGCGATCCGCAAGGCCGACCCCGCCCGCGGCCCCCTGGGGCTGGTGCAGTTCGACGCCCATTCCGATACCGCCGACCGCTATTTCGGCGACAACCCCTATACCCACGGCACGCCCTTTCGCCGCGCCATAGAAGAGGGCGTGCTGGACCCCCGGCGCATGGTGCAGATCGGCATCCGCGGCTCGGTCTATGCCCCCGACGAACATCAATGGGCCAAGGACCAGGGCGTGCGCATCATCACCATCGAGGAATTCGCCCGCCGCGGCCCGGACGCGGTGATGGCCGAGGTCCGCACCCTGATGGGGGATGCGCCGGCCTATGTCACCTTCGACATCGACGGCATCGACCCCTCGATGGCGCCGGGCACCGGCACGCCCGAGATCGGCGGCTTCACCACGCGCGAGGCGCAGGCGATGCTGCGCGGCCTGGCCGGGCTGCATATCGTCGGCGCCGACGTGGTCGAGGTCTCGCCGCCCTTCGACATCGGCGGCATCACCGCGCTGACCGGCGCGACGGTGCTGTTCGAACTGCTTTGCGTGCTGGCAGAAAACCGGGCCGAGGCCGGCTGAACGCCGGCGCGGCGATTTTCTGGCGCGATTGTGCGCCGGCGCACACACGGCCGGCCCGACGATGATGCCACGGCACAGTTCGACGTCAACGAAGCCCCTGTTACCCCTTTTTCCTGCATCACCGGCGTTTCCAAACCATTCGACCCCGGCCCAGGGCCAGCCCCGCTCCGACCCCGGAGCGGGGCTTTTCCCTGTTCGGGCGGCCGCCTCGCGCATCCGCGCGGCAAATGCCCGGAATGACATGAAACTGTCCGCCATCCGTAACCGGACCGTTGCATGCCGGTCCTAGCGTCCGCGCGATCCGCATCTCAGGAGTTGCCATGACCGCCCGCCTGCTTTCCGCCGCCTCGATGCTTGCGCTTCTTGCCGGCCCCGCGCTTTCCGACAGCTTCAACCGCATCGCCTCGTTCCCGGTCGTCGCCAACATGGCCGGGGACGAGGACAGGGGGCGCCCTTCCTCGGCCGAGATCATCTCGGCCTCGCCCGACGGGATGACGCTGATCTATACCGACAGCCCGCTGGGCGTGGTCGGGCTGATCGACATCAGCGACCCCAAGGCGCCGAAGCCGCTGGGCAATGTCGCGCTGAATGGCGAGCCGACGACCGCCCATATCATCGGCACGCGGGCCTTCGTCGGCGTGAACACCTCGGAAAACCATGCCAACCCCTCGGGGCGGCTGGCCGTGATCGACCTGCAAGGCGCGGCCGAGGTCGCCTCCTGCGACCTGGGCGGCCAGCCGGATTCGGTGGCGGTGGCGCCGGACGGCAGCTTCCTGGCCGTGGCGATCGAGAACGAGCGCGACGAGGACGCGGGCGACGGCGGCCTGCCGCAGATGCCCGCCGGGTTCCTGGTCAGGCTGCCGGTCCGCGACGGCGCGCCCGATTGCGCGGCAATGCTGCGGATCGACCTGGCCGGCCTGGCCGAGATCGCCCCCGAAGACCCCGAACCCGAATTCGTGGACATCAACGAGGCGGGCGAGATCGTCGTCACGCTTCAGGAAAACAACCACATCGCCGTCATCGGCGCCGACGGCACGCTGGCCGCGCATTTCCCGGCCGGCGCGGTCGCGCTGGAGAATGTCGATACCAGGACCGACGGCCGGCTGGACTTTACCGGCAAGACCGGCCCGATCCCGCGCGAGCCCGACGGGGTGAAATGGATCGACGCCGACCATTTCGTCACCGCCAACGAAGGGGACTGGAAGGGCGGCTCGCGCGGCTTCACCATCTGGAACAAGGACGGCACGGTGGTTTACGAATCCGGCGCCACGCTGGAACATGCCATCGCCGAGATCGGCCACTACCCGGAAAAACGCTCGAAATCCAAGGGGGTGGAGATCGAAAGCGTCGAGTTCGCCCGCTTCGGCGAGACGCCCTATCTGTTCGTGCTGTCCGAACGCGCCTCGGTCGTGGCGGTCTATGACCTGACCGACCCCGCGGCGCCGAAGCTGATGCAGATCCTGCCCTCGGGCATCTCGCCCGAAGGCGCGGTCGCCATTCCCGCGCGCAACCTGTTCGTCACCGCCAACGAGGCCGACCTGGGCGAGGATGGCGCCGCACGGGCGCATGTGATGATCTTCGAGCGCGCGGATGCGGAACCGGCCTATCCGATGCTGACCTCGGCCGGGTCGGACGGGTTGATCGGCTGGGGTGCGCTTGGCGCGCTGGCCCCGGCCCCTGGGCGGGCGGACCGGCTGTTCGCCGCCTCGGACAGCGTCTATTCGGCCATGCCCTCGATCTACGAGATCGACACCGGCGCGAAACCGGCGCGGATCGTCGGGCAGACCATTGTCACCCGCGGCGGCGATCCGGCGCAGAAGCTCGACATCGAGGGGCTGACCTCGGATGGCGAGGGCGGCTTCTGGCTGGCGAACGAGGGGGATGCGGCCAAGCTGGTGCCCCATGCCATCCTGCATGTGAACGAGGCGGGCGAGATCACCAGGGAAATCGCCCTGCCCGCCGAACTGCTGGCGCACCAGACCCGCTTCGGCGCGGAAGGCATCGCCAAGCTGGGCAACGTGCTGTGGGTCGCGATGCAGCGGGAATGGGGCGACGATCCGCAGGGGCAGGTCAAGCTCCTGGCCTATGACCTCGACGCCGGGGAATGGGGCGCGGTGCGCTATCCGCTGGAACCGAAGGGCGAGGGCTGGATGGGCCTGTCGGAAATCGCGGTAAAGGGCGAGCATGCCTATGTCATCGAGCGCGACAACCTGATCGGCGACAAGGCGACGGTGAAGAAGATCTTCCGCGTGGCGCTGGCCGATTTGCAGCCGGCCCCGCTGGGCGGCGATCTGCCGGTCGTCGCCAAGGAAGAGGTGCGCGACCTGATCCCGGACCTGCGCGCGCTGACCAACGGCTATGTGGTGGACAAGGTCGAGGGGCTGGCCTTCGACGCACAAGGCGATGCCTGGGTCGTGACCGACAATGACGGCGTGGACGACAGTTCGGGCGAGACGCTGCTGTGGAACCTGGGGGCGCTGTAATCCCACGCGCGCCATCGGCAGGGCCGCCACCGGCCCTGCCCGCTAACAGGCTGCTGAAAAAGGATTTTGAGAGGGCGACGCAGCGGAAATCGTTCTGGAGCCAGCTGATATCGGCCCGAAAATGGGGTGTTTTCGGCAAGTTTGAGGCGGATTTTCCGGTTCCCCGCCCGCGCTGTCCTGTCGCAAGGACTTTTTCAGCAGCCCGCTAATACCGCAGCCGGGCGTAATAGGAATGCTCGGCCGCCTCGCGCGCCTGACCCAGGGTGACGATGCCCCGCGCCTTCAGCAGCGGCAGCAGGCGCAGGAACACCTCGGCCGTCACCAGCGCATCGCTCAGCGCGTTGTGGCGCTGGGTGATCTCGACCCCCAGCCGCGCCGCGATGGCCTCGAGCGAATGCGAGGGCTCGTGCGGCTGGGCGATGCTGGCCAGCAGCAGCGTGTCCAGCACCGGCTGGTCGAAGCGCAGCCCGGTCGCCGCCTCTTTCATCTGCAAAAAGCGCATGTCGAAGGCGACGTTATGGCCGACCAGCACCGTGTCCGAGGCATAGCTGTGGAATGCCGGCAGCACCGCGGCGATGCGGGGCTGGCCCTGAACCATCTCGGGGCGGATGCCGTGGTAGGGGATGGATTCGGGCGGGATCTCGCGCCCCGGATCGACCAGCTGGTCGAAACGCTCGCCGCGCAGCATCTTGCCGTTCAGGATGCGCAGCGCGCCGATCTGGATGATCTCGTCGCCCTGCGCCGGGTTCAGGCCGGTCGTCTCGGTGTCGAAGACGGTATAGCTCAGCCGCTCCAGCGGCTGGTCGTCCAGCGAGCGGCTGGAATCGCTGGCCGCGAACAGGTCGAAATCATAGAACTCCGGCCGCGGCTCCAGCGCCTCGGCCTCGGGCCCGGCCGAGGCGGTGGGCAGCAGGAAGCGGAAAAACGACAGGCCCGCCGGGCGGTCCTGCTCCAGCCACAATTCGCCGCCATGCCGCTCGGCGATGTCGCGGGCGTTGGCGTCGGCGATGCCATGCGCGCCCGAGGCCGCGTCGAGCGGCCAGACCAGGTCCAGATGCGCCCAGCCCGGCGTGGCGGCGGGCGTCAGCCGCAGGGTCAGCGGCGGCATGCCCTGCGGCCCGGCCAGCTGCCCCGCCAGCGCGCCAAGCGCCTGGATCAGCGAGAAGCTGTCCAGCCGCAGCCACAGGCCGCCGTCGGCGCTTTCCACCTTGGCCACCCGGCCGGTCTGCGCCAGCACATGCTGCGCCGCCGCCGCCAGAAGGTCGTCGCCCAGCATCTCCTGCAGGGGCCAGCGGGTCAGGATCTCTTGCGAGGCATCGGCGGTCATCGCCGCCAGCCGCTGGCCCATGGCCGCCACCTCGTCGCGGACGATGGCGTGGAAGCCGTCGCGCTCGGCCGGTTCCAGGTCGGGATAGTCCAGCATGTCCAGCGCCGCCTGCATATTGGCCAGCGAGGCGCGGCTGGCCTCGGTCAGCTCGGTCAGGCGGCGGTCGCGGCGGGACTGGGCGGCATAATCCTGGGTGATGTCGTCAAGCAGCAGCACATAGCCGCTGATCGCCCCCGCCTGCGGCCGCACCGGCGCCAGCACGACATGCAGAAGGCTGCCGGTGGGCGTGGTGGTGACGAATTGCGCCGAAACCGCCGCCTCGCCGCGCGCGATATGGCGGTCCACCGTCTCGCGCGCATGGTCGATCAGGGCGCGGTCGATGACGGCATGGATCGAGCGGCCCAGCCCGATCGCCTCGGCCCCGCCGGCAAGCTGCCCGCCCGAGACGCGGTGGAACAGGCCGCGCGCATGGTCGTTGTACAGCAGGATGCGGCCGTCGAGGTTGCAGACCACGACGCTTTGGCGCAACTCGGCCATCAGCGCGCCCAGCTGGTCGCGTTCCTGCGCCACCTTCTGCTGCGCCTCGGCCACCAGCCGGGCCATGTCGGTCCGCAGGGTCTGGCGCTGGTCGGCCAGCCGGTTCACCGCATCGGCCAGCGCGGCCAGGGCGGGGGCGCCGGCCGCCTCCAGCCGCGGCGCATCGGCATTGTCGGCCAAGAGCCGCGCCGCATCGGCCAGCCGCGCCGGCGCCTCGGCATGGCGGGCATGAAGCCGCGCCGCCGCCCAGCCCGCCAGCGCCGCGCCGGCCAGCCACCAGCCGAACAGGATCGCGCCGCTGGCCTGCAGCGCCGGGGCCAGGGCGGCGGCCAGCCCGCCGCGCAGCCCCAGGGGCAGCGAGGCATGGAACAGCCCCGCGCCCAGCAGCGCCCAAAGCGCCAGCGCCAGCCCCGGCGCGACGGCAAGCAGAAGGCGGCGCGGCACGGGCTTCATGCCAGCATCTCGCGGATGCGGACGATCAGCTCGCGGGTCGAGAAGGGTTTCGTCACATAGGCATCCGCCCCCGCCCCCATGCCGCGGGCGATGTCGGTGTCGCGGCCCTTGGCGGTCAGCATCAGGATGCGGATGCCCGACAGGTCGGGATCGGCGCGCACCGCCTCGCAGACCTCGAAGCCGCTCAGCCCCGGCATGGCCGCGTCCAGCAGCACCAGCCGCGGCCGCTCGCCCCGGATCATCGCCAGCGCCTGCGTGCCGTCGGGGGCGACCAGCACCTCGTAACCCTCGCGTTTCAGCATGAAGGACAGCGACACGACGATATTCGGCTCGTCATCCGCGATCAGCACCCTATCCGTCATCGGACCCTCCCTTGCTGCGAAAGCGGCAGGCTGAAGGCAAAGCACGCCCCCTGCCCCGGCTGGCTGTCCAGCCACATCCTGCCGCCCAGATTAACCACGATCTGCCGGCTGATCGGAAGCCCGAGCCCGGTGCCGGGCGGGCGGTTGCCGGCCTCGCCGCCCTGGCGGAACTTGTCGAAGACGGCGGCCTGGTCCTCGGGCGCGACGCCGGGGCCGTTGTCGCGCACCGTGACCACCAGCTCGTCGCCCTGCTGGCGCAGGGCGACCTCGACCCGGCCGCGGTGCTCGGGGACGAATTTCGCTGCATTCGACAAAAGGTTGACCAGCACCTGCGTCAGCCGGTCGGGATCAGCCAGCACCATCGGCACCTGCTCGGGCAGGTCCAGCACCACCTCGGCCCCGCGTTCGCGGAACAGCTCGGCGGTGGAACGCAGCGCGGCGACGATCAGCGCCTTCATGTCCACGTCGGTATTGTGCCATTCGGCCATGCCGGATTCGATCTTGGCCAGGTCCAGCACCTGGTTGACCAGCCGGCTCAGCCTTTCGCTTTCCGACAGGATGATGGCCAGGAACTCCTCGCGCTCGGCCGGCTGGATGTCGGGCGTGTCCAGCATCAGCTCGGTCAGCGCCCGGATCGAGGTCAGGGGCGTGCGCAATTCATGCGTGACCGAGGACATGAAGTCGTCCTTGAGCTGGTCCAGGCTCTTCAGCTTTTCATTGGCGGCGCGCAGCTCGACCGTCGCCTCTTCCAGCTCGCGGGCATAGGTGCGCACCTGCGACGCCTCGTCGATGATCTCCAGCACGTCGCCCAGGCTCAGCGGTTCCTCTTGCGCCACCGATTCGACCATGACGCGGGCCGAGGCGGTGCCGATGGCGCCGGCGATCTGGCGCTCGACCCGGTCCACCAGCCGGGCATCGGCGGTCAGGCTGTCCAGCGCGGTGCCGGTCTCGCGCGCGTGGTCGCGAAACAGCGCCTCGGCCCGCGCGGCGCCCAGGAAGCGGCCGGCCAGCCGGCGCAGATCCTCGGGCCGCGCCCGGCCGCGCCAGAAGACCGGCTGCGCCTCTCCGCGCTGGAACACCTCGACGAACAGCAGCGCCTGGCTGGCCTCGCGCGCCGAGGCGCGGCCGGCAAGCGACAGGCCGACGTAAAGCGAGACGTTGACCAAGAGGCTCCAGAACAGCGAATGCGTCAGCTCGTCAAAGCCCGTCAGCCCGAACAGCCGCTGCGGCGCCAGGAAGGCCAGGCCGAAGGGGCCGTCCAGGAACCCGCCCGGAATCCAGCCCGAGCGCGCCAGCGACGGCAGCATGAGCGTATAGGCCCAGACCAGCGAGCCGCCGATCAGCCCGCCAAGCGCGCCCCCCCGCGTCGCGCCGCGCCAATACATGCCGCCCAGAAGCGCCGGGGCGAATTGCGCCACCGCGGCAAAGCTGATCAGCCCGATCGAGACCAGCGCATAAGCCTCGCCCGCGACGCGGAAATACAGATAGCCCAGCAGCAGCACCAGCAGGATCGCGGCCCGGCGGATGTTCAGCAAAAGCTGCGTCAGGTCGCCGCCGGTGCGGGCAAAGCGGCCGCGGCTCAGCAGCGCGGGCATCACCAGGTCGTTGCAGACCATGGTCGAGACGGCGACCGTCTCGACGATGATCATGCCGGTCGCCGCCGAAAGCCCGCCCAGATAGGCCAGCAGCGCCAGCCATTCCGCACCCTGCGACAGGGGCAGCGTCAGCACATAGCTTTCCGCCCCCGCCCCGCCGTCGCCAAAGATCAGCATCCCGCCGATGGCGATGGGCAGCACGAAGATGTTGATCAGCAGCAGATAGGCCGGGAACTGCCACGAGGCGGGCAGGATATGGCGTTCGTTCACGCATTCCACCACCATCATCTGGAACTGGCGCGGCAGCAGCAGCACCGACAGCATCGACAGCAGCGTCAGCGTGAACCATTGCGCGCCCTGGAAGCCCTGGAACCCCTGGCCGCCCAGCTGCAACAGCGCGGCGATGTCGGGCTGGGCCTGCGCCCGCGCCCAGATGTCGCCCATGCCGCCGAAAAGCCCGTAGGTGACGAAGACGCCCACCGCCAGGAAGGCCGCAAGCTTGACCGCGGATTCGAAGGCGATGGCGGCGACCATGCCCTCGTGCCGCTCGGACAGGTCCAGGTGGCGGGTGCCGAAGACCACGGCGAAGCCGGCCAGGGACAGCGCCATGTAAAGCGTGCCGTCGCGCCACCAGGCCGCATCGGCCGGGCCGGGACCGCCGGTCAGCGCCTCGTAGCCGGCCGAGACCGCCTTCAGCTGCAAGGCGATATAGGGCAGGATGCCGACCACGGTGATCAGCGTCACCAGCGCCGCCAGCAGCGGGCTCTTGCCATAGCGGCTGGCGATGAAATCCGCGATCGAGGTGATGCGGTAGCTGCGGGCGATGCGCACCATCTTGCGCAGCACCACCCAGGCCAGCAGCATGGCCAGCATGGGGCCCAGGTAGATCGGCAGGAACCACACCCCGCCCGAGGCGGCGCGGCCGACGCTGCCGAAATAGGTCCAGGCCGAGCAATAGACCCCCCAGGACAGCGCATAGACCAGGCTGTTGTCGATCAGCGAACGCCCCTGGCCGGCGCGGCGGTCGCCATGCGCCGCCACCGCCACCAGCAACAGCAGGTAGCCAAAGGAAACCGCAAGGACCAGGGCGGGCTGGATCATCCGTCCCTCTCCCCGGCGTCCGGCGGCTCCTTGGCGCCCCGCCCGGCGCGCGGCGCGCTGACCCAGGCCAGGGCGGCGATCAGCCCGGCCCAGATCACGAACAGCGCCACCGGCAGAAGCGGCAGGCCAAGCACCGTCAGCGGCTGGTCCCAGATCAGCAACAGCGGAAAGTTCAGCAGCAGGAAGCCGGCGCCGCACAGCGCCAGCAGCACCTCGGGGCGGGGACCGTCGCGCCGCCTCATAGCAGGTCCAGCCGGTAATGCTGGCCCAGCCATTGCTTGAAATCGCGCACGATGTTCAGCGAATCGCGCAGGGCCTGCCGGTCCAGCCGGCCCAGGTCGGCGGGGCGGATGCTGTTGTCGGGCGGCTGGCCGCGGGCGATCTGCGCCAGGTTGCCGTCCAGCTTCAGCGCCATCATGCAATGCAGCGCGTCGGCCAGGTCGCGGGCCAGCCCGGCGTCGATGCGCCCCGCCCCGGCCAGCGCCTGCAAGCGGGCGCGGGTGCCGGTGGCGGCGACGCCATATTCCAGCGCCAGCGCGCGGGTGCCATGCACGACCGGGAAGATGCCCAGCTTCTTGAGGTCGATCTCGGCCGCCTCGGGCCCGCGCATCCCCGGCAGGCGGCGCCACCAGCCGCCCTCGGCCCCGCTGTCGAACTGCCGGATCGCGGCGGCGAAGCGGGCGTGGAAGCTGTCGCTGCCGGTCAGGATGCGCCGCAGCCGGTCCTGCACCGCGGCCAGCAGCCCTTCGTCCCCCGCCACCGCCGCGGCATCCAGGAAGATCGCCAGGTTCATCGGTCCCTCGGGGTCGCCGCCATGGACCCAGTCGCGGATGGTGTCGCCAAAGGCCTGCACGCTTTGGCACCACAGCGGCCGGCTCAGCATGATGCCGCCGGGACAGGGCGGATAGCCGAAGGAGATCAGCGCCTCGGTGAAGGCCTGCGTGACCCGGTCAAGCCCGTCGAAGCTGAAATCGTCGCGCAGGATCAGGGCGTTGTCCTGGTCGGTGCGGATGATCTGCTCGGACCGCCCCTCGCTGCCCATGACGATCAGGCAGCTGTTCTCGCGCAGCGCCTGCGGCGCCAGCATCTGCCACAGCCGGCGAAAGATCTGCCGGTTCAGCCCGCCGACCAGCCCGGCGATGACCTCGATGCGCACGCCGTCCTCGTTCAGCACCCGGATCAGCGCCTCGACCTGGGCGGCGGGCCGGGCCAGTTCGGCCGGGCTGGTCGCCCGCGCGATCTCGGCCGAGACCAGATGCGACTGGTTGGCCAGGAAGCCCATCAGGTCCAGCTGGCTGAGGATGCCGACCACCTCGTCCGCCTCGCGAACCAGGACGCGGTGGATGCGGTGGCGCAGCATCATCATCATCGCGTCGAAGAGATCGTCGTCGATCGAGACCGAAAACGGGGTGAAGCTGGTGAAGTCGCGCACCTTCAGCGCCGCCGCCGGCGTCTCGCGCAGGATCGCCTGCACCAGGTTCGTGGTGGTGAAGATGCCCAGCCGCGCACCGTCCTGCACCAGCGCATCGGTGATGCCGCGCGCCGCCAACTCGCGGCACAGCGTCAGCAGGTCGGTGTCGGCCGCGACGAAATGCGGCTTGCGCAGGATGGCGTCGCGCACCCGCGCGGTGACAAGCGTCACCATCTCGCGCTGCTCATGGCGCTGCGCGCGCTCGGCAGCCGTCATGGCCAGCATCCCCGCAGCCCGGCGAATACGCGCCAAGCCGCTGCATCAGAGGAATCGCGCATGGATTCTCTGCCCCCTCCCAACCTTGCGACCGCGCCCGGCGCAGCCTTTTCGGGGCTGCGACGGGCGCCATTCCGGCGTTCCTCCTGCTCGCAATACCTTGATAAGCCTAAGCCCAGGGATTGCACAACATCCTTGCCGCGGGTGGGGGTGCGGAAGGGCCGAGGTCAGGGGTCGAAGTCAGGGGTCGACGGCGCGGAACTCCAGCTTGCCCGACAAGAGGATGGCCACGGTCGAGCAGATCGCGCCCGAAAGCAGGTAAAGCCCCGCGGCAGGCAGCCCAAGCCAGGTCGACAGCAGCAGCGCCGTCAGCGGCGCAAGGCCCGCGCCGAACATCCAGGCCAGGTCCGAGACGATGGCCGAGCCGGTATAGCGGTTGCGCGCCTCGAACAGCGACGCCACCGCGCCCGAGCTTTGCCCGAAGCTGAGGCCGAGGATGAAGAAGCCGGCGATCATGTAGACCAGCTCGCCGGTCTGGCCGCCGGACAGCAGCAAGGGCGCCAGCGCGGCAAAGCCGCCGATCAGCAGTGCGCCGACCAGCAGCAGGTTGCGCCGGCCGAAGCGGTCGGCCAGCCAGCCCGACAGCAGGATGGCCAGGATGCCGCCGGTCGCCGCCACCGCCTCGATGATCAGGAAGCTCAGCAGCGTCTCGTCGGTATAGAGATAGATCCAGGACAGCGGATAGACCGTGACCATGTGGAACATGGCAAAGCTGGCCAGCGGCACGAAGATGCCGATCAGGATCGCGCCGCCGTCCTCGCGCAGGGTCTTGCCGATGCGGGTGGGCTGGAGTTCGCGCGATTCGAACAGCTCGGCGAATTCCTCGGTCGCGACGATGCGCAGCCGCGCGAACAGCGCCACCACGTTGACCGAGAAGGCGACGAAGAACGGATAGCGCCAGCCCCAGTCCAGGAAATCCTGCGCCGTCAGGTTCGCCGCCAGATAGGCGAAGAGCAGGCTGGCGACGATCAGCCCGATGGGCGCGCCCAGCTGCGGCACCATGGCGTAGAAGCCGCGGCGGTGGCGCGGCGCGGTCAGCGCCAGCAGCGAGGGCATGCCGTCCCAGGCGCCCCCCAGCGCCAGCCCCTGCGCGATGCGCAGCATGGCCAGGATGACGACGGCCCAGCCGCCGACGTTCTCGTAGCTGGGGATCAGGCCCATGGCGACGGTCGCGGTCCCCATCAGGAACAGCGCCGCCGTCAGCTTGGTCACGCGGCCGTGGCGGCGGTCGATGCTCATGAACAGCGCGCTGCCCAGCGGCCGGGCGACGAAGGCCAGCGCCAGCAGCGCAAAGGACAGGAGCGTCCCGGTCAGCGGATCGGCGAAGGGAAAGATCCGCTGCGGAAAGACGATCACCGAGGCGATGGCGAAGACGAAGAAATCGAAGAATTCCGAGGTGCGCCCGATGATGACGCCCACAGCGACATCCGAGGGCGAAACCCGGTGGCGACCATGCGAGGACGGGGCCGATTGCACGGCGGGCGGGGAGGAGGTCGTGCTCATGTGTCGAGGAATCCGATGCGATGCAGATTCGTGCCGGGCACGGGCCAACCCGCCGCGGCGTTTCCGGCATCATAGCTGCCGCAAGCCAAAACTGAACTGTATAGGACAAAACGTCGCATGGCGGATTTGACCTAGATCAAGGTAATTCGCCCCGTGCCATGTCGCGGCCCCGCGACTCAGCCGTCCGTCTCTGTCGCTCACCGACATCGGGTAGTCCAATGACCTGCATACGAAAATTCGCCCGCCTGCCATGGCTTGCATTGCTGATTCCGCTTGCCGCCTGCAAGGCCGAGGTGCTGGCGCCCGCCGGGGACGTGGCCGCGCGGCAGCGCGACCTGCTGGTGATCTCGACGCTGCTGATGCTGCTGATCATCGTGCCGGTGATGGTGCTGACCGTGGTCTTTGCCCGCCGCTACCGCGAAAGGAACAAGGACGCCGACTATCGGCCGGACTGGGACCATTCGACCAAGCTGGAATTCGTGATCTGGGCCGCGCCGCTGCTGATCATCATCACGCTGGGCGCGCTGACCTGGGTCGGCACGCATCTGCTGGACCCCTATCGCCCGCTGGACCGCATCGCGGCCGACCGGCCGCTGACCGAGGCGCACAGGCCCCTGCCGGTCCAGGTGGTGGCGATGGACTGGAAGTGGCTGTTCATCTATCCCGAGCAGGGCATCGCCTCGGTCAACGAACTGGCCGTGCCGGTGGACCAGCCGGTCGAGTTCACGCTGACCTCGACCTCGGTGATGAACGCCTTCTACATCCCCGCGATGGCCGGCATGATCTATGCCATGCCGGGGATGGAGACCAAGCTGAACGGCGTCTTCAACAATCCCGGCGAATACAAGGGCATCGCCTCGCATTACTCGGGGCACGGCTTCTCGGGGATGCATTTCAAGGCGCATGCCACCGACGAGGCGGGCTTCGACGCCTGGGTCGAAAAGGCCCGCACGGCCGGCGGCACGCTGGACCGCCCGCGCTACCTGGAACTGGAGGCGCCCAGCGAGAACGTGCCGCCGATGTCCTTTGCCGAGATCGATCCGCAGCTGTTCCAGCGCATCGTCAACATGTGCGTCGAGCCGGGCAAGATCTGCATGGCCGAGATGATGGCGCTGGACGCGCAGGGCGGCACGGGACTGGCCGGCACCATGAACGTGACGCAGCTGACCTATGACAAGGACCAGCGCCGCGGCACCCGCGCGCCGGTGCTGGGATGGGAGCCCTTCCAGGTCGCCTCGTTCTGCACGCCCGAGGATTCGGCGCTGATGTTCGGCAAATCGCCCGAACTGGCGCGGGCGCCGGTGGACATGACGCCGATGCGCGGCCATGCGCTGGTGCCGCCGAAAGGGCCCTTCGCCCCCTCGCCCGACAATGCCGTCACGCTGCTGGACCCGGCCGAGGGCCGGGCGCAGAACTTCTGATCGGACGCAAAGCATGGCTACCTTTTCCAACGAGACCACCTTTCTTCTGGGCCGGCTGAACTGGGACGCGATCCCGAAGGAGCCGATCGTCTGGGCCACCTTCGTCGTCGTCGCCCTGGGCGGCATCGCGGGCCTGGCGGCGCTGACGAAATACCGGCTCTGGGGCTGGCTCTGGCGCGAGTGGTTCACCTCGGTCGATCACAAGAAGATCGGCATCATGTATATCGTGCTGGCGCTGATCATGTTCGTGCGCGGCTTTGCCGATGCGATCATGATGCGGCTGCAGCAGGTCTGGGCCTTCGGCGGCTCCGAGGGCTACCTGAACGCGCATCACTACGACCAGATCTTCACGGCGCATGGCGTCATCATGATCTTCTTCGTGGCGATGCCCTTCATCACCGGGCTGATGAACTATGTCGTGCCCTTGCAGATCGGCGCGCGCGACGTGTCCTTTCCGTTCCTCAACAACTTCTCGTTCTGGATGACGGTGGGGGGCGCGGTCATCACCATGGCCTCGCTGTTCCTGGGCGAGTTCGCGCAGACCGGCTGGCTGGCCTTTCCGCCGCTTTCGGGCATCGGCTACAGCCCCTGGGTCGGGGTGGACTATTACATCTGGGGCCTGCAGGTCGCCGGCGTCGGCACCACGCTGTCGGGCATCAACCTGCTGGTGACGATCCTGAAGATGCGGGCGCCGGGCATGACCATGATGCGGATGCCGGTCTTCACCTGGACCTCGTTCTGCGCCAACATCCTGATCGTCGCCTCGTTCCCGGTGCTGACCATGACGCTGATCCTGCTGACGCTGGACCGCTACGTGGGCACCAATTTCTTCACCAACGACCTTGGCGGCAATCCGATGATGTATATCAACCTCATCTGGATCTGGGGCCACCCCGAGGTCTATATCCTGATCCTGCCGCTGTTCGGGGTCTTTTCGGAAGTCACCTCGACCTTCTCGGGCAAGCGGCTGTTCGGCTATAGCTCGATGGTCTACGCCACGGTCTGCATCACGGTGCTGAGCTATCTGGTGTGGCTGCACCATTTCTTCACCATGGGCTCGGGCGCCTCGGTGAACTCGTTCTTCGGGATCACCACCATGATCATCTCGATCCCGACCGGGGCCAAGCTCTTCAACTGGCTGTTCACCATGTATCGCGGCCGCATCCGCTATGAGCTGCCGATGATGTGGACGGTCGCCTTCATGCTGACCTTCGTGATCGGCGGCATGACGGGCGTGCTGCTGGCGGTGCCGCCGGCCGACTTCGTGCTGCACAACTCGCTGTTCCTGATCGCGCATTTCCACAATGTCATCATCGGCGGCGTGCTGTTCGGCCTGTTCGCGGCCATCAACTTCTGGTGGCCCAAGGCCTTCGGCTTCAAGCTGGACGTGTTCTGGGGCAAGGTCTCGTTCTGGTTCTGGGTCGTGGGCTTCTGGGCCGCCTTCATGCCGCTTTACATCCTGGGCCTGATGGGCGTCACGCGGCGGCTGCGCGTCTTCGACGACCCGGACCTGCGGATCTGGTTCGCCATCGCCGCCTTCGGCGCGGTGCTGATCGCCTGCGGCATCGCGGCCATGTTCGTGCAGTTCGGCATCTCGATCCTGCGCCGCGACCGGCCGGAATACCGCGATGTCAGCGGCGATCCCTGGGACGGGCGGACGCTGGAATGGGCGACCTCGTCGCCGCCGCCGGCCTATAACTTCGCCTTCAACCCGATCTCGCACGGGCTGGACAGCTGGTGGGAGATGAAGCAGCAGGGCGCCACCCGCCCGACCGGGGGCTACATGCCGATCCACATGCCGAAAAACACCGGCACCGGCGTGATCCTGGCCGCGCTGGCCACGGTCTGCGGCATGGCGCTGGTCTGGTATGTCTGGTGGCTGGCGGCGGCAAGCTTCCTGGGCATCGTCGCCGTGAGCATCGCCCATACCTTCAACTACAACCGCGACTATTACATCCCGGTCTCGGAAATCGAGGCGACCGAGGATGCCCGGACGCGCCAGCTTGCGCAGGGGGTTTGAGAGATGAGCCACGCGACGACCGACACCATGGCCCGCCATTGGGAGCTTGAGCCCCATCACCACCCCGAGGGCGCCTCGACCAGCCTGGGCTTCTGGGTCTACCTGATGAGCGACTGCCTGATGTTCGCGGTGCTGTTCGCGGTCTATGGCGTGCTGGGCACCAGCTTCGCCGCCGGGCCGGGGCCGAAAGACCTGTTCGACCTGGAGCTGGTCGCCGTCAACACCGCCATGCTGCTGCTGTCCTCGATCACCTTCGGCTTTGCCATGCTGGCCATGGGCAAGGGCGACCAGCGGGGCACGCTGCGCTGGCTGGCGGTGACGCTGTTCTTCGGCCTGTGCTTCCTGGCCATCGAGCTTTACGAGTTCCACCACCTGATCCATATCGGCGCCGGGCCGCAGCGCTCGGGCTTCCTGTCGGCCTTCTTCACGCTGGTGGGCACGCATGGGCTGCACGTCACCTTCGGCTCGATATGGCTGGTGACGCTGATGGTGCAGATCACCCGCACCGGGCTGATCCCGGCGAACCAGCGCCGCATGGTCTGCCTGTCGATGTTCTGGCATTTCCTCGACGTCATCTGGATCGGCGTCTTTACCTTCGTCTATCTGCTGGGGATGATCTGATGTCCGCCGACCACACCCATGCCGCGCATCACGACGACCACGGCCACGACCACGGCAGCTATTCCTCGTATATCAAGGGTTTCCTGCTGTCGGTGATCCTGACCGCGATCCCCTTTGGCCTGGTCATGGCCGGCGGCTTCGAAAGCCGGGCGCTGACCGCCGTCACCGTGATCGGCTTTGCCGTGGTGCAGATCCTGGTCCACATGGTCTATTTCCTGCACATGAACGGCAAGCAGGAAGAGGGCTGGACCATGCTCTCCACCATCTTCACCGTGGTGGTGGTCGTCATCCTGCTGGCCGGATCGCTCTGGGTCATGTATCACATGAACACCAACATGATGCCGCAGATGGACCATGAGCCGGCGCAGGGCTTCGGCTCGTGACCCTGCGCCGGCTGGCGGCCTCGGCCGGGGCGCTGGCGGTGTTCCTGGCGCTGGTGGCGCTGGGGGTCTGGCAAGTGCAGCGGCTGGCCTGGAAGACCGACCTGATCGCGCGGGTCGAGGCGCGGCTGGCGGAAAGCCCCGTCCCCGCACCCGGACCCGCCGCATGGGCGGGGCTGGAGGCGCGCGATGCCGAATATCGCCGGGTCACGGTGACGGGCCGCTATCGCGCGGACAGCGACACGCTGGTCAAGGCGGTGACGGAGCGGGGACCGGGCTTCTGGGTGATGACGCCGCTGCAAACGCCCCAGGGCTGGACCGTGCTGGTCAATCGCGGCTTCGTGGCGGATGCCGCCCGCGACGACCGCCCCCTGCCCCAGGGCGAGGTGGCGGTGACGGGCCTTTTGCGCATGAGCCAGCCGGGCGGCGCCTTCCTGCGCGGCAACGATCCCGCGGCCGGGCGCTGGTATTCCCGCGACACGGCGGCCATCGCCATGGCGCAGGGGCTTGGCGCGGTCGCGCCCTGGTTCCTCGACGCCGATCCCCGCGGCGACGGGGCGCAGCCCATCGGCGGGCTGACCGTGGTCCGCTTTCGCAACAGCCACCTGGGCTATGCCCTGACCTGGTTCTCGCTGGCGGCGCTTTGGGCGGGCTGGCTGCTCTGGGCCCGGCGCCGGGGCCTGCGGGACTGACGGGAAAACCCACGTGGCTTGACTTGAATCAACGTCCCGGCGGCTTGATATTCGCAAGGGTGGGCCAGATGCTTGCGCAGCCAGGCCGGAATGGCCCAGCCCCGCCCCGTCGCCATCCGGTCCCTGCGCCCCCGCGTCCGCCGAGGAGATGCCCATGAAGACCCCGACCCGCGCGCCGACGCCCGCCGCCGTATCCGCCGAACTGCCGCCCGTGCCCTGCCCCGAGCCCCTGGGGCGCGAAGCCTTCCGCACCTTCGACCGCATGCGCGAGGCGATGACGGCCCAGTTCACCGGCGGGCTCTCGCCGGCGGCGCTGACGCTGGCCTTGCAGGACTGGACCATGCACCTGGCCGCCGCGCCCGGCAAGCGGATGGAACTGATCGACAAGGCCAACCGCAAGGCCGCGCGGCTGTTGTGCCACCTGGCCGCGCTTTGCGTGGACCGCGAGGCGCCCGCCTGCATCGACCCGCTGCCCGGCGACTATCGCTTTGCCGCCGAGGGCTGGAAGAAGCCGCCCTTCAGCATCTGGGCGCAGGCGTTCCTGCTGCAACAGCAATGGTGGCACAATGCCACGCATGAGGTGCCGGGGGTAAACCCGCATCACCAGGACATCGTCTCCTTCGCCGCGCGGCAGATGCTGGACGTGTTCTCGCCCTCGAACCTGCCCTTCACCAACCCCGAGGTGATCGCCCGCACCATGCAGACCGGCGGCATGAACCTGGTGCAGGGGATGCGCAACTGGTCCGAGGACGTGATCCGCGAGGCCACCGGCCAGCCCCCGGTCGGGACCGAGGATTTCGTGGTCGGCAAGGACGTGGCGGTGACGCCGGGCAAGGTCGTCTTCCGCAACCACCTGATCGAGCTGATCCAATACGCCCCCGCCACCGAGACGGTGATGGCCGAGCCGATCCTGATCGTGCCGGCCTGGATCATGAAATACTATATCCTGGACCTTTCGCCGCAGAACTCGCTGATCCGGCACCTGGTGGCGCAGGGCCATACGGTCTTCTGCATCTCCTGGCGCAACCCGCAGGCCGAGGACCGCGACCTGACGCTGGACGACTACCGCCGGCTGGGGGTGATGGCGGCGCTGGATGCGGTCGGCGCCGTCCTGCCCCAGCGCAAGGTCCATGCCGTCGGCTACTGCCTGGGCGGCACGCTGCTGTCGATCGCCGCCGCCGACATGGCGCATGGCGACGACGACCGGCTGGCAAGCCTGACCCTGCTGGCGGCGCAGACCGATTTCAGCGAGCCGGGGGAACTGGCGCTGTTCATCGACCACAGCCAGGTGAACCTCTTGGAAAGCATGATGTGGAACCGCGGCTACCTCTCTGCCGACCAGATGGCCGGGGCCTTCCAGTTGCTGCGCTCGAACGACCTGATCTGGTCGCGCATGGTGCATGACTACCTGATGGGCGAGCGCAAGCCGATGATCGACCTGATGGCCTGGAACGCCGATTCGACGCGCATGCCCTATCGCATGCATGCCGAATACCTCGAACGGCTCTACCTGGAGAACGAACTGGCCGCCGGGCGCTTCATGGTCGAGGGGCGGCCGGCCGCGATCCAGAACATCCGCGTGCCGATGTTCGTCGTCGGTACCGAGCGCGACCATGTCGCGCCCTGGCGCTCGGTGTTCAAGATCCATTACCTCAGCAATACCGAGCTGACCTTCGTGCTGACCAGCGGCGGCCACAACGCCGGCATCGTCAGCGAGCCGGGCCGGCCGCACCGGCGCTATCGCATCGCGCTGCGCGAGGCCGGCGGGCGCTGCCCCAGCCCCGACACCTGGGCCGAGACCGCCGAGGCGCGGCCGGGTTCTTGGTGGGAGGCCTGGACCGAATGGCTGGCCGCGCATTCCTCGGCCGGGCGCACGGCCCCGCCGGCCATGGGCGCGGGCAAGGCCGGCCGTGCGCAGCTGGCCGACGCGCCGGGCAGCTACGTGCTGCAGCGATAGGGCCCGGCCCCCCGCATTGCGCTGGCCGGCGAATGCCGCCAAACAGGTCAGGGACAGGTGACTGCCGAAGGAGAGCCCGATGAAGCCAGCCGAGATCGTGCCGGACCCGGTCGCATGGCACGCCCAGAGCGGCGAGGAGGTCTGCGCCGCGCTGGCGACCAGCCTGGACGGGCTTGCCCATGACGAGGCTGCGCGGCGGCTGGACCGCTTCGGCCCGAACGAGCTGCCGCCCGCCGCCCGCATCCATCCGGTGCTGCGCTTCCTGGCGCAGTTCAACAATGCGCTGATCTATTTCCTGCTATCCGCGGCGGTGGCGGCGATTGCGCTGGGACATGTCATCGACGGCGCGGTGATCGTGGTCGTGGTGCTGGTCAACGCCATCGTCGGCTTCATCCAGGAGGGCAAGGCCGAGCGCGCGCTGGACGCGATCCGCGACATGATCGCCCCCCATGCCGTGGTGCTGCGCGAGGGCGAGCGGCACACGCTCGACACCCGCCAGATCGTGCCCGGCGACATCGTGGTGGTCGAGGCCGGCGACAAGGTGCCCGCCGACCTGCGCCTGCTGCGGGCGCGCGGGCTCAGCGCCGACGAGGCGATCCTGACCGGCGAATCGGTGCCGGCGGAAAAGACCGAAGGCCCGGTCGCGCCCGATGCCGCGCTTGGCGACCGCGCGCCGATCCTGCATTCCGGCACGCTGATCACCACCGGACAGGGCATCGGCGTGGCCGTCGCGACCGGCCCGCGGACCGAAATCGGCCGCATTTCCGACATGATCGGCGCGGTGCAAAGCCTGACCACGCCGCTTCTGCGCCAGATCAACGCCTTCGGCACCCGCTTCACCTGGTTCGCCATCGCCACCGCGGCGCTGCTGTTCGCCTTTGCCACGCTGTTCCGGGGCTATGACGCGCTGGATGCGCTGATGGTGGTGGTGGCGCTGGCGGTCGGCGTGGTGCCCGAGGGGTTGCCCGCCGTCATCACCATCACCCTGGCCATCGGCGTGCGCCGCATGGCCGCGCGCAATGCCGTGGTGCGCCGCCTGCCCGCGGTCGAGACGCTGGGCGCGACCTCGGTGATCTGCTCGGACAAGACCGGCACGCTGACCCGCAACGAAATGACCGTGCGCCATCTGGTGACTGCCGCCAGCCTGACCGCGGTCTCGGGCACCGGCTACGCCCCCGAGGGGCGGTTCTCGGACGCGGACGGCGCCGAGCCCCTGCCCGATCCCCAGCGCGACACGCTGATCCGCGCCGGGCTTTTGTGCAACGACGCCCTGCTGGTCGAGCGCGAGGGGCAGTGGGCCGTGCTGGGCGATCCGATGGAAGGCGCGCTGGTCGCCACCGCCGCCAAGGCCGGCCTGCACCCGGAAACCGAACGCGCCGCCTGGAACCGGCTGGACGAGATCCCCTTCGACGCACAGCACCGCTTCATGGCCACGCTGCACGACGACCCGCAGGCCGGCCCCCAAGGCGGGCGGCGCATCTTCGTCAAGGGCGCGCCCGAACGGGTGCTGGCCATGTGCGGGGCGCAGGCGGCGGGCGGCGCGGCCCTGCCGCTCGATGCCGGCTATTGGCAGGAATGCATCGACGCCTGCGCCGAGGGCGGCGAGCGGGTGCTGGGCTTTGCTACCCTTGCCACCGGCCCCGAGGTCGAGCGGCTGGATTTCGCCATGGTCGAAAGCGGGCTGACCTTCCTGGGCCTTGCCGGCTTCATCGACCCGCCGCGCGACGAGGCCATCGCCGCGGTGGCCGAATGCCGCTCGGCCGGGATCGCCATCAAGATGATCACCGGCGACCACAAGGGCACGGCGGCCGCCATCGCCCGCCAGCTCGCCATCGCCGACGACCCCAAGGTGCTGGAGGGCGCGGCGCTGGACGGCATGCCCGACGAAAGGCTGCGCCGGGTGGTCGAGGAGGTCAGCGTCTTTGCCCGCGCCACGCCCGAACACAAGCTGCGCATCGTCAATGCCTTGCAGGCGAACGGCCATATCGTCGCCATGACCGGCGACGGGGTGAACGACGCGCCCGCGGTCAAGCAGGCCGATGTCGGCGTCGCCATGGGCCGCAAGGGCACCGAGGCCGCCAAGGAGGCGGCGCAGATGGTGCTGCTCGACGACAATTTCGCCTCGATCGTCGCCGCCGTGCATGAGGGCCGCACCGTCTACGACAATATCCGCAAGGTGATCGGCTGGACGCTGCCGACCAACGGCGGCGAGGTGCTGTGCGTCATCCTGGCGATCTTCCTGGGCGTCACCCTGCCGATGACGCCGGTGCAGATCCTGTGGATCAACATGATCCTGACCGTCACCCTGGGGCTGGTGCTGGCCTTCGAGCCGTCGGAACCCGACGTGATGGGCCGCCCGCCGCGCCCGCGCGACGCGCCGATCCTGTCGCGCTTCCTGGTCTGGCGCATCGGCTTCGTCTCGGTGCTGTTCATGCTCGGGGCCTTCGGCATATTCGCCTTTGCCCTGAACCGCGGCTATGACGTCGAGGGCGCCCGCACCATGGTGGTCAACACGCTGGTGGTGATGGAGATCTTCTACCTGTTCAACGTGCGCTACCTGCACCGCAGCTCGTTCAGCCTGATCGGCGCCATGGGCACGCCCGCCGTGCTGGGGGCGGTCGCGGTGGTGGTCGGGGCGCAGGTCCTGTTCACCTATGCGCCCTTCATGCACGAGCTGTTCGACAGCGCCCCGGTCGCCTTTGTCGACGGGCTGGTGATCGTGCTGGTCGGGGTGACGCTCATGGCCATTCTGGAGATCGAAAAGACCCTGACGCGCAGATTTTCCCTGTAAAGATGGCGGCCTCGGGTGCCCGGATTGATTTTGTTCCCCATATGTTCTATGTTGGGACCATGATCTGCAAGGGAGATCCGCCATGGATGCCACCACCTTTGCCCTGCCGGCCACGCCGCGCCAGATCGCCTATGCGCGTTCGCTGGCGCTGAGGAACCAAACGCTCCTGCCGTGGGAGGTGCAGCAGGACCGCCGCACGCTCAGCGCCTGGATCGAGGCGCAGGCGCGGATGCGGCCGGCGACGGGGCTGCCGACCTCGAAGCAGGTCGCCTTCGCCGAGCGCATCGCCCGGCTCAAGCGCCGCGCCGTGCCCGACGAATGCTTCCGCGACCGCCAGCTGCTGTCGCGCTGGATCGACAGCAACCGCTGAAACCGGCGCCCCGCGGCCGGATCAGCGCCGCCCGTCCAGCGCCGCCAGCGCCGTCAATTGCACCCCGGCCGGGTCCGCCAGGTCGTCCAGCACCTGGAAATGGTCGCAGCCCGGAACATGCAGCAGCACCGCACGCTCGCCCACCTGCCGGCAGGCCGCGGCATAGTCGTCGGATTGCCGGATCAGTTCCGGCAGTTCCTCGGCCCCGACGGCGACCAGCATGGGTGCGCCGGCGGCGATGTTGCGCTGCGGGCTGCAGGCGGCGATCTCGGCCGCGGTCAGTTGCAGCTTGTCGTTCAGCTGGCCCAGGCCGATCGGCTCCAGGTCGAACAGCCCGCTGATCGCCAGCACCGAGCCGACGGCGGGATGGCCGCGATGCATGGCCGCCAGATGCCCGCCGGCGGAATGCCCGGCAAGGCAAAGCCGCCCGACCCCTTGCGCCGCCAGATGGTCCAGAAGCTGCCCGATCTCGGCCACGATCTGCGTCATGCTGGCCTGCGGCGCCAGCGTGTATTCGGCCAGGATCACGTCATGGCCGCGCGCCAGCGGGCCGGCGGCGCAGAAGGCGAAATCCTCCTTGACGCAGCTTTGCCAATAGCCGCCGTGGATGAAGACGAAGGCCGGCGCATCCGCCCGGCCGCCGGCAAACCAGTCATAGGTCTGGCGCGCGCCGGGGCCATAGCGCCGGTCCCGCCGGCAATCCTGCGCGGCATGGAAAGCCGCGCTGCGCGCGCGGAAATCCCGCATCAGCCCCGGAAAATCCGCGAGCCTGCCGGTGTTGCTATAGGCCCTGTCCAGTTCCTGCCGGTTCATGCCGCGATAGATCGCCGTCGTCATTCACACCCCCAGATAGCGGTCGGTCAGATCGGCAGTCAGATCGGCGATGCCGCCCTGCCAGACCGTCGCGCCGCGTTCCACGATCACCGCGCGGTCGGCGACCGAGGCGATCTCGCTGAGCGACTTGTCCACCAGCAGGATCGACAGCCCCTCGGCTTTCAGCCGCCGCACGCCGGCCCAGATCTCTTGCCGCACGACCGGGGCCAGGCCCTCGGTCGCCTCGTCCAGCACCAGCAGGCGCGGATTGGTCATCAGCGCCCGGCCGATGGCCAGCATCTGCTGCTCGCCCCCCGACAGCGTGCGCGCGACCTGGCCCATGCGTTCCTGCAGGCGGGGAAACAGCGCGCAGACGCGGGCCATGTCCCAGGGGCCGGGGCGGGCGGCGACGGTCAGGTTCTCGGCCACGGTCAGCGGCGCGAAGCAGCGCCGCCCCTCGGGGACCAGCCCGACGCCCAGCCGCGCCACCTTGGGCGCCGTCAGGCCGGCGACATCGCGGCCGGCAAGGCGCAGGCTGCCGCCGGAATGCTGCATCAGCCGGCTGATGCAGCGGATGGTCGTGGTCTTGCCCATGCCGTTGCGGCCCATCAGCGCCACCACCTCGCCCTGGTCCAGGTCCAGCGTGATGCCGAACAGCGCCTGCACCGGGCCGTAACAGGCGGTCACGTCGCGCAGTTCCAGCAGCCGGGTCATGCGTCCTCTCCCAGGTAGGAGCGCCGCACCTCGGGGTTGGCGCGGATCTCGGCGACGCTGCCGGTGGCGATGATGCGGCCATAGACCAGGACCGAGATGCGGTCGGCCAGCGCAAAGACCGCGTCCATGTCATGTTCGACCAGCAGGATCGGCGCCTCGTTGCGCAGCTCCGCCAGGATGGCGGTCAGCTGCCGCCCGCCCTCCAGCCCCATGCCGGCCATCGGCTCGTCCAGCAGGAAGGCGCGCGGGCGCAGGGCCAGCGCCATGGCAATCTCCAGCTTGCGGCGCTCGCCATGCGACAGTGTCGCGGCGGGGACCAGGTGCCGCCCGGCCAGGCCCGCCTGCTCGATATGGAACAGCGCGGGTTCGGTCAGCTTGCGGTCGGCCAGCGCCGGCAGGTGAAAGCGGAACACCGCGCCGCTGGCCCCGGCCACCGCCAGCATGACGTTCTGCAGCACGGTGAAGTCCGGGATCACCGACGAGACCTGGAAGCTGCGCGCCAGCCCCAGCCGCGCCCGCGCCGCCGCGTCCAGCCCGTCGATCACCTGCCCCTCGAAGCGGATGGTGCCGGCGTCGGGCCGGATCTCGCCGACGATCTGCTTGATCAGCGTGGACTTGCCGGCGCCGTTCGGGCCGATCAGGGCGTGAATCTCGCCCGGCCGCAGGTCCAGGCTGACATCGTCGGTCGCCGCCAGCGCGCCGAAGGACTTGCGCAGGCCGCGGATCTCCAGGATGGGTTCGTTCAGCTTGGGTTCAGGCATGGCGGCCCCTTTTCGTGACGATGCCGATCAGCCCGCCCGGCGCGAACAGCACGATGGCCAGCAGCAACAGGCCCAGCAGCGCCTGCCAGTAATCGCTGATGCCGCCCAGCACATGCTCGAGCAGGATGAAGAGCGCAGCGCCCGCGACCGGGCCGCAAAGCCGCCCCACGCCGCCCAGGATGACGAAGACCATGATTTCGCCCGACATGTGCCAGGACAGCATGGCCGGGCTGACGAAGCGGTTGAGGTCGGCATAAAGCGACCCCGCCAGCCCGACGATCATCCCCGACAGCACGAAAGCCGTCAGCCGGATGGCATAGGGGCGGATGCCGACGGCGACGGTGCGCTGGCTGTTCTGCCGCGCCGCCTGCAAGGCCAGGCCGAAACGCGACTGGGTGACGACCGCGGTAAAGACCAGCGCCACCGCCAGCAGCGTCGCGCAGATGGCGAAATACTGGATCGGGGCAAAGGTGTTCAGGCCGGGGAAGCTGTTGCGGACATAGAAGCTCAGCCCGTCCTCGCCGCCATAGCGCGGCCAGCTGATGGCGAAGTAATAGAGCATCTGCGCGAAGGCCAGCGTCACCATGATGAAATAGACGCCCGAGGTGCGCAGGCTGAGCGCGCCGATGACCAGCGCCGCCAGCCCCGCGGCCAGCATGGCCATAGGCCAGATGCCCAGCATCTCGTTGCTGCCCATGACGGTAAAGGGCAGGCTCAGGACGGGCGTGCCCGTGCTGGCATGGCTGGCCAGGATGCCGGTGACATAGCCGCCGATGCCGAAGAAGGCGGCATGGCCGAACGAGATCAGCCCGCCATAGCCGAGCGCCAGGTTCAGCCCCACCCCGGCCAGGCCGAAGATCGCGGCCTTGGTCGCCAGCGTGACGGTAAAGCCGTTGCCGGCCAGATGCGCGCCAAGGGCGGTGGCGACCAGCAGGGCAAAGATCGCCAGGTTGACGGCGGTGTCGCGGTTCAACGTCTGCTGCATCGTTCAGCCCCTCGCCCCGAAAAGTCCCTGCGGCCGCAGGATCAGCACCACGGCCATCAGCACATAGATCAGCACCGAGGCCAGCGAGGCGCCCACGGTATTGGCGCTGGAGGCGTCCCATATCCGCGACAGCAGCCCCGGCAGCAGCGCCTTGCCCAGCGTGTCGGTCATGCCGACCAGCAGCGCGCCGACGAAGGCGCCCTTGATCGAGCCGATGCCGCCGATCACCACCACGACGAAGGCCAGGATCAGCACCGGCTCGCCCATGCCGACCTGCACCGACTGGATGGTGCCGACCAGCGCCCCGGCGAACCCCGCCAGCGCCGCGCCAAGCGCAAAGACGATGGTGTAGAGCCGGGCGATGTCCACCCCCAGCGCGCCGATCATCTCGCGGTCCGCCTCGCCGGCGCGGATACGGATGCCCAGCCGCGTGCGGGTGATGAGCCACCAAAGCCCCAGGGCCACCGCCGCGCCGAAGCCGATGATGACCAGCCGGAACAGCGGGTAATGCAGCCCGCCCGGCAGCACCACCGCCCCCGAAAGCGAGGCCGGCAGCTTGAGGTAAAGCGGGAACGAGCCGAAGAACCAGCGCGTGCCCTCGGAAAACACCAGGATCAGCGCAAAGGTCGCCAGCACCTGATCCAGGTGGTCGCGGGCGTATAGCCGCCGGATCACCGCCATCTCGACCAGCGCGCCCGCCGCGGCGGCGGCCACCAGGCTGGCCGCCAGCCCCAGCCAGAACGAGCCGGTGGCCGCCGCCACCGCCGCGCAGGCAAAGGCCCCGGTCATGTAGAGCGAGCCATGCGCAAGGTTGATCAGCCCCATGACGCCAAAGACCAGGGTCAGCCCGGCCGCCATCAGAAACAGCATCATCCCGTATTGCAGGCCGTTCAGCGCCTGCTCGGCCAGAAGCATCACCGCTTTCTCTCCCGAATTGCCAGGGGGCCGGGCCTCATCGACCCGGCCCGGCAGGGCTTACATCTTGCACTGCTCGGCATAGGCATCGCCATGGTCGGTCATGGCCGGGCCGATGATCTTGTTGGTCAGCACGTCGCCTTCCCTGACCACCTCGCGCACGTAATAGTCCTGGATCGGGTGCTGGTTCGGGCCAAAGCGGAACTTGCCGCGCACGCTGGGGAAATCCGCCTCGGCCAGCGCCGCGCGGAAGGCGTCGGCATCGCCCACGTCAGCCTTGGCGATGGCCGAGAGAAGCAGGTTCGCCGTGTCATAGGCCTGCGCCGCGTAAAGCGAGGGCAGCCGGCCGTATTCGGCCTGGAAGGTTTCGACGAAGGCCGCATTCGCCTCGTTGTCCAGGTCCTTGGACCATTGCGCGGTGTTCTTGACCCCCAGCGCGGCATCGCCCACGGCGGGCAGGATGTCCTGGCTGAAGCTGAAGGCCGGGCCGATCACCGGCTTGCCGACGCCGGATTCGGCATATTGCTTCATGAAGGCGATGCCCATGCCGCCCGGCAGGAAGAAGAACACCGCATCCGCGTCGCTGGCGCGGATCTGGGCGATCTCGCCGGCATAATCGGTCTGGCCGACCTGGGTATAGACCTCGCTGACCACCTCGCCCTTGTAATAGCGCTTGAAGCCCGCCAGCGAATCCTGCCCGGCGGGATAGTTCGGCGCCATGATGAAGACCTTGCCGATGCCGGCATCCGTGGCATGGGCGCCCGCCGCCTCGTGCAGGTTGTCGTTCTGGTAGGAGACCGAGAAATATTTCGGATGGCAGCCCGCCCCGGCCAGCTGCGAGGGCGCGGCATTGGTGGACAGGTAAAACTTGTCCTGCGCCACCGCCGCCGGCACCACGGCCATGGCGAGGTTCGACCAGACGATGCCGGTCAGCACGTCCACCTGGTCGGACTGGATCATCTTGTCGGCGATCTGCACCGCGACATCGGGTTTCTGCTGGTCGTCCTCGATCACCAGCTCGACCGCCTGGCCCGCCTCACCGGCGTTCTTCAGCGCCAGCAGGAAGCCGTCGCGCGTGTCGACGCCCAGCCCGGCCCCGCCGCCCGACAGCGTGGTGATCATGCCGACCTTGACGGGTTCGGCCTGGGCGGCCCCGGCCAGGGCCAAGGCGGCGGTGCCGCAGATCAGCAGCCTTTTCAGTTCCATGACATACTCCCTGTGTGATGCGCGATTGGTCGTCGCATGTTTTTATGATGCGGTCGCGGGCTGCAACGGCTTTCGCGCATCAGCCCGCAACCCCAAGGGTCACGCCCGCCCCTCGAGCAGGCGGAAACGCTGGATCTTGCCGCTTTCGGTCTTGGGCAGCGCTTGGGCGAAAACCACGCGGCGCGGGTATTTGAAGGGCGCGATGACGGATTTGACGTGGTCCTGCAAGCCCTTGGCCATCGCCTCGTCTGCGGCGGCGCCGGGGCGCAGGACGACATGCGCCTCGACGATCTGGCCGCGCGCCTCGTCCGGGGCGCCGACCACGGCGCATTCCAGCACGTCGGGATGGGCAAGCAGCGCCGCCTCGACCTCGGGGCCGGCGATGTTGTAGCCGGCCGAGACGATGATGCCGTCGGTGCGGGCGGCAAAGTGGAAATAGCCCTGCTCGTCCTTCCAGAAACTGTCGCCGGTCAGGTTCCAGCCGTCCTGCACATAGGCGCGCTGCTTGTCGGGGTCGGCCAGATAGCGGCAGCCGACCGGCCCGCGCACCGCCAGCCGCCCGGTCTCGCCCGGCGGCAGTTCGCGCCCGTCCGGGCCGATGATCCTGGCCTCGTAGCCCGCGACCGGGCGGCCGGTGCAGGCCGGGCGGCTGTCACCGAAACGGTTGGTCAGGAAGATGTGCAGCATCTCGGTCGAGCCGATGCCGTCCAGCATCGGCTTGCCGGTCTTGGCCATCCATTCCTCATAGACCGGCGCGGGCAGCGTCTCGCCGGCCGAGACGGCGGCGCGCAGGCTGGACAGGTCCGCACCCTCGTCCATCGCCCGCATCATCACCCGATAGGCGGTCGGCGCGGTAAAGCAGATGGTGGCGCGGTATTTCTGGATGATCTCGACCATGTTCGGCGGCGAGGCGTTCTCCAGCAGCGCCGCCGAGGCGCCGAAGCGCAGCGGAAACACCGCCAGCCCGCCCAGCCCGAAGGTAAAGGCCAGGGGCGGCGAGCCGACGAAGACATCCTCGGGCCGCACCTCCAGCACCTCGCGGGCATAGCCGTCGGCGATGATCAGGATGTCGCGATGGAAATGCATGGTCGCCTTGGGCTCGCCCGTGGTCCCCGAGGTGAACCCCAGCAGCGCCACGTCGTCGCGACCCGTGCGCACCGCCTGGAAGCGCACCGGCTGGGACAGGGCAGCGCGGTCCAGGTCGGCATCGTGGTTCGCCGTGCCGTCGAAGCCGACCACGGTCGTCAGGTGCCGGCTGTCCCTGGCGGCCAGCGCCAGCTCGTCCATCAGCCGCGTGTCGCAAAGCGCGTGGCTGACTTGCGCCTTGTCGATGATCTTGGCCAGCTCGCCCGCGCGCAGCATCGGCATGGTGTTGACCACCACCGCGCCCGCCTTGGTCGCGGCCAGCCAGCAGGCCACCATCGCCGGGTTGTTGGCCGAGCGGATCAGGACCCGGTTGCCGGGCCGCACGCCGTAGCTTTCGACCAGCGCATGGGCGATGCGGTTGGTCCAGTCGGTCAGTTCCTTGTAGCTGCGGATGCGGCCGTTGCCGATCAGCGCGATATGGTCGCCGAAGCCCCGCTCGACCATGCGGTCGGTCAGCTCGACCGCGGCGTTCAGGTATTCGGGATAGTCGAAGCCCTCCAGCAGCAGCTGCGGCCAAAGCTCGGGCGGCGGCAGGTTGTCGCGCGCGAAGCGGTCGACATGCGCCGAGGGTCCAAGCGGCGGATTGCCCGTCATCTTCAATCTCCCTGTTGGGCGGGCCGGCATCTTGTCGTGCCTTGGCCCGCGGATGCCCCGCCCCCGTCAGGCGGGGATCACGGCGGTTGCCTCGATCTCGACCTTGGCGCGGTCCTCGACCAGGGCCACGACCTGCACCAGCGCCATGGCCGGATAGTGCCGGCCGATGATCTCCTTGTAGGCCTGGCCGATGTCCTTGAGCGCGGCCAGGTATTCCCGCTTGTCGGTGACATACCAGGTCAGCCGCACCAGGTGCTCGGGCCGGGCGCCGGCCTCGGCCAGCACGGCGACGACGGATTGCAGCGCCAGGCGCACCTGCCCGGCGAAATCGTCGGTTTCGAACTCCTGCTGCCCGTTCCAGCCGATCATGCCGCCGGTGAACACCATCCGCCCGGTCGCGGCGATGCCGTTGGAATAGCCCGGCGTCGCCTTCCAGTTCCTCGGATGCAGAACCTCATGCACCATCGCTTGCCTCCATGAACGCGATCATCTTGCGGCGGATCGGCTCGGGCCAGGGCGCGGCGCGCCCCTGCGGCGTGACCCAGACCAGGGTCGAGGCGCATTGCAGCCGGACCTGCCCGCCGGCGCTGGCCTGCTGCGCCAGCCGCGCGCTGGAGCGGCCGACATGCTGCACCTCCAGCGCGAATTCCAGCACCTCGCCCAGGCGCGAGGGGGCCTGGAAGCCGGCCTCGATCCGCACGGTCGGGACGGCGCAACCCTCCTCGATGTGGATGCGGGTGAAGGGATAGGCCAGCACCTCGGCAAAGAAGTTCTCGATCACCGAGTTCAGCATCTCGAAATAGCGCGGGTAGAAGACGATCCCCGCCGGGTCGCAATGGTTGAACTCGACCTGGATGCGGCGCAGATAGCGCATCAGTCATTGGCCTCCGGCGGCAGGAAATCGACCTCGTGCCGGGCCGACAGCGCGACGACGGTCGGAATGTCCGTCAGGTCGTGCAGCGCCTCGAACAGCGCGCGCAGGTTGCCGGCGGGCGAGACCCAGAACAGCGCCCGCGCCGGCTTGTCGGACTTGTTGAAATAGCCATGCGGCACGCCGCGCGGCATCCGCACCAGGTCGCCGGCCCTGGCCACCGACCAGACGCCGCCCAGCTTCACATGCAGCTCGCCCTCCTGCACCAGGATGAACTCATCCTGCGTCGGGTGGATATGCACCGGCACGAACTGGCCCGGCTCGCTGTTGGTCTCGAAGGCGAAGCTGCTGCCGCAATCCGCCTTGGGGAGATAGCGCTGGCCGAGGATGTTCCATTCGATGCCCTCGATCCCCTCGCCCTGGCGGGTGATGCCGCCGTCCAGTGCCTTGTCCATGCCGTCCTCCCTGTTCAGCCCAAGATCGCGCGGGCGATCACCACGCGCTGCACGTCGCTGGCGCCCTCGTAGATGCGCAGGGCGCGGATGTCGCGGTAAAGCGCCTCGACCGCGGTGCCGTGGCGCACGCCGTCGCCGCCATGCAGCTGCAGCGCGGCGTCGATCACCTCCTGCGCGGCCTCGGTGGCGTAAAGCTTGGCCATCGCCGCCTCGCGGGTGATGCGGGGGGCGCCCTGGTCCTTGGCCCAGGCGGCGCGATAGACCAGCAGCGCCGCCGCATCCACCTTCAGCGCCATGTCGGCCAGATGGCCCTGCACCAGCTGGTGATCGGCCAAGGTGCCGCCGCCGGCCCGCGGCCTGCGCACCCGCGCCAGGGCCTCGCCCAGCGCGCACCGCGCCATGCCCAGCGCCGCCGCACCGACGGTGGGGCGGAACACGTCCAGCACCGACATGGCGATCTTGAAGCCCTCGCCCGGCCGGCCGATCAGCGCCGCATCGGGCAGCGCCACCCCGTCCAGTTTCAGCCGCGCCAGCGGATGCGGCGCGATCACCTCGATCCGCTCGGCGATGGTCAGCCCGGCGCTGTCCGCCGGCATCAGGAAGGCCGAGAGGCCGCGCGCGCCGGGCGCCTCGCCCGTGCGGGCAAAGACCACGTAGAGGTCGGCAATGCCGCCGTTCGAGATATAGGTCTTTTCGCCCGTTAGCCGCCAGCCGTCCGGGGCGCGCTCGGCCAGCGTCGCCGTGCTGGCCACGTCCGAGCCGGCGCCGGGCTCGGTCAGCGCAAAGGCCGCGATCGCCTGGCCGGTGCGCGTCCGCTCCAGCCAGGCGCGCTGGCCGGGGGTGCCGAACAGCGTCACCGCCCCCATGCCCAGCCCCTGCATGGCAAAGGCGAAATCGGCCAGCGGGTCGTGGCGGGCCAGCGTCTCGCGGATCAGGCACAGGCTGCGCACGTCCAGCGCCTCGCCCTCGCCCGCGCCGCTATGGCGCAGGAAGCCCGCCGCCCCAAGCGCCGCGACCAGCGCCTTGCAGGCGGCATCGACATCGCCGTGATCCACGGGCAGATGCGCCACGCACCAATCCTCCAGCGCCGCCGCCAGCTCGCGGTGGTGCGGCTCGAAGAAGGGCCAGTCCAGAAAGCTGCGATCCGCCATGTCATCCGTCCCTTTCCCTGCGGGGATTTCCAAGGGGCGCGCGCGTCCCTTGGAGCGGGGGTGCGGGGGCGGCAGCCCCCGCCTTCCCCCCTCGATCAGTCGCCCTCGAACACGGGCTTTTCCCTGGCCACGAAGGCGCGATAGGCGCGTTCGAAATCGCGGGTCTGCATGCAGATCGCCTGCGCCTGCGCCTCGGCCTCGATGGCCTGCTCCAGCCCCATGTTCCATTCCTGGTTCAGCTGGGTCTTGGTGATGCCATGGGCAAAGACCGGCCCGGCCGCCAGCCGCCCGGCCAGCGCCTGCGCCGCCTCCTCCAGCGCGCCCGCGTCATGCAGCGCGTTCCAGAAGCCCCAGGCATGGCCTTCCTCGGCGCCCATCACCCGGCCGGTGTAAAGCAGCTCGGCCGCCCGGCCCTGGCCGATGATGCGCGGCAGCATGGCGCAGGCGCCCATGTCGCAGCCGGCCAGCCCGACGCGGGTGAACAGGAAGGCGCATTTCGCCTGCGGCGTCGCCAGCCGCAGGTCCGAGGCCATGGCCAGGATCGCCCCGGCGCCGACGCAGATCCCGTCCACCGCCGCGATCACCGGCTTGCCGCAGCCGATCATCGCCTTGACCAGGTCGCCGGTCATGCGGGTAAAGGCCAGCAGCCCCTTCATGTCCATGCCGACCAGCGGGCCGATGATGTCATGCACATCCCCGCCCGAGCAGAAATTGCCGCCATTCGGGGCCAGCACCACCACATCCACGTCGCTGGCATGGGCCAGCGCGCGAAAGGTGTCGCGCAGCTCGGCATAGCTGTCGAAGGTCAGCGGGTTCTTGCGCTCGGGGCGGTCCAGGCGGATGGTGGCGACGCGGTCCCGCATCTCCCAGATGAAATGCCGCGGCTTCAGCCCGGCCAGTTCGGTCGTTCCGGTCATTTCGCGCCCCCCATGCGTTTCAGGATCTCGGTCAGCAGCTCGATGTCCTCCTCGGTCAGCCCGGCAAAGATGCGGTTCACCTCGGCCTCGTGATCGGCGGCGAAGCCCTCGAAGGCCGCCAGCCCCTCGGGCGTCAGGCTGACGAAGACCGTGCGCCGGTCGGTTTCCGAGGGCACGCGCCGCGCCAGCCCGTCCCTTTCCAGCCGGTCCACCACCGCCGTCGCATTGCCGTTCGAGACCAGCAGCATCCGGCTGAGTTCGCTCATGGTGACGCCCTCGCGCCGGCGATAGAGCGCGGCCATCACGTCGAAGCGCGGCAGCGTCGTGTCATGCCTGACCCTCAGGAATTCGCGCAGCTGCCCCTCGGCCGCGCGGGTGACGCCCAGCAGGCGGATCCACAGCTTCAGCCGGCGCTTGGACAGGGGATCGCTCATGCCTCGCCCCCCGAAATGGCGATGGCCTGGCCGTTGACCCCGTCGGAGCCCGGCCCGCAAAGCCACAGCGCCGCGGCGCTGACCTCGTGCGGCTGGATCAGCCGGCCCTGCGGATTGGTCGCGGTCAGCGCGGCCAGCGCCTGATCCCGGCTCTTGCCGGTCTTGTCCATGATGGTGGCGATGGAACGCGCCGTCATCTCGGTATCCAGGAAACCGGGGCAAAGCGCGTTCACCGTCACCTGCCGCCGCGCCACCTCCAGCGCCAGGCTGCGCACCAGCCCGACCACGCCATGCTTGGCCGCCGCATAGGGCGCGACATAGGCATAGCCGCGAAGGCCCGCGGTCGAGGCCACGGCGATCAGCCGGCCCCAGCCCGGCAGCTGCGCCAGCCCCTCGCGGAAGGTCAGGAAGGTGCCGGTCAGGTTCACCGCCAGCATGGTGTTCCATTGCTCCAGCGTGGTGCGGCCCAGGGGCGCGCTGTCCGCCGCCCCGGCGTTGGCGATGACGATGTCGCAGGGGCCGGCTTCGGCGAACATCGCCTTGACGCCGGCCTCGTCGGTCACGTCGGCCACCAATGCGCGGGCGCCGGTCCGCCCGGCCACCGCCTCCAGCGGCGCCTTGCGGCGGCCGCAGATCACCACATCCGCCCCGGCCCCGGCAAAAGCGCGCGCCAGGTCGGCGCCGGTGCCCGTGCCGCCCCCGGTGATCAGCACCCGTTTGCCTGCGATGGTCATGCCCGGATCGCCTCCTGCGCGCGGCTGCGCAGCCGCAGCGCCTGGTCGCGGCCGGCCAGATAGGGCAAGGGCCAGGCGGCGGCCTCGTCCCCGGCCTCGACGGCGGCATGCAGCGTCCAATAGGGATCGGCCAGGTGTGGCCGCGCCAGGCAGACCAGATCGGCGCGGCCGGCCAGCAGGATGCCGTTCACCTGGTCGGCCTCGGTGATATTGCCGACCGCCATGGTCGCGAGCCCCGCCTCGTTGCGGATGCGGTCGCTGAACGGCGTTTGGAACATCCGGCCATAGACCGGCCGCGCCCCGGTGCTGGTCTGCCCGGCCGAGACGTCGATGATGTCGGCGCCGGCGGCCGCGAACATCCGGGCGATCTCCACCGCCTCCTCGGGCGTCACGCCCTCGTCCCCCACCCAGTCATTGGCCGAGATGCGCACCGACATCGGCTTTTCCGCCGGCCAGGCGGCGCGCATCGCCCGGAACACCTCCAGCGGATAGCGCATGCGGTTTTCCAGGCTGCCGCCGTATTCGTCCTCGCGCCGGTTCGACAGCGGCGAGATGAAGCTGGAGATCAGGTAGCCATGCGCCGCGTGCAGCTCGACCATGTCGAAGCCCGCCCGCGCCGCCATCTGGGTCGCGGCGACGAACTGGTCGCGCACCCGGTCCATGTCGGCGCGGTCCATGGCCCTGGGCACCGCGTTGCCCTCTTGCCACGGGATGGCGCTGGCCGAGATCAGCGGCCAGTTGCCCTCGGCCAGCGGCCGGTCGGCATCCTGCCAGCCCAGCTGGGTCGAGCCCTTGCGGCCGGAATGGCCGATCTGCATGCAGATCCTGGCCCGCGTCTCGGCATGGGTGAAATCGACGATCCGCTTCCAGGCCGCCTCGTGCTCGGGCGCGTAGAGGCCGGGGCAGCCGGGGCTGATCCGCCCCTCGGGCGAAACGCAGGTCATCTCGGTATAGACCAGCCCAGCGCCGCCCTTGGCGCGTTCGGCGTAATGGACGAAATGCCAGTCGGTCGGGCAGCCCTCCACCGCCTTGTATTGCGCCATGGGCGAGACGACGACGCGGTTCTCCAGCACCATGTCGCGCAGGCGGAAGGGCGCGAACATCGGCCGGCGGCCCTTGCGCCCGCCGGCGCGTTCCTGGAACCAGTCCTCGGCCCGGCCCAGCCATTCGGGGTCGCGCAGGCGCAGGTTCTCGTGGCTGATGCGCTGCGAACGGGTCAGCAGCGAATAGGCGAATTGCAGGGGTTCCATGTCCAGGTAGCGCTCGACCTGCTCGAACCATTCCAGGCTGTTGCGGGCGGCCGATTGCAGGCGCAGCACCTCGACGCGGCGCTCTTCCTGATAGCGTTCGAAGGCGCGCTGCATGGTCGGTTCGGAATGCAGGTATTCGGCCAGGGCGATGGCGCTGTCGAAGGCCAGCCGCGAGCCGGAGCCGATCGAGAAATGCCCGGTCGCCGCCGCATCGCCCATCAGCACGACATTCTCGTGATACCAGCGCTCGCAGATCACCCGCGGGAACTGGATCCAGACCGCCGAGCCGCGCAGATGCGCGGCGTTCGACATCAGGTCATGGCCGCCCAGGTGGCGGGCAAAGATGCGGCGGCAGGTCTCGACCGCTTCCTCCTTGGACATGTCGGCAAAGCCCAGCTTTTCCCAGGTCTCGGGCAGGGTCTCGACGATGAAGGTCGCGGTGTCGCCGTCGAACTGGTAGACATGCGCCCAGACCCAGCCATGCTCGGTCCGCTCGAAGATGAAGGTAAAGGCGTCGTCGAATTTCTGATGCGTGCCCAGCCAGATGAACTTGCAGCGGCGGGTGTCGATGTCGGGCTGGAACACCTGCGCATATTCGGCGCGCACCAGCGAATTGATGCCGTCGCAGCCCACCACCAGGTCATAGTCCTTGCGGTATTCCTCGGCCGACTGGAACACGGTCTCGAAACGCAGCTCCACCCCCAGCTCGCGCGCGCGGGCTTGCAGCAGGACCAGCATCTGCTTGCGCCCGATGCCCGCGAAGCCGTGCCCGCCCGAGACGGTGCGCACCCCGTCATGCACCACGGCGATGTCGTCCCAATAGGCGAAATGGCTGCGGATCGCCTCGGTGCTGGCGGGGTCGTTCTGCTGCATCCGCCCCAGCGCGTCGTCCGACAGCACCACGCCCCAGCCGAAAGTGTCGTTGGCCTTGTTGCGCTCCAGTACGGTGATCGGGTGCGAAGGGTCGCGCAGCTTCATCGAGATCGCGAAGTAAAGCCCCGCCGGCCCGCCGCCCATGCACAAGATCTTCATTGCCCGCCTCCCTTGCGCCTTTTCGGCCCGTTGCGTGGACGCTGCCAGCGAATCGGATTCGTTTCAAGTTTAAAATTTCAAGCTTGAAACGATTTTCCCGCGTGGCATGATGGGCCAGGGACAGGGGCGGAGATTCCGACATGACCACCATCGCCGTGATCGGGCTGGGGACGATGGGGCTGGGCATCGCCCAGACCTATGCCGCCGCGGGCCTTGCCGTGCTGGCCACCGATGCCGTGCCGAAGGCGCGCGAGACGGCGCTGGACCGGCTGCGCGCCAGCCTTGCGCCGCGGGTGCGGTCGGGCAAGCTGGCGCAGGCCGACCTGGAGACGCTGCTGGCGCGCATCACCGTGGTCGACGGCCCCGAGGCGATGGGCCGCGCCGATCTGGCCATCGAGGCGGTGGTCGAGCGCATCGAGGTCAAGCGCGCCCTGTTCGCGGCGCTTGAGACGGTGCTGGCCCCCGATGCGGTGCTGGCCAGCAATACCTCGTCGCTGTCGGTGGGTGCCATGGCCGAGGGGCTGGTCCGGCCCGAGCGCCTGCTGGGCCTGCATTTCTTCAACCCGGCGCCGGTGATGAAGCTGGTGGAACTGGTGGCGCATCCCGGCACAGGCGCGGCGGCGCTGGAACGTGCGCGCCGGCTGACCGAGGCGGCGGGCAAGACCGTGATCCCATGCCCCGACCGGCCCGGCTTCATCGTCAACCGCTGCGCGCGGCCGTTCTATGGCGAGGCGCTGGCGCTGCTGGAGGAAGGCCGCACCGCCGCCGAAATCGACGCGGCGATGCTGGCGGCGGGCTACGCCCTGGGCCCCTTCGGGCTGATCGACCTGGTCGGCGCCGACATCAACCTGGCCGCGACCGAAAGCCTGGCGGCGGCGATGCAGGGCCATCCACGCTATCACGTCTTCGAGGCGCTGCGCCGGCAGGTCGCCTCGGGCGATCTGGGGCGCAAGACCGGGCGGGGCTTCCTTTACCCGGAAACGCCCGATCCCGCCCCCGACGATGCCGTCGCCCTGCGCATCGAGGCCACGCTGGTCAACGAGGCCGGCTGGCTCCTGGCCGAGGGCGGCACCACGCCCGACGGCATCGACACGGCGCTGCGGCTGGGCCTGAACTTCCCGCGCGGGCCGTTCCAGATCCTGGCCGCGCGGGGGCGCGAGCAGGTGCTGGACCGGCTGGAACGACTTGCCGCCCAAGCGCCGGTCCATCTGCGCGGCCGTTACCGGCCCGCCCCCATGCTGGCGCGCTGACCTTAGCAGGCCGCTGAAAAAGGTTTTGAGAGGGCGGCGCAGCGGAAATCGTTCCGGATCCAGCTGATATCGGCCCGAAAATGGGGTGTTTTCGGCAAATTTGAGGCGGATTTCCCGGTTCCCCGCCCGCGCTGTCCTGTCGCAAGGACTTTTTCAGCAGCCTGTCAGGCCCCTACGAAACGGGCCGAGACCTCGGCCCCGCCGGCGCGGGCGCGCGCGATCCGGGCGCCGTCCAGCGGCAGGGGGCCGATCCGCGCGCCGGTGATGATGACATCGCCGCGGCAGAGCGGCAGATCCTGCGCCGCCGCGTGGCCGGCCAGCCAGGCCAGGAAATCCGCTGCCTCGGCCAGGCTCGCCACGGCCTCCGGGGCCGCGACCCGGCGCCCGTCCAGCCAGAGTTCGATCCCCAGCGGGCCGGTCATGCCGTCGCGCCAGCCGGGCAGCACATCGCCCAGCACGATCCCGGCCGAGCCGAAACCGTCGGCCATCAGCTCCAGCGGCTGCGCCGCCTTGCGGTCGGCAAGGCGCGGGGCGACCAGTTCGAAGGCCAGCCGGACCTCGGCAATGGCAGCCGCCGCCGCGGAAGGGCCGGCGCCCGCCGGCAGGTCGGCGCCAAGGATCAGAGCGGTCTCGACCTCGATACAGGCATCGGCGGGCAAGGGCAGGCAGGCGCCCGTTCGCACGGTTCCCTGCCCCGGCAGCGCGCCGGCATGGCGGTCGCGCCCGGCCAGCAGCGCCATCTTCCAGGCACCGCCGCCAAGGGCGCGGATCACCGCCCTTTGCACGGCATAGGCCGCGGCGGTATCGGGCGGCGGCGGGGTCAGGCCCGGCAGGCGCGGCGCGCCGCGGTGGACCGCCAGCAGGGCGCGGGCGGCGGCCTCGGGATCGAAAGCGGCGCTCATGTCGCCACCCTCAGGCCCAGATCGGGCATGGCGCTGCGCGGAATGACCGCGCCGGGATGGGCGACGACGACCGCGGCCAGGCGGGCGGCAATGGCCACAGCCGCGGCCGGGGGCAGGCCGGCGTCGCAGGCGGCCAGCCAGCCGGCGTTGAAGCTGTCGCCGGCGCCGGTGGTATCGACCGCCGCAACCATGGGGGGCAGCGGGTGGGACTCGATCCGGTCCTGGCCGGGCGGGCGGCGCAGCACCTCGCCGCCGCCGGTGGTCAGAACGATCTCGGCCCCGCCCAGCCCGGCCAGGGCCGCCATCGCCCCGGCCGGGTCCGGGATGCCGAAGCAGGAGGCCAGGTCGTCCAGCGAGGGCAGGACCAGCGTCGCCAGGGCGGCCGCCCGGCCGATCACCGCGCGCGCCGTGGCGGCATCGGGCCAAAGCGCGGGGCGGTAATTCGTGTCCAGCACGATCCGCCCCCCCGCCGCCTGCCGCCGTTCCAGCGCGGCCAGCAGCCGCTCGCGGCTTTCGGGCAAAAGGATCGCCAGCGTGACGCCGGACAGAAGCACCGTCCCCGCCTCGGCCACGGCGCGCAACGCGGCATCGCCATTGTCGAACATGCGCCGCGCCGGCGCCTGGTCGCGCCAGTAAAGAAAGCTGCGCTCGCCCCGCGCATCGGTCGAGATGAAGCTCAGTCCGGGCCGGCCGCCCGGCTCGGTGCCGCACAGATCGGCAATGCCCTCTTCGGCCAGCACCTCGCGCAGCCAGGCGCTCATCGCGTCGTCGCCCAGCCGCGACAGGTAGCCGACCGAGCCGGCGGGCAAGAGCCGCGCCAGATAGACGGCGCTGTTCAGCGTGTCGCCGCCCGCGCGCCGGTCGAAGGTCGAGGGCGCATCGCGGCGGGCGGTGAACTCGACCAGCGGCTCACCGATGCAAAGGTAGCGCATCCTGGACCTCGTAGGGGGTGGGCAGCGGCCGGCCGGCGAAATGGGCTGCGATATTGTCCAGCACCAGCTGCGCCATCGCGCGCCGCGCCTCGGCCGTGGCCGAGCCGATATGCGGGGTCAGCACGCAATTGGGCGCATCAAGCAGCGCCTGCGGCACGTTCGGCTCATCGTCGAAGACGTCGAGCCCCGCCCCGGCGATGGTGCCCGCATCAAGCGCCTGCGCCAGCGCCCCGGCATCGACCACCGGGCCGCGGGCGACATTGACCAGGATGCCGTCGGGGCCAAGCGCCGCCAGCACCCCGGCATCAACCAGGCCGCGCGTATCCTCGCCCCCGGCGGCGGTGACGAAAAGCAGGTCGCAATCCCGCGCCAGCGCCAGCGCATCGGGGCGGAAACCGTCCGGCGCGCCGGGCTTTTCGCGGCGGGCGGTATAGAGCACGTCCATCCCCATGCCGCGCAGCAGGTCGGCCAGCCGGCGCCCGATGCGACCATAGCCGAGGATCCCGGCGCGGCGCTCGAGCACCGAGCAGCCGAGGCCCAGCTTGCCGCCCGCGGACCACTGGCCGGCACGGACGAAGCGGTCGCCCTCGGCGATGCGGCGGCCGGCGGCCAGCGCCAGGCCAAGCGCCATCTCGGCCACCGCCATCGACAGCACGTCGGGGGTGGTGGTGACGGCGATGCCGCGATGCCGCGCCTGGGCCAGGTCGACGGCATCGACGCCGACGCCGTTCACCGCGACCAGCCGCAGCGCCGGCAGCCGCGCCATCTGCGCCGCCGTGATCCCGACATTGCCGGCGGTCAGCACCACCTCGACATCCGCCGCTGCGCCGATGTCGCGGACCACCTCGTAGTCGGCGGCAAGGCGGTCGGCCATGTCCTGCGGCTTCAGCTCGGCCAGGGCCAGGATGCGGGGGCGGGTCATGCGATCTGGCCCAGGAAGTTCTGCAACCGCTCGTTCCTGGGGTTGCCAAAGAATTCCGCCGGGGCGTTCTCTTCGACGATCACGCCCTTGTCCATGAAGATCACCCGGTCGGCCACGGCGCGGGCGAACTCCATCTCATGGGTGACGCAAAGCATGGTCATCCCCTCGCGCGCGAGGTCGATCATGGTGTCCAGCACCTCCTTGACCATCTCGGGGTCGAGCGCCGAGGTCGGTTCGTCGAACAGCATGATCCGCGGCTTCATGCACAGCGCGCGGGCGATGGCGACGCGCTGCTGCTGGCCGCCGGACAGCTGCGCCGGATACTTGTCGGCCTGTTCGGGGATGCGCACCCGCTCCAGGTATTTGCGCGCCGTCGCCTCGGCCTCGGCGCGCGGGATCTTGCGGGTCTTCATCGGCGCCAGGACGCAGTTCTCCAGCACGGTCATGTGCGGGAACAGGTTGAAGGACTGGAAGACCATGCCGACATCCTGCCGCACCCTGGCGACATTGTCGCCGCCGGCGGTCAGTTCCACCCCGTCGACGACAATCGTGCCGGATTCGATGGGCTCGAGCTGGTTGATGGTGCGGATCAGCGTCGACTTGCCCGAGCCCGAGGGCCCGCAGATGACGATGCGCTCGCCCCGCGACACGGTCAGGTCGATGTCGACCAGGGCGTGATAGGCACCGTAATACTTGTTCACGGCGCGCATGATGATGGCATGTTCGGTCATGTGGCTTTCCCCTGGGATGGCACGCGGCCGGGGCACGGCCGCGCGGCGCGCGTCACTGGGCGTTCCTGACGAAATCGGGCAGCGGCTCGCCCAGCCATTTCTGATGGATCTGGTCCAGCGTGCCGTCGGTTTTCGCCTGGTCCACGAAAGCGTTGATCTGGTCCAGCAACGCATCCGACCCCGGCGCGACGGCAATGCCCTGCACCTGGCTCGACAGGTCGAACTTCTTGTCGAAACGGTCGCCGGCGACGCCCGCGACCTGCGAGAAGACCACGTTCGACAGCCCGATCAGCCTGACCTGGCCCGACATCAGCGCCTGCACCGCGCTGGCGTCGTCGTCGAAGCGGCGGATGTCGGTGCCCTGCGGCGCGACCGCGGTGACGCCGGTGTCCTGGGTCGAGGCGCGGGCGACGGCAAGGGACTGGCCGGCCAGCCCCGCGGCATCGGCCACCTCGAGCCCGCTGTCGCCATAGACGGCGATGCTGATCCCGGCATAGGGTTTGGAGAAATCGACCTTCTCCGCCCGCTCGGCGGTGATGCCCAGCGAGGCGACCAGCACGTCCACCTGCCCCGAAAGCAGATAGGGGATGCGGTTCGGCCCGGTCACCGGCACGATCTGCGCCTGCACGCCCAGGAATTCGCCAAGCGCCTTGGCCACGTCGGCGTCATAGCCGTCGGGCTTGCCCGAGGCGTCCTGGATGCCGAAGGGCGGGAAATCGACCAGCATGCCCACCCGGACGGCGCCGGCATTCTTGATCGCGTCAAGGTCGGCCGCGCTTGCGGGCAGCGCGAGCCCCATGGCCAGCGCGCCGGCGGCCAGGGCGGTAAAGATGCGACGGTTCAGTTTCATGGTTTCCTCCTCCGTGAAATCGTCTGCGCGGGGCTTTAGCGGGTGATCGCCAGCCGCATGCGCGCCTCCATGTGCCGGGCCAGAAGCGACAGCGGCCAGCACAGGACGAAATAGAGCGCGGCCACCGTGCCGAAGACCAGGAACGGCTTGAAGGTCGCGTTGTTGATGATCTGCCCGGCGCGGGTCAGCTCGGTGAAGCCGATGATCGAGGCCAGCGAGGTGCCCTTGATCAACTGCACCAGGAAGCCCACGGTCGGCGCGGTCGCCAGCCGCATCGCCTGCGGCAGCACGACATGGCGCATCCGGTCCCGGTAGGACAGCGACAGCGCCACCGCCGCCTCGGTCTGGCCCGGCGGCACCGCCTCGATCGCGCCGCGCCAGATCTCGCCCAGGTAGGCGCTGGCATGCAGCGTCAGCGCGACGGCCGCGGCCAGCAGCGGGTCGATGGGCAGGCCAAGGACGGCAAGGCCGAAATAGACCAGGAACAGCTGCATCAGCAGCGGCGTGCCCTGGAACACCTGGATGAAGCCCGCCGCGATCCGGCGCCGCAGCCGGCCCTGGGCGGTCCGCGCCAGCGCGACGGCCAGCCCGCCGATGGCGCCGCCAAGGAAGGCGATGACGGACAGGATCAGCGTCCAGCGGACGGCCGAGACGATGAACAGGATGTCGGCAGAGGAAAATTCGCGGATCATCTCAGCGGCTCGCAGGATAGGTGAAGAAGGCGCGGCGGATGGCGGCGAACAGGGTCGAGAACCCCAGCGCCAGCACGAAATACAGGATCGTCAGCACCAGGTAGATCTCGAAGCTGGCGAAGGTGCGGGCGTTCAGGTCCGCCCCAGCCGAGGCAAGGTCGTTGGCCGAGATGACCGAGACCACGCTGGAGGTCAGCATCAGGTAGATGAACTGGCTGGTCAGCGACGGGTAGATGTTGCGCAGCGCCGGGACCATGACGACATAGCGAAAGATCTGGGCGGGGCTGAGGCCCAGCGCCCGCCCGGCCTCGATCTGGCCGCGGGGGATCGATTCGATGCCGGCGCGGATGATCTCGGTGCCGTAGGCGCCCACATTGACCACCAGCGCCACCAGCGCGGCGGTGTTCGGCGACAGGCTGATGCCGGCGGCGGGCAGGCCGAAGAAGATGAAGAAGATCTGCACCAGGAACGGCGTGTTGCGGATCACCTCGACATAGACATCGACCAGCCAGCGCAGGGGCCGGATGCCCGAGGTCTTGGCCACCGCGCCCAGGACCGAGACGACCAGCCCCAGCACCATGGCCATCAGCGACAGCCGCACCGTCAGCCAGGCGCCGTAAAGCAGCAGGTCGAGATTGCCGAAAACCGGCTGGAAGTTGAACTGATACATCTGCCCTCCCCTGCTGATGCGTCGATTCCTGCAATTTAGAACGATCTAAAACGAATGAATGCAAAAGTCAACCCGCCTCGGGCCCGCTGCTTTCCCGGATCACCAGCCGCGGCGCCAGGATCGCGCGCTCGGGCGGCGCATCGGGGTCGGCCAGCCGCCGGGCCAACAGGCGCGCGGCGGCGACGCCGATGCCGGCGGGGTCCATGGCGACGCTGGTCAGCGGCGGATAGGTCAGCTCGGCCAGCGGCAGATCGTCCAGGCCGACCACGCCCAGGTCGCGCCCAGGTTCCAGCCCGGCGCGGCGCAGGCCCAGCATCAGCCCGGCGGCAAGGACGTCGTTGAAGCACAGCACCGCCTCGGGCCGGCTTTGCAATGCCAGCACCTCGGCGGCCGAGCGCGCGGCGCCCTCCCAGGTCAGGTCGGCCTCGACGATGCCGGCATCCTCGGCGCCGGTCTCGGCCAGGGCGCGGGCAAAGCCGGCCAGCCGCTCCTCGCGCGCCGAGGTGCGGGCGCCGACCGACAGGAAGGCGATGCGGCGGCGGCCCAGCCGCACCAGGTGCTGCACGGCCAGCCGCACGCCCTCGATATAGTCGGCGCCGGCGTAGTCGGTGGCCCCGCGGTCGATCTCGCGCAGCGACTGCACCATGGGCAGACCCCAGCGGCGCATGCGCGCCGGCAGGTCGGGCGGCGTCCCCGCCGCCGGGCACAGGATCACGCCGTCGACGCCATGGCCGCGAAAGCGTTGCAGGATGTCGTCCTGGCGCCGCGGATCGTCCTGGCTGTTGGCCAGAAGCACGACCCGGTCGTCCTCGCCCATCACCCGCTCGACGCCGGCCAGGAACTCGGTGAAGAACGAGTTCACCAGGTTCGGCACGATCACCCCCACGGTGCGGCTGCTGTTGTTGCGCAGCCGCGCGGCGCCGATGTCGCGGACATAGTCCAGCTCGGCCATGACCTGCTCGACCTTCTCGCGGGTATGGTCGGCGACCAGGGGCGATTTGCGCACCACCAGCGACACGGTGGCCCGCGATACCCCGGCCATTCGCGCGACCTCGTCCAGCGTGACCCGTTTGCGCTGCATGCCGATCCCCCCTTCATGACGTCCCCTCATGGCTTTCGTGCCGGCGGGCGGGATGTCAAGCCCGCAGCGGATCGTCCCTTGTCGCGGGCCTTGCCCCAGGCCCGGCCGGCGCAGGGAATGGCCTTGCAAGATCGGGCGCTCGGCAAGCTGGTCCTGCCGGAAGCGCCGCTCGCATCGCCGAATGTCTGGACAGTTCCGCAAGGGTCGGCGCGCCGAGCACCCCGCCCGCAGCTGCGCCCCGGATAAGGCCGGCTCCGCCTGCCAGGCACTGATCCCGCCGGGCCAGTCACCAGCTGCATTCCCGCCTGAACCGACGTCACGCCAGACCCATCCCTGCGCGGCGCAGGCATCTGCATGTCTTCCCGAAGGATTTTCCCATGACTGGGCCTCTTGCCGCCCTGCTGGGCTCAGCCGCCGCCCTTGCCCTGCCCGCCAGCCTCGCACCAACTGCCGCTCATGCCGTTCGCACGGCCAGAAGCCCAGGATGCGATCTTTTTAGGAAGCTCGCTTTTTGCCGCAGGGTGCCGCGAAGCGCGCGCCAGATCGCGGGTCGCCAGACCCGGTTCGGGCGGACGGCCAGGATCGGGAGCCGCATCGTCTTCGCCATGGCCGATCATTGTGCCGGTCGGCGCAGAGGTCGCCTCGCCATCGGCAGAAGGGCCCGCTCTGTGGCCATACCCATTGCCAGGCCCAGGGTCAGCCGCACCGTCTCGCTTCCCTACCCTTGCGAAGCCCGGACGGAGACCAGCGTCCTGCTCAGAGGGCTGGCCGAGACCGGCAAGGGATAAGCAAGCGGGCAGCGGGGGAAATCCGGTCGCCACATGGCGGACGGATGATCTAGCATGAAGGGGGCGAGAACGGCTTCAGCAGCTCGCCGCGCTGTTTTCTATTTACTAGTATGCAAGTATGCAATACATCCGGGCGAGGGAGAAGAATCATGTCCATGCAGCCGAATATCGACTTCACGCTTTCGACCGCGCCGCAGGTCTATGACTGGCTGCGCGACGCGATCCTGCGCGGCGAACTGCCGCCCGGCACGCGGCTGAGCGAGACCGAGATCGCCAACCAGGTCGGCGTCAGCCGCCAGCCGGTGCGCGAGGCCTTCATCCGCCTGACCGCGGACGGGCTGGCCGAGGTCCGGCCCCAGCGCGGCACCTATATCCGCCGCATCTCGGTCTCGGCGGTGCTGTCGGCGCGGCTGATCCGCGAGGCCGTCGAAAGCGACCTGATCCGCATGCTGGCCGAACAGGCCGACGACAGGCTGCTCGCCCGCCTTGACCAGGAGATCGAGGAGCAGAGCGTCGCCGTCGCCCGCAACGATGCCGAAACCTTCGTGCGGCTGGACGACCGCTTCCACCGCCTGCTGGCCGTGGCCGCCGGGCAAGAGGCGGTCTGGGAGGTGCTGGAAGGGCTGAAATCGCAGATGAACCGCCTGCGCTACATCACCGCGCGCACCTTCGACATCCAGAAGCTGATCGGCCAGCACGCCGAGATCGTGGAGGGCCTGCGCAACCACGACCCCGGCCTGGCCGAAGCGGCCATGCGCCGCCACCTGCGCGAATTGCTCAACGACCTGCCCGAGATCTCGCGCGCACGCCCCGAACTTTTCATACCCTGACCCCGCATCATCCCGGAGGAGAACGATGATCACCCTGAACCGCCGCCGCTTCGCGGCGCTGGCCGTGGCATGCCTGACCGCCGCTTCCGCCATGGGCGCCTCGGCCGCCGAACTGACGCTGAAGCTCGGCCATCTCGCGAACGAGCAGAACTCGTGGCACAAGGCATCGCTGAAATTCGCCGAAGAGCTTGACCGCCTGACCGAGGGCCGCATCGCCGTCGAGGTCTTTCCGAACGACTCGCTGGGCCGCGAGATGGACCTGATCAACGGCATGCAGCTGGGCACGGTCGAGATGACCATCACCGGCGAAAGCCTGCAGAACTGGGCGCCCATGGCCGCGCTGCTGGCCATTCCCTATGCCTATCAGTCGCTTGAGCACATGGACGAGGTCGCCGGCGGCGAGATCGGCAAGCAGATCGAGGCGCAGGTCATCGAGCGCGCGCAGGTCCGGCCCATCGCCTATTTCGCCCGCGGCCCGCGCAACCTGACCGCGAACCACCCCATCACCTCCCCGGCCGAGCTGAACCGGATGCGGCTGCGCGTGCCCAACGTGCCGCTGTTCGTCGACACCTGGACCGCGCTTGGCGCCCAGCCGACGCCGATGGCTTTCTCGGAGGTCTTCACCTCGCTGCAGAACGGCACCATCGGCGGGCAGGAAAACCCGCTGGCGCTGATCCAGGCCGCCTCGCTGAACGAGGTGCAGAGCCATGTGAACCAGACCGAACACGTGCGCAGCTGGATCTACCTGACCATCGCCGAGCAGGTCTGGCAGCGCCTGTCCCAGGAGGACCAGGCCCATGTGCTGGAGGCCGCCCGCATCGCCCAGGAATTCGAGCGCGAGCAGTTCCTGCAAGACGAGGACGCCATCCGCGCCGACCTGGAGGCCAAGGGCATGACCTTCGTCGAGGTCGACCAGAAAGCCTTTGCCGACGGCTCGCGCGATGCGGTGATCAACAGCGTCGACGACAGCATCCGCCCCGTCGTCGAGGACCTGTTCAACCATTGACCGGCAACGGGACGGAGCCGGCGCGAACACCCGCGCCGGCATCTTCCCCCAAGGGTTTGGAACCATGAAAAACCTGGCACTCTTGCAACGCGGCGTCGCGGCGGCCAGCCGGTTCGCGGTGGGCATCGCCTTCTTCGCGCTGATCGTGGTGGTCACGCTTCAGATCGCCACCCGGACCTTCGGCCTGCCCTCGCCGGTCTGGACCGAGGAACTGTCGCGCTACCTGCTGCTCTACATGACCGCCTTCGGCATCGGCCTGTCGCTGATGACGGGCGAACTGGTGAACGTGGACCTGCTGCAGGAAACCGTCTCGGAAGCCCGCGCCTGGTGGATGCGGCTGATCGCGGCGATCTGCACCGCCGCGCTTGGCGGGGTGATGATCTGGCCGGCCTGGAAATTCACCACCATCGGCGCCTTCCAGCGCTCGCCCAGCCTGCGCTGGCCGATGGACATCATCCACGCCTCGGTGCTGGTGCTGTCCGTCCTGCTGTTCCTGTTCGCGCTGCTGCGGGTGGTCGGCATGATCGCCGGCACCGACGACGGGCGCCCCCATCTTGCCGAGGAAGCCTGAGCCCATGGATCTTTTCCTGCTTCTGACCACCTTCTTCGTGACCCTGGCGCTTGGCGTGCCGGTCGCGGTCTGCCTGGGGCTTGCCTCGCTGGCCTATATCCTGACGGCGGGCCTGCCGGTCGTCATCATCCCGCAGCGCATGTATGCGGGCATGGACGTCTTTGTCCTGCTGTGCATCCCCGGCTTCATCCTGGCCGGGAACCTGATGAACTTCGGCGGCATCACCGAGCGCATCATCCGCCTGGCCAATGCCATGGTGGGCTGGATGCGCGGCGGGCTGGCCATGGCCAACGTTGCGGATTCGATGATGTTCGGCGGCGTCTCGGGCACGGCCGTCGCCGATGTCGCGGCGACCGGCGGCGTCATGATCCCCGGCATGAAGAAATCCGGCTATCCCGGCGATTTCGCCGCCGCCATCACCGCCGCCTCGGCCACGGTGGGGCCGATGCTGCCGCCCAGCGTGCCGATGATCATCGTCGGCGCCCTGTCGGGCATCTCGGTCGGCCAGCTGTTCCTGGCCGGCGCGGTTCCGGGCGTGCTGATGGGCATCGGCATGGCGATCACCTGCTACATCCTCGCCGTGCGCCGCAACTATCCGCGCCAGCAATGGCAGGGCTTCGGCGAGCTGATCGCGGCCTTCCTCGCCGCCTTCTGGGCGCTGGCCATGACCGGGCTGATCATCGGCGGCCTGCTGACCGGCATCGCCACGCCGACCGAGACCGCCATCGTCGCCTGCCTTTACGCCTTCGTGATCGGCACCTTCGTCTATCGCGAGCTGCCGATCCGCGCGGTGCCGCGCATCATCGTCAACAGCGCGATCTCCTCGGCCGGCATCCTGGCGCTGGTGGGCTTCGCCAATGTCTTCGGCTCGATCCTGGCGTCCGAGCGCATCCCGCAGATGCTGGTCAGCAGCGTGCTGGCGATCACCGACAACCCGATCCTGGTGATCCTGCTGATCAACGTGCTGCTGCTGGTCATCGGCATGTTCATGGAGACCATCGCCGCGCTCATCATCCTGTTCGTGCCGCTGCTTGGCCTGGCGACCAGCGTCGGCATCGAGCCGCTGCATTTCGCCACCTTCGCTGTGCTGAACCTGATGATCGGCCTGACCACGCCGCCGGTGGGCGTCTGCTTGTTCGTCGCCTGCAACATCGCCCGCGAGCCGCTGGCCAAGGTCATCAGCGCGGTCATCCCCTTCCTGATCTCGAACATCATCGTGCTGCTGCTGGTGTCCTACTACCCGCCCTTCGCCACCTGGCTGCCGACGACGCTGATGGGGAACTGACATGACACAGGAGATCGCCTGCCGCCTGCATGCGGCCCATGACCTGCGGATCGAGCCCCTGGCCGAGCCGCAGCCCGCCGAGGGCGCCGCCCTGGTCCGCGTGCTGCGCGGCGGCATCTGCGGCTCGGACCTGCATTACTACCATGACGGCGGCTTCGGCCCGGTCCGGGTGCGCCAGCCCATCGTGCTGGGCCACGAGGCCGCCGGCGTGGTCGAGGCCGCGCCCGAGGGGTCCGGCCTGGTGCCGGGGCAGCTGGTGGCGCTGTCGCCCTCGCGCCCCTGCGGCGAATGCGACTATTGCCGCGCGGGAGCCGAGCGGCATTGCCTGGCCATGCGCTTCAGCGGCTCGGCCATGCGGCTGCCGCATGAGGACGGTTTCTTCCGCAACCGGCTGTATCACCCCGTCGGCCAATGCCTGCCGCTGCCCGAGGGGGCAAGTGCCCAGTCCGCGGCCGGGGCCGAGCCGCTGGCCGTCTGCCTGCACGCGTTGAGCATGGCGCCCGACCTGTCCGGCCAGCGGGTGCTGATCACCGGCGCCGGTCCCATCGGCGCGATCTGCACCGCGCTGGCCCGGCTGCGCGGCGCGGCCGAGGTCGTGGTGACGGATGTGCAGGACTTCACCCTGGGGATCGCCGGCCGCATGGGCGCGGACCGGGCGGTGAACGTGGCCGAACAGCCCGACGCCCTGGCCGACCTGGCCGAGGGCAAGGGCCGGGTCGACGTGGTCCTGGAATGCTCGGCCAATCCGCATGCCATCGCGCAGGCCATCGGCCTGGCGCGGCCGCAGGCCACGATGGTCCAGATCGGCGTCGGCGGCACCCTGCCCCTGCCCCTGAACCTGATCGTCGCCAAGGAATTGCGCCTGGTCGGCACCCATCGCTTCGACCGCGAGTTTGCCGAGGCCGTGCGCATGATCGGCGCGGGCCAGATCGACCTGTCGCCCATGGTCACGCAGGTTCTGCCGGCGGCCGAGGCGCAGCGCGCCTTCGACCTGGCCGGCGACCGGGCGCAGGCGGTCAAGGTGCAGCTGGATTTCGGGGCCTGAACCCATGCCGGTCATCACCGAGATCGAGGATCTGCGCCGCCTGCACCGGCGGCGCGTCCCGCGCATGTTCTACGACTACGTGGATGTCGGCGCCTGGACGGGCAGCACCTATCGCGCCAACCGCGCCGATTTCGAACGCATCCTGCTGCGCCAGCGCGTCGCCCGCAACATAGAGGCCCGCAACCTTGCCACCACCATGCTGGGCCAGCCGGTCTCGATGCCCCTGGCGCTGGCTCCGGTGGGCCTCTTGGGCATGCAGCACCCGGATGGCGAGATCCACGCCGCCCGCGCCGCGCAGGCTGCCGGCGTGCCCTTCACCCTGTCCACCATGTCCATGTGCTCGCTCGAGGACGTGGCGCAGGCGACCGGCGCGCCGTTCTGGTTCCAGCTCTACACCCTGCGGGACGAGGCGTTCCTGGAGGACATCCTGGAGCGCGCCCGCCGCGCCGGGGTGACGGCGCTGGTGCTGACGCTGGACCTGACCATCCAGGGCCAGCGCCACAAGGATCTGAAGAACCGCATGACCGCGCCGCCGCGGCTGACGCTGCCGAACCTGATCGACATCGCGCTGCATCCCCGCTGGGCGCTGGGGATGCTGGGCACGCGCCGGCGCAGCTTCGGCAATATCGTCGGCCACGCCCGCGGCGTCGAAAGCCTGGGCGACCTGATGGACTGGACCGCGCGCCAGTTCGACCAGCGGCTGGACTGGGCGCGGGTGGAACAGATCATCCGCAAATGGGGCGGGCCGGTGATCCTGAAGGGCATCAACGACCCCGAGGACGCGCGGCGCGCGCGGGACACCGGCTGCGACGCGATCCTGGTCTCGAACCACGGGGGACGGCAGCTCGACGGCGCGCCCTCGACCATCCGCGCCCTGCCGGCGATCCGGCGCGCGGTCGGGCCGGACTTTCCGCTTTATCTCGACAGCGGCATCCAGTCGGGACAGGAGGCGCTGAAGGCCATCGCCCTGGGCGCGAACGCCGTCTTTGTCGGCCGCGCCTTCACCTATGGGCTGGGCGCCATGGGGCAGAAGGGCGTCGCGGCGGCGCTGGCCATCCTGCGCCGCGAAATGGACATCACCATGGCGCTTTGCGGCGTCAACGACATCAAGGATTTCGGTCCCGGCTGCCTGTGGCCGGACGACCGCGGCAATGCCGCCTGAGGAACAAGGAAAACGTGAATGCGACATACCTGGCGCTGGTTCGGCCCCAAGGATCGGGTCTCGATCGACGACATGCTGCAAGCCGGGGTCCAGGGCGTGGTCACCGCCCTGCACCACGTCCCGACCGGAACGGTCTGGTCCCCCGAGGAAATCGCCCGCCGGCAGGCCGAACTGGCGGTGATGGCGGACGGCGCGCCCTCGGGCCTGAAATGGGAGGTGGTGGAAAGCCTGCCGGTCAGCGAGGCGATCAAGACCCAGACCGGCGACTGGCGGGCGCATGTCGCCAACTGGATCACCTCGATGCGTCACCTGAAGGACGCCGGGGTCGAGGTGATCTGCTATAACTTCATGCCGGTTCTGGACTGGACCCGCACCGACCTGGCCTGGCGGCGGCCGAACGGCGCGCGCTGCATGCGCTTCGACTTCACCGATTTCGCCGCCTTCGACATCCATATCCTGCAGCGCAGGGGCGCAGCCGAGGATTTCCCCCAAGAGATCCGCGAGGAAGCCGCCCGCCGCTTTGCCGCGATGGACGATGCCCGCCGCGAAGAGCTGGCCGGCAACGTGGTCTTCGGCCTGCCCGGCGCGGCCGAGCATTTCAGCCTAGACGACGTGCGGGCGCTCTTGGAAAGCTATGCCCCGGTGACGGACGCGGTGCTGCGCCGGCATTTCCACGACTTCCTGGAACAGGTGGTCCCGGTCGCGCAGGAGATCGGCGTGCGGCTCTGCTGCCATCCCGACGACCCGCCCTTCGGCCTGCTGGGCCTGCCGCGCGTCATGTCGACCGAGGCGGATTACGCCGAGCGCATGGCCGCCGTGGACCTGCCGGCGAACGGCATCACGCTTTGCTCGGGCTCGCTGGGGGCGCGGCCGGACAACGACCTGCCGGGCATGATGGAGCGGCTGGGCGACCGGGTGCATTTCCTGCACCTGCGCAACGTGCGCCGCGACAGCGACGCGATCCGCGGTTCCTTCTTCGAGGACGAGCATCTGGGCGGCCAGACCGACATGGTGGCGCTGGTCGCCGCCGTGCTGCGCGAGGAGGCCAAGCGCCGCGCCGCCGGCCGCGCCGATGCGACAATCCCGATGCGCCCCGACCACGGCCAGGACATCCTGGACGACATCGGCCGCGGCGGCCAGCCCGGCTATCCCGCCATCGGCCGGCTCAAGGGCCTGGCCGAGCTGCGCGGGGTCGAGCTGGCGCTGAGCCACGGGGCGCGGCCATGAGCCCGCGCCTGGCCAACCTTGCCGACCTGCCGCCCGGCGTCGCGCGGCCGCGCTACGACCGCGCCGCGCATGGCATGGGCATCCTGCATCTGGGGCTGGGCGCCTTCCATCGCGCGCATCAGGCGGTCCATACCGACGACGCGCTGGCGGCCGAGGGCGGCGACTGGCGCATCCTCGGCGCCAACCTGCGCAGCCGCGAGATCCCGGATGCGCTGAACGGGCAGGACGGGCTTTTCACCGTGCTGGAGCGTTCGGAAAGCGACCGGGCACGGGTGATCGGCGCGCATGGCCCGGCCATCGGCGGCGATGCGGCGGCGATCCTGCGCGCCGCCTGCGATCCCGCGATCCGCATCCTGTCGCTGACCGTCTCGGAAAAGGCCTATGGCATCGACCGCGCGGCCATGGATGCCGATCCGGCCCATCCCGCGGTCGCCGCCGATCTGGCGCAGCCGCAGGCGCCGCAGGGCGTGCTGGGCATCATCCTGGCCGCCCTGGCGGCGCGGCGCGAGGCCGGGGCCGCGCCCTTTGCCGTGCTGAGCTGCGACAACCTGCCCGACAACGGCGCGCTGCTGCGTGCGGGCGTGCTGGGCCTTGCCCGCCGCCGCGACCCCGACCTGGCCGGCTGGATCGCCGATCACGTCGCCTTTCCGGCGACCATGGTGGACCGCATCACCCCGGCCACGACCGCGCGCACCCTGGCCGATGTCGAGGCGCTGACCGGCCATCGCGACCTGGCCGCGGTCGAGACCGAGCCCTTCAGCCAATGGGTGATCGAGGACCACTTCCCGCACGGCCGCCCGGCATGGGAGGCCGGCGGCGCGCTGGTCGTGCGCGACGTCCGCCCGCATGAGGCGATGAAGCTGCGGATGCTGAACGGCAGCCATTCGCTGATCGCCTATGCCGGGCAGATGCTGGACCTGCCCCATGTCCGCGACGCCATGGCCGACCCGCCGTTGGCGGCTCTGGTCCGGCGCCACATGCAGGCGGCAGGCGCGACCCTGCCGCAGGGCGCCGGGCTCGACCTCGAAGCCTATGCCGCGGCGCTGCTGGCGCGCTTTGCCAACCCCGCCATCGCCCACCAGACCCGGCAGATCGCCATGGACGGCACCGAGAAACTGCCGCAGCGCTGGTTCGCCCCCGCGGCCGAACTGCTGCGAGCCGGCGGCGACGCCCGCCCCTTTGCCTTCGCCACGGCGGTCTGGCTGGCATGGCTGGCCGGGCAGGAACAGGCGCCGGACGATCCGCGCGGCGCGGCGCTGCTGGAGCTGGCCCGCAAGGCGGGCGGGGACGACGAGGCCCTGGCCCGCTCGGTCCTGGGGCTGCCGGGGCTGGCGCCGCCTTCGCTGGTCGGCGATGCCGCCTTCACCGGGACGGTGCGGCAGGCCGTGACCCATATCCGCCGCGACGGGTTGCGGGCGGCCATGGCGACGGAGTTGGCATCGTGACCGGCAAGTCCATCCTTTCCATCGGCGAGGCCATGGTCGAACTGTCGCCCTCGGGCCAGGGCGGGCTGTGGCGGCTGGGCATCGCCGGCGACACGCTGAACACGGCCTGGTATCTGCGCCGCCTGCTGCCGGCCGACTGGCGCGTGGCCTATTGCAGCCGCGTGGGCCTGGGCGAATTCTCGCAGCAGATGGTCGATTTCCTGGCCGCCGAGGGGATCGACGCGACCCATGTGGGCCGCGACCCCGGCCGCGAGATCGCGGTCTATGCCATCTCGCTGAAGGATGGCGAGCGCAGCTTCAGCTATTGGCGCGACACCTCGGCGGCCAAGGGCCTGGCCGACGATCCGGCGGCGCTGGCCTCGGCGCTGGCAGGGGTCGGCATCGCCTATTTCTCGGGCATCACCCTGGGCATCCTGCCCCCGGCCGGCCGCGCCGCACTGATCGGGGCGCTGGCAACCGCGCGCGCGGCGGGCACGCAGGTGGTGTTCGACCCGAACCTGCGGCCCCGGCTCTGGCCCGACGCCGCCGCCATGTGCCGCGAGATCCAGGCCGCGGCGGCCGTCGCCGACCTGGTCCTGCCCAGCTTCGACGACGAGCGCAGCTTTTTCGGCGATGCCGATCCGCAGGCGACGGTGGCGCGCTATCTGGCACGCGGGGCCGGGCAGGTCGTGGTCAAGGCGGGCGGCGACGCCATCCGCTATGGCGGGCGCGAAGGCGCGGGGCTGGTCGAGGGCCTGCCGCGCGAGGTGCCGGTGGACACCACCGCCGCCGGGGACAGCTTCAACGCCGGCTATCTGGCCGCGCGGCTGGACGGCGCCGACATCCCCGCCGCCATCCGCCGGGCGCATGACCTCAGCCGCCGGGTGATCCGCCATCGCGGCGCATTGGTGCCCGAGGCGGTCGCGCAGGGCTGAGCCCCGGCCGCCCATGGCCCTGCCGCGGCAGGCGCCGGGCGGCCTTTTCGCATCCTGCCCAAAGGGCGGATGCCTGCGGGCTCGACTCCGGGCCGAAAATCCTGTATCAATCGTTTGATTGACATTTCGGCGTGATCGGCATGGACCCGCATCCCACCCGCCTTTCCCTGATCGGGGCCGCCATGCAGCAATTCGGCCGCGGCGGGTTCCAGGCTGCCTCGACGCGGGCCATCGCCGCGCAGGCGGGCACCAACATCTCGTCCATCGCCTATCACTTCGGCGGCAAGGACGGGCTGCGCATCGCCTGCGCCGATGCGGTGGCCGAGCGGGTGGCACAGGTCGCCCGGCCCCTGCCCGGCTTGCAGGACCGGCCGGACCCCCGCCACGCCCGGCTGCTGCTGCGGCGGCTGGTGCGCCGGATCGTCACCTTCATGATCGTCAGCCCCGCGGCCAGCGACGCGGTGGCCTTCGTGCTGCGCGAACTGGCCGAGCCGGAAAGCCCGGTGCTGGACCGGCTTTATACCACGCTGATCGAACCGCGCCACCGCGCGCTCTGCGCGCTCTGGTCCTCCGCGACCGGCGAACCGGCAGAGGCCGAGGAGGTGAAGCTGGCCGTGTTCTCGCTGATCGGGCAGGCGGTCTATTTCCGCGTGGCCGCGCCCATCGTCCAGCGCCGGATGGGCTGGCGGCATTATGCACGGGCCGAGGCGCGGGCGATCACCCGGCGAATGCTGGCCAACCTGGACCGGATGACCGGGGGCGCGGATGGCTGATTTCATCTGCTCGCTGGCCTTTCTCGCCGCGCTGTTTTCCCATTGCGGCCCGCCGCCGCCCCTGGGCACCGGCTATGCCGAGGGCGAGCATGTGCAGATCGCCCCCGTGGCGACGGCCCGGATCGAGGCGCTGGCCGTGCAGCGCGGCGACCGCGTCGAGGCCGGGCAGGCCGTGGCCATGCTGGAAACCCGCGACGCCGCGCTGGCGCTGGCCGCGGCCGAGGCGGCCCAGGCCCGCGCCGCCAGCACCCTGGCCGACCTGGAGAAGGGCGGCCGCGCGCCCGAGATCGCCGCCATCGAGGCGACGCTGGCCTCGGCCCGCGCCAATGCCGAACGCATGGCGCGCGAGGCGGCCCGGCAGGAGCGGCTGCTGGCGCAGCGCGTCAGCGCGCCCGCGCAGCGGGACGACGCCCGCGCCGCCGCCGACATGGCCGAGGCGGCGGTGCGCGAAGCCGAGGCGCGGCTGGCCGTCGCCCGCCTGCCCGCCCGCCCCGATGCCATCGCCGCCGCCCGCGCCGCCCTGGCCCAGGCCGAAGCCGACCGGCAGGCGATGGCATGGCAGCTGCAACAGCGCCGGCTGACCGCCCCCGCGCCAGGCACCGTCACCGACATCCTGCGGCATCCGGGCGAGATCGCCGGCCCCTCGGCGCCGGTGCTGGCCTATCTGCCGGACGGCGCGGTCAAGCTGCGCTTCTATGTGGCCGAAGCCGATCTGGCCGCGCTTTCGCTGGGAACGAGGCTGACGGTCGGCTGCGACGGCTGCGCGCCCGCCGGCGCCACCGTCTCGTTCATCGCCGACGAGGCCGAGTTCACCCCGCCCGTCCTTTATGCCCGCGACGCGCGGCAGAAGCTGGTCTACCTGGTCGAGGCCCGCCCCGATCCGGGCAGCCCGCTGAAGCCCGGCCAGATCGTCGAGCTCTGGAAGGCGCCATGACCCAGGCCACCGCCATCGACGTGACCGGGCTGACGAAATCCTTCGGCGGCAGGACGGTGGTGGACGATGTCGCGCTGCGGGTGGCCGAGGGCGAGATCGCCGGCTTCCTGGGCCCGAACGGCTCGGGCAAGACCACCTGCATCCGCATGATCTGCGGCTTGCTGACGCCCGACGCGGGCAGCGGCAGCGTGCTGGGCCTGGACGTGCGCCGCCAGCAGCGCGCGATCCGCCGGCAGGTCGGCTACATGACGCAGAAATTTTCCTTCTACGAGGATCTGTCGATCGAGGAGAACCTGGCCTTCGTCGCCGGGCTCTACGGCCTGCCGCGGCAGGCCGTGCGCGACACGCTGGAGGATCTGGGCCTGACCTCGCGCAAGACCCAGCTGGCCGGCAGCCTCTCGGGCGGCTGGAAGCAGCGGCTGGCGCTGGCGGCCTGCATCATGCACCAGCCCCGCCTGCTGCTGCTGGACGAGCCGACCGCCGGGGTCGATCCCAAGGCCCGGCGGCAGTTCTGGGACGAGATCCACGCCCGCACGCTGGGGGGCATGACCGTCCTGGTCTCGACCCATTACATGGACGAGGCCGAGCGTTGCCACCGCATCAACTACATCGCCTATGGCCGGCTGGTGGTCTCGGGCACCGTGGCCGAGGTGATCGCGGGCGCGCGGCTGGTCACGCTGGGCGTGCAGTCCCCCCGGCCGGGCGAGCTGGCCGAGCGCCTGCGCCGGGCGCCGGGCGTCGAACAGGTCGAGCCCTTCGGCACCGCGCTGCACGTCACCGGCACCGACCGCGACCGGCTCATGGCAGCGCTGGCGGCCGAGGGCGTCGCCGGCCGGCCGGTCGAGACCAGCCTCGAGGACGTGTTCATCCGGCTGATGGAACAGTCCCAGGACAACATGCGATGAGCTTTTCGCCGACACGGCTGCGGGCGCTGCTGCGCAAGGAGTTCATCCAGATGCGCCGCGACCGCGTGACCTTCGCCATGATGCTGGGGGTGCCGATCATGCAGCTTCTGCTGTTCGGCTATGCGATCAACAGCGACCCGCGCGACATGCCCACGGCCCTGGTCGCGCCGGTGCAGGATCGGTTCGGCCGCAGCTTTGCCGCGGCGCTGGAGAACAGCGGCTACTATCGCATCACCCACCCCCTTGCCACCGCCGACCAGGCCGAGCGGCTGATGACCCGCGGCGAGGTTGCCTTTGTCGTGACCGTGCCCGCCGATTTCGGCCGGCGGATGGAACGCGGCGACCGGCCGCAGATCCTGGTCGAGGCGGACGGCTCGGACCCCTCGGCGACCAGCGGCGCCGTCGCCGCGCTTCCCGGCATCGCCGAAAGCGCCTTTCGCCGCGACCTGCCGGCCGGGTCGGCGCGGACCGCGCCCGAGATCGTCACCCATCGCCGCTACAACCCCGAGGCGGTCACGCAATACAACATCGTCCCCGGCCTTCTGGGGGTGATCCTGCAGATGACCATGGTGATGATGACCGCCATGGCCCTGACCCGCGAGATCGAGCGCGGCACCATGGAGAACCTGCTGGCCATGCCCGCCACCCCGGCCGAGATCATGATCGGCAAGATCACCCCCTTCCTGACCGTCGGCGCGGTGCAGGTGCTCGTCATCCTGGGCGCGGCCTGGGCGATCTTCGACGTGCCTTTCGCGGGTTCGCTGGGACTGCTGCTGGCGGGGGTGATGGTCTTCGTGCTGGCGCTGGTGCTGCTGGGCTATCTGATCTCGACCGCGGCGCGCACGCAGATGCAGGCGATGCAGATCGCGATCTTCATCTTCCTGCCCTCGGTGCTGCTGTCGGGGTTCATGTTCCCGTTCCGCGGCATGCCGGGCTGGGCGCAGGCCCTGGGCGAGGTGCTGCCGGTGACGCATCTGCTGCGGCTGGTGCGCGGCATCATGCTGAAGGGCGCGGGCTGGGCCGATGTCGCGCCGCAATTCGCCGCGCTCGCGGCCATGGTGGCGGTGCTGGGCACGCTGGCCCTGCTGCGGTTCCGCCGGACGCTGGACTGACCGGCGCGCCCGTCAGGCGAGTTGCATCACCGTATCCGCCAGCCGCAGCAGCATCCGGTCGCGATACCAGGGCGCGCAAAGCTGCAAGGCCACCGGCAGCCCCGCCCGGGTCCGCCCCCAGGGCAGCGAGATCGCGGGATGGCCGGTCAGGTTCTGCGGATAGGTGAACGGATACCAGGCCCCGCGGATGGTGCCGGCGGGCTGGCCGTCGATCTCGATCTCGCCCATCGGGTCATAGCCCAGGGCCAGCGGCGGCGCGGTCAGCACCGGCGAAACCAAGAGGTCGAAGCGGGCGAAATGCGCCTGCATCATCTGGAACAGCCGCGTCCGCGCCGCCGAGGCCTCGGCCAGATCCACTGCGGAATAGCCCTGCCCCAGCCGCGCCGTCTCGACCAGCGAGGGGGCGACCAGATCCTCGCGCCCGGCAAAGGCGGGGGCGGCGCGGGCGGCCAGCCCCACCCGCAACAGGGTCAGGAACACCGGCTCGAAACTGCGGAAATCCAGGTCGGCCTCTTCGACGACGGCGCCCTCGGCCTCGATGCGGTGCAGGGCGGCCTGGGTGATCTCGGCCGTCTCGCGCTCGACCCGCGCGCCGGCGGTGGGGATCCAGCCGATGCGCAGCCCCCTGAGCCCGCGCCCGTCGTCGGGATGGAGTTGCACGGCCGCCTGGCCATAGGGGTCGCGGGGGTCGGGGCCGGCCATGGCCTGAAAGAACAGCGCCGCATCCGCCACGGTGCGCGCCATCGGCCCGGCAAAGGAATTGGCGGCGAACAGGTCGGGCAGCGCCAGATGCGGGATGACGCCCAGCGTCGGCTTCATGCCGACGATACCGCAGCAGGCGGCCGGGATACGGATCGAGCCGCCGCCATCGGTGCCGATGGACAAGGGGCCCATGCCCGCCGCCACCGCCACCGCCGAGCCGGAGCTGGACGCGCCCGCCGTCACGCCGGGGTCGATCGGGTTCAGCGTCAGCCCGGTCAGCGGCGAGCTGGCGGTCTGGGCATGGCCGAATTCCGGCGTCGTGGTCTTGCCGATCATGATGCCGCCGGCGGCGCGGGCGCGGGCGACCGAGACCGCATCCTCGTCCGGCACGCTTTCTGCGAACAGGCGCGAGCCCATGGTGGTGCGCACGCCAGCCGTGGCCAGCAGATCCTTGACCGAATAGGGCACGCCATGCAGCAGCCCCAATTCGTCGCCGCGCATCACCGCCGCCTCGGCCGCCCGCGCCTCGGCCCGCGCCGCATCGGCGGCGACGGTGACGAAGGCGTTGAGGTCGCGGCGCGCCTCGATCCGCTCCAGCGCCGCCTCGGTCGCCTCGACGGGCGAGATGGCGCGGCGGCGGATGGCCTTGGCCAGGTCAACGGCGCTCAGGTCGGCGATCTCGGTCATCGCGGGCTCCTTTCAGATCATCCAATGGCCGCCATCGACCAGCAGCGTCTGGCCGGTGATGAAACGCGCCTCGTCGCTGGCCAGGAAGGCGACGGCGGCGGCCACGTCCTCGACCGCGCCGACGAAGCCGACCGGGGTCTTGTCGACGATCTGCTGGATCACCTGCGCCGGCACGCGGTCATGCGCCGCGGTGCGGATGGCGCCCGGCGCCACCGCGTTCACCGTCACGCCATGCGGCGCCAGTTCGCGGGCCAGGCCGCGGGTCAGCCCGATCACTCCCATCTTGGCGGCGGCGTAATCGGCCAGCCCCGGCTCGCCGGTAAAGGCGGCAAGGCTCGACATGTTGACGATGCGCCCGGCGCCGCGCTCGCGCATCGCCGGGGCCACCAGCCGGGCCATGCGCATGGCGCTGACCAGCGAGATCTCCAGCACGAAGCGCCAGACCTCCTCGCGCGAGTCGCAAAAGGGCGCGCTGCGCTCGCGGCCGCTTTGGCCCAGGTTGTTCACCAGCACGTCCACCGGGCCGAGTTCGGCCAGGAAACGGTCGTGGAAGCCGGCCAGGGCGGCGGCGTCCGTGCAATCGCCCTGGACCAGCAGCAGCCGCCCGCCCGCCTCGGCGGCGAGCGGCGCGGTGTCGAGGTCCATGACCCCGACCCGCGCGCCCTCGGCCAGCATGCGGCGGGCGATGCCGCCGCCGATGCCCGCCGCGCCGCCCGTCACCAGCACGGTCTTGTCCCTGAACCGCATGCATCCCGTCATGGCCGGCCTCAATGAAAGGTGCGGCCGCCATCGACCGCCAGGGCAACGCCGGTGACATAGGAGGATTCGCCGCTCGTCAGCCACAGGATCGCCGCGGCGATCTCGGCCGGATCGGCGATGCGGCGCAGGGCATAGCGGTCGCGCACCGCCTGCAACTGCGCCTCGGCATCGCCCGCCGGGTCGATCGAGCTGCGCAGCAGCGGCGTGTCGACGGCGCCGGGGCAGACCACGTTCACGCGGATGCCGCTGTCCGCCAGCTCCAGCGCCAGCGATTTCGAGAACATCTGCAACCCCGCCTTGGAGGCGGCATAGCCGCTGCGCAGCCGCAAAGGCACCAGACCCGCGCCCGAGGACAGGTGGACGATGGTGCCGCCCCCCGCCTGCCGCAGATGCGGCACCGCAGCCCGGCACAGCTTCATCGCGCCGGTCAGGTTCACGGCGATCAGCCGGTCCCAGGCCTCGTCGGTGATCTGCTCCAGCGCCGCCACCAGATCCAGGCCCGCGCAATTGACCAGCCCGTCCAGCCCGCCCAGCGCCCCGGCCAGCCGCGTCACCGCCGCCCCAAGCGCGGCGCTGTCGGTGATGTCGGCCACCGCGGCCGGCACCTGCAACCCATCCAGCGCCGCCCCGTCGCGGTCGATCACCGCGACGCGGGCGCCCTCGGCCAGGAAGCGCGCGACAGTGGCCCGGCCGATGCCCTGCGCGCCGCCGGCGATCAGGATGCGGCGGCCGGTCAGCGCCCCGCTCATGCCGCAGCGCCCTCCAGGCGCGGGCGCATGTCGGCGACCATCTCGTCGCAGCGGCCCATCCACACGTCGCCCTTGTCCAGCGCGCGCCGGATCAGCTGCTCAAGCACCCACAGGCGCGAGGGCTGGCCGATGATCTGCGGATGCATGCCGACCATCATCATCCGCCGCTCGGCATGCAGCATGTCCAGCTCCAGCGTCCACGCCTCAAGCAGGGCCGAGGGCGCCTGCATGGTCCGGCCCGGCAGCACGATGGAATATTGGAAGAAGGGCGCGTCATCCAGCACCCAGCGGAAGGGCAGTTCGACCAGCCGGGTCCGCTGCCCGTCCACCTCGTGCAGATAGGGCGAATCGTCGTCGAAGAAGTTCGAGGAATAGTCGAAGCCGTGTTCCAGCATCAGCTGCATGGAAATGTCGCTGAGTTCGGCCGCGGGCGAGCGCCAGCCGCGCGGCGCCTGCCCGGTGGCGCGCCTGATCGCCTCGAAGCCGCGCTCCATCTCCTCGCGCTCTTCCTCGTGGCTGAGGTTCAGGATCCAGCGGTGCGAATAGCTGTGGTGGGCGATCTCGTGCCCGCCTTGCAGGATGCGCTCGACCAACTCGGGGCGCTGGTCCACGACCAGGCCGGGGATGAAGAAGGTGCTGCGCAGGCCGTAGCGGCGCAGCAGGTCCAGCACGCGGTCGGTGCCGACCTTCCAGCCATAGGCGCCCTGCGACATCAGGATCGGGCGCCTGGCATAGGCCGGGTCGCGCGCCGTCCACATCGTCTCGGCATCGAGGTCGAAGGTCAGAAACAGCGGAAAGCCCTTGCTGGTCAGATGCATGGCTGGTCCTTTCAGACGAATTTGTGAAAGCCGGTCCAGCGCTCGGCCAGCAGCAGCACGATCACGGTGGCGACGATCAGCAGGGTCGAGATGGCGGCGACGCCCGGATTGACCCCCATCTCGACCGAGCTGAAGATCAGGATGGGCAGCGTGGTCTGCCGGGCGCTGGCCAGGAAGATCGTGACCGGCACGTTCTCCATCGAGGTGACGAAGGCGAACAGCGCCCCGGCGACCAGGCCGGGCTTGATCAGCGGCAGCGTGACCAGCCGGAAGGCGGTGAAGCCGTCCGCGCCCAGCACCCGCGCCGCCTCTTCCACCGAGACGTCAAGGCCCGAGAGGCTGGCCAGCGCCGAGCGCAGGATATAGGGCACGGTGATGACGACATGGGCGACGATCAGCACCAGGAAGCTGCCGCGCAGGCCGACCAGCGTCACATATTGCAGCATGGCCACCCCGATCACCACCGAGGGCACGATCAGCGGCGCCATCAGCAGCGCGGTGATCGCCTCGGATCCGGGGATGGCCTTGCGAAACAGCGCATAGGCCGCCGCGACGCCCAGGGCCAGCGACAGAAGCGTCGAGCTGACCGCCAGGATCAGGCTGTTGCGGATCGCCCGGATATAGACCGGATCGCTCAGCACCTCGGCGAACCATTTCAGCGTCCAGCCCTGCGGCGGGATGGTCAGGTAGGAGGTCTCGCTGAACGAGGTCAGCACGACCACCAGCACCGGCACCTGCAGGAAGGCCACGACCAGCAGCGCGACGATGGAAATGGGCAGGGTGGGTTTCATGTCGCTCATGCCATGCCCGCCCATCTTTTCGTCATGCGGCTGGAGAGCCAGATGATGACCAGCGTCGAGGCCGCCAGCGCAAAGGACAGCGCCGAGCCGCTGGGCCAGTCCAGAAGCTGCATGTATTCGTCATAGATCAGCGTCGCCATCACCTGATAGGTCGGCCCGCCCAGCATCCTTGGCGTGACCAGCGCCGAGATGGTCAGCACGAAGACCAGGATCGAGCCGCCGATGATGCCCGGCGCCGTCAGCGGCAGGGTGACGGACCAGAACACATGCGTCCGGCTGGAGCCCAGCGTCGCGGCCGCCGCCTCGACGTCGCGGGGCACGTTCTGCAGCGCGGCGACCAGCATCAGCACCATGAAGGGCAGGTAGATATGGGTCAGCCCGATCAGCAGGCCGGTCATGTTGAACATCAGCTTCAGCGGCCGCTCGATCAGGCCCAGGTCGATCAGCAGGTTGTTGACCACGCCGCGATTGGTCAGCAGCACGATCCAGCCGAAGGAGCGCACCACCAGGTTCAGCATCAGCGGAAAGATCACCAGAAGCGTCAGCGGCAGCCGCCAGCGCGGATGGCCGCGCACGATCAGATAGGCGACCGGATAGCCGGTCAGCAGGCACAGCACGGTGACGCCCAGCCCCAGCGCCAGCGTGCGCAGCACCACCTCGCGATAATAGCCGTCGGTGGCGATGCGCAGGTAGTTTTCCCAGGTGAAGCTGCCCGCGATCATGCCCTGCCCCGGCTGGTATTCTTGGAAGCTGGTCGGCAGCAGCAGCACCAGCGGCACCACGAAGGACAAAAGCAGCACCAGCAGAAGCGGCGCGATCAGCAGCCATGCACTGCGCTGGCCGGTCATGACGCGGCCCCCTGCGGCAGCACGATGATGTCGCGCGGCCGGATCGCCAGATGCACCGGCTCGCCCGGCGCGAGGCTGGCGGTATCCTCGGCCGAGGGCACCTCGACCACGATCTCGGCGCCATGGGCCAGCCGCACCACCAGCTGCACCTGCGGCCCCGAGAAGGCGCGCAGCGCCACGGTGCCCGCCAGCGCGCCCGGCTCGGGCGTGCGCAGGACGCGGATCGCCTCTTGCCGCAGAAAGACCTCGGCCTCGCTGCCCTCGGGCAGGTCCAGCCGCTCGGGGCGCAGCGCCAGACCGGCGCCAAGCGCGACGGTGCCGGCCTCGATGCGGCCTTGCAGCCGGTTCGGCTTGCCGATGAAGCTGGCGACGAAGGCGTTCGCCGGCCGGTGATAGATCTCTTCGGGCCTGTCCAACTGCTGGATCACGCCGCCATGCATGACGCCGACGCGGTCCGACAGGCTCAGCGCCTCGGCCTGGTCATGGGTGACGAACAGCGTGGTGATGCGCAGTTCCTGCTGCAGCCGCTTCAGCTCGATCTGCATCTCGTCGCGCAGCTTGGCGTCGAGGTTGGACAGCGGCTCGTCGAACAGCAGGATACTGGGCCGCGGCGCGATGGCGCGGGCCATCGAGACGCGCTGCTGCTGGCCACCGGAAAGCTGGCGCGGGAAACGCGCGCCATAGCCGCCCAGCCGGACCATCTCCAGCGCGGCATTCACCCGCTCTTCCAGCGGCTTGCCGGATTCGCCCTTGCGGCGCAGGCCGAAAGCGACGTTCTCGAAGACGGTCATATGCGGAAACAGCGCATAGGACTGGAACACCAGCCCGATGTTGCGCTTGTTGGGCGGCAGGCGCGTCACGTCGCGCTCGCCGATCATGATCCGCCCCTCGGTCGGCTCCAGCAAGCCGGCGACCATGCGCAGGATCGTGGTCTTGCCGCAGCCCGAAGGCCCGAGGAGCGAGACGAACTCGCCCTCGGCGATCTGGAACGAGGCGTTCCTGACCACTTCCGTCTTGCCATAGCGCTTGACGATGTTGCGCAGGGAAAGGTTGCTCATCTCACCTCGTCGGGGCTTTGGATGGGTTGCGGTCGGTCCCGGCAGGAAACCCGCCGGGATCGGCTCAGCGCAGCACTTCGCGCTGCCAGCGGCGGGTCCAGTCGGGCATGACCACGGCCATCTCGGCCGGGTCCAGGAACAGCATCTGCCCGGCCTGCTCGGCACTGGGCAGGATGGTCGCCAGGTCGTCCGACAGCACCACCTTGCTGTTGACCGGGCCGATCACCTGCGCTTCCGAGAAGCATTTCTGCGCCTCGACCGACAGCACGGTGTCGATGAATTTCAGCGCCAGCTCCTGCTGCTGGGCACCCTTGGGGATCGAGATGGTCGGGCGGATGCCCACCGCGCCTTCCTGCGGATAGGCGACGGCCAGCGGCAGCCCGCCCTTGATCGCCACGCCGGCGCGGTCGGGATACCAGACCGCGATGTCGATCTCGCCCCGCTCGAACAGCGAGACCACCTGGTCGGCCTGGGTGTGCAAGAGCACCGCCGATTGCGCCAGCGGCTTGATCTTGGCCAGGCCGGGGCCTGGGTCTTGCAGCGTGCCGCCCTCCATCTGGTTCAGCGCGGCCAGGAATTGCCAGCCCGCGGTGGCCGAGACGTCGCCGATGGTGATCCGGCCTTCGTATTTCGGATCGAACAGGTCGTTCCAAGAACTCGGCGGCGTGGCCACGGTGTCCTTGTTGTAGACGATGGTCGTCGCGCCCAGCATGGCGGCGACATAGGCGTCGCCCTTGCCCCAGGCGCCCTCGATGATGTCGGGTGCATTCGCCAGCGTCGCGCGGTCCAGCGGCACCAGCAGCCCTTCGTTCGCCATCTGCACCGCGAAGGCGTCGTCGGCAAAGACCACGTCCATGTCCGACTGCCCGGCGGTCGCCCTGACCGAGGCCGCGTGCTGCGCCGAACTGGCCGGCTTCAGCAGCACCGAGGCCCCGGTGGCCTGGGTAAAGGGCTGGACATAGCAGGTCTCGACGTTGTCGGCGAAAGAGCCGCCGAAGGCGCCGACGACCAGCTCCTGCGCGGATGCGGCCGCGATCGGGCCAAGCGCGGCAGCCGCCGCGACCGTCGTCGTCAATGCGAATTTTCTGAACACAAGCAAACCTCCCCGCCTGGTTGTTCTGGCCGGTCGCCGCAGGCGCTCGACAGGAACCGACTCTGCCAGTCTGGCATATATCTTTCAGTAAAGATACCAGAAAGCCACTTGAAAGATACAATTCCAATGCCGTCGCGGATGGGGTAATGACGAAGGGCATGCGCATCATTCAGCGGCAAGGGCACAGCTTGGACGAGGAACCGATAAGATACTGGGAAAACGACCGGATCGGCCGCGGCATGCGGCAATGGCGACGCGAGGTGCCGCAGATCGACAGCAGCGGCAAGGCGGTGGTCGGCCGCGTCCTGCACCTGCAAGAGGTCATCATCGACAAGGTGAACCGCAACCTGGCGCGATTCGGCCTGAAGTTCCCGACCTATGCCATCCTGGCCACGATCCGCGTCAGCGGCCCGCCCTATCGCATGACGCCGAGCGAGCTGCTTGCCGCCATCGTCATCTCTTCGGGCGGGCTTTCCAACCTGCTGCGCAAGCTGGAAAAGGACGGGCTGGTGCAGCGCAGCGCCGACAAGCGCGACGGCCGCGGCGTCATCGTCGAGCTGACCGGCAAGGGCATCGCCCTGACCGATGAGAGCATGGCCGCCCATGCCGCGCTGGAGCGCGAGCTGATCGCCGCATTGTCGCCGCAGGACCGCGAGAACATGGCGCGGATGCTGAGCATCCTGATCGCCACCAACAGCGCGGGATAGCGGATGGACCGCACCCGCCACGCCGTCAACATCGACGAGATCGAACAGGCGGCGCGACGCTACCTGCCGGGTTTCCTGTTCGATTTCATCGCCGGCGGCGTCGATGGCGAGGCGGGGCTGGACCGCAACCGGCAGGCATTCGCCCGCCACCGGCTGGTGCCGCGCTATCTGCGCGACGTCTCGCGCCGGTCGCTGGCGACGCGCATCCTGGGCCGCGACTACGCGATGCCCCTGGGCATCTCGCCCACCGGCCCGGCGCAGCTGTTTCGCCGCGATGCCGACCGGATGCTGGCCCGCGCCGCGCGCGAGGCCGACATTCCCTTCATCCTGTCCGGCGCCGCCGGCGCCTCGCTGGAAGAGATCGCCCGGATCGCGCCGGATCACGGCTGGTTCCAGCTTTATCCGGCCCGCGACCGGGCGATCACCCGCGACCAGATCCGCCGCGCCGCCGATGCCGGCACCCCGGCGCTGGTGCTGACCGTCGATACGCCGGTGACGCCCAAGCGCGAACGCCACCTGCGCAACCGCATCTCGGTCCCCTTCCGGCCCGGCCCGGCGCTGTGGCCGCGGCTGGCGAAAGAGGTGCTGCTGCACCCCGAATGGTTCCTGCGCTTCCTGCTGGGCGGCGGGATGGAGACGATGGGCAACTGGGCGCCCTATGCCCCCAAGGGCGCCGGCGCCTCGGACGTGGCGGCCTTCTTCTTCGACCAGGCCTTCGTGCCGGGCGACAGCGGCACGCTGTGCTGGCGCGACCTGGAGACCTGCCGCGCGCTCTGGCCCGGCCCGCTGGTGGTCAAGGGCATCCTGCACCCCGAGGATGCCCGCCGCGCGGCCTCGCTTGGCGCGGATGCGATCCTGGTCTCGAACCACGGCGGCAAGGCGCTGGACGCGGCGCCCGCGGCGCTGGACATGCTGCCGGCGATCCGGCGCGCGGTCGGCCCGGATTATCCGCTGTTCCTGGACAGCGGCGTCCGGCGCGGCTCGGATGTGGTCATCGCTTTGTGCCTGGGCGCGGATTTCGTCTTTGCCGGCCGGCCGACGCTTTACGGCACCGCCGCCGGGGCCGAGGCGGGCGCGCGCAAGGCGCTTGCCATCCTGCAGCAGGAAACCGACCTGGTCATGGCCGGTATCGGCTGCGTCTCGCCGGCGGAACTGGGTGCGGACTGCCTGGCAGGCGGGGCCGGCAATGAAGAGGCGACGTCCTGACCGGACGGTCCCGCCCGTGGTTGTCCGGTGGCAACCCTTCGGACCGCAGGTCGGGCGGGTCGTGAAGACCCCGGAACGCTGGCCCGGCTGAACGCCGCCACCTGGGCCGGTCGCCCCGCAACCCCAGCTGGAGATCGGTGTCGGGGGCACCCCGGCATCGGCAAGGCCCGCCCGCCGTTGCGGCGCGGGCGGGCCCGGTGCGATCAGCCCTCGCCCATGCCCTCGGCCGGCTTGGTGGCGACCCCGCCGCGCACCTTTTGCTCGATGCGCCGGCCGGTTTCGGGGTCGATGCTTTTCCAATAGTCGAAGGCGCGGCTCAGCACCGGCTCGCGCACCCCGCCCAGCAGGCTGCCGGCCACCGTCTCGACCAGGGCGGCACGCTGCGCATCGTCCATGACCTCGCGCACAAGGGTGCCCGGCTGGGTGAAATCGTCGTCGTCAGCACGCAGCGTATAGGCGCTGCGGACCATGGCGCCGTCGGCCTCCCATCCCTCGGGCACCGGGCCTGTCGCATCGGCCCAGGGGCGGCCGGCGCTGTTCGGGGCATAGGTCGGGGCGCTGCCGCTGTGGTGATAGGCCATCTGCCCGTCGAACATGTAGCTGTTCACCGGCACCTTGGGCTGGTTCACCGGCAGCTGGTGGAAATTGGTGCCGATGCGGTTCCTTTGCGCGTCGTTATAGGCGAATGCGCGGCCCAGCAGCATCTTGTCGGGCGACAGGCCGATGCCCGGAACCGTATTGCCGGGCGAGAAGGCCGCCTGCTCGATCTGGGCAAAGAAGTTCTCGGGGTTGCGGTTCAGCACCATCCGGCCGACGCGGACCAGCGGATAATCGGCATGCGACCAGGTCTTGGTCAGGTCGAACGGGTTGATGCGATAGGTCCTGGCGTCCTCATAGGGCATGATCTGCACCGACAGGATCCAGCTGGGATGATCGCCGCGGGCGATGGCGTCGAAAAGGTCGCGGCGGTGGAAATCGGCATCCGCGCCGGCCATGGCCGCGGCCTCGGCATTGGTAAAGAAGGCCATGCCCTGTTCGGTGTGGAAATGGTACTTGACCCAGAACCGCTCGCCCGCCGCATTCACCCACATATAGGTATGCGAGCCATAGCCGTTCATGTTGCGCCAGGTGCGGGGCAGCCCGCGCGCGCCCATCAGATAGGTGACCTGATGCGCGCTTTCGGGATTGTTGGTCCAGAAGTCCCATTGCATGTGGTTGTCGCGCAGGCCGGAATCGGCAAGCCGCTTCTGGCTGCGGATGAAATGGGGAAACTTCATCGGATCGCGCACGAAGAAGATCGGCGTGTTGTTCCCCACCAGGTCGTAGTTGCCCTCGGCCGTATAGAATTTCAGCGAGAAGCCGCGCACGTCGCGCCAGGTATCGGGGCTGCCCATCTCGCCCGCGACGGTAGAGAACCGCGCCAGCATCTCGGTCGTGGCGCCCTTCTGGAACAGCGCCGCGCGGGTATAGGCCGAGACGTCCTCGGTGGTCTCGAACAGGCCGAAGGCGCCGGCGCCCTTGGCATGGGGCTGGCGCTCGGGCACCTTCTCGCGGTTGAAATGCGCCATCTGTTCCAGGAAATGCACGTCATGCAGCAGGATGGGGCCGTCGGCACCGATGGTCAGCGAATTGCGGTCGCTGGGCGCGGGCGCGCCGGCGCCGGTGGTGGATTGCACGGCGTTGATGTTTTCGGGTTTGCCTTGATCTGACATGGGTGCCTCCTGACAGGTCTGGGAAAAAGCCGGGTCGCGGAAGGGGCGGCACCCGAACCGGCACCGCTCGCCCGCAGCTTGCCTGCCAGCCTAGCGGGGCTTGGCGCGGAAGTCTCGCCCCATGGTGGGGGTCGGTGGCATAATCCGCCGGGCACCTGCAGCGCGGGGTTTCCGCGCCGCGCGGGTTTCCAGCGGGCCGCCGGGCCGCCGCCGACGATCACAACGTCGTATTCCATCGACTCGCGTTCAATTTCGGACATGGCTCGGCCTCCCTGGCTGGCTGGTGGCGGTTGCGGGGTGGGGCGGGGGGCTCTGCCCCCCGCGCCCCTGCGGCCCCTCGATGGGGCCGCAGGGACGCTCCCCCCGGAGTATTTGCGGAACTGAGAAGTTCAGAGCTTGCCGGTCAGTTCCGGCACCAGGCCGAACAGGTCGCCCACCAACCCGTAGTCGGCGACCTGGAAGATCGGCGCCTCCTCGTCCTTGTTGATCGCAACGATCACCTTCGAATCCTTCATCCCCGCCAAGTGCTGGATCGCCCCCGAGATGCCCACCGCCACGTAGAGCTCGGGCGCCACCACCTTGCCGGTCTGGCCCACCTGCCAGTCGTTCGGCGCATAGCCCGAGTCGACCGCAGCCCGCGAGGCGCCCACCGCGGCGCCGAGCTTGTCGGCAAGCGCCTCGATGATCGCGAAGCTCTCCTTCGAGCCCAGGCCGCGGCCGCCCGAGACCACCCGCTTGGCCGAGGTCAGCTCGGGGCGGTCGCTCTCGGCAACCTCGTCGGCAACCCAGGCCGACAGGCCGGGATCGGCGGCGGCGGCGGTCTCGGTAATGCTGGCCGAGCCGCCCTCGCCGGCCGCCTCGAAGCTCGCCGTGCGGATGGTGAAGACCTTCCTGGCGTCCTTCGAGCGCACCACCTGGATGGCGTTGCCGGCATAGATCGGGCGCTCGAAGGTCTCGGCGTCGATGATGGCCGAGACGTCCGACAGCACCATCACGTCCAGAAGCGCCGCCACGCGCGGCATGACGTTCTTGGCGTCCGTCGTCGCCGGGGCGGCGATGTGGTCGTAATCGCCGGCAAGGCCCACGATCAGCGCCGCCGTCGGCTCGGCCAGGCGGTGGCCGTAGAGCGCGTCTTCCGCCACCAGCACCTTGACGACGCCGGCGATCTTCGCGGCCTCCTCGGCGGCCGCTTTCGCCGAGGCGCCGGCGCAGAGCACCGTGACATCACCCAGGCCCTTGACCGCGCCCACCGCCTTCGCCGTCGCGTCGCGGTTCAGCACCCCGTTCGTCACCTCTCCAAGCAGCAGAACAGCCATCAGATCACCCCCGCTTCTTTGAGTTTGCCGACCAGCTCGTCCACCGAGCCGACCTTGATGCCGGCCTTGCGGCCCTCGGGCTCGCGCACCGAGACCACCTCGAGCCGCGGCGCGACGTCGACGCCGTAATCGGCTGCGGTCTTTTCCTCCAAGGGCTTCTTCTTCGCCTTCATGATGTTCGGCAGGCTGGCGTAGCGCGGCTCGTTCAGGCGCAGGTCGGCGGTGACCACCGCCGGCAGCGCCACCGCGATGGTCTGCAGCCCGCCGTCGACCTCGCGGGTGACTTTCGCTTTGCCCCCGTCGATCTCGAGCTTCGAGGCGAAGGTCGCCTGCGCCCAGCCCAGCAGCGCCGCCAGCATCTGCCCGGTCGCGTTCATGTCGTTGTCGATCGCCTGCTTGCCGGCGATGACCAGCTCGGTGTCCTCGGCTTCGGCGACCTTGGCGAGGATCTTCGCCACCGCCAAGGGCTCGATGTCCTGCTGCACGTCATCCGTAGCGGTGACGAGAATGGCGCGGTCGGCGCCCATCGCCAAGGCCGTGCGCAGCGTCTCCGCCGCCTGCTTCACGCCGATGCTGACGGCGATGACCTCGGAGGCCTGGCCCTTCTCCTTCAGCCGGATCGCCTCCTCGACCGCGATCTCGTCGAACGGGTTCATCGACATCTTCACATTCGCAAGATCGACGCCAGACCCGTCAGCCTTCACACGGGCCTTCACGTTGTAGTCGATCACGCGCTTCACGGGGACGAGAAGCTTCATGGTTTTTCCCTTCCTTGTTCGCATGCCGTCGCGGATCAGTTCCGCAGCGGCTTGCCGGTCCCGAGCATGTGTTCCATCCGCGCCCGCGTCTCGGGCCGGTCGACCAGCTCGAACAGCACCTGCCGCTCGATCGCCATGTTCTCGGCATCGCTGCGGCTGCCGCCGCCGCCCAGGACGCGGGCCAGGCCCCGCAGCACATGGCGGTCGTAATCCGAACCCTCGCCGGCCAGGTCGGAAAGATCGAGCCCGTCGGGCAGCGTTACCGCCAGTCCCGCGGGCGGAGCATAGCCCTGCCGGGCCATTTCGACCGCCATCCGGTGCGCGCTGGCCAGCAGCAGGTCGCGGTTCATCACCAGCCGGTCCTGCGGCAGCAGGATGCCCGCCGCAAGCGCCTCTTCGGCCGAGCCGGATTGGGATGCCGCAAAGATCGTCGCGGCCGCACGCCGCGCCGCATCGTCGGGAGCCAACCCGGCCTGCAATCCGCGCGCCAGCAGGCAGGTGCAGCCGCCCCAGGCCGGGATCAGGCCGACCAGCACCTCGGGCAGGCCCATATGCACCTCGGCATGGGCGACGATGCAATCGGCGTGCAGCGCCAACTCGCAACCGCCGCCCAGCGCAAAGCCGTGAACCGCCGCGACGACCGGCGCGGGTGCATGGCGCAGGCCCAGGAACAGGCGCTGGCCGCGGTCGATGAAGGCTTCCAGTTCGTCGCGGCGCCCGCCCTCGATCAGCGAGAGGATGAAGCGCAGGTCCGCCCCGGCCGAAAAGGCGCGGGGATCGTCATTGCCGATCACCAGCCCCTGCAGCCGCGCGCCCAGCAGGGGCAGCGTCTCTTCGATCACATCCAGCACCTCGGGGTGCAGGCTGTTCATCTTGGTGTGGACCTGCAACAGGCCGATGCCGCCGCCCGCATCCAGCAGCGAAGCCGAACCGTTGCCCAGGATGGCCCTGCCCTGCGCCCGCAGCCCGGCGGCCGTCAGCGGCACCTCCCGCGCCGCGCCGGCGGCGGGTGCGGCAAGGAAATGCCCGTCGCGATAAAAGCCGCCCTTCTCGGCCGCCTGCGCCAGCAGCGGGGGAACGGGCAGGCCGGCCGAATGCAGATGCGCCGCCACCCGGTCCAGCCCCCACCTGTCGGCCAGCACGAAGGGGCCCTGCCGCCAAGCATATCCCAGCTGCATGCCGGCATCGACATCCGACGGGTCGGCGGCGATTTCGGAGGCGTGATCGGCGGCATAGGCCACCACCTCGCCCAGCACGGCGCGGGCATAGCCGCCATGCCGGCCGGGATCGGCCAGCAGCGCCGCCAGGTCCTTGCCGCCGCCGGGCAGCTTGCCCGGCGCGACGGGCGCGGCGGGACGCCAGTCGCCGGTCGCAAGGTCGCTGGCCTCGAGCCCCGCCTCGGTCTTGCGAAAGAAACCGCCGCCCGACTTGCGGCCGAAGCGGCCCTGCCCGACCAGGGTGCGAAACAGCGGATCGGCCGCGATGTCATAGCGGTGGAAACGGTCCGTCGCCGGCAGTCCATCGACCAGGCTGCGCCAGACCTGCGGCACCAGGTCGAGGCCGATCAGGTCGAAAAGCCCGAAGACGCCGGTGCGGGGGATACCCATCGCCTGGTGGACGGCATCCGCCTGTTCCACGGTCAGGCCGTGTTCGCGCGCCAGCAGCGCGGCGGCGGCCATCCAGAAGCAGCCGATGCGATTGGCCACGAAGCCGGGCGTGTCGCGGCAGTCGATGACGGTCTTGCCCAGCAGTTGCCGGGCCGCCTGCCGCGCGCGCTGCAGCAGCGCCGGATCGGTTTCCGGGGTCGAGACGATCTCGAGCAGCGGCATCAGCCGGGGCGGGTTGAAGAAATGCGTGATCAGGAAGGCGCGGCGGAAGGCGTCGGACATGCCCTCGACCAGTTGCGAATGCAGCAGGGTCGAGGTGTTCGAGGACACGATCGACCCCGGTTTGCGCAGCGCGTCGATGCGCGCGTAAAGGTCGCGCTTGATGTCCAGGCGCTCGACCACCGCCTCGACGATCCAGTCGGCCTCGGCCAGAAGCGGCAGGTCGCGGACGACATTGCCGGTGACGACGCGGCCCGGACCGGCCGGCCCCATGAAGCCCTGGATCCTGACCTGCCGGGCCAGCCCCGCCTGCGCGGGGGCATCCGGCGCGCCACCTTCGGGCCCCGGCATGTCCAGCAATATGACCTTCAGCCCGGCATTGGCGAATTGCGCGGCGATGCCGCCCCCCATCGCCCCGGCGCCGATCACCGCGACGCAGGCGATGTCGCGCGGCAACCCGGCCCAGAACGCCTGGCTGGCCATCATCTTGGTCATGTCTGTTTCCCCCTCAGTTGCCGGTGAACCGGGCCGGCCGTTTCTCGAAAAAGGCAGAAAGCGCCTCGGCGAAATCCGCGGTTGCGGCACAGGTCTTGAAGGCCTGTTTCTCGGCCTCCAGCGTCGCGGCGTAATCTCGCCCGAAACTGTCGCACAGCAGATGCTTGAGCGCGCCCGAGGCACCGAGGGCAAGGCCGGCGAGGCGCGCGGCAAGCCTTGCACCTTCTTCTTGCAGCGCCGCGTCGGGGACGACGCGGTTCACCAGCCCCCAGTCCAGCGCCTGCCCGGCCGGCACGGCGCTGCCTTCCAAGGCGATCCAGGCGGCGCGGCGCAGCCCGACGATGCGGGGCAAGGCCCAGGTGATGCCGCAATCCGCCGGCGCACCGACCCCCAGATAGGCAAAGCTCAGCACCGCCGATTCGGCGGCCAGCGCAAGATCGGCCGCCAGGGCCAGGGACAGGCCCGCCCCCGCGACCGGCCCGTGCAGAAGCGCGACGGTCAGCGCATCCGATTCGGCCAGCCGCGCCAGGGCGCGGTTCATCGGCGCGATGATCGCCTCGGCCTCGGCGGCGCGATCCTCGGCCCGGCGGAAGGCGGCAAGATCACCCCCCGCCATGAAGGCCCGGCCGTTGCCCGAAAGCGTCAGCACCCGCACCCCCGCGTCCAGGGCCTGGGCGACGGCGGCCTCGAAGGCGCGCGCGGTGGCCTGGTCGATGGCATTGAGCGCCTGGGGCCGGTCGAAGACGATGCGCCCCAGCGCGGCGTCGAGATGCAGTCGAAGAGGTTCGGTCATCGCAACTCCTTGCAAAAGCCCGCAATGGCGGCGGGCTGGAAAGCCCCTCCTGCCGCGCCCTGATTGCCATGGCCGGCGCGGCTGGGCAAGATATATATACAAACTTCTCTTATAAAAATACAATTATCGGAGCGATCCTGCAGCAACAGCAGCTTCTGCGCCGCAGCTATATAATATTTTTCATTGATTCTATGTATTCATATGGTAGTTGATACATACACAATTTCTGCCAGCCGGCCCTGCTGCATCGCCGCGGAAGGGTCGCAACAAGGGATCATCCATGAACGACATCGTCATCCTGTCCGGGGTTCGGACCGCCATCGGCGGCTTCGGCGGAGCGCTTTCGGGGCTTGCGCCGCACGCCTTGGGCGTCATCGCCGCCCGCGCCGCCATCGAGCGCGCCGGCATCGAGCCCGCCCGGATCGGCACGACCGTCTTCGGCCATGTCATCAATACCGAGCCGAAGGACATGTACCTGTCCCGCCTTGCCGCCATCGGCGCGGGCGTGCCCGACACCACCCCGGCCCTGAACGTGAACCGGCTTTGCGGCTCGGGTGTGCAGGCGGTGATCTCGGCCACGCTGGCCCTGCGCCATGGCGAGGCGGATTTCGCGCTGGCTGGCGGCGCCGAATGCATGTCGCGGGCGCCCTATGCCGTGCAGGCGGCGCGCTTTGGGCAAAAGATGGGCGATGCGGCGATGGTGGACATGCTGGTCGGCACGCTCAGCTGCCCCTTCGGCACCGGCCATATGGGCATCACCGCCGAGAACGTCGCGGCCGAGCATGGCGTCTCGCGCACCGATCAGGATGCTTTCGCGCTGGAAAGCCAGCAGCGCGCGGCACGGGCCATCGCCGCGGGCCATTTCAGGGACCAGATCGTGCCCGTCGAGCTGCAGAGCCGGCGCGGGGTAGAGCTGTTCGACCGCGACGAACACCCCAAGGAAACCTCGCTGGCCGCGCTGGAGCAGCTGAAGCCGGTGTTCCGCAAGGACGGCTCGGTCACGGCCGGCAATGCCTCGGGCATCAACGACGGCGCGGCGGCCTTGGTCCTGGCCCGCGCGGATGCGGCCGAAAGGCTGGGCCTGACGCCGATCGCGCGCATCCTGGACCATGCGATCGCCGGGGTGCGGCCCGAGGTGATGGGCATCGGCCCGGTCCCGGCGGTCCGGCAATTGCTTGAGCGCACCGGGCTGAAGGCCACCGATTTCGACGTGATCGAATCGAACGAAGCCTTTGCCGCCCAGGCGGTTGCGGTGACGCGGGCGCTGGACCTGGACCCGGCCCGCGTCAATCCCAACGGCGGCGCCATCGCCCTGGGCCATCCGGTCGGCGCGACGGGCAGCATCCTGCTGGTCAAGGCGATCAACGAACTCAAGCGCATCGGCGGGCGCCGCGGCCTGGTGACGATGTGCATCGGCGGCGGACAGGGCATCGCCCTGGCCATCGAGATGAACTGAAGGGTCCGAAACCGGACCCTGGAACTTGATGCAGGCTGCGTGAAAACGCGGCCTGCCTGGTCGTTCCATTTCACTCAACCAATTGAAATAACATCAATAATTCTCATTCGTCCTGCAAATAATCCTTGCCCGTTGAACACATTTTTGTCAGTTTCAGTATGCGCAATATGAATATTTGTATGCGTAACTGAGCAGATTCGACAAAGGACCGCCGCCCGCAATCCGGGCGTGACCGTTCCAGCGGATCGACGACACCGCCATGTCCAGGCAAGGACGGTTTGGGAGGAATGGAATGAAAATCAAGGGAAAGATCGGCTCCGTCAGCCAGATGGCCGCGGCAGTCCTGATCGGAGGGACAGGCGCGGCAGCCGCGCAGGATCTGACGGTTCTGGAGGCACGCATCGCCGCGCTGGAGAACCGCCAGGCCGAAAGCGGCCAGTTGACCCTGGCGCCCGGTGTAAAACTGACGTTTTACGGGTATACGAAACTCGACCTCATCACGGACAACAACTACGATCTGGGCGCGACCACCGGGGCCATGGCCGGGGTGACGGCCGGCAGCCCGCTGGAGGGTTCGGGCTCGAATGCCCATGCCTATGAAAGCCGGCTGGGCCTGCGCGCCAGCATCGACACCGACATCGGCGAGGTGAAGCTTACGCTCGAAGGAGACTTCTTCGGCAGCGGCGGCAATTTCCGCCTGCGCCACGCCTATGGCGAGGTCGGGCCGCTGCTGGCGGGCCAGACCTGGACCAACTGGGTGCCGGCCGAAGGCGGCCCCGCCGCGGTGCAGGACTTCAACGGCCTGGCGGGCGGCAGCTATTACCGCACGCCGCAGGTCCGCTATACCTTCCGGCCCAACGACCAGTGGCGCTTCGCCGTCGCTCTGGAAGAGGATTACGCGCCCGGCACCGCCTCGCGCGTCGCCGTGTCCGGTTTCGCGGGCTATGCCAACGGGCCGCTGAAGATCGGCATGGGCGCGATCTCGCGCGGGCTGGAGACCAGCAGCTTCGGCGACGTCACCGGCTTCGGCTATGCCATCGGCGCCGATTACGAAGCCTGGCAGGGCGGCAAGCTGCATGCGCAATATATCGGCGGCAAGGGCATCTCGACCCTGCTGAACAACGCCGGCTTCTCGGGGCTGGAAGTGGGGACCGCGGGCAAATACGCCTTTGACGTCGATGCCGCGGGCGACCCGGTCAAGGCCAAGGGCGTGAAGCTGGGCGTCACCCAGAAGCTGGGCGAGAAAAGCGACCTTTCGCTGGCGCATGGCTTCCAGCGGTTCGACGATTTTGCCGGCGCCCTGGGTAGCCATACCAAGGAAATCAACTCGACCCACGTGACCTATCGCTACTTCGCGACGAAATCCGTGATGCTGGCGGCCGAGGCCGCCTATGTCGAGCGCGAGCAGTTCGACGGGGCGAGCTTCGACAATACCCGCCTGCAGGGCGTGGTGAAGTTCACCTTCTGAAACACCAAGGCCCGCCATGCCGGCGGGCCTTGTCCTTTCGCGAGGTTGGTCCTTTCGCCTGGGCCGAGCGGGCTCAGACCGTATCCATGCTGCCCAGGATGACGCTGGTCTGCGAGGACAGCACCCCGCCGTTGCCGTGGCACAGCGCAAGATCGGCCGCCGCCAGCTGGCGCTCGCCCGCCTCGCCGCGGATCTGGCGCACGGCCTCGACCAGCGTGAACAGCCCATACATGCCCGGATGCACGCAGGACAGCCCGCCGCCATTGGTGTTGACCGGCAGCGCGCCGCCTGGCGCGATGGCCCCGTCCTGCACGAAGCGGCCGCCCTCGCCCTTGGGGCAAAAGCCCAGGTCTTCGAGGAACAGGATCGTGTTGATGGTAAAGGCGTCGTAAAGCTGCACCATGTCCATGTCGGCGGGGCCGTAGCCCGCGGCGGCATAGGCGCGCTGGCCTGACAGCTTGGCGCCGGTGACGCAAAGATCCGGCATGGCGGCGATTTCCTTGTGCGTGGTCTCGGCCCCGGCGCCCAGCACCGCCACCGGCTTCTTGCGCAGGTCGCGGGCGCGGGCCCGCGAGGTCACGACCACCGCCGCCGCCCCGTCCGTGACCAGGCAGCAGTCCAAGGCCCCCAGCGGCGAAGAGACGATACGCGCGGCCAGGTATTCCTGCATGTCCAGCGGCTCGCGCCGGAATGCCTCGGGGTTCAGCTGCGCCCAGGCGCGCGCGGCCAGCGCCACCGCGCCCAACTGCTCCCTGGTGGTGCCATAGTCGTGCATGTGGCGGCTGGCGGCCAGCGCATAGCCACCGATGGGCATGCGCGCGCCATGCGGCGCCTCGTAGACCGAGCCGCGCAGGGCCGAGACCAGCCGTCCCGCCGCCGTGCGCTGGTTCGAGCCATAGCAGATCAGCGCCGTGTCCATGTATCCGGCCGAGATCATGAAGCAGGCCGTCATCAGGTGGTTCAGAAAGGACGAGCCGCCGGTGCGGTTGTTGTCCACGAACCGGGCGCCGACACCCAGATATTCCGCAACCGCCAGCCCGCCCAGCAGATCCTCGGGCAGGCAGGTGAAAAGCCCGTCCACGTCGGCAAGGCCCAGGCCCGCATCCTCGAGCGCCAGAAGCCCGGCCCTGGCGGTCATCTCGAGCGCGCTGTAGCCCTCGCACAGGCCGATGCCGAAGGTGGCGGCCCCGGCGATGGCGCAGGCGGCGCGCGGAAAGGCCTTATCCTTCATCCTGTTCCCCTTGCGGCACGAAGAACACATGCGGCGGCTCGCTTTCGCCGGCGATCACCGCGCGCAGGCGCTGGCCGATCGCGACCGGGGCCACGGCCTGGATCCGCGACAGCAGGCGGAAACCCTCGTCCATCTCGACGATGGCGATGATGCGGCTGGGCGCGGGCGGCTTTTGCGGCTGCTCGGTCACGGCATGGACCCGGCCCCGACCCGAGGATTGCGCCCATTCCAGCGCCGCCCCGTCGCCGGGCGCGGCTAGGCGGGGCGGAAAGACCGCCCGCCCCTCGGCCGTGCGCTGATAGCAGAAGCGGCCATCGCGCAGGGCTTGCAGATATTCGGCCTCGGGGCCCAAAGACGCTGTGGATGGTGATGCCATGCCTGCCCTCAGATGATCGCTTCGTCGCGCAGCTTCTCCAACTCCTCGGCGGAAAGCGAGAGGCATTGCCGCAGCACCTCGTCGCTATGCTCTCCGGCAAGCGGGGGGGCCGAGCGATAGCTCACCGGCGTCTCGGACAGCCGCAGCGGGCTGCCGACCAGACGCACGGTGCCGGTGACGGGATGCTCCATGGTCACGAACATGCCGCGCGCCTGGAGCTGGGGATCCTCTTCGATGTCGGGCATCTCGTTGATCGGCCCGCAAGAGACCTTGGCGGCAAGGATCCTTTCCATCCAATGCGCGCGCAGGTTGGTGGACAGCACCGCGTTCATCTCGGCCGTCAGCGCCACGCGGTTCTCCAGCCGGTCGCGCGAGCGCAGGAAGCGCGGATCCTCGGCCCATTCCGGGTGGCCCAATGCGCCAGCCAGCCGGGCGAACTCGCGGTCGTTGAAGGTCGCGATCAGGATGAAGCCGTCGGCGCATTCGAAGACGCCGTTCGGCACCGCGGTCGGATGCTCGTTGCCGGTGCGGGGCAGCGGTGCGCGCGCGTTCAGCCACGAGCCGATATTGTTCATCAGCAGCGCCACCTGGCTGTCGAACAGCGCGATGTCGATATGCTGGCCCTGCCCGCCGTTCTGGCGATGCAGCAAGGCCGCAAGGATGGCGATGGCGGCATTGTTGCCGGCGGTGATGTCGGCGATGGGCACGCCCACGCGGGTCGGGATGCCGCCATCCGCCTCGGGCTGGCCGGTGACGGCCATCTGCCCGCCCATGGCCTGCACCAGGTAGTCATAGCCCGAGCGGTCGTTATAGGGCCCGGTCTGCCCGAAGCCGGTGATCGAGCAATAGATCAGCCGGGGGTTGAGCTTGCGCAGATCCTCGTAGCCCAGCCCGTATCGCGCCAGGGTGCCGGTGCGGAAATTCTCGATGAACACGTCCGATTCGGCGGCAAGCCGGCGCAGAAGCGCGGCCCCCTGCGGGCGCGAGAAGTCCAGCCCGATCGAGCGCTTGTTGCGGTTGACCATCTGGAAATAGGTCGATTGCTCGGGCGCGCCGGGGCGGCCCTCGACCCAGGGCGGGCCCAGGGTGCGCAGGTCGTCGCCATCGCCCACGCGCTCGATCTTGATGACGTCGGCGCCCAGGTCGGCCAGGGTCTGCGCCGCCAGGGGTCCGGCCACGACCCGCGTCAGGTCCAGCACCCGGATGCCCGAAAGCACGCCCCGGCAGTCGATCCGGCCTTGGCCGACCGTCGCATCGGTGGCGCATATGTCGAGTTCTTGCATGTCTGTCTGTAGGGTCATGGTTCCTCTGCCCAAGGCTATGCCAAGCAACTTCCGCTTGATTGAATATACAATAGCAATGATTCATTATACAAGAAAAGTATTGTTATTGTTTTTCGCAAGCGGGCATGTAATATTCCGGCAGCAAGCGAAGAACGTCAGCGGAGAGCGCAATGGATCTGCGGTTGAAGGGCCTGAAGGCGGCAGTGACCGGGGGAACTCGGGGAATCGGCAATGCGATCGTGCATGTCCTGGCCGAGGAAGGCTGCGCCCTTGCCACCTGCGGCCGCGCGCCCGAGCGCATCGAATCGCTGCGCCGACAGATGGACGCCGCCGGAGTCCGTTTCCATGGCGAAACCGTCCAGGGCCGCGACGGCGAGGCCATGCGCAACTGGATGAGGAACTCGGTCGAGGCCCTGGGCGGGCTCGACATCTTCATCGCCTCGCTGTCCGCCGGCGGCGGCACGGACGAGGAACGCTACTGGTATCGCAATTTCGAGATCGACCTGATGTCCGCCGTCCGCGGCGTCGAAGAGGCGTTGCCCGCCCTGCGCCGGTCGCAAAGCCCCTCGATCCTGATCCTGGCGACCATGGCCGCGTCCGAGACCTTCGTCGCGCCCATGGCCTATAACGCCATCAAGGCGGCGCTCGTCACCTGGTCCAAGCAGCTTTCCCAGCAGCTTGCCCCCGAGGGCATCCGCGTCAACTGCCTGTCGCCCGGCCCCACCATGTTCAAGGGCTCAAACTGGGAAATGATCCGCGTCGCGCGGTCGCGCATCTATGACAACGCCGTCCGCCAGCAGCCCACCCGGCGCATGGGCACCGCCGAGGAGATCGCGCGCTCGGCCGTGTTCCTGGCAAGCCCGGCCGCGTCCTGGTGCAACGGATCGCATCTGCTGGTGGACGGCGGCTTTTCCAAGCGCGTCCCGTTTTGAATCTCAGGAAGGTTCCTTTCATGGCCATCGAACGCATCAAGCCGACCGATTTCACCCGCACGCCGGCCGCGCCTGCCGCGAAACCCGATTTCGGCACGGCGATGATCCCCAAGGAACGCTATACCTCGGCCGAATACATGCGCCTGGAATGGGAACGCATGTGGACCAAGGTCTGGCTGCTGGGCTGCCGGACGGACGACATCCCGAATCCCGGCGACTACCACGTCACCACCATCGGCAAGGAAGAGATCATCCTGGTCCGGCAAAAGGACATGTCGGTGCGCGGCTTCTACAACGTCTGCCTGCACCGCGGAAACCGCATCATGGTCGGCGAAGGCAACGCGACCAGTTTCAAGTGCCAGTATCACTTCTGGGAATACGGGCTGGACGGCGCGTTCGAGAACATCCCCGACCTCGAGACCTTCCCGCAGGGCGCGCCGCCCTGCAAGGGCCTGCGCGAGGTGAAATGCGACAGCTGGAACAGCTTCGTCTGGTTCTCGCTGGACCCCGAGGCCGAGCCGCTGCTGGACTATCTTGCGCCCCTGCCCGAGCACCTGGAACCCTATCACTTCGAGCGCATGGTCAAGGTCGCCGACATGACCGTGGAATGGGACTGCAACTGGAAGACCTCGGTCGATGCCTTCAACGAATCCTATCACGTGCAGGGCATCCACCCGGAATTGCTGTATTTCATCGAGGACAAGGACGTCCAGATCGACTGCTACGGCAGGCACAACCGCTATCTGGTGCCCTTCTCGACCATCTCGCACCGGGTCGAGGAAACCACCGAGATCCCGCATCTCATCAAGCACGCGATGAAAGAGGCGGGCATGAACCCCGCCGATTTCGACGGCCGCGTGACCGAGGTGCGCAAGGCGCTGCAAGCCTTCAAGCGCAAGCACGGCCCCGAGATGGGGCTGGATTACAGCGACTTGAACGACGACCAGCTGACGGACGATTACCACTACAACATCTTCCCGAACCTGACGCTGAACACCCATGCCGACGACCTGATGCTGTTCCGCCAGCGCCCGCATCCGACCGATCCCAACAAGATGTTCTTCGACCTGTTCATCTTCAAACTGCTGAAGAAGGACGAGCCGCGCCCGAAAAAGCCGCGCCACGAACAGTTCAGGCATGGCGAGAAATCGCTGGGCCTGGTGCTGGACCAGGACGCCTACAACCTGCCGGGGGTGCAGGCGGGGATGAACTCGGACAGTTTCGGCGGGCTGTGGATCGGCGACCAGGAACTGCGCATCCGCCATTTCCATCACGTGCTGGAATCCTATGTCGGATCGTGACGCCAAGCCCCCGCGCCGCTGGGAAGACCTGACCCTGGGCGAGGAAACCCGCTCGCGCGAGATGCTGGTCGAAGAACAGCCGATGATCGCGTTCGCCACGCGCTACGACCCGCAATTCTTTCACATGGACCCGGAAACCGCGGACCAGTCGCTGTTCGGCGGCGTGATCGCCAGCGGACTTTACACCGCCTGCCTGTGGCGCATCCTGGATCACGAGGTGAATGGCGACATCGCCTGGGTCTGCGGCATCGCCTGGGACAATGTGCGCTGGTCGCGCGCGGTGCGGCCGGGCGACCGGATCGTGGCGCATTCCCGCATCGAGGCGCTGCGCCCCTCGGCCTCGCGGCCCACCGTGGGGCTGGCGACGCTGCGCCACGCGCTGACCAACCAGGACGGCGAGACGGTGTTTTCCTTTGTCTCGACCGACATGGTCTATCGGCGGGGGGCTTAGGCGATGCGCCCCATGCGCCGGGTTCTGCTGGTGGTCGGCGGGCTTTACCACGACCTCGACTTCGTCCGGCTGGAACTGCTGGCGCACCTGGCCCGGCGCGAGCATCTGCGCGTCGATCTGCGCCACGACTATTCCGACCTGGACGCGCTGGAGCGTTGCGATGCGCTGATCACCTATACCGCCGCGCTTTTGCCCGACGCGGCGCAGACCGCGGCGCTGGCCGATTGGGTGGGGCGCGGCGGGCGCTGGTTCGCGCTGCACGGCACGAACTCGGCCATCCAGATCCGGCCCGACGGCAAGGTGCTGACCCCGGCGATGGAACCGCTGCTGTTCGACCTGCTGGGCAGCCAGTTCCTGGCCCATCCGGTGCCCGGCCGCTATCGCATCCGCCCTGTCGGGGTCCATCCGCTGACCGAAGGGATCGAGGCATTCTTCCTGGAGGACGAGCATTATCTCCAGCGCCATGCCGAGGGGAACCTGGTCTTGCTGGCCTCGGAGTTCCAGGGCGAGACAGCGCTGTTTCAGACCCGCGACTGGCCCAAGGGGCAGCATCAGAGCTTTTACCTGCGCCCGCGCGGCAAGGGCGGCGTGCTGTATCTGACCCCCGGCCATGCCAGGGGGCGCTATGACATGCAGCCCCTGGCCGACACCTATCCCTTCGTCGAGCGCGGCGCCTGGATCCTGCCGGTGTTCCACCGGCTGATCGGGCGCGGCATCGCCTGGCTCGACCGCGACCTGCCGGAGACCCTGCCATGACAAAGCCCGAGATCCTCGAGTTCCGCACATCGGACGGGCTGCGCCTGGAGGCGGAAAGCTATGGCGCGGGGCCCACCATCCTGCTGGCCCATGGCGGCGGGCAGACCCGCTATTCCTGGCGCGGCGTCGCGCAGGCGCAGGCGGAAAAGGGCTGGCGCACCGTCGCGCTGGACCTGCGCGGCCATGGCGCCAGCGATTGGGATCCGGCCGGGGACTACAGCCTGGAACGCTATGGCCGCGACATTGCCGAGGTCGCGCAGCAACTGGGCGGCGGCATCTATCACGTCGGCGCCTCTCTGGGCGGCAACGCGGCGCTGGCCGCGGTCGGCCGCTATGCGCCCGAACTGTTCCGCGCGCTGGTGCTGGTCGATGTGGTGCCGCAGGTGGACAAGACCGGCGTGGCCGAGGTGCTGGGCTTCATGGGCAGCCACCTGGACCAGGGCTTTGCCGACCTGGACGAGGCATCGCGCGCCGTCTCGGCCTATCGCAAGCAGGCGCCGCGCCCGGCCGGCCAGGCCTCGGGGCTGGCGCGCTATCTGCGCAGGCGCGACGACGGGCGGCTGGTCTGGCATTGGGATCCGGCCTTCGTGCGCGGCAGGCGCCACGGGCGGCTGACGCCGGACCTGGCGCAGCGGCTGGACCGCGACCTGCGCAACATCACCTGCCCGGTCCTGCTGCTGCGCGGGCTGGACAGCAACCTGGTCACGGACGAGGCCGAGGCCGCCTTTCGCCGCAGCGCGCCCGAGGCGCTGGTCTGGCACGTCGACGATGCCGGACACATGGTCGTCGGCGACAACAACTCGCAATTCGCGGGCGATCTGGACCGTTTCCTGAACCTGGTCCGCAACCGCGAAACAGCCATCGCAAACCAGGGGAGAGCGAATGCCTAGACTCGAGGGAAAGCGCGCCGTGATCATCGGCGCCGCCGGCAAGGACAATCTGGGCCAGGTGCTGGCCCGCCGCTTTGCCGCCGAGGGCGCGCAAGTCACCGTCGCCGGCCGCCACCAGGACGTGCTGGCGGAACTGGCGGCCGAGATCGGCGGCCATGCCGTCACCGCCGACATCACCCGGACCCAGGACAACGAGGCCCTGGCCGAGGCGGCCCTGGCGCGGATGGGCGGCATCGACATCGCCGTGAACTGCACCGGCTGGGGGCTGCTGGTGCCCTTCCTCGACACCACGCGCGACGAGCTTGAGCAGATGACGCGGCTGCAATTCATCGGCCCGTTCGAGTTCTTCCAGTCCATGCTGCGGCGGATGGCGGATGGCGGGTCGATCGTCCAGGTTTCTTCGGCCACGGCGCGGATCATGATGGACGACCACGCCGCCTATATGGGCACCAAGGCCGGGATGGACCACGTCATCCGCTGCATCGCCAACGAGTTCGGCGCGCGCGGCATCCGGGCCAATTCGGTCTCGCCGGGCTTTACCGCCTCGCCCATGACCGGCCGCGCGGCAAGGAACGATGCGGTGGTCGGCGCATTCGCGCGGGAATACCCGCTGGGCCGCGTGGGCACGCTTGAGGACACGGCCGAAGCGATCGCCTGGCTTTGCACCGATGCCTGTTTCCTGACCGGCGAGAACCTGCAGGTCAACGGCGGGCTGACGCTGCGCCGCAACCCCACCAATGCCGAGATCGCAGGCGCCGTGCAGGCCGCGAAGGCCGCCCGCGCCGCCGCGCAATAGTTCCCTCCGCCGGCGGGCCGCACATCGCGCCCGACGGCACTTCAAGGCCCCGATCCGATGGACCGGGGCCTTTTTTATGCGCAAGGGTGGGACGGCCAGCCGTCAGCCAGCGATGCAGGCCGAGCGGCGCGCGGCCATCATCTGCTTGATGTCGAAATATTCCTCGGCCGCGAATTCGCGCGACAGCCGGAACTTCTGGATCTTGGTGGTGGACATCGGCCATTCGGTCACGAAGCGCACATAGCGCGGCACCTTGTAGCTGGCGATGCGGCCCAGGCAGTAATCCACCACCTCCGCCGCCGTCAGCCGCGCGCCGGGCCGCAGCTCGACATAGGCCGCCGCGACCTCGAACAGATGGCCGTCGGGCACGGCGATGACCTGGGCCAGCTCGATGTCCGGATGGGTGCAGAGATAGCTTTCGATCTCCAGCGCGGCGACGTTCTCGCCGCCGATCTTCAGCATGTCCTTGAGCCGGCCGTCATAGGTGACGATCCCCCCGGCATCGACATAGCCAAGATCGCCGGTGCAAAGCCAGCCGTCCGCGCGCAGCACCTGCGCCGTCGCCGCCTCGTCCTTGAGATAGCCGCTGAACCGGCAAAAGCCGCGCAGCCGCAATTCGCCGCGGGTGTCGGGCGGCAGGCGCCGGTCGGTCTCGGGGTCGAAGGCGGCGATCTCGAGCCCGTCGAAGGCCTTGCCGGAATGGGTGAAGGGATCGTCCGCCGGATCCCAGGGATCGGACCAGACCGGAACGCCGCTGCCCTCGGTCAGCCCGTAGGCATTGACGAAGCGCACCCCCGGCAGGCTGTCGGCATAGCGCCGCAACAGGTCCGCCGGCCCCACGCAATGCAACAGCCGGACCGAGGACAGGTCGGCCTCGGCAAAGCCCGGATCGTTCAGGATGCCGCCGACGATGGTGGGGAAGGACACATAGGCGAATGTCGCCCGCTCGTCCTGCATCTGGCGCAGCGCCTCGTGCGGCTTGAAATGGCCGGTGCAGATCTGCATCGCGCCCGCGGCCCGGCAGGCGGCCATCGGCAGCATCGAGGACATGTGGAAGAACGGCATCGGGTTGTAGACCACGTCCTCGGGGCCCAGCCGGAAGCGCCGGGCAAAGGACATGCCGATCTGCGACAGGTTGCGGTGGCTCAGGATGCAGGCCTTGGGATGCGCCGTCGTGCCCGAGGAATAGATGATCAGCGCATCGCTTTGCGACGGGATCTCGTCGCGCAGCCGCCGGGCCTGGTCCAGATGCGCGGGCGTCGCGGCAGCCAGGAAGGCGGCCTCGTCTGGCCAGGCCGTCTCGTCGGGGTCGCCGAAGTTGAACAGGCGGCGCAGATGCGGCGCGGCCGCAAGCGACAGCGGCGCCTTGCCGTCCCAGCCCTGCAATTCGGGATAGATCCGCACCAGCATGGCGCGGAAGTCCATGAAGGACTTGGCCTGGCCGCCGATGAACAGGAAACCGGCCTCGGCATGGTCCAGCGCATAGACCAGGTCCGCCTCCTTGAAGCGGGCGTTCAGCGTGATGGCGCAGGCCCCGATCATGCCCGCCGCGTAAAGCAGCTTGACGTATTCCACCGAGTTCGGCCCCAGGATGCCGATACGCGTGCCCGGCCCCGCCCCCTGCGCCAGAAGCGCCGCGGCATAGCGTTCGGCCTCGGCCAGCATCTGCGCATAGCTCAGCCGCTCGCCGTCCAGCAGCAGCAGCGGCCGGTCGGGCCAGCGGCTTGCGGATTGCGCCAGCACCCGCGCATTGGTGTGCTGCCCCGCGGCTTCGACTTCGGCCGGGGGCGTCAGGGTGTTTTCGCTTTGCGACATGGTCTTTCCTTAAACTTGGGCCGGCGCGCCCGCCGCCCATTCGCGCGCGGCAGGGCTCAGCAGCCAGTCGAGGGCGTTTCTCAGCAGCTTGCGGAAGGCTGGATTCGCGAAGGTCGCGCCGTCGTTGCCGCATTGCAACGTGACCGTGGGCGACCGGCCGGAAACCTTGGCCCAGCCGATCAGGTCGGTGCCCCGCGGCGGCGTCCAGCCGTCCGAGGTCCACATCCGCGCCGCAAGCGCATTCCTGGCGGAATGGAACCGCGCGGGGTCGAAATCGGCCTTGGCGCGCAAAAGCGGCACCACCTCTTCCAGCAGCTCGAAAAGGTAAAGCTCGTCGGTCAGCTCGAAACCGTCCTCGAGCCCCTGCGTCACGGGATGCGCGCCCACCGGCTCGGCCCGGTAGGTGACGGGGAACAGATAGCCGGAATCGGGATGCGCCCGGCCCTTGTAGCGGCCCGGCTGATAGAAGAACCGCGCGCCGATCGCCTCGGCATATTCGTCCCACAGCGGCCAGCCCGCGATGGCATGGTGCAGAAACAGCAACGGCTTGCCGCTGGCCAGCAGCGCGCGGAACCCGGCCTTGAAGCCCTCGTCCGGCTCGATCAGGTCGGGCGGGTTCGGGGTGCGGAACTGGATGCCCGGCACGTCGTAGAACAGGATCAAGTCATGGTCCTGCCCGCCGCCGCAGGCGATCAGCTGCGCGGCGGCGGGCTGTTCCACATGCGTCCAGCTGATGCCCTTGAGCGAATCGAAAAGCGCGCAAAAGGCCGTCCGATCATAGGGATGCCCCTTGGTCACGACCAAAAGCCTCACCTTGGCATCGTAGCGGATCAGCATGGGCGCGGCCGTCAGAACTGGACGCGCTTGGTGAAGCCGCCGTCCACGACCAGGTTGACGCCGTTGATCCAGCTTGCCGCGTCCGAGGCCAGGAAGGCGATGGCGCGGGCCACCTCTTCCGCCTCGCCCATGCGGCCGTCGGGCTGCTGGGCCAGGATCGAACGGAAGAACGCCTCGTCCTGCTGGCGCACCTGGTCCCACGAGCCGCCCTCGATCATGATCGGGCCGGGCGAGACCGTGTTCACCCGCAGCCCGCGCTTGGCATGGGCCTGGGACAGCTGCTTGCCATAGGTGATCAGCGCGGCCTTGAGCGCGTTATAGGCCATCGGGCCGATGAAGGTCTCGACCGCGGCCGTGGTCGAGATGAAGACGACATTGCCCGAGCCCTGCGCCTTGAAGGTCGGGAACAGCGCATCAAAGCCGCGCACGCAGCCCATCAGGTCGATCTCGAAGGCCTTGTACCAGCTTTTCTCGCCATCCATGCCGCCGCCGGCCGAAACGCCGGGCACGAAGATGTCGACGCCGCCCAGCTCCTCGGCGGCCTGTTGCAGCCATGCCTTGTAGCCCTCGGCATCCTTGACGTTGGCGGTCCCGCCGATGATCCGCGTGCCATAGGGCTTCAGCGCCTCGACGGTGGCATCGACCTCGTCCTGCTTGCGGGCGCAAAAGGCGACATCGGCGCCTTCCTGCGCCAGGATTTCGACCAGACTGCGGCAGATGCCGCGCGTCGCCCCCGTGACGATGGCTCGTTTGCCCTTCAGTCCCAGATCCATGCATTCCTCCTTGGTTTCGCGCGCGCCGCGGGCATACGCGCCAATGGGGCAGGCCGGCGCGATTCCGGCCGGCCGCCGCAGATCGAGCCAAAACTGCACCGGATCGGAAGGAATTGCAATATACAATTACTGCGTTCTTTGTATAACTAACCGCAGAATCGCCTGAAACAGAGGAAGCCATGCAGGATTATGATGTCATCGTCGTTGGCGCCGGACCGGGCGGCTATGTCGCGGCGATCCGCGCAGCGCAGCTGGGCCTGAAAACCGCCATCGTGGAGCGCGAGCATCTGGGCGGCATCTGCTCGAACTGGGGCTGCATCCCGACCAAGGCGCTGCTGAAATCGGCCGAGGCGCTGGAAACCGCCCGCCGCGCGGCGGATTACGGCGTCCGGGTCGAGGGGCGGATCACCGCCGATCTGGCGGCGATGGTCGAACGCTCGCGCGGGGTCGCGGGCCGCATGGCCGGGGGCGTCGCCATGCTGATGCGCAAGAACCGCATCGCCGTGATCTGGGGCAAGGCCCGGCTGGACGGGCCGGGCGCCGTGACGGTCGAGCCCGCCCAGCCGCATCCCCGCAACGCGGCGGCCAAGCCGCCCAAGGGTGCGCTGGGGGCCGGCCGCTATACCGCGCGGCATGTCATCCTGGCCACGGGCGCGCGCCCGCGCGTGCTGCCGGGGCTGGAGCCCGACGGCCGGCGCGTCTGGACCTATTTCGAGGCGCTGGCCGCGCCCGAACTGCCCGGCCACCTGCTTGTGGTCGGCTCGGGCGCCATCGGCATCGAGTTCGCATCCTTCTTTGCCGCGCTTGGCGCGCAGGTGACGGTGGTCGAGGCGGCGGGGCGCATCCTGCCGGCCGAGGATGCCGAGATCGCGGATTTCGCCCGCCAGCAATTCGCCCGGCGCGGCATCGCCTTTCATACCGGCTGCACGGTGACGCAGCTTGACCGGGGCGCAGAAGGCGTGACCGCCACGCTCCGGGACGGCAAGGGCGAGACGCACAGCATCGAGGCCAGCCATGTCCTGGTCGCCGCGGGGGTCGAGCCCAACAGCGAGGACCTGGGCCTGGTCGAGGCCGGCGTGGCGCTGGAGCACGGCTTCGTGCGCACCGACGCCCTGGGCCGCAGCAATGTTGCGGGCATCCATGCCATCGGCGACCTGGCCGGCGGGCCGATGCTGGCGCACAAGGCCGAGCACGAGGCGGTGATCTGCGTCGAGGCCATCGCCGGCCAGAACCCCCATGCGCTGAACCGCGGCCGCATTCCCGGCTGCACCTATTGCGACCCGCAGATCGCCTCGGTCGGGCTGACCGAGGAACGGGCGCGGGCCGAGGGCCGGGGCATCGCGGTCGGCAAGTTCCCCTTTCTCGCCAATGGCAAGGCCATCGCGCTTGGCGCCGAGCAGGGGCTGGTCAAGGTCATCCACGACCGCAGGACCGGCGAGCTTCTGGGCGCGCATATGGTCGGGGCCGAAGTGACCGAGATGATCCAGGGCTTCGTCCTGGCCATGGAGCTTGAGACGACGGATCGCGAACTGGCCGAGGCGGTCTTTCCGCACCCGACCCTTTCCGAGACGATGAAAGAGGCGGTTCTCGCCGCCATGGGCAGGGCGATCAACATCTGACCGGCCGCCGCCGGCCGGGGCGCGGATCGTCCCGGCCCCGGCGGCTTCGTCAGGCGCCGCCGGGCACCTCGAGCCCCGCCTGCCGGGCGATGTCGCGCGCGGCGATCCAGCCGAAGGTCACGGCCGGGCCGATGGTCGCACCCGCACCGGGATAAGAGCCGCCGAACACGTTGGACTGGTCGTTGCCCGCCGCGTAAAGCCCGGCGATGGGTCGGCCGCCCTGCCCGATTACCCGCGAATGTTCGTCGGTCTTCAGGCCCTTGTAGGTGCCGATCTCGCCGGGATAGATGCGCACCGCGTAATAGGGGCCCTTGTCCAGCGGCCCCAGCGCCGGGTTGGGGCGATGGTTCTCGTCGCCCTGATAGCGGTCATAGGCGGATTCGCCCCGGTGGAACTCGGGGTCGCGCCCCTCGGCGGCATGGCGCGAGAAATCGCGGATGGTCCGGGCCAGCGCCTCGGGGTCGATGCCCAGCTTGCGCGCCAGCGCCTCGGGCGTGGCGGCGCGCGTCAGGTAGCCGTTGCGCAAGTAACGCCCCTTGGGGATCGGGAAGGGACGGACGAAGCCCATGCCCCAGCGCCGGATCGCCCGGTCGTCGCCGATCAGGAAGGCGCGGTCGGCGCCGCGGCTTTCGAAGGCGTCCAGCATGGCGGGCACCAGGTCGTGATAGGGCGCGCTTTCATTGGCAAAGCGCCGGCCGTCCGGCAGCACCATGATGAAGCCCGGCTTGTTGCGGTCGGTCAGGTGCGGCCAGACGCCGTTCTGGTCCACCGCCCCCGGCAGGCGCGAGGTCGGCAGCCAGGCGGCGGGCTGCAGCAGCTCGGCATTGAACTGCGCGCCGACCTCCTCGGCCATGCGGATGCCGTCGCCGACATTGGTGACGGGCGCGGGCGTCACCGGCTCCATCGTCCGGGCATGGCCGGGATATTGCCGGGCGCGGCGGTTCTTGTCGCGCGGAAAGCCCCCCGCCCCCAGCACGACGGCATGGCGCGCCAGCACCCGCACCGGCTTGCCGTCGCGCAGGATCTCGGCCCCGACGACGCGGTCGCCCTCGCGGATCAGCCGCTCTGCCGGGGCGTTCAGCCAGAACGGCACGCCCAGGTCATGCGCCGTCCGCGCCAGCCGCGCGATCAGCGCCCGGCCGCGCACGATGCGCTGCGACGATCCTTTCACCGCCAGGTCCATGAAATGCCGCGCCATGCGGCGGATCACATAGGCCATGGCCCTGGGCGAGCGTCCCGCCGCCAGGAACTGCTTCATCTCCAGCGTCGAGCCGATGGCCAGCCCCAGGAACAGCGTCTGCGGCAGCTCGCCCTTGAGCGTCTTCATCAGCTCGCCCATCTTGGCCGCGTCGTAATCCATCGTCCCGACCGAGCGGATGCGCGAGCCGCCCTGGGCCTCGGGATGATAGTCGGGAAACTCCATCGGATAGAATTTCACCTCGGTATGGTCTTCCAGATACTCGACCATGCGCGGGGCATGTTCCAGATAGGCCTCGATCCGGGCCTCGTCATAGCAATTGCCGGTTTCGTGCCGCAGATAGGTCCGCACCAGGTCGCCGTCGTCCTCGACCCCCAGCCGGGCGCCCAGCGCCTTGGCATGGCGGCTGCCCGGCACCCACAGCACGCCGCCCGAGGTCGCGGTGGTGCCGCCGAACTGCCCGGCCTTTTCGGTGACAAGCACCTTGAGCCCGGCCTTGGCGCAGGTCACTGCCGAGGTCAGCGCCCCCGCCCCCGAGCCGATGACCAGGACGTCGCAGGTTTCTGTCTGGGTCATCCTTGCCTCCTTCATGGATTGTCCGCCCGCTGCACGCGCCTCGCGCAGCGGCCAAGGGAAAGAAAACCGGCAGGTTCATATCTGCGCGAAGGCGTCGCGGCAGACGATCACGCGGCCCTCGGAATCGAGATAGCCCATGTCTCCGGTCTTGAAGAAACCGCTGCGGTCCAGCACCTTGCGGCTGGCGCGCAGGTCGTCGTGATAGCGCAGCATCAGCGGCGCGCCGCGAATCCAGATCTCGCCGATCTCGTAAAGCAGCATGTCCATCGAGGTGCGGGGATCGACGATCATCACCTCGACCCCGCGCAGGGGCCGGCCGGCGGTGGCATGCGCGGTATGGGGCGGGTCGCGCGGGTCCGAGCAGATGGCGATCCCCGCCAGCTCGGCGCGCTGGTAGCTGTTGAAGATGCGGCTGTGCGGCAAGGCGCGCCGCCAGCCGCGGACCAGCCTTGCATCGCCGCCGAGCAGGACCATGCCCGGCTGCATCTGCACCGCGGGCGGGGCTTGCGGCGGCACCGGCGCCGCGTCCGCCAGGATCAGGTGGCTTGCGGGCGCAGAAAAGGCCGGCAGGTCGCAAAGCGCCGCGCCCGCCAGCAGCGCGGCCAGCTCGGCGGTCAGCCGGACGGCGTGGTTCAGGGGCAAGGGCACCGCCAGCCGCGACCCCGGCCCCATGCCATAGCGCGCGGCCAGGCCCCGCGCGGCGCAAAGCAGCGCCCGGTGGCTCAGCACCACGCCGCGCGCCGTGTCCTGCTGGCCCTCGCCGTAAAGGACGACGGCGGGATGGTCGGGCAGGACGCGCCCGGCGCGTTCGGCCAGTTGCCCAAGGTCAGGCGCATCGCCCTGGGCCAGCAGCTCGTCGCAGGCGAGATGGCGCACTGCCGCAAGGCTCGTGCCGCGGCCCGCGCCTTGCGAATGATGCACCAGCAACCGCAGGCCCGAGCCCTGGAGCGCCATGGTCAGCCGGGCTTGCGGCAGGCTGGGCTCCAGCGGCACCACCACGCCGCCCAGCCACCAGATCGCCGCGCAAAGCGCCGTGCGGTCGGCCGAGGGCGGCATCGAGACGCCGACCCGCTGGCCGCGGCGAAGCTCGGCCGACAGCAGCCCGGCGGCCAGGCGCAGGATGCGGTCGCCCATCGCCGCATGGCTGGTCGCGCCCTGTTGCGCGACATGCGCGGGCAGGTCGCCCCAGGATGCACCCGCCAGGGCGGCGCCGATCACCGGGTCGCCCAACCGAAAGCCCGTGCCTATCGCCCTGTCCTCGCCCATGCCCCGCCTGCCGTCATACCACGTTGAAATGCTCGGGCACGCCGGCGGGCCAGACCGTGCCCCACATCTGCATGCCGCCGTCGATGGTCAGCACCTCGCCGGTGATGAAATTGCCCGCATCCGAGGACAGGTAGGCCACGCCTTCCGCGATGTCCCAGCCGTTGCCCATGCGCCGCTGCGGGTTGACGTTGCGAAAGCGCGCGGTGGCCTCTGCGGGATATTTCGACAGCCCTTCCGAGGCGATGGCGCCCGGCGCGATGCAGTTCACCCGGATGTTCAGCGGCGCCCATTCCGTCGCCACCGTCCGGCTGAGATAGATCACCCCCGCCCGCGCCGCGCAGGTATGCGCAGCCTGCGGCATGCCGCGCCCGACATGGGCCACGATCGAGATGACGTTGCCGGCCTCGTCCCGGTCGCGCCAGCGTTGGGCGGCGCCCTGCATCATCCACCACGTCCCGTTCAGGTTCAGGTCGATGACCGAGTTCCAGCCCTTGCGCGAAAAGCCGATGGCGTCCTGCGGGAACTGGCCGCCGGCATTGTTCACCAGCGTGTCGAGCCCGCCCCAGTCGCCGAAGACCCGGTCCAGCAGCGCATCGACCTGGTCGGGGTCGCGGATCGACATCGGCATGTAGTCAACATGCTGGCCGGTCAGGCGCCCGACCGCCTCTTGCGCATCGGCCAGCACCTCCTCGCGCCGGCCAGCGATCATGACCTTCGCGCCCAGCCGGGCCAGCAGGAAGGTCATCGCCCGGCCCATGCCGGTCCCGCCGCCGGTGATCAGGAAGCGCTTGCCCGCGAAAAGATCGGGGGCGTAGATCGTCGGCCGGCTTGCCAGTTCCTCATCGGTCAGGAACCATTGAAACCCGTGCGGGCCTGCCGCCGAGGGCTGTGCCATTTCGTTCATATCCGTGTCCCATTGGCGAAATTTGCGTCCCGGCCCTGGTTGAAGGCCGCGATCCCCTCGCGGCTGTCGGCCGAGTTCATCAGCGCGGGGCCGTGCCGGTGGCCCCAGTCGATCGCGGCTTGCAGCGTCTCGTCCCGCGCCACCTCGTAAAGCTGCTTGGCAAGGCGCAGGCAGTGCCAGGAATTGGCCAGCACCTCCTCGGCCAGGGCGACGGCCTCGTCCAGCACCCGGTCGCCCGGCACGACGCGATTGACCAGCCCCAGCGCGGCGAAAGCCTGCGCCGGGTAATGGGCGCCCGAAAAGATCACCTCGAAGGCCTTCTGCCGCGGCAGGATCTGCGCCAGCCGCTGCACGCCGCCGGCAAAGGCGACCATGCCGCGGCGGATCTCGGGCAGGCCGAAGACCGCGTGGTCCGCCGCGACGACCAGGTCGCAGGCCAGCGCCGCCTCGCAGCCGCCGGCGACGGCCGCGCCGTTGACGGCCGCGATCAGCGGCTTGGGGCAGCGCCGCTCGGTCACGCCCAGAAAGCCCGCGCCCGGCACCAGCCCGGTGCCCGAGCCCATGCGGCCGGCCTCCTTCAGGTCCATGCCGGCGCAGAAGGCGCGCTCGCCGGTGCCGGTCAGGACGATGGCGCCGACGCTCTCGTCGGCCTCGGCATGGCACAGCGCCTCGTGGACGCCGTAGGAGGTGGCGCGGTCGGCCGCGTTGCGCAGTTCGGGCCGGTCGATGCGGATGATCGCCACCGCGCCGCGCCGTTCATAGCGAACGGTCGGAGGAAGGACGGGCAGGTCCGGCATGGCTCAGGCCCGCTCGGTTTCCGAGGGTGCCTCGGCCGGTTTCCAGTTGCTGTCCCAATAAGGCTGCAACAACGGCTTGATGCGCAGCGCCGGGGGCACGCGGTCGGCACCGATGCGGCGGTCGAGTTCCTCGTGCCAGTGATAGATCCGCCGTTCCTGGTAGTTCAGCGGAAAGTCCCGCAGCCCGCTGGACATGGCGGCGATCTGGATCTTGTCGGCGAATTGCAGGTCTTCTTCCAGGATCGCGGCGAAATTGCGGATGCGCATGTCCCAGACTTCGGGGCGCGGCCCCTCGCCCCAATGCGGCGCGAACCAGTAGACGTCGATCGACATGGTGTCGATGGTTTCGGGCCAGAAGGCCAGGACCGGGATCCCCCAGGGCGAAACCGGCGTGACCAGGTTCGGATAGGCCATCAGCGACAGGTTGGTGTCGCCGAACCAGGGATCGACGCCGTCGATCTCGGGCAGGCCGCGCACGCCGGGGTCTTTCCAGCCCTCGCGCTTGAAGGGCGTGACCATGCGGGAATGCCCGTGTTCGTATAGCGTGATGGCCGAGCCGCGGTGGTCCAGGAAACGGTCCACGGTGTTCTGGTGGATCGACTTGAGGTGATAGACCTCGAGGAAGGCGTCGATCAGGATCTTGACGTTGCATTTCACCTGGATCGTGGACTTGTCGATCAGCGCCAGCGTGTCGGGCTTCATCTCGTCCAGCGCCTGCGCCACCGGGCCCAGATAGTCGCGCAGGGCCATGGCGTCGGAATCGAGGTTCACGAAATACAGGTTGCCGATATTCTCGCAGCGCACCTCGACCAGCGAACGGCAGCTGAGATCCAGCCCGACGAAATCGCGCCGGTCGCGCAGGTTGATCAGCTCGCCGCGCGTGTTGTAGGTCCAGCCGTGATACTTGCAGGACACGCCGCGGGACTTGCCGGACGGCTCGGTCACGACGGGCGCACCGCGATGGCGGCAGGTGTTGTAAAAGCAGCGGACCTTCCGGTCCTCGCCGCGGATGAAGAACAGCGGCTCGCCCAGGCGCGACCACTGGATGTAGGAGCCGACCTCGGGCAATTCGTCGGCATGGACGGCATAGAGCCAGGTCTTGCGCCAAAGATGCTCCATCTCCAGCGCGAAGAAGGCGGGATCGGTATAGCGCAGGCCCGGCAGGTCGGGGAATTGCGGGAACCCCTCGGGCGGACCCCCGCGCGCGCTTTCGTAAGCCTGCTGATCCAAGATACGCTGCTTTTCTTGCGGATTCATCGCCATTCCTCCCCAGAAGACGCTGATGCGATCAGGCCATGGGGCGGAAAGCATCCGACCCGGCCGATTAGTATGTATTTTTATAGATCATTACTGCATACGCAAGAACAAAATTTGTGGATTGAAATCGGAGGGGAGATCAGCTGGCCCGGACGCGCTCCTCGTTCATGGCGATGTAATCGGCCAGGATGTCGCCCTGGACCTTGGTATGCTTGCGGAATTGTTCGGCCGCACGCTCGACGTCCTGGGCCAGGATCGCCTCCAGAATCGCGCGGTGATCCTCCAGGTTCGACTGCGACTGGCCCGGATAGCCCAGCTGGAAGCGGCGATAGGGCACCAGCTTGCTGCCGAGCTTGTTGGTCATGTCGATCAGTTCCTTGTTATGCGTGCCGTCGATCACCAGCAGGTGGAACTTGCGGCTCAGCGCATAATAGTTGTCCTGGTCGCCGGCGGCGAAGGCGCGCTCGGACTGTTCATGCACCTCCTTCAGCGTCGCGCGCTCTTCCGGGGTCATCCGCCGGGCCGAGTATTTGGCGCAGATGGATTCCAGTTCGGACATCACCTCGAACTGCCGGATCAGGTCGGTGACATCGGTCATGGTGACGACTGCGCCCTGCCGGGGCCGCTTTTCCACGATGCCGGACTCGATCAGTTGCAGGATGGCCTCGCGCACGGGGGTGCGGGAAACCTCGAAGCGGCGGGCAAGCTCCTCTTCGTCCAGCGAGCTTCCCGGCGCGATGGCGCCCGAGAAGATGTCCTGTTCGAGCGCAAGCCGAACCTTCTCCGAATGCGTCATTCCGGCAGATCGTGCCATTTTTCTTCTCCTTCTCTGCCCATGAGCTTGACCCGGTCGAAACAGGCTTCCCATATACGCCAGGTGGCAGCAGATTGTATGCTTACACTTCACGCCCAGCGTATTCCAAGCCCGAGTCGCTCTGCAATACTGTTGCCGATGGCAAGGCGGCCACACCGGCTGGAAGCAGCCCGTTTTTCGCGTCCGGGCGGGCCTTCGGGATGAAAATCTCGCATTGGCAAGAATTGTATATTGAAATGCGGTAAAAAATACACAATGATGCCACCACGGAGGGGAGGATCAATGCCGGACAGCTTCGATCCCGTGGGAACCAAGGCCAGGTCGCGCCAGGGCGCCATCGTCCAGATGGGCTATGTCGTGCCCGACCTGGAGTGCGCGCTGGCACATTGGACGCAGACGCTGGGCGTGGGCCCGTTCCTCGTCACCCCGCGAATCGACTATGCCGAGCTGCATTATCGCGGCCGGCCGATCCAGGTCGAGAACGCGGTGGCATTGGCTTCCTGGGGCGGCATGCAGATCGAGATCATCCAGCAGACCGGCGGCGACGATTCGATGTTCACCGATTTCATCGCGCGGCGCGGCGGCGGCCTGCATCACGTCTGCCTGCTGTCCAGGGATCTGGACGCCGACCTTGCCGCCTGGCAGGCCGAGGGCATCGGGGTGCTGATGGGCGGGCGCACCGCGGCCGGCATTCCCTTTGCCTATCTGGACAGCGACCCGCTGGACCAGGGCCGGGTGGTCGAGATCGTGCAGCCCTCTGCCGGGCTCGTGAAATTCTTTGCCCGGCTGGAGTCGCTGGCGGCCGATTGGGACGGCTCGCAGCCCATCCGCCATCTCTAGCCCCAGATCGACAGACAAGGACGCCAGATGCCACGAATCACAGCCACGGACCGCGACGGAAGCGTGAAGGAGTTCGACGCAGCACCCGGAACCAGCCTGATGGAGGCCCTGCGCGACGTGGCCGGCCTTGACGTCGCCGCGATCTGCGGCGGTTCCTGCTCTTGCGCGACCTGCCACATCTATGTCGCGCCCGGTTGGCTCGACCGCCTGCCGGAACAACAGCCCGACGAACGGGAACTGCTTGAATTCATGGAAACCTATCGCGACACATCGCGGCTGAGCTGCCAGATCCCCGTGACCGACGACCTTGCCGGGCTCGAGGTGACGCTGGCACCCGAGGAATAGCCGCAATCGTCGCAGCAATGAGGGGCCCGGCGCGAACGGGCCGGGGGGAAAGATGTCAGCTACGCTCAACTACACGGCCACCACCACGGTCGGCGATCTTCTGGTCCGGGCAACGGCACGGACGCCGGACAAGGACGCGATCCGGTTTCCCGACCAGAACCGCAGCTTTCGCCAGCTGCACCAGGCCGCCATGCTGCGGGCCCGCGAACTTTACGGCCTGGGCGTGCGGCCCGGCGACCATGTCGGGATCTTCCTGCCCAGCTGCATCGAATACCTGGAATACTACTTCGGGCTGGCCTATCTGGGCGCGGTCTCGGTGCCGATGAATGCCCGCTATCGCGAACACGAGCTGCGCTACCAGACCGTCAACGCCGACCTGGTGCATATCATCTCGACAACGCAGGTGGCCGAGGGGCTGGACTTCCGGGCGCGGCTGCACCAGGCCTTTCCGGCCCTGCGCGACGCGCCCCCGGACCAGCCGATCCGCCTGCCCGAGGCCCCGCGCCTGCGCGGCATCACCCTGCTGACCGACGAACCCTCGGCCGGATGCCTGCGCCAGTCCGTGTCCCAGCGCTTCGCCGCCGATGTCGAGGACGCGCTGATCGACCGGCTGCGCCGTGCGGTCACGCTGCGGCAGACGGCGCTGATACTGTATACTTCGGGGACGACCTCGAATCCGAAAGGCTGCATGATCAGCCACGAGGCGCTGGTCCGCACCGGCATGGGCCTGGCCGAGCGCTACGGGATGACCGATCGGGACGCGTTCTGGTCGCCCCTGCCCATGTTCCATGTCGGCGCGCTTTTCCCGCTATGCGCGGCCTATCATGCCGGCGCCACCTATATCGGCATGCAGCATTTCGACGCCGCCGCTGCGCTGCGGCTGGTGCGCGAGGCGCGGCCGACCATCGGCTATCCCAGCTTTGCCCTGTTCCTGTCGGACATGGTCTATCACCCGGATTTCCGCGCCGAGGACATGGCATCGCTGCGGCTCATCAACTGCTCGATGGCGCTGAGCCCGGAGCCGTTCCGCGAGTTGATGCGCAAGAGCTTTCCCAACGCGGTCTTCGTCGGCACCTATGGCATGACCGAAACCGCCGGCACCGTCACCACCAGCGACCCCGCCGACAGCGAGGCCGAGCGCTTCAACCGCCTTGGCCGTCCCTTCGACGGGCTGTCCGTGCGCATCGCGCGCGAGGACGGCACCGGGGCCGCGCCGGGCGAGATCGGCGAGATCTGCGTCAAGGGCTTCTCGATCTTCACCGAATATTACGGCGATCCCGAAAAGACCGCCGAGGCCAAGCGCGACGGCTGGTTCCATACCGGCGACCTCGGCTCGCTCGACGCTGCCGGCACGCTGATGTTCCACGGCCGGGCCAAGGACATGCTGAAGGTCGGCGGCGAAAACGTCGCCGCGCTGGAGATCGAGATGGTCGTGGCCCAGCATCCCGCGGTCAAGACCTGCCAGGTCGTCGGCAAGCCCGATCCGCGGCTGCAAGAGGTGCCGGTGGCCTTCGTGGAACTGGTGCCGGGCCAAAGCGTGGACCCAGCCGCGCTGATCGCCTATTGCAAGACGCGCATCGCCAGCTTCAAGGTGCCGCGCGACGTCCATTTCATCGCCGAATGGCCGATGTCCGCCAGCAAGATCCAGAAATTCAAGCTGCGCGACATGGTGCAAGAGATGGCGGCGGATAGCTGCGCCGCCCAATAATCCATCACAAGTATTTTTACTTCGTTCTACAATATTTTTATATCCATCTGTGATATACATAGTATTGTGGAGGAAGCCGAGAATCCGTCACGGATCGCGAAGGATCGCGATCCGATACCGGGCGACCGCCAGGTCAACCCGCCGTTCACATTCCTGGGGAGGAAACCGTCGTGAAACTGTCCAATCTGTTCGCCACCTGCACCGCAATGGCGTTGCTGCCCGCCATGGCCGCCCAATCCGACGAGTATCACGTCGTCGTCCTGCAAGCCCTGACCGGCCCCGCAGCCTTCATCGGCACCGCCGTCGCCGACGGCATGCGCCTGGCCGAGCAGCAGATCAACGAACAGGGCCTTCTGGGCGAGGGCAACACGCTCAAGGTCACCTATGCCGACGACGCCACGGATCGCACGCAGACCATGTCGCTGATCGCGCGCTATGCCAACGATCCCTCGATCCTGGGGATCCTGGGTCCGACCAGCGGCGCGGTCGCCATCGCCGGCGCGTCCTCGGGCAACCAATACAAGGTGCCGGTCGTCACCACGACGAACACGCCCGAGGTGCTGGATCAGGGGCCCTGGTCGTTCATCCTGACCCAGCCGCCGGAAATCACCATCCCCTATCTGGTGGATTACGCGGCCGATGTGAAAGGCGTGAAGGAATGCGCCGTCATCGGCATCCGCGACATCGAGGCCTATGTCGCGCTGCAAAAGCAGTTCGAGAAGCTGATGACCGACAAGGGCGTCAGGATCACCACCGTCGAACAGGTCGGCGGCACCGATTCCGACTTCTCGTCGGTGGCGACCAAGATCGCCACCTCGCAGCAGGATTGCGTCTTCGTCTCGGCCTCGGCCTCGCAGGGGGCGAACATCATCGTCCAGCTGCGCCAGGCCGGACTGGACCCGGCGACGCCGGTCTTCGGCCACAATGCCTTCGCCTCGCCCGAATTCCTGAACCGCGGCGGCGCCGGCGTCGAGGGCGTCACCTTCATCGCCGACTGGGTGCCGGGCGGCTATGACGATTTCACCAAGGCCTTCGCCACCGAGTTCAGCGAGACGTTCGGCCACGAGGCCGACAACTGGAACGCCGTCGGCTACGGCGGGATGCTGGTGATGGCCAATGCGCTGAAGTCCATGCCCGAACCCACGCGCGAGGCGCTGCGCGACCAGCTGGGCAAGACCAGCGAGGTCCGCGTGGCCGCCGGCCAGGGCAGCTATTCGGTGGACGAGAAACGCTATCCGCATGTGGGCATGAACGTGCTGACGGTGCAGGACGGCGCCTTCGTCCAGGCTCCGCGCTGATCGCCCGCGCGCCATGGGCCGGGGCGCCGGGCGCCCTGGCCGCAACCCTTTTGGACGGACCACCGGGATGCTACTGCAACAGATACTCAATGGAACGGTGTCCGGCGCGATCTATGCCCTGTTCGCGCTTGGCTTCACGCTGATCTTCGGCGTGCAGAAACTGCTGAACCTCGCCCATGGCGCGATCTTCATGGCCGGTGCCTTCATCGCCTATTACGCGACGGCGCAGGGGCTGCCCTTCTGGTTCGCGCTGCTGCTGGCGACCATCGCGACCGGGGCGATCTCGGTCGTGGTGGATTTCGTGGCCTTCCGGCAATTGCGCAAGTCGGGCCATGCCGAATTCGCCGCCATCGTCACCTCGATCGGGGTGGACCTGATCCTGATGAACATCGCCCAGCAGGTCTCGAACACCAAGGTGCTGAGCTTTCCCTTCGGCACCTTCCCGGTCAAGTTCTTCAGCTTCTGGGGGATGCGCATCTCGCTGTTGCAGCTGACCATCCTGGGGCTGGTGCTGGTCCTGGTGCTGGCCCTGGCCTATTACATCAACCGCACCAGCTTCGGCCGCCAGGTCCGGGCGGTGTCCAGCAACGAACATGCCTCGGCCCTGCTGGGCATCTCGGCCGCGGCGGTCTATCGCCAGACCTTCTTCATCGCCGGCGCGCTGGCGGGGCTGGCGGGGGTGCTGATCGGCCTGTCCTTCAACTCGATCCACTTCATGATGGGCGAGCCCTTCCTGCTGCAAGCCTTCGTCGTGGTGGTGATCGGCGGGCTGGGCTCGCTTCAGGGCGCGGTGGTCGCGGCGATCCTGATCGGGATCGTGCAGTCGCTGACCATCGCCTATCTGTCCAGCGAACTGTCCACCGCGATCATCTTCGCGCTGCTGTTCGTCACGCTGCTGTTCTTTCCGAACGGCCTGTTCGGACGCGCCGGCAACTATGCAGGAGGAAGCCGCAGATGATGTCCTTTTACTATTCCTATCAGCCGCTCATCGACTTCTTCCTGATCGCGGTCGGGCTGGGCTACAGCCAGCAGCTGGCGCTGCGCGCGGGCGTGTTCTCGATCGCGACGGCGGGCTTCTCGGCGCTTGGCGCCTATGCCACGGCGATCCTGGTGACGCGATACGGCGTCCCGGTGCCGGCGGCCATCCTGGTCTCGGCCGTGGTGGGGATGGCGGTCAGCTATGTGCTGTCGGTGCCGCTGGCGCGGCTGCGCGGCGCCTTCCAGGCCATCGCCACGCTGGCCTTCGTGCAGGTGGTGATCGCGCTGCTCTTGTATTTCGAAAGCTTTACCGGCGGCGCCATCGGCATCTCGGGCATCCCGCGGGTGATGAATACCGGCTGGCTGCTGCTGGCGGTGCTGGTCACGATCTACGTGATCTGGTCGATCAACCGCACCTCGGTCGGCCGGGTGTTCAACGCGCTGCGCCAGGACGATTCCGTCGCCGCCTCGCTCGGCGTGCCGATCAAGTCCTATTACGCGTTGGCCTTCGTGCTGTCGGGGCTGATCGGCGCGGTCTTCGGGGCGCTGCGTTCGCTTTACGTCTTCAACATCGAGCCGGTGGATTTCGGCTTTCACGCCATGGTCGCCAGCCTGACCGTGGTGGTGCTGGGCGGGCGCAACACGCTCCTGGGCCCCATCGCCGGGGCGCTGATCATGGCGATCCTGCCCGAACTGGCGCGCCCGCTGGCCGAGAACCGCGGCATCCTGAACGGGGTGATCCTGATCCTGGTCATCACCTTCCTGCCGAACGGCGTGGGCGATGAGCTGGTCTACTGGCTGCGCCGCCGCCTGCGCCGCGCGCCCAAAACCATGTCCAAGCGGAAGGAGGGGGCCGATGTCGTCGCTGCGGATTGAGGACGCCTGCAAGTATTTCGGCGGGCTGAAGGCCGTCGACGGCATCAACATGACCGTCCCCGCCGGCCGGATCACCGGGCTGATCGGCCCGAACGGCGCCGGCAAAAGCACCGTCGTCAACATGATCTCGGGCGTCTACAGCCTGACCAGGGGCGAGGTCTACCTGGACGAGCAGCAGCTTACCCGGCTGCATGTGGACGAGGTCGCCCGCTGCGGCATCGCCCGCACCTTCCAGAACATCCGCCTGCTGCCCGAGGAAAGCGTCCTCGACAATGTCGTCATCGGCTATTTCCGCAAGCAGCGCAGCGGGGTCATGTCCAGCCTGATGGGCCTGCCCGCCGCCCTGGCCGAGACCCGCCGCCTGCGCGAGCAGGCCTGGGAGCTGCTGGGCCGCTTCGGCATCCAGAAATATGCCGATTACGAGGCGGGCAGCCTGCCCTATGGCCACCAGCGCCGGGTCGAGATGGCCCGTTCGATCGCCGCGGCGCCGCGCATCGTCATGCTGGACGAGCCCGTGGCCGGCATGAACGAGGTCGAATCCGCCGAAATGGCCGAGATCTTCGAGGATCTGGCGCGTTCGGGCATGGGGCTTTTGCTGATCGAGCATAACGTGGCCTTCGTCTCGCGCCTGTGCAGCCAGGTCTATGTGCTGGATTCCGGCCGCATGATCGCCGAGGGGCCGCCCGAGGCCGTCACCCGCGATCCAAAGGTCATCGAAGCCTATATCGGAGGCAAGGCCGATGCTGCTTGAAGTCAGGAATCTGAGCGTCTCCTACAAGGGCATCCAAGCGCTGCGCGATGTCAGCCTGCATGTGAACCGCGGCGAGATGGTGGCGCTGGTCGGCTCGAACGGGGCGGGGAAATCGACGCTTCTGAACGCGCTGAGCCGGACCGTGGTGCCGCAAAGGGGGCAGGTCGTCTTCGACGGCAAGGATCTGGGCCGCATGGCCGCCTTCCAGGTCTCGCGCCAGGGCCTGCTGCATGTCCCCGAGGGGCGGCAGGTGCTGGCCGACATGTCGGTCTGGGAAAACCTGCAGCTGGGCATGCTGGCCCTGGGCCAGCGGCCGGCGCGATACAGCCTGGAACAGGTCTACGGCATCTTCCCGATCCTGGAGGAGCGCGCCGACCAGATCGCCGGCACGCTCTCGGGCGGCCAGCAGCAGATGCTGGCCATCGGCCGGGCGCTGATGGGCGCGCCCGAGATCCTGCTGCTGGACGAGCCGTCGCTGGGCCTGTCGCCGCTGATGGGCGACCAGGTCTTCGACGCGCTGACCCGGCTCAACCGCGAGGGGCTGACCATCCTGCTGGTCGAGCAGAACGCCTATCGCGCGCTGGAATGCACGCAGCGGGCCTATGTTCTGGATCGCGGCCGGATCGTGATGGAGGGCGCCTCGGACGTGCTGATGCGCGACCAGCGGGTGATCGAAAGCTATCTGGGCGCCTGAGCGGACATGGCCGAGCGCATCCTGACCCTGCACCAGCTCAGCCTGCGCGACACCGATCCGGTGGCGCTGGTCCGGGCCGCCGCCGCGGCGGGCTTTCCCTTCGTCACGGTCTTTCTGCACCCGCCGGCGCCGCAGCTCGACATCTTTCCGCGGCTGCTGCCCGGCGCGCCCACGCGGGCCTTCGTGCAGGCGCTGGGGGCAGAGGGCGTGCAGGTCCACAATGTCGAGGCCCTGCCCTTTTCCGGCCGCACCGATCCCGCCGACTACCTGCCGGTGCTGGACCATGCCGCCGAGATCGGGGCGCGGCGCGCCACCGTGCTGGTCTACGACCGCGACCTGCCCCGCGCCTCGGACCGGCTGTCGCAGACCTGCGACGCGGCAGCCGCGCGCGGCATCGCCCTTTCCATCGAGTTCATGGCGTTTTCCTCGCTGCGCACGGTGGGCGAGGCGGCGGATTTCGTGCGCCAGAGCGGCCACGCGAACCTGAGCCTGCTGGTCGATCCGCTGCACCTGGCGCGCACCGGCGGCAGCCCGGCCCAGCTTGGCGCCCTGGCCGACACCATCGGCGCGCTGCAATTCTGCGACGCGATGCTGGCCCCGCCCGAGGACGCCTTTCGCGAGGCGGTCGAGGATCGCGAGATACCGGGCGAGGGCGAACTGCCGCTGCAAGCCCTGCTGGACGCCACCGATCCCGGCCTGCCGCTGGATGTCGAGGTGCCGATGCTGCGGCTTGAGAAACAGGGGCTGGACCCCATCGCCCGCGCGCAACTGCTGAAACGGGCGCTGCTGCGCTATCGGCTGTGAAGGGCCGGGCCTTCAGCTGCGCCGCACCAGCACGCGGCGGCCGGAAATCCTGACCTCGACCCTGGGCAGGTCGCTGCAAAGCGAGGACATGGCCTTGCCGGTCGAGCAGTCGAAGCGGGCGCCGTGCTTGGGACAGATGACCACGTTGCCTTCCACCTCGCCCTCGGACAGGCGGGCGAAGTTATGCGTGCAATTGCCCGAAAAGGCGACGATCTCGCCGTCGCGGCGGCACAGGATCACCTCGCGCCCGCCCGCGGTGACGAACCAGGGCCCCATGCTCGGCACCTGCATGACCGCGCCGACATCGACGAATTCCTCGGCATCGGCGCCCAATCCTCTGGGGATCATTCTCTGCCCTTCCCTTCTTGCGGCAGGTTTCAAGGGAAACGCCGGGCCGGTCAACCGGCCCGGCGCATGGCTCAGGCGCGGCGCTGGTCGAAGCGGCGGCCGATCATGGCGGCGGTGATGTTCACCTTCTGGATGTCCACCGCGCCGCCGGCGATGCCCCAGCCCCAGGAATCCCGCAGCCGGCGTTCCATCGGATATTCCTTGGAATAGCCGTAGCCGCCCATCAGCTGCACGGCATTGCCGGTCACTTCGCGCGAGATCTCGTTGGCAAAGCATTTCGCCAGCGAACTGTCCAGGATCGAGGGCATCCCGTCCTGGGCGTTCTGCGCCGCGCGATGGATCAGAAGCCGCGCCGCATCGACGCGCAGCCGCATCTCGGCCAGCTTGATCTGCACCGCCTGGAAATCGACCAGCGGCCGGCCGAACTGGTGGCGTTCCTGGACATAGCCCAGCACATCCTCGAGCGCGCCGGAAGCCTGGCCCAGCGACATGGTGGCATTGCCGCAGCGCTCCAGGTCGAAGGCTTCCATCAGCCGCTTGAAGCCGCCGCCGGGCACGACGACATTCTCCAGCGGCAGCTCGACATTGTCGAAGAACAGGTCGCTCGACGGCACGCCGCGGAACCCCATCAGCCGCTCTTGCGGGCCGAAGCTGAAGCCGGGCGTGCCCTTTTCCACATAGACCGCACCGATCGAGCCCGCGCCCGGCCTGTCGTCGAAGCGGGCATAGACCAGGTAGCCCTGGGCATGGCCGCCGCCAGAGCACCAGCGCTTCGCGCCGTTCAGCACCACCTTATCCGATTCGACGCGGGCGCGGGTCTTCAGGTCGGTCAGGGCCGAGCCGGCATCGGGTTCGGACATGCCGATGGCGACGACCTTCTCGCCGCGGCAGACGGCGGGGATCACCCGCGCCTTCAGGCTTTCGGGCGCGAAACGCTCGATGGCGCGCACCGGGCCGACGCAGGATTCGAAGACCGGAAACGCCACGGCCGAGCTGATCTTGGCGAACTCCTCGACGACGAGCAGCGCCTCCAGGTTGCCAAGCCCCATGCCGCCGTATTCCTCGGCCACGTTGATGCCAAGAAAGCCCAGCTCGGCATAGCGCCTGACCCATTCAGGCGGGACGGGCTCTGCCTTCTCTTCAAGGTCGCGGGCAAGATCCACCAGCTCGGTGCGGGCGAACTTGCGCGCCGCCTCTTGCAGGTCACGCTGGATCTCGGTCAGCCGGAAATCCATCCTCTCCTCCAAAAATACAGTTTATGCTTTCTTAGTATACGTAAAGGCCATCGTTTGAACATATATAAATTGACACGCCCGCAAGAATCGACCAGTTTCCGGGTGCAAGACGAGCGGGAGAGGGCCATGCAACAAAGCCGCACCGACATCCTGAAGGCCTATCGGCAGATGCGGATGATCCGGGAATTCGAGGAAAGACTGCATATCGAGAATCGCAGCGGCGAGATCGCCGGCTTCACGCATCTGTATGCGGGGCAAGAGGCGATCGCCGTCGGCATCTGCGAGCATCTGACCGACCGCGACTATATCAGTTCGACCCATCGCGGGCATGGCCATTGCATCGCCAAGGGCTGCGACCCGCGGCTGATGATGCACGAGATCTATGGCCGCGCCGACGGGCTGTGCAAGGGCCGCGGCGGCTCGATGCACATCGCCGACATCGACAAGGGGATGCTGGGCGCGAACGGCATCGTCGGCGGCGGCCCGCCCATCGCGGTGGGGGCGGCGCTGGCCTGCCAGGCGCGCGGCGACGGCAGCGTGGCGGTGTCCTTCGGCGGCGGCGGCTCGTCGAACCAGGGCACGGTCTTCGAGGCGATGAACATGGCCGTCGTGCTGAAGCTGCCCAAGATCTTCGTCTTCGAACTGAACGGCTATTCCGAACATACCGGCGAAGGTTATGGCATCGGCTCGGACCTGGCCGGGCGGACGCGAGGCTTCGGCCTGCCGGTCTTCGAGGCGGATGGCTTCGACTATTTCTCGGTCCACCAGGCGATGGCGGATGCGCTGGAGCATGTGCGCGCAGGCAAGGGCCCCTGCGCCCTGATCGCCGAGGCGACGCGCTATTTCGGTCATTTCGAGGGCGACCCGCAGAACTACCGCGCCAAGGACGAGGTCAAGACCCTGCGCGAGACCCAGGACGCCCTGCTGCGTTTCCGCCGGAAAGTCACCGAGGCCAAGCTGATCGAGGCGGCCGAGCTGGATGCCATCGACGCCGAGATCGCGGCCTTCATCGAGGATTGCGTGGCCTCGGCCCGCAAGGCGCCGGCGCCGGGGGTCGAGATCATGCTCTCTGACGTCTATGCCGATTACTAGGACCGCATCATGACCGTGAAGACTATGCGAGAGGCGCTGAACGAGGCGCTGTTTCAGGAGATGCGCCGCGATCCCGGCGTCATCGTCATCGGCGAGGACGTGTCGGGCGGCGCCGGCGGGTCGTCGGGCAGCCGCGATGCGGCCGGCGGCATCTTCGGCGTGACCAAGGGTCTGATGGGCGAGTTCGGCGACAAGCGCGTCATCGACACGCCGATTTCGGAAAGCGCCATCATCGGCCTGGCCAATGGCGCGGCGCTGGCCGGCATGCGCCCGGTGGCCGAGCTGATGTTCGCCGATTTCGTCGGCGTCGCCATGGACCAGATCTATAACCAGATGGCCAAGTTCCGCTATATGTTCGGCGGCAAGGCCAAGGCGCCCATCGTCGTGCGCATGTCCATGGGCGCCGGCATGAACGCCGCCGCCCAGCACAGCCAGACCATCTATTCCATGCTTTCGGCCGTGCCGGGGCTGAAGGTGGTGGTGCCGTCGAACCCGGCCGATGCCAAGGGCATGCTGGCCGCGGCGATCCGCGACGACGACCCGGTGATCTTCCTGGAACACAAGGCGCTTTATTCCAGCAAGGGCGAGGTGCCGGACGACGAATACGTGGCGCCGCTGCATGGCGCGAGCCTGGTGCAATCGGGCAAGGATGCGACCGTGGTCACGCTGGGCCGCATGGTCTCCTTTGCCGCAAAGGCGGCGGCGAAGCTGGCCGGGGACGGGATCACCGTCGATCTGATCGACCTGCGTTCCACCTCGCCCATCGACGAAGAGATGATCCTGGAAAGCCTGTCGCTGACCGGGCGGCTGGTGGTCGTGGACGAATCCAACCCGGTCTGCTCGATCGCCTCGGAAATCGCCGCCATCGCGGCCGAAAAGGGCTTTGCCTCGCTGCGTACGCCGGTGGTGCGGGTCACGGCGCCGCATACGCCGGTGCCATTCGCCCGCGAATTGGAGCGCATGTATGTTCCCGGTCCCGACCGGATCGAAGCGGCCATCCGCAAAGCCGTGAAAGGAGAGTGAGCATGGCCCGGATCCATCCCGTCACCCTGCCGAAATGGGGCCTTGAAATGTCCGAGGGCCAGATCTCGCGCTGGATCGTCGCCGAGGGCGACAGCGTCGAGCCGGGCACCGAGCTGGTCGACATCGAGACCGACAAGATCGTCAATACGCTGGACACCGACAGGGGCGGCACCCTGCGCCGCATCCTGGTGCCCGAGGGCGAGACCGCCCCGGTCGGCGCGCTGATCGCCGTGCTGGCCGAAACGGACGCCACCGAGGCCGAACTGGCCGAATTCATCGCCTCCTATGTGCCCGTCGATGCCTCGTTCGAACCCAAGGACGAGGGACGGGCGGAATCCGCAGGGCCCGAACCCTCCCCCGCCGCCGATGCTCCTGCGGATGCCGGCGCCGCACCGAAGGCCTCCCCCTTGGCGCGCCGCATCGCCGAGCAGGACGGCATCGACCTGGCCGGGGTCGAGGGTTCGGGCTGGGGTGGCAAGATCAGGAAGGCCGACCTGCCGCCGCGCCCCGCCGCGCTTGCCCCCGACGAGGCGGCAAGGCGGAATACGGGCGCCCATGCCAGCCCGGTCGCGGTGAATTTCGCCAATGCGCTTGGCTTCGACCTGACCGGGCTGAAGCCCAGCGGCTACCGCGGGCGCATCTCGCTGGCCGATGTGCAGGCGGCGGTCCAGGCGGCCGGCCTGTGGTCGCCGCCAGCGGCCGCGATTCCCGCCGCGCCTGGGGCAGCGCCGGCAACGGCTGCGGCGCAGGGGGTCGAGCAGCCCTTTACCGGGATGCGCAAATCCATCGCCAACGCGCTGCGCCATTCCAAGCAGACCGTGCCGCATTTCTACACCGCCATGGATGTCGAGATGGACGCGCTGATGGCGCTGCGCAGCCAGTTCAACAGCGGGCGCGAGGGCGCGAGAATTTCGGTCAACGACTTCCTGCTGCGCGCCGCCGCCCTGGCCCTGGCGGCCCATCCCGAGGTGAACATCCAGGTCTCGGACAGCGGCATCACCCGCTTCGACCAGGTCGATCTGTGCGTCGCGGTCGCCATCGACGCCGGGCTGGTCACGCCGGTGATCCGCAATGCCGCCCAGCGGCCCCTGACCGAGATCTCGGCCGAAGCGGGCCGGCTGATCGCCGCCGCCCGCGACCGCAGCCTGACCGCCGAGGATCTGCGCGGCGGCACCTTCACCCTGTCCAACCTGGGCATGTATGGCGTGCGCAGTTTCGATGCGATCATCAACCCGCCCCAGGGCGCGATCCTGGCGGTGGGCGGCCCCCGGCGCGAGGCGCGCGAGACCGCCGATGGCGGCCTGCGTTTCGCCAGCGTCGCGACGCTGACGCTGTCGGCCGATCACCGCGGCATCGACGGCGCGGTCGCCGCGCAGTTCCTGTCCACCCTGAAGGCCCGGATCGAAGCGCCGATGTCGCTGGTGATGTGACGCCGCATCCCGGCGCGGCAAAGGCCCCCTTTCGGGGGCCTTTCCCTATTCGGGGACCGGCCAATGCACCGCGAAGGGATGCGAGGCGTCGTAAAGCTCCAGCAGTTCCACGACATTGCCGTCCGGGTCATGGCCATAGACCGCGTTGAAGGTCGGCCGCGGCAGGGGCGAGGAATGGAACACCACGCCCTTCTGCCGCAGCCGTTCGTATTCGGCGTCCAGATCCTGCACCGCCAGGCAAAGATGCGTCAGCCCGGCCCCGAACAGGCGCTGATGCGGGCTGCGCCGTTCCGGGGCCGGCGCCTCGAACTGGAACAGTTCCAGATAGCAGTTCCGGTGCCACAGCATCGCCAGCTGGGCGGCCGAACCGCTGGCGCCCAGCAGCGCGTTCTGGACCTCGGCATCGGCGGTCCAGGACTGGCGGTGGACCAGCTCGAACCCCAGCACCTCGGTATAGAAGCCGATCAGCCTTTCGATGTCATGGGTCGAGATCGCCGCGTGATGAACCCCCAGGATCACGCCCGCTGTTCCTCGGGCTGGTAATGCCGCAGCCAGCCGGTCCAGCTGGGCAGCGATTCGGGATAGTCGCCGGGCATCGGCGCCTCGTATCCGCGCTGGCGCAGCGGCGAGGCCAGCGCCTCGGCATAGCTTTGCACCGGGACGTAATACAGGAACTTCAGCAGCCGCGAGGCGAAATACCATTTCCCGTCGCGGCGGTATTCGTCCTCGTAGCGCAGCGAGCCGACCAGCACCTGCTGGTTGCGCACCGCCTCGGCATGGCAGAACACCTCGCCGGTGGCGCGGTCCGGGTCGGCGGGATCGAAGGTGACGACCGTGTCATGGGTCCAGTGGACCGACAGGCCCAGCACCTCGAACCGCTTGCGATACATCTGCATGATGCCCCCGAGCCCCTCGCCCTTCATGCGTCCGTCGGCGGAGCGCACCCAGGAATCCTCGCGAAACAGCGACCGCAACAGGGGCACGTCGCGGTCGTCGCAGGCTTTGCAGTAATGCGAAATCAGCGCCAGGATCTCGGCGCGCGATTCCAGGCGGTCCAGCCGGGTTTCCAGATCGGTCAACTTGTCTCTCCCTTACAGCAGTAAAACTGTTATTGCACACATTGACTCGGTTTTCATTATATAGTTTTATCATTTGTGTATAAATATGCCGCGCAGCCAGTTCGGGATCCGCTGATGACCCTTGACGCGTTCCACCCTTTCAAGGCCTCGGAAAGCACCCTGCCCGCACCGGAGGGCTGGATCGAGCTGCCCTCGCCCGGCGGGTTCTGCGACACCTTCGGCCCCGTGCATGCGACGCGCGACGGGGCGGGGCAATTCGCGGTAGGCTTTCGCTGCGCGGAACGCCACCTGAACCCATCGCGCTATTGCCACGGCGCGGCTCTGGCGGCCTTTACCGACATGCAGGCTTACGGCGTGCAGCATCTGGTCGGCTATGCGGCGGCGGTGGTGCCCACGATCTCGATGAACATCGACTTCCTGTCCATCGTCCACCTCGGCGACTGGGTGCGCGGCGACATCGAGGTGACGCGCAAGACCCGCAACCTGGTCTTTGCCCAGATGCGATGCAGCGTCGGCGACCGGCCGGTGATGAACGCCCGCGCGCTCTTCAAGGTCATGGCGATGGACGCGCTGGCCGACACCACCTATTTCGACCGCATCGGCCCCGAGATCGAGCGCCGCTTCGCGCGCATCGGCCGCTGATGGCAAGCCAGCCCCCCATCCCCGGCAGGCGATACGACCTGACCGCCGCGCTGGACGACCGGGTGCGCGCGCTTTGCGCCGCCCCGCCGCGGCAGGGCGACCTGGCGCATCCGATCCACGCCTATCTGGGCGCGCTGGCGGCAATGCCGGCGCCCATCGGCGATTTCAGCCGCAACCTGGGGCTGGCCTTCGATGCCGGTCCGGTGCTGGGCGAATGCCGGCTGTCCTTTCCCGGCCGGCTGCGGGTCGGCCAAGCCTATGACGCCACGGTCGAGGTTCTGGACCTGACGCGCAAGCCCAGCCGCCGCTTTGGCCAGGCCGACCATCTGGCGCTGGCCATCACGCTGTCGGACCAGGCCGGCCCGGCCAGCGTGCTGCAATTCAGGATGATTACCCCGGTGGTGGCCGATGACTGACAGGCAGGACGAAACCGGCTGGAGCTTCGGCCCGGTCAGCGGCCCCGACATGGCGGAATGGTGCGCGCTTCTGCGCGACGACAACGCCATCCACCTGCGGCGCGAGGCCGCCGAGGCGGCGGGCTTCGGCCCCCGGCGCGTCAATCCCGGCCCGGCCAACCTGGCCTATGTCATCAGCGCCGCCATGGCCGCCCATCCGCAGGCCGAGTTCGCCGAGATCGCCGCCTTCTTCGCCGACAACGTCTTCGAGGGCGACCGGCTTGCCGCCCGGCTGACCCCCGAGCCCGGCGGCACACTTTACGCCGAGGGGCGCGGGGCGCCGGTCCTGCGGGTCCAATTCAGCTTCAAGGAGCATGACTGATGTCCGATATCCCGACGGCAAGCGGCACGACGGTCTGGCGCCTGATCGCCGGGCGCGCCCATGACCGGCCCGAGGCGCCGGCGCTGATCGAGGGCGACCGGGTGCTGAGCTATGCCGGGATGATCGCCGCCGCCGACCGCATCGCCGCCGACCTGGCGGCACGGGGCGTGACGCGGGGCGACCGCGTGGCCGTCCTGTCCGAGAACTGCATCGAATACGGCCTGACGCAGCTGGCCTGCGCCAAGCTGGGGGCGATGGTCGCCTGCCTGAACTGGCGGCTGGTGGCGCCGGAACTGGCCTGGTGCATCGACCTGGTCCAGCCGCGGCTTATGCTTTGCTCGGCCCGCCACCGCGACCTGGCCCGCGCCGCCTGCCCCGACCGCGAGGCCCTGGACCTGCGCAGCCTGGGATGCGAGGGCGAGGCCCCCGACCAGGCCCGGCCCGAGGACGGGTTCATCATCATCTATACCTCGGGCACCACCGGCCGTCCCAAGGCCGCCGTCATCAGCCAGCGGGCGCAGATCGCGCGCATGTGCGCCTTTCGGCTGGACCTGGGGCTCGCGCGCGAGGACGGCTATATCTCATGGGCGCCGATGTTCCACATGGGGGGCACCGAGCATCTGTTCTCGACCCTGCTGATCGGCGGCGCCGTCACCGTGATGGACGGGTTCGACGCCGACCGGATCATCGACACGCTGGAGCAGCAGCGCATCGGCTGGCTGATGACCGTGCCCGCCACCACCGAGCTTCTGCTGGCCCGCCTGCGGACGCGCCGGCCCCGGATCAAGGGCGTGCGGGTGGTCGGAGCCATGGCGGACATGACGCCGGCCGCGGTCATCGACGAGGTGACGCGGCGTCTCGACGCGCCCTATCTCAATTCCTTCGGCGCGACCGAGACCGGGATGCCGCCGCTCTCCGGCGACCTGATCCGGCCCGGAGAGATGCCGCGCAGCCTTGCCAAGAAGCTCAGCGTGCTGACCGAGCTGCGCCTTGTCGGCCCCGACGGCCGCGACGTGGCCCAGGGCGAGACCGGCGAAGCCTGGGTCAGGGGGCCGACGCTTTTCAGCGGCTACTGGAACGCCGACGAGGTCAACCGCGACAGTTTCAGCGGCGGCTGGTTCCACATGGGCGACCTGTTCCGCCGCACGCCCGCGGGCTATGAATTCGCCGGGCGCTCGAAATATCTCATCAAGTCCGGGGGCGAGAACATCTATCCGGCCGAGATCGAGCGGGTGATCCTGGCCGATCCGCGCGTCGCCGACGCCATCGTCGTGCGCCGCCCCGATCCGCATTGGGGCGAGGTGCCGGTGGCGGTGGTGGCGCGCTGCGACGACAGCCTGGACGAGGCCGGGGTGATCGCGCTGTGCCGCGCCAGCCTGGCCGGCTACAAGCGCCCCAAGGACGTGGTCTTCGTCCCGGTCGAGCGCTTTCCGCGCAGCACCAGCGGCAAGATCATCCGCGAAGAGGTCGAAACCATGGTGCTGGACGCCACGGCCTGAACGGCCGCGGCGCCCTGCTTCATTCGACGAAACGGCCCGGCGCCTGGTGATAGGCGGGCGGGACCACGGCGACGTCGAGCCCGCTGTCGATCACCAGAACCTGCCCGGTGATGCCGCGGGCCGAGGGACCGGCCAGATAGGCGAAGGCATCGGCGATGTCCGCGGCCGTGCAGACATAGGGGATGGGATTGCGCGCCAAGGCCCGGTCATAGGCCGCCTGCTCGCCACCGCTGAGGCTGCTGGTCATGCCCGTCACCACATTGCCCGGCGCCAGCGCATTCACCCGGATCGCGCGCGGCGCCAGCTCCACCGCGCTCGAGCGCGTCAGCCCCACCACCGCGTGCTTGGCGGTGGTATAGGAATGGTTGGCCCAGGCCCCGACCCCCGCCAGGCTGGCGGTGTTCAGGATCACGCCGCCCTGGTCGCCCATGGCGTTCGCGGCGTGCTTGGTGCCATGGAAAACACCGCTGACCATGACCTCCAGCACGCGGTTGAAATCCCGTGCCGCGGTCGTTCCGATCGGGCCGATGGCGCCCAGGATGCCGGCATTGTTGATCATGCAATCCAGCCGGCCGTGACGGTCCAGCGCCGCCTGCACCAGCGCCTCGACCTGGCGCTCGTCGGCCACGTCGCAGGCCAGGGCGGTCGCGCCAAGCTCCTGCGCCAGGGCCTGCACGCCCTCGGGCCGCAGGTCGCCCAGGACCAGCCTCCAGCCGTCGCGGTGAAAGCGGCGGGCGGTCGCCGCGCCCAGGCCCGAGCCCGCGCCGGTGACGACGGCGACCTTGTCCAGCGTGTCATTCATCTTGCAGCAGCGCCTCCAGCTCGCCGATCTGTGCCTCGCTCAACCGCAATTCGGCGGCCTTCGCATTCGCAATCACCTGTTCGGGCTTGGTCGCCCCGGCCATGACCGAGGCCACAACGGGCCTGGACAGCAGCCAGGCAAAGGCGACCTCGGTCATGGCAAGCCCGTTCTGGTCGCACCAATCGGCGATGCGGTCCACGCGGGCCAGGTTCTCGGGCGTCAGATAGCGGTCGGCCAGCCGCGCGATCTTGCCGAAACGCCCCTCGCCCGTGTCGCCGCCGCGGTATTTGCCGGTCAAGAGCCCCGAGGCCAGCGGGAAATAGGGCAGCAGCCCCAGCCCCAGCGCGTTCAGGCAGGGGATCGTCGTCGCCTCGGCCCCGCGCCGGATCAGCGAATATTCCGCCTGGAGCGAGATGAAATGCTGCACGCCCAGTTCCCGCGCCAGGTGATGGGCATGGGCGATTTCCCAATCCGCCATGTTCGAGGTGCCGATATAGCGGACCTTGCCCTGGGCGATCAGCCGGTCCAGCGCATCCAGCGTCTCCTCGATCGGGGTGGTCGGGTCCGATTCGTGCAGCTGGTAAAGGTCGATCCAGTCGGTGCCCAGCCGGCGCAGGCTGTCCTCGACGCAGCGGATGATATAGGAGCGGTCGGCGCCGCGGCTGCCGTCGGCCATCTGCATGCCGAACTTGGTCGCCACCACGGCCCTGCCGCGCCGCGGGCCCAGCGCGCGGCCCAGGAACTCTTCCGAACCGCCGGAACGGCCATAGATGTTGGCGGTGTCGAAAAAGGTGATCCCGGCATCCAGCGCCGCATCGACCACGCGGCACGATTGCGCCTCGTCCGTGGTCCAGTTGAAATTGTTGCAGCCCAGCCCGACCGCCGAGACGGTCAGGCCCGAGCGGCCCAGCTTGCGATAGTCCATGCTTGCACCTTTCTAGAGTTCGCGGATCACGTCGCGCCCGTCCCATCCCACCGAAGGCAGGCGCATGCGGTCGAACATCTGCCGCCGCTCGGGCTTCAGATCGACCAGTTCGATCATCGGCGCATCGGGATCGGCGGGGTCGCAAAGATAGCACATGCGCGACAGGGCCTGGCGGCCCTCGATGGCGCGGACCATGCCGCGCGCCTCGGCCGCCGCCAGCTGCGCGTCGAAATCGTCGCAGAGAAAGCCGAAATGCTGAAGCCCGGCGCCGCGCCTTTCCAGGAAATCGCGATAGGGCGAGGCTGCGTCGGCCGGCTCGATCAGTTCGATCTGCACCGGGCCGGTATAGCCCATCAGCACCCGCCTGTGGATCTGGACCGAGACCGGCTCGTCCCAAATCTTCAGCACCTGGAACGGGATCGGCACCGGATAGACGAAGAAGGGCCCGACCCCCATGCGCCCGGCCCAGTCATGGGCGGCGGCATCGGCATCGGGGACCACATATCCGTGCTGGAACAGGGTTCCGTAATGGCGGCTCATGCTTTTCCTCCTTGGTGGCGGGTGGTTGCCGCGATCCGCGCCGCGGCGGCGCTATGGCCGGCCATCCCGGCCCGGCCCCAGCGTGGCGAAGGAAAAGGGGTGGCTGTCATCCGTCACCTCCAGCAGTTCCAGCACATTGCCGTCGGGATCGTGGCCGTAGACCGAGGCATGGCTGGCCCGGCGCTGCGGGGCCGAGCGAAAGCGGATGCCCGCCGCCTCGAGCCGGGCGACCTCGGCCGCCAGCTCGCGGACATGCAGGCAAAGATGGGTGATGCCATGATCCTGGATGCCGCGCTCCGGCCGGCTGGGGGCGGGGCTCGAGAACTCGAAAAGCTCCAGAAAGCAGTTGCCGGCGCGCAGCTTGGCCTGCCGCGCCGCCGATCCCCTGAGGCCCATGATCGTGTCGGGCAGCGCCGCGCCCTGCGCCCAGTCCATGCGCGAGGCGACGGTGAAGCCCAGCACGTTGCAATAGAAATCCAGCGCCCGGTCCAGGTCCGGGGTCGAGATGGCGGCGTGGTGGATGCCCAGGATCACGGCCGCGCCTCGGCCGCCGCATTGCTGCCCGCCACCCGGCCGAAGACGATGGCATTGCCGATCGAGGCGCCGCCGCCGGCATAGCAGGGGCCGAACATGCCGCCCGTCGTCTCGCCCGCGGCATAGAGGCCCGCAATCGGCCGGTCGGCCTGGTCCAGCACCCGCGCCTCGGTGTCGATCCTCAGCCCGGTGCCGGTCCAGCACACGATGGCCGGCCGGATGCGCGCGCCGTAGAAGGGCGGGGTCGAAATCGGCTTCAGATGCTCGGCCGGCTTGAAGAAATGCGCATCCCGCCCGGTTTCGGCGGCGCGGTTGGCGGCGGCGACGGTGGTGGCCAGCGTCGCCGCGTCGATGCCGAGCTGCGCCGCCAGCCCCTCCAGCGTATCGGCCTGCGCGACCTGCCCGCGGGCGGCGAAATGCGCCAGCCGGTCCGCCGACCAGTTCGGCGCGGTGGCCGAGCGTGCCTCGCGCCGCGCCGCCTCGTCGAAGATCGCGAAGCATTCGCGCGCGGTCTGTTCGTTCAGCAGTTCGGACAGGATGGAATACTCGCAGGATTCGTCGACGAAGCGGCGCCCCTCATGCGTGACATGGATCAGCCAGGGCGGCAGATAGGTCTCCAGCTCCTTTTCCCAGCCCGGCGTCATCAGCAGAAGGCCGCGATCCGGCCGGGTGATGCCGGCGCCAAGGCGACGGCCGATGCGAATGCCGTCCCCCTGGGAATGGGGCGAGCCGATATACCAGGACAGCTCGCCCTGCGCCGCGGCCGTGGGGTAAAGCTCGGCCAGCAATTGCCGGTTGGCGCCGAAGCCGCCGGTGGCCAGCACCACCGCCCCCGCCGTCACCCGGTCGCCCTCGACCAGGATGCCGGCGACGCGGCCATCCTCGACCAGCAGCTCCTGCACCCGGCTGCGCAGCGCCATGTCCACGGCAAGGCCGCTCAGCGAGCCCTCCAGCACCTCGGCGATCTCGGCGCCATGGCCGCGGGCGCGATGGCCGCGCCGGATCTTGTCCACGCCCGAGCAATAAAGGTTCTCCTCGGGGAAATCGACGCCCAGCCCGACCAGCCAGTCGAAGGCCGGCGTCGCGTCGTGGCACAGCCGCCTGACCAGCGCCGGGTCGAGCTTGTATTGGTTGATATGCAGGTAATAGCGGTAAAGCGCCTCGGGCGTGTCCTCGATCCCCGCCCGGCGCTGGAGCGAGGTGCCCGCCGCATAGAACACGCCCCCCGACAGGGCGGTCGAGCCGCCGGCCTTGTCGCCCGCCTCGACCATCAGCACGCGGGCGCCGGCCTGGGCGGCCATATGCGCCGCCGCAAGCCCGGCCCCGCCGGCGCCCACCACGATGACGTCGTAATCCCTGTCCATCACGCTGCTCCCTTCATCCCCGGTGCGGCGCCCTGGGCCATGTCCTCCAGGACCATGGCGGCGCATCTCTCGCCGATCATGATCGACGGCGCGTTGGTGTTCCCGGCCGGCAGCCGCGGCATGATCGAGGCATCCGCCACGTAAAGCCCGCCGATGCCATGCACGCGCAGCCGGTGATCGACCACGCCGCCCGCGGCCAAGGGCAGCATGGCGCAGGAGCCCACGGGATGCAGGTTCGCGATGCCGTTGCCACGCAGCCAGTCGACGATCTCGGCCTGGGTCCGCACCGCGGGGCCGGGGCGGATCTCTTCGGCCATATAGCGGGCCAGCGCCGGCTGGCCGGCGATATGGCGCGTGATGCGGACGGCATCGGCCATGGCCATCCGGTCCACCTCGTCGCGAAAGAAATTGTGCCGGATCACCGGATCGGCAAAGGGGTCGGGCGCGCGCAGCCGCACCTCGCCGGTCGCCACCGGGTCCAGATGCACCGGGCTCATGGTGAAGCCGGGAAAGTCGTGGACCCGCATCCCCCGCCTGTCGCGCGAGGCGACCGACCAGATGTTGGTGTTGATCTGCAGGTTGGGCCGGTCCCTCGTCTCGTCCGTGCGGGTGAAGATGCCGACAAAGATGCCGTTCGCGGCCAGCGGCCCGCGCCGGGCCAGCACATATTGCGCCCCGGCGATGGCCTTGCGCAGCGGGCTGCGCGCCAGTTCGTTGATCGTCACCGGCTCGCGGCAGCGAAAGATCAGCGAGCAATAGAAATGGTCGCGCAGGTTGGCGCCGACGCCGGGCAAGTCGTGCAGCACCTCGATGCCGTGGGCGCGCAGATGATCGGCCGGGCCGATCCCCGAAAGCTGCAAGAGCTGGGGCGAGCCGAAGGCCCCGCCGCAGACCACGACCCCGTGCCGCGCCCGCGCCCGCAGGATGCGCCCGCCTTGGCGGTATTCGATGCCGACGGCCTTGCGGCCCTCGAACAGCAGCCGCGTGGCATGGGCGCCGGTGTCGATGCGCAGGTTGCGGCCCGCCGCCGACAGGTAGGCGCGGGCCGAGTTGCAGCGCCGCCGGTTGCGGGTGGTGGTCTGGAACAGGCCCGCCCCCTCTTGCCGGGCACCGTTGAAATCGGGGTTTGCGGGGATGCCGGCCTGTTTCCCGGCCTCGATGATCGCCAGCGCCACCGGCGACGGGTCGGGCTGGTCCGAGACGGCCAGCGGCCCGCCGGTGCCGTGATAATCGTCGGGGCCGCGCGCCTGGTCCTCGGCCTTCTTGAACCAGGGCAGCACGTCCTGCCAGCTCCAGCCGGGATTTCCCAGCTGCGCCCAGTTGTCGTAATCGGTCGGATGGCCGCGGATGTACAGCATGCCGTTGATCGAGCTGGTGCCGCCCAGAACCTTGCCGCGCGGGTTGTACATCGGCCGCCCGTTCAGTTCCGGCTCTGGCTCGGATTCGAACATCCAGTTCACCTTGGGATTGGTGAACAGCATGGGATAGCCCATCGGCACCTTGATCCAGAAGGCGCTGTCGCGCGGGCCCGCCTCGAGCAGCAGGACACGGTATTTCCCCGATTCCGCCAGCCGTCCGGCCACCGCGCAGCCCGCGGAACCGGCGCCCGAGACGATGAAGTCGAACTCGCTGTCGAAACGCATTGCGTCCTCCTTGCGCAACGGGCGCGCCCCTGCCGGCGCGCGCGCATGCGATGCCTTACAGATCCTCGGGGCGCGCGAAGCTGCCGTCCTTGACGGTCAGGATGCCCATGCCGAAGGTCGCGGCGCGTTCCGGGGTGAAGTTGTAGACGCCCTCGCCCACGATCACCGGCACGTCCTTGATGCCGGCCAGGGCGTCGCGCATCTCCTCGCGCGTGGCATCCGGCCCGGCACGGCGCAGCGCGTCGGCAAAGACCATCATCGTCGAATAGCCCTGCGGCGCCCAATTGTCGGCCTCGACCCCGTGCCTGGCCTTGTAGGCTTCGGCAAAGGCGCGCGAGGGCTCGTCGAAGCCGCCGGGCGTCCATTCGCCGATCACGGTCACGCCCTCGACCGCGCTGCCGCCGGTGTTGAGGAACTCGGGCGAGGCCAGCGATTGCAGCCCGAAGATCTGCACCTCCGGGTCAAGGCCCGCCTGCTTGAACTGCATGATGACATTGGCGCCAAGCGCGGCCGGCGTGGCGATGAACAGGCAGTCGGCATCGCTTTGCGCCACCTTCACCGCCAGGGCCGAGAAGTCGATGTCGGACAGCTTGACGCCGTCGAGCTGCGCCTTCACTCCGTGTTCCTTCACCCGCTCCATGAACACATTCGCCATGGCGACATAGGCTTCGTTGTCCAGGACGGTGATGACCGCGCAGTCCTGCACGCCGCGCTTTTCGGCGGCATAATCGGCGATCGGCGGCGTCGCGATCGAGGCCGGCTGCGAAAACGGGAAGGACCAGGGCCCGGCCTGCGGCACGGCGTCGTTGTTTGACTGCATATAGGCCAGGATGCCCAGATCGTTGGCCGCGGCCGCAGCCGCCGGGGCGATGGCGCCGGTGGTCGGGCCGATGATGGCGATGTTTTCCGAATCCGCGGCGCGCCGGCCGATCAGGCCCAGCGCCTGGCCGCGGTCGCCCGCATCGTCGTCCAGCGTATACTGGATGGTGACGCCCTCGCCCGCCAGGCCCTTGGCATTGATGTCCTCGATGGCCATGACCGCGCCGTCGGCGATGCCGCGGCCGATGAAGGCCGGGCTGCCGGTCAGCGACTGGATGATCGCCACCTTGACCTCCTTGGCCATGGCCATCGGCGCAAAGGCGGCAGAGGCGGCAAGCGCGGTGCCCATCAGGATTCTCAGTGACATTCGTTCCTCCCGTCCTTGGGCGCGCTGCCGCCGCGCCCTGGCGCGGCAATCCGGCTGCCCCTGTTGAAACCTGCGCCCGACACGGCCGCGCCGGAAAAGCGGCGGGCGGTCGTCGATTCGTGCATGTCGGTAAATGAACACAAATTCACAGTTGTTGTATACAAAAATATGTGCCTATGAATTATTGAACGGAAGAATCCGAAGAACCCCGGCCGGGAAGGGAGAGGCTCGTGTTCCTGCAACAAATCGTCAACGGATTGGTGATCGGCGGGGTCTATGCGCTGTTCGCGCTTGGCTTCACGCTGATCTTCGGCATCCACAAGATCATGAACCTCGCCCATGGCGGGATCTTCATGACCGGGGCCTTCATCGGCCTTTACTCGGTCCAGGCGGGATTGCCGCTTTGGCTGGCCTTCATCCTGGCGATGATCGGCGCCGGCCTCGTCTCGGTCATCATCGAGGTCACGGCCTTTCGCCGCCTGCGCCAAAGCGGCGAGGTCGAGTTCAGCGCCCTGATCTCCTCCATCGGGGCGAACCTGGTGCTGGTGTCCATCGCGCAGATGCTGTCCAAGACCCAGGTGCTGCGCTTTCCCTTCGACACCTTCCCGGTGGTGATCTTCAAGGTCTGGGGGCTGCGGGTCTCGGCGTTGCAGCTGGCGATGGCGGTGCTGGCGATCCTGCTGGTGGCGGGGCTTTCCTGGTATCTCTACCGGACCGGCTTTGGCCGCCAGGTCCGCGCCGTGGCGCAGAACGAGCGCGCGGCGCTGCTGGCGGGCATCCGGCCCAGCGTCATCTATTTCCAGACCTTCATGCTGTCGGGCATGCTGGCAGGGGCGGCGGGGGTGCTGGTCGGGCTGGCCTTCAACTCGATCCACTTCATGATGGGCGACCCCTTCCTGCTGCGCGGCTTCGTCGTGGTGATCCTGGGCGGGCTGGGCTCGGTCGCGGGGGCGCTGGTCGCCTCGCTGGGCTTCGGCGTGCTGCAGACGCTGAGCGTCGCCTACCTGTCCTCGCGGCTGTCCGACATCATCATCTTCGGCCTGCTCTTTGCTGTGCTGCTGCTGCGCCCCAACGGCCTTTTCGGGCAGGACGAGGCCGGCGTGCTGAGGGGGCGCCGCTGATGGACACGCTGCTGAGCTTTCGCCCGCTTTTCGACCTGTTCCTGATCCACCTGGGCTTTGCCTATTCGCAATATATCGTGCTGCGCGCCGGCGCCTTTTCCATCGGCAATGTCGGCCTGTCGGCCATCGGCGCCTATACCGCGGCCATCCTGACGGTGAACTACGGCCTGCCGCTGCCGGTGACGCTGCTGGCCGGGGCCTTTGCCGGGCTGGCCTTCGGCGCGCTGCTGGCGATCCCGCTGGCGCGGCTGCGCGGGGTCTACCAGGCCATCGCCTCGCTGGCCTTCGTGCAGATCGTGCTGTCGGCCAATCTTTATGCCGAGAACGTCACCGGCGGCGCCATGGGCTTTTCCGGCATCCCCAAGCTGGTCGGCACCGGGACGCTGCTGGTCTTTGCCCTGGCGACGATCCATGTGATGCTGGCGATCTCGCGCTCGCGGCTGGGCCGGGCCTTCGACGCCGTGCGCGAGGACGAGGGCATGGCCGTGTCGCTGGGCATCAACGCCGCGCGCACGCAGGCCATCGCCTATATGATCTCGGGCCTGCTGGCCGGGCTTTTCGGCAGTCTCGAGGCGCTGCATTCCTATGCGGTCGAGCCGAACCAGTTCGGCTTTCACCTGATCATCGTGATCCTGTCCTATGTCGTGCTGGGCGGGCGGCGCAGCGTCTGGGGGCCGCTGGTGGGCGTCGCCCTGCTGATCGCGCTGCCCGAGATCTCGCGTCCGCTCGCCGATGCGCGGATCATGATCTATGGCCTGATCCTGATGGCGGTGATGAACTTCATGCCGCGCGGCATCGTCGACACGCTGGTCGCCCGCCGCACCCGCGCCGCCAACCCCGAGGTCCGCCAGGCAGAGGTGAAGGGATGACCGATCTTGTCCTTGAGCATGTCCACAAGAATTTCGGCGGCGTCATCGCCTCGAACGATGTCAGCATGCGGGTGCCGGCGGGCCGGATCACCGGCCTGATCGGGCCGAACGGTGCCGGAAAGACCACGCTGATCAACCTGATCACCGGCATGCTGTCGCTCAGTTCGGGCAGGGTGCTGTTCGGGGGGCGCGACATCTCGGCCGAGCCGGCCGACAAGGTGGCGCGCGCCGGCATGGGCCGCACCTTCCAGAACATCCGCCTGCAGAAGGAGGCGAGCGTGCTGGCCAATGTCATGGTCGGCTTTCACCGGCACGAGACCTGTTCGCTGGTCGCGGCGATCCTGGGCCTGCCCTCGTCGCGGCGCGAGGATGCGCTGCTGCGGCAAAAGGCGATGGCGCTGCTCGGGCGGTTCGGGATGGCCGGGCATGCCGACAACCCGGCGGGCAGCCTGGCCTATGGCCACCAGCGCAAGGTCGAGATGATGCGGGCGCTCGCCACCGATCCCGACCTGATCCTGCTGGACGAGCCGGTCGCCGGCATGAACGACGTCGAGGCGCTGCAACTGGGCCGGATCTTTCGCGAGCTTGCCGACGAGGGCAAGGCGATCCTGCTGATCGAACACAACATGCGCTTCGTGCAGGAGCTTTGCGACCACGTCTATGTGCTGGACGGCGGCCGGCTGATCGCCGAGGGCAAGCCCCGCGACGTGGTCGCCGATCCCGCCGTCATCACCGCCTATCTGGGAGAGGAATGATGCTGCTGACGGTGACGGACCTCCATGCCTCCTACAGCGGCATCCGCGCGCTGGCCGGGGTTTCGCTGAACGTCGCGCAGGGCGAGATGGTGGCGCTGATCGGGCCGAACGGCGCCGGGAAATCGACGCTGCTGAACTGCATCAGCGGCATCGTCCGGCCCGGTGCCGGCCAGATCCGGGTCGAGGGGGCCGAGCTGGTGCGAAAGCCCGCCTGGGCCATCGCGCGCATGGGCATCCTGCAATCGCCCGAGGGACGGCAGGTGCTGCCCGACATGTCGGTGATCGAGAACCTGCGGGTCGGCGCCAACGCCCTGCACGGCCGCCGGCCCACCCATGACATCCAGGCGGTGTTCCGCCTGTTCCCGATCCTGCGGGAGCGGCAGGAACAGCTGGCCGGCTCGCTTTCCGGGGGCCAGCAGCAGATGCTGGCCATCGGTCGCGCGCTGATGGGCGGGCCGCGCCTGCTGCTTCTGGACGAGCCCAGCCTGGGGCTTGCCCCGGTCATCGTGCAGCAGGTCTTCGACGCGCTGGCGCAGCTGCGCCGCGACGGCATGACGATCCTGCTGGTGGAACAGAACGCGCGCAAGGCCTTGCAGGTCTCGGACCGCGCCTATGTCATCGAACACGGCCATGTCGTGGCCGAGGGGCCCAGCCGCAGGCTGGCGCAGGACGACGGCGTGATCGCGCATTACCTGGGCACCGGCGGGCATTAGCCCGCCCTGCCCTTGTCCCCGCGCCGCTATGCGGCCGCGGCTTCGGTTTCCAGCGCCCGGCGCGCGCGCATATGTTCGGCCGGCAGGTTCACCGTCTCGACGCAGACCAGCCTTTCGCCGCGATAGCTGCGCACCAGAAGCCGCGCCGGGTCGGGCGAGGGCTCGATCTCGGTCCGGTCGGCGCCATCGCGCAATCCGGCGATTTGCAGCTTGTGCGGGCCCTGGTCGCTCCAGAACCAGGGCGTCCTGGCAAAGGGCACGGGCTGGCCCGCCAGCCGCTCGGCCAGGCATTTCGCCTGATCCACGGCGGCCTGCACGGATTCCAGCCGCAGATGCGGCCCGCCCGGCCCCTGCGCCACGGCGGCGCAATCGCCGATCGCCGAAATGGCCGAGTCCGAGGTCGCCAGGAAGCAATCGGCAAGGATGCCGTTGTCCACCGCAAGCCCGGCCTCGCGCGCCAGTTCCGCATTGGGCACCACCCCGGTCGCCATCAGCACCGCATCCGCGGCAATCGTCCGGCCATCCGCCAGCTCCACCGCGCCGGCGGCACCGTCCGGCCGCGCCAGGATACGCCGGACCGTAACGCCCAGGTGGATCTCGGCCCCTGCGTCGCGATGCGCGCGCAGGAAATGGTCCGACACCGCCGGCGAAACCGCCCGCGCCATCAGCCGCCCGGCCGCCTCGAGCAGCGTGACCCGCAGGCCGGCGGCACGGAACACCGCCGCCGCCTCGAGCCCGATGAAGCCGCCGCCGACGATCACCACATGTCGCGCGGCCGCGGCCAGGCTGCGCATCCGGTCGGCGTCGTCCAGGCCGCGCAGCGCCATCACCCCCGGCAGGTCCGCGCCCTCGACGGGGGGAAGCCGGTTGCGGGCGCCGGTGGCCAGGACCAACTGCCCATAACCCAGCCGCCGGCCGTCCGACAGCACGACGGCGCGGCCTGCACGCTCGATCCTTTCCACGCGGCTGGAGGTCAGCACGGTGATGCCGTTCATTTCATAGAACTCGGCCTTGCGCAGCAGCAGGCGCTGGGGCTCGCCCTCGTTGAAATAGGTCTTGGACAACGGCGGGCGGCTGTAGGGCAGGAACGGCTCGTCCCCCACCAGGACGATGGGGCCGGGATAGTCCTTCTGCCGCAGGCTGATCGCCAGCTGGCAGGCGGCCTGCCCCGCCCCGACGATGACGACTGCATGATGATGGCTTCGCTGCATGGGGCCTCCGCTGGAAAAGGCGATCCCGGCGGGCCGCGCCGGGAAAGCATCTTCGCCGACAAGAACCGATCCGCACAGGCATCTCAAGATAAAAATACTAAATAGCAGGTTTATGTATGCAATACTGCACCAAGATTCCAGGCTGATGCCTGACAAACACGGGAAATCTAACCGCACGGTGTAGCCCGCGCGGGGAAAAGCCCCGTATGCCCTCAGGTGTGCCTAAATTAAAAATATATTTGACTGGTGAAATAAATATCATGAATGTGCCAAAAAATACAAGGGAGGAATCGATGAAACGAATGATCGCCGCCACCGGCGCGGCCCTGATTGCGCTTGCGACGCCGGCAATTGCCGAGCAGCCGACCGTGGTCATCATGCAGTCCCTGACCGGCCCGGCCGCCTTCATGGGCGCCGGCGTGTCCGAGGGCATGGCCATGGCCTTTGCCGAGGCGAACGAAAAGGCCGAGTTCGGCGCCGGCAAGTCCGTCCGCGTCCTGGTCGAGGACGATGCCTCGGACCGCACCCAGGCGCTGACCCTGATCACCCGCCACGCCAACGCCCCGGAGGTCAGGATGATCCTGGGCCCGACCAGCGGCGCCGTCGCCATCGCCGGGGCCGAGCTGGGCAACCGGCTGGAACTGCCCATCGTCACCCTGACCAACAACCTGGACATCCCCGCCGCCGGACCCTGGGGCTTCATCAGTACGCAGCCACCGCGGCAGATGATGTCCTACCTGGCCGATTTCGCCGCCGACACCCGCAAGGTTGAAAGATGCTCGACCGTCTCGATCAAGGAGATCGAGGTCTATGTCGCCCTGCGCGCGGCCTTCGAGGATCTGGTCCGCGAAAAGGGCGTCGCCGTCGTGTCCAGCGAATCGGTGTCCTCCTCGGACATCGACTTCTCGACCCTGGCGACCAAGATCGCCGGGCAGGACATCGACTGCCTGTTCATCTCGGCCATGGCGGCGCAGGGCGGCAATATCGTGCGCCAGCTTCGCGAAGCCGGTCTGGACGAGAAGGTCGAGATCTTTGGCATGAACACCTTTTCCTCGCCCGAGTTCACCCAGACCGGCGGCGGCGCGACCGAGGGCGTCTACATGCTGTCCGACTGGGTGCCGGGCGGGTTCAACGACTTCTCGGTCGCCTTCGCGCAGAACTTCCAGGCCCATGCCGGCCGGGCGCCGGACAATTGGGCGGCGCTTGGCTATACCATCGGCCGCGTGGCCATCGAGGCGATGAAGGCCGCCGGACCCGAAAGCGGACGCGACGCCATCCGCGATGCGCTGAGCGCGACCAGGGACGTGGCCTCGGTGATCGGCAGCGGCTCCTACAGCTATGTCGACGACCGCTCGCCGGTCAGCGGCAGCAACGTGGTGCAGATCAGGAACGGCACCGCCGTGCTTTATACCGAATGACCCCCCGGCAGGGCGCGGCAAGACAGCCGCGCCCCACCCAGATGGAGTGATCGCGATGGTGGCCGAGCCCCAGCATTTCCCGCATATCTTCCGCCCCCTTCGCATCGGGGACATGCAGCTTTCCAACCGGATCATGGCGCCGCCGCATGGCCGCATCATCGCCGATCCGCTGGCCTCGCCGAAAGAGGCCGAGCGCTTTTCCGGCTATTGGCTCGAACGGGTCCGCAACGGCCTTTGCTGGGTCGACGGCGTCAATACCTTCATCGACAACCGCATGGTGCCGCGCGGCTATGCGCCCTCGGGGCTGGGCGCGATCCTGCGCGGCAGCGTCCACAACCCGCAGTATCGCGATCGCATGGCGCGCCTGGCCCAGGACATCCACGCCCATGGCGCCGTGGTGACGGCGCAGGTCATCAACCAGGGCGCCATGCCGCATTCCGCCTCGGGCGTGCTGGCCAATTACACCAACAATGCCGGCACCCACACCCTGACCGGCCCCGAGATCGCCCGCATGATCGAGGATTACGTCCTGGTCGCCCGCACCGTGCGCGATTGCGGGCTGGACGGGATCGAACTGCACGCCAATCACGAGGACGTGCTGCAACTGTTCCTGTCGCCCGCGACCAACCACCGGCAGGACGAATACGGCGGCAGCGCCGAAGGCCGGCTGAAGCTGCTGACCGACGTGCTTTCCGCCATCCGCGCCGAGGTGGGGCGGGATCTGACCCTCGGCATCCGCTTCAACATGCACGAGCTTTTCGAAGGCGGCTACGATCTGGACGAGGGCATCGCCATCGCCCGCGCCGTCGAGGCCACCGGGCATATCGACTTCTTCCATGGCGTCATCGGCAACAACTGGGGCGCGCCCAGCTATATCCAGCCGCATCTCTACGGCGTCGCGCAATGGTCCGAGATGGCCGGCCGCTATCGCGCCGCCCTGTCCGTGCCCGTGGTCTATAGCGGCCGCGTCGATTCCCCCGAGGCGGCCGAGGCCGTGCTGGCCCGCGGCCATGCCGACGTGGTGGGCGTCGCGCGCGGCTTTTTCGCCGACCCCGCCTTCGTCGCCAAGGCGCGCCAGGGCCGCAGCGCGCAGATCGTGCCCTGCATCGGCTGCAACGACTGCCTGCACGCGGTCTCGGTCGAGAAGCTGCCCTTCGGCTGCGCGGTCAATCCCCGCGCGGGTCGCGAGGCCGACCCGCCCCCCGCCCGCGCCGCCCAGCCGCGCCGGATCATCGTCGTCGGCGCCGGCCCGGCCGGGATGGAGGCCGCCGCGGTTGCCGCCGAACGCGGTCACGCGGTGGTGCTGCTGGAGCGGGAGGAAGCGCCTGGCGGGCAGATGCGGCTGGCCGCTGCCGTGCCCGAGAACCGGCAATTCCTGGCCTATATCGACCGCCAGCACGACCGGCTGCGCGCCGCCGGCGTGGACATCCGCCTGGGAACCGAGGCCGACCCGCAGGCGATCACGGCGCTTTCGCCCGACGTGCTGCTGCTGGCCACCGGCTCGCGCCCGCGCCGCCATGCCATTCCGGGCGCCGAACTGCCTTTCGTGATCGAGGGTCGCGACCTGCTGGCGGGGCGGGCGCAGGTCGGCCGCCGCGCGCTGGTCGTCGCCCGCGAGGATCACATGCAGCCCCTGACCGTGGCCTCGGCGCTGGTCGAGCGCGGCGTGCATGTCCGGCTGCTGTATCAGACGCCGGCGGTCGCGCCGCTGGTGGGGAAATATTCCATCGGCGCGATCATGGCCCGGCTGACCGCCGCCGGCGCCGAGTTGCGCGTCATGGAGCGCGTCACCGCCATCGCGCCCGGCCGGGTGGCGACGCGCAACGTCTATTCCGGCGCCGAGGCGCTGCATGAAGGTTTCGACAGCGTGGTGCTTGCCTGCGGGGCCGAGCCCGAGACCGCGCTGGCCGAGGCCTTGCAGGCGCGGGGGATCATCGCGCCCCTGCTTCTGGGCGACGCCTATGTGCCGGGTCGCATCCTTGCGGCGACGCGGGAAGCCTATGAGATCGCCGCGCGGCTGTAAGGAACGCGGCGGCCGCGAGGGGTTCGCGGCCGCCCGGCATGTCTGCCGGACCTAGGGCTGGTAGCCGAAGGTTTCGAAATCGCGGGCGTAATGGTCGCGCACGCGGATGCGGTCGGCGAGGCTCCATTCGATCTCCAGCGGGTCCGAGCGCAATTCATGCGGGTTCTGCTGGGGCGGGGTCACGCCCAGCCGCTCGGCCACGGCCGCCAGGGGGCCGGAGAGCCCGTCCTCGAGCTTGAAGACCTCGACATCCTTGCCGAGGAATTCCCATTGCGGGCGCAGGTGGTTGTCGAGGTGGAACTTGGCGCGGCGCTGCTGGTCCAGGTTTTCCTCGATCCAGGGCGAAAAGGCGGGCAGGCCCTTCCAGAAACTGTCCTTGGCCAGCTGCGCCCGCATCCGGTATTCGCTTTCGATCCGGTGATAGGGGTTGCGCACGATGGTAAAGGCGTAGTCGAAGAAGCCCTCGCCCAGCAGCGCCTCGATATCCTGCGCGCGATAATGCTGCGGCGTGCAGCGGCTGGCATGGGGAATGCCCATGGAAAACAGCCGCAGGGGAGCGATGCCCTTCATCCAGCTCTCGACCGAGGTGCCCCCCGCCTTCGGGATATGGATGAAGAGGATACGCTTGCCGTTATGCTGGATGAAGGGCATATGGAATATGCTAAAAAAGCCAATAGTGAATGGAATTCACTTTTGATAACTGCATGCAGTCAACCTTTCTTTTGAAGATGAGTCAGTTTTTCATTTATGATATTGTGCGCAGTCTGAGAGCAAAAATCCTCCCCCAAAAATTCTGCAACCTTTCGGAGAGCATCGTCCCCCTGCACAATATCTTCATATCTGACGAGCATGCTCGCATCACTCGTTTTTAGATAGCTAAGAAATGCATTGTCAGAATTCTTCACGAATCGCCGCACGTCTTCTGCCGGTCTCTCTTTCCACCATCCAGATTTTGATACAGATTCAGCGTCTCTGGTTTGAAAGATAAATTTGGTATTAGGGAAATACTGGGCCACCATATCCAGATGATTATTTAGCATCCCGAGATAGTTAGCCCATCTGATTTCCTTAAACCCGGCAACGCGTGTCCCAGGAGGAGGGGCCAATATTTCCTTAACGAAATTATCGAATACAGTCTTTGCAAATCGGCTCGGGTTAACCAACTCCGCTCCATACCATGGATCCTTTGGCGTCTCCATAATACGTTGCATCTCCACCCGGCGCTTGCTAAAGGGTTTGGCCTTGTCCTCTCGACGGAAGGTAAAATTTACGTTCTCCAGGCTTCGCACAGCCGAACATAGATGATGCAATACGTTATTATTTTCTCCCCTAATACAATAGCCAGGAAAACTATTCAAGTAATTCGACATGAGCGTAGAGCCAGATCGACCGTATGTTACCAAAAATACGTATCCGTCCTTAGGCCCGTAAAGATGCTGGAAATCGCTTCCGTTTACCATCATCCCCTCGGCCAAATCGTTCATCTTGCTCATCATATACTCGCTGCCCCGTCCAAAATCCGCCCGAGACGTTCAATGAATGGCTTGACCGCCGCGGCCCAATCTCGCCCCTTCATATCGTTGCAAGCCTGCACCGATAACCTCTGAACCAAATCGGGATCTTTGGCCAATGGCGTCAGCGCCGAAATCGCTTCGGCAATGGTTTCGGTCTGCGACAAGATAACACCGTTTTCCCATTGGCGCACGACCTCCGACACTGCCCCCGTATCCGTCGCAATTGGAACCACCCCCGAACGCATTGCTTCAAGAATGGTGAGCGGCAGCCCTTCGTAATAGGACGGCAGGATGAAGACATCTGCCCATTCGAAGGCTTCCGCAAGCCCCTCCGGCGTAGTCAGCGGCGGCTCCAGCATATTGGCGATGTCTAGCGGGATCTCGACGGACATGTCTGCCATGACGGACTTACCGATCAACCGCCATTCTATCGGCAGTCGCATGACTTTCGCCATCTCCACAATGGAAACCAGACGCTCCACCCCTTTTTGATGATCAAGCCGACCAAGGTATATGGCACGGAGCGGTGCATGGGCTGCCCTATTCACGCGCCGAGCCACAATCCGCTCTTCTGCGCCTTCCGGAAGGTCAAAGCTCGGGGCATTTGGAAGCGGTATGATCTTGTCCGCTGGCATCCCCATGGCATGACACCAGTCGGCAAGTTGGTGGGAGCATGGAAGAATCAGATCATAAGCGTGCTCAAAGGCCAATCCCAGATAGGTACTTCCATTATGGCGCCGGAACGGGCTAAGATCGCTCAGATGAAGTGAAACGGCTGTTTTCACACCCAAACGCTTCAACGGGCCCATTACGCCGGAGATTGCGCCCCCGTGGAAGTTGATCAGCAGGTCCAGCCAAGCGAACATTGCCGTTGCGTCGCCTTGGTTTCCGAAACGAGACCAGTCTGGCACACCAGTTCCGATATAGGACGACGAGGCGGGTTCCCAGATCTTGAAATCGGGATCCGCCAAGAAGGTCACGCTTTCAAAAGTTTCACGCCATTCTTGGCTGAAATTGCAGCTACTGGAATCAAGGACGAACAGGTGGGGAATCCATCCTTCCGCCTTCATCGCCTTGGCGACATTCAACGCTACGCGTTCAACGCCGCCGAACTCAACCAACGGCAAGGCAAAGCCTACATGACGACCATCAGTCGCCACACGCGGATAAGCCGCTGTTGATCTGGTCGGTGCGCGGGGGATCTCATGAGTCCTGGAGCGCCACGAAATTCCCGGAACGCGCCAGTCCCATTGCTGCGACAGCGCATCCCGGAAGGGCGAAGCCTGGTAACGTGCGGCCAGCGCCACCAGATCATGTGCGGCTGCGGTGTAAAAATCATCCCGCTCGTCAAGCAAGGCGTCCGGCAGTTGTAAGCGCAGCACCGTACTTGGAACATTGCATGGACGCGCAGCCAAGCCAGCGACCCAAGCAATCGAGCTGTCACGAACGACTTCGTTGAACAGGCCGGGGCGGACCATCACCATTGCAGCATGAAGTTCCGTCGACCCCTGCGCTTCTTGTTCGCTCCAGCCAATGCGGTCGGCTTCACGCGGCTCGATCTCCAGCGCGGCGAAGCAATGCTGGGTCAGGCGGCGCTCCATCGTCCACAACACGCCATGCAGCAGGCGGCCGCGGCGCAGCTGCTCCAGCACCGACGAATGCGTCATCACCAGGATCGGCGGCATGTGATGCTGGCTGTTGTCGGTCTGCGTGCGCCACCATTGCTGCTCGAACTCGGCCACGGTCAGGACGCGGCCGTCGGGGGCGTCGGGATCGACCGTCAGCAGCACCTCGTGGCGGTCTGCCAGGAAGATGGCATAGCGCGGCGCCTCTTTCTGCTCCAGTTCCAGCAGCCCGCGCGGGCTGAACAGGCGCTTGTGCTTCTTGCGCATCTCGCTGCGGATCGCTTCGGCATCGCGTTCGGAATCGGCCAGCATGCTCTCGGCGCGCTTGCGATAGAGGAAGCCGAAATTGTCGATGTTGCGGCCACGGAAGCCCGCCTCAGCCGCGGTCAGGAAGAAATCCCAATCCTCGAAGCCGGATTTGAACGAGGTGTCGAAATAGACCCCGGCGTCGAAGACCTCGCGCCGAATCAGGCTGCCGGCCTCGCAGATGTTTATCATCGTGTGGATCAGCAGCGAATAGTCCCCTCCGTAGTCACTGTTCCACGACAGGCCGAACATGTCGATATTGGGATAGATCCAGCCGGCGTCGGGATGCTGCGCCAGCGCCGCCATGGCATTGGCCATGGCGTCGGGACGCAGCCGGTTGTCGGCGTCCAGCATGTAGATCGCCTCGACCGAAGCCCATGTCGCCAGCGCATGACGAATGCCATGGTTGCGCGCATCGCTGAGCCCGCCATTGGGCTTGCGCAGATAGGTGATCCGGTCGGGATAGCTCAGCGCATATTCCCGGCAGACCAGGTCGGTCTCGCGATGCGGGCAGCCGTCGTTGACCAGGACCAGCTGGATCGGGAAGTCCGCCCGCTGGGCCAGGACGCTTTCGATCGCCTCGGCCAGCAGCACCGAATGGCGAAAGATCGGCACGACCACCGCCAGCCGCGGCATCTGAACCGGCACCGTGTCCGCGTCCTGGGGGCGCAGGAGAATCTGTTGCATCCTCTTCCCCCTCAGAACTGCAGGCAGATGTTCGAGAAGGTAGACCAGCCGTAGTGGTTGCTGGAATGCCCGCGCGGCAGGCGCGTCATCAGATAGAGGTCATGCGGCCTGTCCAGCGATTCGGGCAGCAGGACATGCGCCTGGCCCTCTTCCTCGGGCTGCAGCCTGATCCAGCCGGAACTCAGGGCCGGGTCGAAGACCGGCAGGCGGCCGGGCTGGTGCGGGCGCTGGTCCTGCGGCAGCAGCGCCAGTTGGTATTCGACCGGCGGCGCCTCGGCATGGCGGGTCAGGAGCGAGGCGAACACCTGCCGCACGCCCGGCAGGGCCAGCCCCGCCAGGATACCGCATGCGGTCTGGTCGGGCAGCACATGGACCAGCAGCGCCTCGCCGGACTGGAACAGCGGCACGGTATCGTGCAGCGTTTCCAGGTTGATCGCGGTCGCCAGCGTGTCCCGCTCGACCCGGCGCAGGCGGTTCTTGCCGCCGACCTGGATAAAGGCGTTCGCCGGAACCGGCGCCCTTGCCCCGGCGATCCAGCGCCAGATCTGCAAGGCCGGCAGGGTCTCGACCGGCTGGCCGTCGACCTCGGGATGGAAACGCGGCTCGGGATGCTGCACCGCGCTGGCCAGCCGGATGGTATCCCTGCCTTGATAGGCGACGTTCAGCATCAGGCTGATCGTGTCCGGCCCCAGCGCGCGGTCCAGCGAAAAGCGCAGCCAGCCCTGGGTCAGCCGCGCGGCCGGCACTTCCCAGATCGCCAGGGTTTCGTTGGTGTCGGGGCTCAGCAGGCTGACGTTCAGCACCCCTTCCGACGGGGGCGTCTCGTTGCTGATCTGGACCGCGATGTCGCTCAGCCCGACGCTGGAACCCGGCAGCCGCTGCACCAGCCGCGAGCCGTTGCGCAGGGTGATCGGCAATTGCCCCGAGACCGGCGACAGTGTGGTCTCCAGCTTGCGATGCTGCGGTCCGTGCCGATAGACGAACTGCTCGAGGTTCTGGAAGCTGGCCTGGATCTCCTCGTGCTGCTGGCGCAGCAGGCCCAGTTCGCGCATGAACCGGGTCGAGCGCTGCGCGCCTTGCTGCTGGGCCTTGGTCATCTGCACGACCAGCCATTCCAGCACCTTGGCGCGCGCATCCGCGGTATCGGCCATCTCCAGCGGGATTTCCGCCGGAGCATCGACATCCAGCTTGCTGCGCCACAGGCTGGCCAGCTTTGCCAGATGGCCCTTGCCGCTGTCCGACAGGGGCAGGCGGCCGATGACCCGCAGGGCCACCTGGTCGAGCGGCAGGACTTGCCCGCCGTCGTCGTTGAATTCGACATTGTCCGGCGTCCCGGAGGCGACGATCAGGGAGACCGGAAGCGAGAGCGCGCTGACTTCGGCATAGTCTTCGGGCGCCACGAGAATGGAGGCAAATTGTTTGGACATGGGAATGGCGATCACAGTGGGATGAGGAGGGGGGAGGCGGCAAAAGGCCAACTTAGTAAACTAAACTCATCGGTTTTTGCGACATTTGAGCCCGGATGGCAACCGGGCACGAACTATCGCTAGGGCGGTATGCTTTCCGGTTGTATTAAGGCCGCTTTGTGACGGGCTTGCAAAGCGTTTTGCCATCTTGCTGCGCCGCCGGGGCAGGCAAAGCGCAAAGAACCGCTCATTCGGGCGGCGGGCTGCCGCCGGATTGGCCTGCACCCGGCCCGCCCATCGCGCTTCCCCCGGCGAATCACCGCCGGCAGGCATGTTTGCGCCGGCTTTTGCCCTCGCCCCGACACATGCTATAGACCTCGGGCGGCGTTGCTGACATGAGCCGTGGCGCGTGGCGATCTGCCGCGCAACCCAGAAACGGGCCGGTCCCTCCGCAACCGCGGCGGGGCAACGGGGATGAGGGAAGATGAAGATACTGCTTGTGGGCGCAGGACTGTCGGGCGCGGTGATCGGGCGCCAGCTGGCCGAAGCCGGCCATGACTGCCGCATCATCGACAGCCGCCCGCATATCGGCGGCAATTGCCATACCGAGCGCGACCCCGAGACCGGCGTCCTGCTGCACCTTTACGGCCCACATATCTTCCATACCGACGACGAGGGGGTCTGGGACTATGTCAACCGCTTCGCCGAATTCGTGCCGTTCCAGAACCGGGTCAAGACCACCTCGCAGGGCGCGGTCTATTCGCTGCCGGTGAACCTGCACACGATCAACCAGTTCTTCGGCAAGACCCTGCGGCCGGACGAGGCGCGCGCCTTCATCGAAAGCCGCGCCGACCGCTCGATCGCCGAGCCGCAAAGCTTCGAGGAACAGGCGCTGCGCTTCGTCGGCCCCGAGCTCTACGAGGCGTTCTTCAAGGGCTATACCGAAAAGCAATGGGGCTGCTCGCCGCGCGAATTGCCGGCCTCGATCCTCAAGCGCCTGCCGCTGCGCTTCAACTATGACGACAATTACTTCTTCCACCGGTTCCAGGGCATGCCGCGCGCCGGCTATACGGCGATGGTGGCGGCGATCCTGGACCATCCGCGCATCTCGGTCGAGCTGGAGACCCCCTATCGCCCCGAGATGGCGGCCCAGGCCGATCACCTGTTCTGGTCGGGGCCGCTGGACGGTTTCTTCGACTACAGCCTGGGCCGGCTGGGCTATCGCACCCTGGATTTCGAGCGTTTCACCTATCAGGGCGATTACCAGGGCTGCGCGGTGATGAACTATGGCGACCGCGATGTGCCCTGGACGCGCATCACCGAGCACAAGCATTTCTCGCCTTGGGAAAGCCACGAGGGCAGCACCTGCTATCGCGAATATTCGCGCGCCGCCGGTCCGGGCGACATCCCCTATTACCCGATCCGCCTGGTCGAGGAGAAATCGCTTCTGGCGCAATATGTCGAACTGGCGCAGGCGCAAAAGGCCGTCACCTTCGTCGGCCGCCTGGGAACCTATCGCTATCTCGACATGGACGTAACCATCCGCGAGGCACTGGATACGGCAGGGGTGTTTCTGGGGGCGGAAAAGGCCGGAGAGGCAATACCGGCCTTTGTGAAAAGTCCACTTTGATACAGCCCTGCGCTACCAGCCGCGGCTAGGAAGCTTCTCAGGCCGAGGTCAGCACCCTTATATCGTGTTTCGCCATTTCTGCCTTAAAGTTCGCAAACCGCTTGGCGTAGGTTTCCTTGACGCGGGCGATAGCATCAGGCGTCAATCGGGTTTTTATCGCTTTCGCAACCCCTTCGGAAATTAGCTCGTCCGTGGTCATTCGGGGCAAGTCGAAGAAATCTGTCAACTCAGCGACTCTGTTGTCATGGCTAAGAAAGATGCCGGGCCTGCCCACCTGCAAGGCCGCCACACCACCATGGAAGCGATCTCCGATGTAAACGTCATGCGTCAGCGCGACCTGACGCCAGGCCGATGTTTCAGAGAAATAGTAATAATTTGAGAAGTTAACCGGAATCTTCGTATGCTTGGTCAAAAAGGCATTCAAGCGCTCACGGTCACCGGTACAAGTCGCGTCATTGAAAGAGCCGCGCGCATCGATCAGATCGCCATATGCAAAAAATTCATCCTGAAAGACATAGGAGCTGCGAATGTTCTGCAGTGCCTTGGCCAACTTTACGCCGCGCTCGTAATTGCGCCCTCCTTTGAAAGTCAGATAGCCGGCCGCCATCACATTGGCCCGCTCGCCCGCTTCTATGGCCGCCTCCGCGCTTATCGACAGGATTGAGGACGGAAATACGAACATGCTGGGACACCCCAGAGCACGCGCGTTGGTAAAGCCATTCTTGTGCAACCAAGCTTCCGTCTGATGTCCCCGAACACCAAAAACTCGCGCCCGGCGGTTATAGATGTCCAGGATCTCCTGGACGGATGGGTGCATTTTCGACAGTTCAGGCTCACCCTGCATGCCGGCGCCCAACACCATCATCGGAACCGCGTCGCCGATCACATTCAAAGCATCGCGCAGCCGGACCAATTCCTTCTTTTCGGAAATGAAATTTGCGGCCGAAAGGACAAGCAGATCAAAACGATTCGACAGCACCTCCCCAAGGCGAGGGCCAAAAAGACGATGCAAGGTGCCGAGATTGGCGAAAGCGGACCTCCGTCGCCTGCATGCGAAAATACGCGAAGGAGCTTCACCGTGAATGAGATTGCCTCGATTGCTCGTCAGGGAATGCGTATCGCGCAGCCCGGCCAGCTTCTCTGTCGCGGGATGGGACAAGCCGGACGTATTCGGAAGATGGATCTCCGGCAGATAGGATGACGTTCCTGGGCCGTGGAAAAGTATTCTCATGATCGCTCTACTCGCTCCGTTTCCGTTTGGCGTGCTTTCAAGGCCGAAATCGGCCACTCCGCTTCATATCGCGCACGATAACTAGTTCTGCATCCGCAGAGGTGCCGCATGCGACCAGGAAGGTCTAGTTTTTCCAGTTGTTCAGCCAACTCAAGACATCTTCCGGCAGATCACGCTGGCCTGCGTCACGGAGAAGCTTCGGCAGCGCTTCATTCACCGCATCCATTTCCGGGATGGGGCGGCAGCGACCGAAATCATCCAGGTCCGCATAAAATCGCCCTCCGGTCATCTCATCCAGCCGTTCTGCAATCGGTCGGAAGCGGTTCAGCAGAATTTCGCGGTTTCTTGAACCGAACACCTCGATCTGATTATCGGCAGGATGGGCCACTCGCCCACCAACAGATGACAGCCAGCCGACCACCCTGTTCGCTGCATCGCGTGGAAGTTCGTGCAGGGCCCGGCGCCCGACTTCCGCAAAGGCGCTCGGCACCGAGGGGTTCTGATCTTCCGGCAGTTCCAGGTCGCTCGGAAAGGCAATTTCCGCGTTCTTGATGAAGTCTTTTACAGAACCTCCAGCCGCTCTTACAGCGTCAAAGTTTCTGATGACCAGCTTTGCATTGGGAAAATGATCCTCGACCCAGCCCTCGACAAGTCGGGCCTGCTGAAAATGAGCACTGTCCAGATATTCGTCCAGCGCATCCTCGGAAAGCTTGCCGAGCCTAGCGCCGAACTTCAGCCTTTGCCGGTGCCAGGATGACAGATACTCATCCGGCCTCCGCAAGTTGCAATATATCGTAACGTCGTAATGCGCGTATCGCTTTGCCAGCCGCTCGATACTTTTTCGCTCGCGGGTCAAGCCGAAAAGCGCAAAAACCTCAGAACAAAGGATAACGGAATGAGGATCGAGAGCCGCGATCTGGTTATCAATCATTTCGAACATCTGAAACCCGCTTGGCAGGTTTGGATAATAGGGCGGAACTCCGTGACGGTCCTCTTCGGTCTTCAGCTTAAGCGCCAGCGCGTTATGCGGCTCTATAATGTTCAGGCTTTCCCCCAACGTGGGGATATCCCGCCCGGACAACGTGACCAACAGATTGCGCGCCACACCCAGAGATTCCACCGACGGATAAAGGATACCGGCTCGCAGCATACGCAGGAAATTGCTGGACAGGAAGCTTTGTATGGACGTCGAGCCAGTTTTGAAATGGCCGATAAAGATGACAACCTTCAAAGCAATCTCCTTACGTATTCATTCATTGGTATGGCTATCTTAGGTGATTCAGACTGGCACTATCTTCGGCCGGAAGGTCATTCCCCGTGCAATCGCCCGGAAAATCTCCTGCCGCAGCTTCCAGGGCACATTACCGCCCTTCATCTGCAAATGCACGCCATAGGCATAGGCCAGGACGCCCATCAGGCCCGCCTCGCGCCGGCGCCAGGAGGCCTCGTTGCGGGCGCCGTATTTGAACTTCCACAGGCTCTTTTCGTCCACGAGGGCGAAATTCACCCCGCGGTTGTCGGGCGTGTCGTGGATCACCCGGCTTTCGGGACAGAAGATGCCCGGATAGGAACGCGACAGCCGCCGGGTATATTCCGCATCGTCGAACCAGATGAAGTAATCCGCGATCGGCAGCCCATGCTTTTCCACCGCCCAGCGCGGGATCAGGATCGACACGAAAGAGGCGGAATCGACCAGCGCCCAGGCCGCCTCGGGATGCAGGAAACGCGGCCAGTCCCAGACCGGGCGCGGCGTGTTCATCTCGCACAGGGTGCCGTCGATCCATTCCACCCGCGAACAGGCAAAGCTGGGACGCCATTCATGCCGCGCCTCGAAGGCGGTGATGGCATCGACCAGCCGCTCGATCGCGTCCGGCAGCGGATAGGCATCGTCGTCCGAAACCCAGAAATAATGCGCCCCCAGCCCATAGGCGGCCTTGAGCCCCTCGTGAAAGCCGCCGGCGCCGCCGATGTTTTGCGGCAGGCGCAGATAGCGGATGCTCAGGTCGTCCCGCGCGCGCGCCTCGACCAGGGCCTGGGTGTCGTCGGTCGAGGCATTGTCCACCACCAGGATGACATCGGGCCGCCGCGTCTGGCCGTCCAGCGCATCCAGCACCTTCATCAGCTTGGCCGAACGGTTGAACGTCACGATCACCGCGGCGGTCTTGCTCAATGCGCTCATCTGGTAGGCTACTCCTGAAGGCCCGCCGCGGCCTGTTGGTAAAGGGGCATCAGGATTTCCTCGGCGGTGGGATCGCGCGTCAGGTCGGTCCAGGACCGGACCAGCGCCTCGCGCTGCCGGGACAGGAAGGCGGCGTCGCGCCACAGCCGGTCCACCGCCGCGACGATGCCCTTCACGCAGGCCTGCGGCTCCAGCGGCACCAGCAGATCCGGGGGCACGATCTCGGCCTGCGAGCCGACGTCGGTCGAGATGGGGATGCAGCCCTGCTCCACCGCCTCATAGCAGACCAGCGCCAGCCCCTCGTTGTTCGAGGGCAACAGCAGGATGTCCGATTGCCGCAGGATCTCGGGCACCGGCGCATTGGCGGGCAGCAGCGCGACGCGATCCGCAAGCCCGTATCGGCGCAGCAATCCGCGGACCGTGTCCAGGAACGGCCCCTCGCCGACGATCTTGCCGGTCAGCTCGACATCGTTGCGCCCGGCCCAGGCGGACAGCGCGCGGAACGCCTCGGCCACCACGATCGGGCGCTTCTGGTAATAGAGCCGGCCCACGAAGGCCACCTGCAGGCGCTTCTTGCCCGGCTGCATGTTCAGCTCGGGCAGGCCCTTCGGATGCTCGGCCCGATCCAGCATCCGGCCCAGCCGGACCTTGCCGATGACATGGAAATGCTCGCGATAGTAATCCACCAGCTCCTTGCTGATCACATGGTGGATGTCGATGAAGTTCGACCAGACGCCCGAGCTGCGCGGAAAGCCGCCATCGGCATATTCCACGATATGCGTGCTGTCGATCACCTGGACCCAGGGCAGGTTGGCGCGGATCTGCGGCAGCGATTCGTAGAGCGGCCGGCAGTGATGGATATGGATCAGCCGGATGTTCTCGGCCAGGGCCAGCTGTTCGACGTAGCGCGGCCACAGGTCGGGGGGCAGGTAGCGGTCGAGGCGCAGGAAGGTGACGTCCGCGCTGTCGGGCAGCTTCCCGGCCAGGCGCTGGATCGAGGGCACGCCGGCCGCGACAAAGACCCGCAGCCCCGCCTGCTGCGCCCAGCGGATGGTGTCGAAGCCCAGCTTCTCGGCGCCGCCGACCTCGAGCCAATGCATGCCGATCAGGATCGCCGGGCGCTTGTCGCTTTCCGGCGGCCGCGGCGGGGCAAGCAGGGACGACCCGTCCCCCCGCAAGAGCGAGACGCGCGGATGGCGCTTGACCGAGCGGCGCTTGCGCAGCATTTCCGCCTGGTAGCGGATCTTTTCATAGACGAGCGGCGCGAGCCGATGCACCGCCCGCAGCCGCCTGATCGGCGCCCATGGCGCGTCCATCTGCTTGATCTCGCCGGGCAGCGGCTTGCGGGGGATGGACAGCCGGATCGTCACGCCGGGCGCGCCTGGATGGGCGCCGGGACGCTCGAACTGGCCCAGGAACTGCGCATTCATGTGCTGCGGCTGGAAGGTAAAGGGGCCTTCGGTGACGCTGGGCTCGCCCCAGACCGGATCCTTGCCCTCGTAGAGGATGAAATTCAGCCTCTGCGTGGGATAAAGACGGGAATAGATGGAAACGATCTCGGATATCTCGCGCTGGATATGCTCGGCTATATCCTCGCCGACAGGGGCGAGTGCGGTCGTGCTGGTCATGCTGCTGCGCGTCTCATCTGCCTGTGCTCCTTGAGCTTGCGGTGTAATCGAGAACGGCAACAAGGGAAAGCCACTAGCGGGCCCGGCGGCCGTTCTGCGCGCAGTGCGCAGATTGTCGCCACAGCCGCCCGGCAAAAGGCCCGTTCACCCCGTGGTTGCGTGTGACCCGACGACGCAAGGCGTTTTCATCAAGGAAACCGAAGGCCATGGCGGCTATGGTGGCCTCGCGCGGTGATTCGCGCCGCGGGCCTTGGCCCGGCGTCTTCTGATCGCGGAGGTCATGCATGGCGGGCAAGGCAAGATCCTGGTGGGGCGGCGCGGCAGGCGTCGCGGTTCTGGTCATCGTGGGCTGGCTGGCCTGGCAGAACAGGGCCCAGGACGGGCAGCTTGCCGGCATCGCCTCGGGCAATGGCCGGATCGAGGCGACCGAGATCGACATCTCGGCCCTGTCCGCCGGGCGCATCGCCCGCATCCAGGCGGCCGAGGGCCAGTTCGTGCGCAAGGGCGAGGTGCTGGTGCAGATGGACACCCTGCAGCTCGATGCCCAGAAACGCCAGGCCGAGGCGCAGCTGCGCCGCGCCCGCATCGGGGTCGAGACCGCGCAAAGCCTGGTGACGCAGGCCGAGGCGCAGCACAAGGCCGCCGGCGCCGCGGTCGAGCAGGCGCAGGCCGCGGCCGATGCGGCGGCGGCGCGGCTGGCGCGCACCGAAAGCCTGGCGCGCAGCAACGTCGCCTCGCAGCAGGCGCTGGACGACGTGCGCGCCTCGGGGCGCGAGACGCAGGCGGCGCTGGCCTCGGCCGAGGCGAACCTGGCCGCGGCCGAGGCGGGGATCGGCGCTGCCCGCGCCCAGGTGGTCGATGCCGAGGCGGCGGTGGACGCGGCCCAGGCCGCGATCGAAGCCATCGAGGTGCAGATCGGCGACGCCACGCTGGCATCGCCGCGCGACGGCCGGGTGCAATACCGCATCGCGCAAGAGGGCGAGATCGTCGCGGCGGGCGGGCGCATCCTGAACCTGGTCGATCTGGAGGATGTCTACATGACCTTCTTCCTGCCCACCTCGCAGGCCGGCCGGGTCGAGGTCGGGGCCGAGGCGCGGCTGGTCATGGACGCCGTCCCGCAATACGTCATCCCGGCGCGGATTTCCTATGTCGCGGACGTGGCGCAGTTCACGCCCAAGACCGTCGAGACCGCCGAGGAACGCGAAAAGCTGATGTTCCGCGTCCGCGCCCAGGTCGATCCCGAATTGCTGCGCAAATACAGCAACTACGTCAAGACCGGCCTGCCCGGCATGGCCCATGTCCGCATCGACTCCCAGGCCGGCTGGCCCGACACCCTGTCCAACCTGGTCGAATGACCGCGCAGCCCGACATCCCGCCCGTGGCCGAGGTCGCCGGCGTCTCGCTGCGCTATCGCAGCGCGGTGGCGCTCGAGGAGGTGTCGCTGGCGATCCCCGCCGGGCGCATGGTCGGGCTGATCGGGCCCGACGGCGTCGGCAAGTCCAGCCTGCTGTCGCTGATCGCCGGGGCGCGGGTGATCCAGCAAGGCAAGGTCCGCGTGCTTGGCGGCGACATGGGCAACGCGCACCAGCGCGCCCGCCTGTGCCCGCGCATCGCCTATATGCCGCAGGGGCTGGGCCGGAACCTTTATCCCACGCTGTCGGTGGCCGAGAACCTGGATTTCTTCGGCCGGCTTTTCGGCCATGGCACGGCCGAGCGCGCGCGCCGCATCGACACGCTGCTGGCCGCGACCGGCATGTCGCCGTTCCGCGACCGCCCCGCCGCCAAGCTTTCGGGCGGGATGAAGCAGAAGCTGGGCCTGTGCTGCGCGCTGATCCACGACCCGGACCTGCTGATCCTGGACGAGCCGACCACCGGCGTCGATCCGCTGTCCCGCCGCCAGTTCTGGGAACTGATCGGCCGCATCCGCCGCGACCGCCCCGGCATGAGCGTCATCACCGCCACCGCCTATATGGAGGAAGCCGCGGGCTTCGACTGGCTGGTGGCGATGGACGCGGGCCGGGTGCTGGCCACCGGCAGCCCGGCCGAACTGCTCGACCGCACCGGGGCCGAGGACCTGGACCGCGCCTTCATCGCGCTGTTGCCCGACAGCGAAAGGCGCGGGCACGAGCCGGTCGCGATCCCGCCGCGCAAGGCCCATGACGGCGAGCCCGCCATCGAGGCCCGGCACCTGACCATGCGGTTCGGCGATTTCACCGCCGTCGACAACGTCAGCTTCCGCATCGACAAGGGCGAGATCTTCGGCTTCCTCGGCTCGAACGGCTGCGGCAAGACCACGACGATGAAGATGCTGACCGGCCTCTTGCAGCCCAGCGAGGGCACGGCGCAGCTGTTCGGCGCCGAACTCGACCCCTCGGACATGGCGGTGCGCCGCCGGGTCGGCTTCATGAGCCAGTCCTTCTCGCTCTATTCCGAGCTGACGGTGCGGCAGAACCTGGACCTGCACGCGCGGCTGTTCGGCCTGGAGGCGGGCAAGGTCGCGGATCGCGTCCGACAGATGATCGAGCGCTTCGGGCTGGCGGGCGTCGCGGACGATTTGCCCGACGCCCTGCCCCTGGGCATCCGCCAGCGCCTGTCTTTGGCCGTGGCGATGATCCACGGCCCCGAGATCCTGATCCTGGACGAGCCGACCTCGGGCGTCGATCCGGTGGCGCGGGACGCCTTCTGGCGGATGCTGGGCGAGCTTTCGCGCCATGACGGTGTGACGATCTTCGTCTCGACCCATTTCATGAACGAGGCCGAGTGGTGCGACCGCATCTCGCTGATGCATGCCGGCCGGGTGCTGGTCAGCGACACGGCCGAGGCGATCAAGCGATCCAAGGGCGCCGCGACCCTGGACGACGCCTTCGTCGCCTATCTGCAAGAGGCGATCGGCGACGAGCCCGCCCCCGAGCCGCTTGCCGATGCGCCCCAGGCCCCGGCGCCGGCCGGCGGCTGGTTCAGCCTGCGGCGGATGCTCAGCTATTCCCGGCTGGAATCGCTGCAACTCCGGCGCGATCCGATCCGGCTGACCCTGGCGCTGCTGGGCAGCCTGATCCTGATGTTCGTCATCGGCTACGGCATCAACATGGATGTCGAGGATCTCAGCTTTGCCGTGCTGGACCGCGACCAGACCGCAACCTCGCGCGATTACGTGCTGGACATCGCCGGCTCGCGCTATTTCACCGAAACCGAGCCGCTTGCGGGCTACGAGGACATGGACGCCCGCATGCGCACCGGCAACCTTGCCCTGGCCATCGAGATCCCGCCCGGCTTTGCCCGCGACGTGGCACGCGGCGGCGCGGTGCAGGTCGGCGCCTGGATCGACGGCGCCAACCCGACGCGGGCCGAAACCGTGCAGGGCTATGTCCAGGGCATGCATGCCGACTGGATCATGCGCAAAACGCGCGAGGCCCAGGGCGATCAGGCGGTGCAGGGCGCCTTCGATCTGGTGACGCGCTTTCGCTACAATCCCGACGTGAAAAGCATCGTCGCCATGGTGCCGGCGGTGATCCCGCTGCTTCTGCTGCTGATCCCGGCGGTGCTGACCACGCTCAGCGTGGTGCGCGAAAAGGAACTGGGCTCGATCATCAATTTCTACGTCACCCCCGTCACCCGGCTGGAGTTCCTGATCGGCAAGCAATTGCCCTATGTGGCGCTGGCGATGCTGAACTTCGCGCTGATGACAGCTTTCGCGGTCTTCGCCTTCCGCGTGCCCTTCACCGGCAGCCTGGCGGCCTTTTCGCTGGCCGCGCTGCTTTACGTCGCCGCCACCACGGCCATGGGGCTCTTGATCTCGTCCTTCATGCGCAGCCAGGTGGCGGCGCTGTTCGCCACCGTGCTGCTGACCATGATCCCCGGCGCGCAATATTCCGGGCTCCTGGACCCGGTTTCCTCGCTGCAGGGCGTGGGCCGCGCCATCGGCGAGGTCTATCCGACCACGCATTTCATCATCGCCTCGCGCGGGGCGTTCTCGAAGGGGCTGGGCTTCGACGATCTAGGCATGGCCTTCGCCGCGCTGGCGGCGGCGGGGCCGCTGATCCTGGGGCTCAGTGCCCTGCTGCTGAGGAAACAGGCGAAATGAAGCTGCGCAACGTCTGGCACCTGGGCATCAAGGAGTTGCGCGGGCTGTGGCGCGACCCGGCCATGCTGCTCCTGATCGTCTATGCCTTCTCGCTGTCGATCTATACCGAATCCAAGGCGATGCCGGAAAGCCTGTCCAACGCCGCCATCGCCGTGGTGGACGAGGACCGCTCGGCGCTGTCCGAGCGCATCGTCGGCGCCTTCACCCCGCCCTATTTCGGCACGCCGCGGCTGATCACCACCACCGAGATGGACCGCCGCATGGACGAGGGGCTGGACACTTTCGCGCTGGACATCCCGCCCGATTTCCAGCGCGACCTGCTGGCCGGCCGCCACCCGGCGATCCAGCTGAACGTGGACGCCACCCGGATGAGCCAGGCGTTCACCGGCAGCGGCTATGTCCAGCAGATCGTCGGCGCCGAGGTGTCGGAATTCCTTGCCGGCCACCGCGAGGACACCGCCCTGCCGGTCGAGCTGGCGCTGCGGGCGCGCTACAACCCGGCGCTGGACGCCGGCTGGTTCGGGGCGATCAACAGCGTGATCGACGCCGTGACCATGCTGTCCATCATCCTGACCGGCGCCGCGCTGATCCGCGAAAAGGAACATGGCACGGTCGAGCACCTGCTGGTCATGCCGGTGACGGCGGCCGAGATCATGCTGTCCAAGATCTGGACCATGGGGCTGGTCGTGCTGCTGGCCTCGGGCTTTGCGATCACCGTGGTGGTGCAGATGGCCCTGCAGGTGCCGGTGGCGGGATCGGTGCCGCTGTTCATCGCGGCGGCGGCCTTGATGCTGTTCGCGACCACCTCGATGGGCATCTTCCTGGCCACCGTGGCGGGGTCGATGCCGCAATTCGGCTTGCTCCTGATGCTGGTGCTGTTCCCGCTGCAGGTGCTTTCGGGCGGCATGACCCCGCGCGAAAGCATGCCCGACGTCATCCAGGCGCTGATGTCGCTGGCGCCGAACACGCATTTCGTGATCCTGTCGCAGGGGGTGCTGTTCCGGGGCGCGGGGCTGGGTGTGGTCTGGCCGCAGCTCCTGGCGCTGGCGCTGATCGGCGCGGTGCTGTTCTGGCTGGCGCTGCGCCAGTTCCGCCGCTTCCTGGCCTGACCCCGGACCGAGAGAAGCCGGACCCGAAGGCCCGGCAGTCGATACCACGTCAAACCACCACAACTTGACTGATTAATCAATTAACATACGGGCCGATTCGTTTAAATGCTTTTCTGGCGGATTCCCGCCCTGGCGCCCTGCCCTGCCGCCGAAAATCCTTGGCCGAGGCCCGTGCAGGGCGGCAAGCAGGGCCATTGCTCCACCCTGCCGCGCTGGCCTATTGCTTTCGCGGCAAAGACCGGCACAAGCGGGGCCATCGGGCTTGCACCCGCCTGCACCCCCGCCGGGAAAGGCGGCCAGAAAAAGGAGACTGCGCTTGCACGGCTGCGAGACGGCCCCATTCACCATCCGGCTCGACGACCTGGGCTATGAGGTCGCGGGGCGCCCGGTGCTGGCCGGCATCACGCTGCAATCCTCGGCCCGGCGCATCGGCGTGGTGGGCCGGAACGGCTCGGGCAAAAGCACCCTGGCGCGGCTGCTGGCCGGGCTGATCGCGCCGACCAGCGGCCAGGTCCGCATCGGCGGCCACGACGTGTTCCGCGACCGCCGCGCGGCGCTGGAAACCGTGGGCATCCTGTTCCAGAACCCCGAGCACCAGATCATCTTCCCCCGCGTCGCCGAGGAAATCGCTTTCGGCCTGCGCCAGCAGGGGCTGGACAAGGCGCAGGCCGCCGCGCGGGTCGAGGCGGTGCTGCGCTCCTTCGACAAGCCGCATTGGAAGGACGCGCCGATCTCGGCCCTGTCGCAGGGCCAGAAGCACCTGGTCTGCATGATGGCGGTCCTGGCCATGCGGCCGCAGCTGCTGATCCTGGACGAACCCTATGCCGGGCTCGACATCCCCACCCGGCGGCAGTTGGCCCGCTATCTGCACCGGGCAGGGACGCGGCTGCTGCACATCTCGCACGAGCCCTCCGACCTCGAAACCTGCGACGAGCTGTTCTGGCTGGACCGCGGCCGCATCGTGGCGCAAGGCGCGCCGGCCCTGCTGCTGCCCGATTTCACCGCCGAGATGATCCGGCTGGGAGAGCTTGATGATATCGCTGACCTCGCCGGTTGAGACCCGCGCCCATCGCTGGCCGGCGGGGCTGAAGCTGGGCGGGCTGTGCCTGGTCTCAACCGCGCTGTTCCTGGTCGGCGACATCGCCATCCATGCGGCGGCGCTGGGTGCGGTGCTGGCGCTTTACGCCGCGCCGGGGCCGGTCTTCCTGCGCGCGGGGCTGCGCAGCCTGCGGGTGGTGCTGCCCTTCGTCGCCGTCCTGCTGGGCTGGCACGCGATCGCCGGCGACATGCGCATGGGCCTGCTCGTCACCCTGCGCATGGTCACGCTGGTGGCGCTGGCCAACCTGGTGACGATGACCACGGGGCTCGAGGATCTGGTCGACCTGATCCGCCGCCTGACCGCGCCGCTGCGCCGGCTGGGCCTGCCCACGCAGCTGCTGGAGATCGCCATCCCGCTGGTCATCCGCTTCACCCCGGTCCTGGTCGCCCGCGCCGAGACCCTGGCCGAGGCATGGCGCGCCCGGTCCCGCCGCCCCGGCTGGCGGCTGATCCTGCCGCTGACCCTGCAGGCACTGGACGACGCCGATCATGTCGGCGAAGCTTTGCGCGCGCGAGGCGGCCCCCTTGGACCGCATGGACAGGAGTAGACCATGGAACGCAATATCGCCCAGATCGCCCTTTTCGCCGCGATGATCGCGGCGCTGGGGCTGGTGCCGCAGATCACCCTTGGCTTCGGCGTGCCGATCACGGCGCAGACGCTGGGCGTCATGCTGGCCGGCGCGGTGCTTGGCGCGCGGCGGGGCGCCGCGGCGGCGGGGCTGTTCCTGCTGCTGGTGGCGCTTGGCCTGCCGCTGCTGGCGGGCGGCCGCGGCGGGCTTGGCGCCTTCGTCGCGCCGACGGCGGGCTTCGCGCTCGGCTTTCCGGTCGCGGCCTTCGCCACCGGGCTTTTCGTCGAGCATGTGCGGCTGCGCTCGGCCGGGCTGGCGGCCGGGCTGGGTGCGGTCTTCGGCGGGATCGTGGTCCTTTACGTCTTCGGCGCGACGGGGCTTGCCATCGTGGCAAGGAAAAGCCTGCTCGAGGCCTTCACCCTGGTCGCGGTCTTCATCCCCGGCGATTTGCTGAAGGCGGCGATCACCGGCATGCTGGTGCAGGCGCTGGCACGTCTGCGGCCGCAGACGCTGGCCTGGCACCGCCAGGCGGCCGGCACCGGCGACCTGCGCTTGTAGCCCGCCCCTGCCCGGTCAGGGCGCGGGAAAGGGACACGGCCCTGCTGCGAAAGGATGAAAATCCCGCGCCGATTGCTGTTCTCGCAACTCGGGCGCCATCTCGAACGAGGTCGCGCCTTTCGGCGGGGTGCAGGCCTCGGGGCTGGGGCGCGAAGGCGCGAAATACGGGCTCGAGGAATATCTGGATCAAATCCCTCAACCTCGGCCCTCTAGCAGGCTGCTGAAAAAGGATTTTGAGAGGGCGACGCAGCGGAAATCGTTCTCGATCCAGCTGATATCGGCCCGAAAATGGGGTGTTTTCGGCAAATTTTAGGCGGATTTCCCGGTTCCCCGCCCGCGCTGTCCTGTCGCAAGGACTTTAGCCTGCTAGGCTTGCCCGCCGCGGCCCGCGGATCGGTTCCAGCGGGTCGAGACTCGGAACACATCCACCGGGCAGGCGTCGATGCAGCCGCCGCAGTTCTGGCAATCGCCCGACAGGATGACCGGGCTCTCATTGCCCTTCAGCGCGGGGACGATGACATGCGGCTCGGGGCAGATGGTGAAGCAGGCGCCGCAATCGGTGCAGGCATCGCGGTTCGCGGCGGACACCCGGACCACCGCGCCCTTGCCGACCAGGCCATAGAAGGCGCCGACCGGGCACAGGTGGCTGCACCAGGCGCGGCGCGACACGAACAGGTCCAGCAGGAACACCGCCAGGATGATGGCCCAGCCGAAACCGATGCCGCTGATGAAGGCGCGTTGCAGCAGGCTGACCGGGTTCACGAACTCCCAGGCGATGGTGCCGGTCAGGACGGATGCGACCAGCGTCGAGCCCAGGATCGCCAGCCGCGTGCGCCGGTCCAGCTTGCGGTCGCGGGTCAGGCCGGTCTTTTCGCGCAGCCAATGCGCGGCATCGGTCACGACGTTCACCGGGCACACCCAGCCGCAATAGACCCGGCCGCCGACGACCAGGTAGAACAGCAGCACGATCAGCGCGCCGCCCGCCACCGGCAGCGCCGGAACGCTGCCGCCGACCAGCGATTGCACCACGATATAGGGATCGCCCAGCGTGACGACCCCGCCGATCTCGCTGGCGGCGAAATTGCCGCGCGCGATCCAGATCCCCGCCATCGGCCCCAGCACGAACAGCCCCAGCACCGACAGCTGGCTGATCCGCCGCAAGAACCACCATTTATGCGCCCGCAGCAGGCCATGGGCCTGCACCCCCGGCCTGCGGCTGTCCGAGATCCACCAGCCGATCATGTCGCCCGCCCCGCCCGGTTGCGCCCCTGCCCGCCCAGGCCCAGGTCGCGCGGCAGCACCCGGATCGAGGCATGGCCGGTCACGCAATGCTTCTCGCAGGTGCCGCAGCCGGTGCAATGGTCGGAATGGACGGTGGGGATCATGATGGCGCGGCCGTTCGCCTCGCCCGGCTCGAGCGTGATCGCGTCGCCGCGGATCGGGCAGACGCGGACGCAGATGCTGCAATTCATGCCCTTGTAGTTCAGGCAGTCCTCGTGCCCGACCAGCACGGCCACGCCCATCTCGGCGTCGCGGATGGCGATGGTGCTGTCCAGCGCCCCGGTCGGGCAGGCCCGCGCGCAGGGCACGTCGCGGCACATGTAGCAGGGCACCTCGCGCGGGGTGAAGAAGGGCGTGCCGACGGGCGGCTCCTGCCCCCATTCCGCCAGCGACAGCGTGCCGTAGGGACAGGCCTGGACGCACAGCCCGCAGCGCACGCAGGCGGACAGGAAATCGGCCTCGGGCTGGGCGCCGGGCGGGCGCATGGCGCGCGCATCGGCCTTGGCCGTGGACTGGATCAGCGCCGCCAGGGAAAACCCGCCCAGGCAGACCGCTCCGGTCATGCGGGCCGCCTCGGCCAGGGCGGTGCGACGATTCATCTTGCGTTTGCTGGATGCCATCTGCGTCCCCCCTCCTTCGGGAGCGTGGTCGTCACCGGGCTGCGACGGCCTCCTGTGCTGCGCGTTTGCGTTCGGCCAGAAGCGGCTCGTATCGGCGGTCGGTCAGGGTCTCGAGGAAAGCCACCAGCGCATCGACGCGCTCGTCGTCCAGCATCAGCCCCGATTGCAATTCGGCCAGCGACAGGTTCTCGGCCACCTCGGGATCGCCCCAGTCCTGGCCGGTCTCGGGGTTGATCCGCGACGCCGGGCGCCGGCTGGTGTATTTATTGTAGAACAGGATGGCGGTGCGCAGGTCCTCGAACACGCCATTATGCATGTAGGGCCCGGTCACGGCCACGTTGCGCAGGGTCGGCACCTTGATGCGGCCCGCCTGCGCCGGATCGTCGATGCCCGGCCGCTGCAGCAGCCCCAGGTCCACATGGTCGGGCCCCAGCCCGTTGATCGCCCGGACGGCATGGTTCACCGGCACGCCGATATTGTGGTATTCGAAGCTGGTGAAGGTCTCGCGCTCGGTGATGCCCTGCTGGCGCAGCTGGTGGCACAGCCGGCAGTTCCAGGTGATGAAGACGGTATGGCCGAACTGCTCCTGCGCGGTCAGCTCGGCCTCGCCGCGCAGGTAGCGGTCATAGCGCGAATCGAAGGGCGCGAACTCCTCGGTCGACTGATAGGCGGCCAGGGCCTCGGCGGCATGGTCGAAGGCGCGTTCGACATCGTCGAGCGCGCCCTTCCCGAACAGCGTCGCAAAGCCCTGCGCATAATCGGCATTCCCGCGCAGCCGCTCGACCACGGTGGCGCGGTCGGGCATCGCCATCTCGACCGGGTTCAGCATCGGCTGGCCGGCCTGGTCGCGCAGGTTGTCGGCCCGCCCGTCCCAGAACTGCCCGCCCTTGTAATTGCCCTTGGCGTCGCGGTGGAAATCCGGGCTGAGAGAGGCATAGGACAGCGTCGGCGTGTTCCGGTCGCCATGCGAGGCGCCGTCGTCGCCGATCGACACCGCCCGGCCCGCCAGGCTTTCGCGCGGATCGGTAAAAGCGTGGTCGGGATCGTGGCAGGTCGCGCAGGATTGCGTGCCGTCGCGCGACAGGGCGGGGTCGTGAAACAGCGCCCGCCCCAGATCGGCCAGCCGCCGGTCATGACGCTGCGCATCACCGCCTTGCTCGGCCGCGGTGCCCAGCATCCCCCCCGTCACCACCATGAAGGCCGAGGACAGCAGCAGCAGGATCCGCGACGGTCCCCGCATCGCCCTAGGCCCCCGCCGCCATTGCCGGGGCCGGCGCATCCCGGTGTCGCGCGGCAAGCTCGGCCTGGATCAGGCGATGCGCGACCAGGTCGGCCAGGTTCGCCAGCAGCGACAGCCGCTTCTGCCCGGCCAGGTCGTCCAGCACCGGCAGCAGCACCCCGTCGCGGCCGACCAGCCGGTCATGCTCGGGACGCAAGAGCGCGATCAGATCGGCCAGCGCAATGCCCATCAGCGGGTCCGGCAGCACGATGGCGCCCGAATGGATCAGCATGTCCTGGGTGATGCTCAGCGTGGCGGCGCCCGATCCGGCCATGGCCGGATGGCCGACCGCCGCCGACAGCACGGCAAAGGCGGCCAGCAGCCGGCTGGCGGGGTCGGGGGCGTTCCTGGCGCGCTGGAACAGCTCGACCACCGGCGCCAGGTCGCGGTCCACCGGCGCCAGGGCGAAATCCAGGCTCATCGCGCTTGGCCGAAAGGGCGTGCTGCGCCAGCGGGCGCGATGCGTCATGTCGGCCACCCGCCAGCCGGCGATGGCCATGCCGCGCCCGACCCTGGCCAGCCAGGCCAGCAGGCGCGGCTGCAGGTCGGCATGGGCAAGCTCCAGCGCCTCGGTGGCCGAACGCGCGGGCAGGCGATAGATCACCTCGGCCAGCTTGCCGGCCTCGTTCGGGCAGATGCTGAAACTCGCCCCCGCCGGCGCCGCAGGCAGTTCCGGCAGGCCGTCCTCGGCCGCCAGGTCCAGTTCCCAGGCCTGCGTGACCGGGTTGCGCAGGAAGAACCCCACCAGGAACTGGCGCGGCTGCCCGTCGGCCCGCGACAGGCGCAGCGTTTCCCGGTCGGTTTCGCCCTTCAGCGAGGCGCGCAGGTCATAGGGAATCCACATGGCGGCACCTATTCGACGATGACCTTGCCCCGCATGAAGGGATGGGGCGTGCAGAAATAGTCGTAGCTTCCCGCCTCGTTGAAGGTGATCGCATAGGCCTGGTCCTTGGTCATCATCTCGCCGCGGAACGCGTCCTCGCCCACGATGCCCTTCTTGAAGGCGACGTTGTGGGGCATCACCTCGCCGTTGACCCAATAGACGGTCTCGCCCGCCTTGATGGTCACTTCCGGGGTCAGGTATTTCATCTTCTCGATGCCGACGACGACGGCATCGGCGGGCACATCGGCGGCCGCGACCGGCTTTTCGCTGGTGACGGTGATCTTGTCCTGTGCCCATGCTCCGGTCGCGCCGATGGCGAAAAGGGCGATGGCCGCGATGGCCGGCCGAAGCGTCTTTGCAGAAATCATGGAAACCTCCTGAAGGGATGGGACCGGGCGGGCCGACCGCCCGGCCGGGATCGTCAGCTTGCCTTGCCGACGATGGGAGAGATCGTGCAGTGATAGGTCATCGCGTCATCCTCGGCGCCGAAGCACCAGATGATGTCGTTGGCGAATTCCGGGCGATAGACCGGCAGCTCGCCTTCCGTGTTCAGGCAGGGGCAGCGGCCCGAGACGTTGTAGCCGCAGCAGTCGCGATAGGCGATCAGGTAGCTTTGCCCGTCGGTCGGGTTGTAGCAGCTTGCCACCCAGGACGCCGTCGCCAGCTTGGTCCCCGGCGGGCAGTTGGTCAGCGACCCGCCCGAGCAGTCGCAGATGTTGCCGTCGATGGAACAGTGCCGCCAGTAGTCGCAGGCCTGGATGTCGTTGTCCTGCGGCTGCCACTTGGCGCGCGGATCGACGCCTTCCGCGGGGCCGGCGGCATTGGCGCGGCTGACGCGGCCGCGCCGGTCCACCGGCAGCAGCGGCACCAGCGCCGCCCCCGCCAGCACCGTGCCCAGGCGGCCGATGGCGCCGCGGCGGCTGGTGCGGCCCGCCACCCGGCGGGACAGTTTCTCGACCATGTCGTCAAATCTGAAATTCCCCAGCATCGTTTATCCTCCCTCTGCTTGGGACCAAGGTGGAAACGGCCGGGTCAGGCCGCGTTCTTCTTGCGGCTGGCCATGAACTGCTGGAGCGAGGCGAAGCCGGTCTTGTCCGCCTCCAGCAGGCTTTCCAGGTGTTCGCGGGTGTTGGTCAGGCCCTTGGCGCGGATCACGCCCTCGCCGTCCACCAGCACGCCATAGGGGATCTTGCCGACCTGGAAGGCCATGCCGATCTCGGCCGAGACGACATAGCGGATCTGGCCCAGCTCGTGGTTCTTGAGGAAGCGGGCGTGTTCCTCGGGCGCGCCGTCGCTGATCATCACCACGCCGATCTTCTCGGCCCTGGCGATGGACTTGATGATCGGGAACAGCTTGTCGCAGACCGGGCAGGTGGGCGCGGTGAACATCAGCAGCGTCGGCCGCTCGGACGCGCCGCCGATATGGACCGACCGGCCGAAATAGTCGGGCAGGTCGAACTCGGGCGCCTTGTCGCCGATGTCGGGGCCGTGGTCGGTGATCATCGCGCCCATGGGCGAGGAGCGCTCGTGCAGCAGGCCCACCTGCCGCATCAGGCCCAGCATGACCACCGTCACGCCCAGGAAGGCGATCCACAGAAGGATGTTGGAAGCAATCAGGAACGTCATGTCAGCGACCTTTCACGGAAGCGGTTGAGGGGTGCCGGGCGGGCAATCCGCCCAGCATCGAGGCGCTGAAATACAGAAGGAACAGGACCGACCCGGCCAGCATTCCCGTCGCCAGGTCGGCCGTCCCGCCCGGCCGCGCGGCGGGCAGCAGGGCGGCCGCGCCCAGCGCCATCGCCGTCAGCACGGCGTTGCGCGCGACCATGGCCCAGCTGATCCGCTGCTTCATGCCGTTGCGAAAGCAGCCGCAGTCGATCTGCGTGCGCCCGCGCAGCACGTTGACCGCGATGGCCAGGCCAAAGACGCCCAGCAGCGCGGCGGCGGCCAGCGCGGCGGGCGCGGCCAGCGCCGGGATCATGAGCCCGGCGGCGACGGCCAGCTCCGCCACCGGCAGCACCATCGCCACCGCCCGGCTGGCCATGTCGGGCAGCAGGCGGAAGTTGCGGACCACACCGTGGAACTCTTCCATCCCGGTCAGCTTGGACAGGGCGGCGGTGGCGAACAGCGCCGCCAGGAAGCTCCGCAACGCCCAATGGATCAGCGGTTCCTGCAAGACCTGCTGCATGTCACGAATCCATGTCATGGGTGGTGATGATCTGCGGGCCGCGGCCAAGCTGGTCGACGCTGCGCAGTTCCTCGCCGGTCGCCGCGTCGTAGATGTGCAGCGTCTGAGTGCCCGCCGACAGCGCGTAAAGCAGGGGCTCCGCATCCTGGCTGACGTTGATCGAGTCGATCTCGTGGCCCAGCTCGATCTTGTTGATCCGCTCGCCGGTCTCGGCGTTCAGCACCACGACGAAGCGGCTGGCAGCCTTGTGCTTCCACTCGTCGCGCTGGTCCACCAGCAGGTAGATGCGGTCCGACTGGCGGTGATAGGCGGTCTGCTGCCAGCCGCCGGGCCGCCAGTCGTCGGCGCGCTCCGCCTCGGTCAGGGCCTCGATCGGCGCGCGGAAGGTGGCGCCCTCGGCGGTCAGGTCGGCCTGGAAGATCTTGCCGGTATAGGTCGGCCAGACCAGCCTGCCCGAGCGCAGCGAGAAGGCGGGATGGTTGATCAGCAACTCGTCCTCGGTATGGAAAACCTCGGTGTTCGTCACCTTGGTCTCGCCATCGGCGAAATCCACGCGGGCCAGGCTGCCGTCCCGGCAGTTCATGTAGAAGACCGTCGGCGATGCCGGGAAGATGTGATAGCAGTCCGGCACGTCCAGCATGCGGTCGAACGTCTTGCCCTCCAGGTCGACCACGCCGACCGCCGGCGCGGGCGAGAACTGGTAGAACAGCAGGTTCTTGTTGTCCGGCGTCAGCGCGTTCATCCATTGGTAGGTGCCCACCAGGAAGCGCGGCGCGTCGGGCAGCTCGATGTCGGCGATGGGCAGGAAGGTGACAGGATCGAACACCTCGACGTAATCGGTGCGCTTGCCGCGCGCGATGCGCTCGAAGACGGTGCTGGCCTGGGCGAAGAACGAGCCGTCCTCGGCCGCGACCGGATGCGGCAGGAAGCCGCCGTCGGTCATGCCCAGGATCCGCCCGGTCGAGCCGTCGATGACGAATTGCTGGGTGATGGCGGCGAAATGCGCCGGATCCTGGATATAGACCCGCCTCGCATCCGGCGCCGGGGCCTCCAGGATCACCGGCTCGTCCGCCTCGCCCGCGGCAAGGGCGGCCGCGGCTTCGGCGGCACCGCGCTGACCCTCGGTCTGGCCGGCGGCATCGGCAGCGGCGGTTTCGGCCGGCGCCTCCGGCTCGGCCGGTTCGGTCTGGGCCTGGGCCGCGCCCAGGGCCAGCGCCGAACAGGCCAGCGTCGCGCCGATCAGCGTCAGGTATCTGGGGGTCGATTCTCGTGCAGAAGCCATCGTTTCCTCCCTTGGATGGCGCCCGGACCGTGGCGACGGCGCGCGGGCAAAAGCGTGCAGGAATGGGGATTGGGATCAGGCCAGCGCCAGCATGGCGAAGGCCGCGCCGACCGCCGTCAGGATCGCGCCATCGGCGATGGCGGCGCGTTCCTGGTTCCGGCCCAGCCAGGACTGGATCTGGTAATCCGTGACCGGCAGCAGGTTCACCGCGACCGGCAGGTAGCGGCCCAGGTTGAAGATCGCGATCAGCGCCACGGCCTCGGCGACATTGCCCGACAGGACGGCGGCGGCCGTCACCAGATACAGCAGCGGCGTCTGGACATAGGTCAGGTAGTCCAGCCCCAGCGACAGGCCGTAAAGCCCGCCCACGACCCATTTCGGAAAGCGCTGCCGCGCGTCATGGGGCACTTGCGCCCGGCGCTGCGGATAGGGCACGCGCAGGAAATCCAGCTGGTGCGCGCCATAGGCCAGGCCGATCACGGCCAGCAGCCCCAGCCCGAAGCTGGTGGCGAAGCCGGAAAGGCCCGCGATCGCCCCGATGGCGCCCAGCAGGGTGCCCAGGATCAGCGCCCCCAGGGCATAGCCCAGCCCATGGGTCGCAAAGGTCGGCAGCCAGTCCAGCACCGCCCGCGCCCCCTTGCCCGTCGGGCGCAGCAACGAGATCGACGAATAGCCGCAGGGCGACCAGGTCGACAGCAGCCCGCCCGCAAAGGCGGCCAGCCCCAGCACCGGCGCGACATGCGCCGCGTCCATGGCCAGGGCGGCGGCGCCCCCGCCGGCGGCGCTGGCCGCCAGGATCAGCGCGCGGGTCCAGGTCGAAAACCGGCCGGGAAAGGCGACGCAATCCGCGACGCCATCGGTCCGGCCAGCCGCCATATCAAAATTGTCCAAGCTCGCCACCTTGCGCCTCCTCTCGCATGGTTCCGGTGCCCGAGATGTGGCTGAAGCGTTCACGGCTTCCGGGCGACTCTCGGCAAGCCGGACTGTGCGGCGATTAGTCTCAGGGCTGAAATATCTATTCTTGCAGCCCCCGGTTGCATTTCTGCACGGCTTGGTGCCGCGGCATTCATCGCATTGAAAACAAACGGTTTAACCCCCTCGCCGCCACCCCGGCGAGGGCTTGAAAAAGCCATTCCTTCGTATGAGGCGGGTTCAGGGGCTGCGCGCGGCGAACAGGCTGACGCACCAGTCCGACAGCTGTTTTGCGTGGTGATCGTCGCGCAGATGCGGCTGCGACAGCAGCCAGACATCGCGCGAAACCTGCAGCGGCGTCCTGACCACCGGGGCCTCGGCCGGGATCTCGTCGGCCAGGAAATCCGGCAGCACGCCGACCGCCAGCCCGTCCTCCAGAAGCCGGCGCATCACCTTCAGGTCGCTGGTCTCCAGCAGCACTGGCCCCAGGCCCTCCTGCGCCAGCAGCGCCTGCATCTCCGGCGTCCCGGCCAAAGCCTCGGGATAGACCGCGATCCTGCTTGCGCCGCTGCCCGCAGGCCGGATCAGCCAGAAGTTCAGCGTGCCGATCTTGCGCATCAGGAAGGCGCCCTGCCGCGGCCGCCCCAGCCGGATCGCCAGATCGGCTTCCCAGCGGGACATGTCCACGTTGCTGTCCGAGGTCTCCAGCGCCAGCGACAGGTCCGGCAGGACGGCGAACAGATCGCCCAGCCGGGGCGCCAGCAGGTATTCCGCGATGGCGGAAATCGTCGTCAGCCGCAGCTTGCGGCTGGCATGGTCGCGCGTCCCCAGCATCCGCGCGATGTCCGCGGCCGCATTGGCCATCATGTCGAGATTGCCGACCACGGCCCGGCAGGCGGCGGTCGGGCGGCGCTCGCCGTTCACGGCGTCGAACAGGCTGGTGCCCAGCTCGTCCTCCAGCCGCAGCACCCGTCTGCTGATGGTGGTTTCGTTCAGCTGCAGGCTGCGCGCGGCGCGCGAGAACGAGCCGGTCCTGCACACCGCCTGGACGATCCGAAGATCGTCCCAATTCAGACCCGATACCGCCATCCGTCCGTCCCATCCCTGCCCCACCGGGCCGGCGCGGATCCTATCCCCGGCAGACGCGGGGGCAAACAGGCAAAATCAGCCCCCGGCCAGCCGGTCGGCCTCGGCCCGGCTCAGCGGGCGGACGGCGCGGCCGTGCAGCATCAGGTGCAGCTTGGCCGTCTCTTCCAGCTCTTCCATCGCATATTGCGCATCCAGCAGCGAGCGGCCGGCGACGACCGGCCCGTGATTGGCCAGCAGCACGGCATGGACGCGGCGGGCCTCCTGCTTCACGGCAAGGGCCAGGGCTTCGTCCCCCGGCGCGTAATAGGGCACCAGCGGCAGCCGCCCGACGCGCATGGCGTAATAGGCGGTCAGCGGCGGCAGCGCGTCCTCGGGATCGGTATCCGCCAGGATGCTGACCGCGACGGCATGGGTCGAATGCAGATGCACGACCGCATTGGCCCCCAACCGCTCGCAATACATGCAGCGGTGCAGGAACGCCTCCTTGGTGGGCCTGTCGCCTGCGACATGGGTGCCGTCGGCGTCGAACAGCGACAGCCGCCCCGGATCAAGCGTGCCAAGCGAGGCGTTGGTGGGCGTCATCAGCAGCCGCCCGTCCCCCAGCCGCGCGCTGATATTGCCGGTCGAACCCGCGGTCAGCCCGCGGTCGAACAGCGACTTGCCCACGGCGCAGATCGAATCCCGCATCCGGGTTTCTTCGGAAATCACCGCCGTCACCGGATTTGCCCCCAAGCCTTGGTAAAGAAATCGTCGCTGCCGAAATTGCCCGACTTGAGCGCCAGGCACAGGGCGTCCGGCCCTTGGGTCAGCACCCAGGGCACGCCGGGATCGATCTCGGGCCCGATGGCGACGGTGGTGGCCCCCAGCGCCTGCACCACCGCGCCCGAGGTCTCGCCCCCCGCCACGATGAAGCGGCGATAGCCCCTTTGCCGCAGCGCCTGCGCGATCGCGGCCAGGAAGCGCTCGACGATCTCGCCGGCCTCGCCCTGCCCCAGCCGCTCCTGCGCGGCCCTGACCTCGTCGGGATCGGCCGAGGAATACAGAAGCGGCGGATAGGCGTCGCCGGCATGCGCCGCGATGAAGTCCAGCGCCTGCGCGGCGGTCTGGCGGCCCTCGACGATGGCCAGCGGATCGACCTTCAGCGCGGCCACGCCGCGCGCCTCGGCATCCGCGACCTGCCGCCGCGTCGCGGCCGAGCAGGAGCCGGCAAGGAAGATCCCGGCGCCCTCGGGTGCGGCAAAGGCCGCCTCCGCCTGCACCGCCGGCAGGAGGCCGCTGGCGTGGAAGTTCTGCGGCAAGCCCCGCGCCAGGGCCGAGCCGCCCGTCACCAGCCGCATGTCGGCAAGCGCGGCGCCGATCACCCGCAGATCCTCGTCGGTGATCGCGTCCACGACGGCGATCCCCCCCTGCGCGGCCAGGGCTTCGCGCAGCGGCCCCACGCCCTGGTGGACGGCTTCCAGCGGCACCAGGCCGACGGGCCGCGCGGTCTGGCGGCCCAGCACCCGCACCAGGTTGCTGTCGCGCATCGGCGTCAGCGGGTGGTCCTTCATCGGGCTTTCCGACAGCGGCACGTCGCCGACGAACAGATGGCCCTTGTAAAGGGTGCGGGCGTTTTCCGGGAAGGCCGGGCAGGCGACGCTGCGGCTTTCCCCCAGCAGGTCCAGCAGCGCGTCGATCACCGGGCCGATATTGCCCCGGTCGGTGGAATCGAAGGTCGAGCAATATTTGAAGTAAAGCTGCGCCGCCCCCCGCTCGACCAGGATCCGCGCGGCGGCAAGCGATTGCGCGACCGCCTCGGCGGCGGGAATGGTCCGCGACTTCAGCGCCACGACCACCGCATCGGCATTGCCGAAATCGGCGTCCGGGGCCGGCACGCCCACCACCTGCAAGGTCTTCATCCCGTTGCGCGACAGGGTCAGGGCAAGGTCGGTGGCCCCGGTCAGGTCATCGGCGATAGCGCCCAGAAGCATCTTTCTCTCCTTGCCGGATCAATAGAACCACGCGAGCGGCTCGGTAATCAGCTGCGGGAACAGGATCAGCAGGACCAGCAGCACGGTTTCCGCGATCAGGAACGGCATCACCCCCCGCACCGCATCGACATATTTGATGCGCGCCACGGCGCAGACGACGTTCAGCACGGTGCCGACCGGCGGCGTGATCAGGCCGATGGCCGAGTTCATGATCAGCATCACCCCGAAATAGACCGGGTCGATGCCGGCCGCCTTGATGATCGGCAGCAGCACGGGCGTCAGGATCAGGATGGTCGGGATGAAGTCCAGCGCCGTGCCGACGATCACCACGATCAGCATGATCAGCGCCATCAGCAGCAGCGGGTTGTCCTGCAATCCGCCCAGCCAGCCGCCCAGCAGCATCGGGATATTGGCGATGGCGATCAGATAGGCGGTGATGGCGGCCGCGGCGCACAGCAGCATGACGGCGGCCGTGGTATGGATCGCGCCCACCATGCAGCCGTAAAGCTGGCGCAGGCTCAGCTCGCGATAGACGAACAGCCCGACGAGGATCGAATAGACGCAGGCGACGACGCCCGCCTCCGTCGGCGTGAACACGCCGGCCTTCAGCCCGACGACGATGATGACCGGCAGCACGAAGGCCAGCGCGGCATCGCCCGCGGCCTTGGCGACCTCGCCCAGCGAGGCGCGCGGCATGGTGGCGACGGCGTCCCGGCGGCTGACGAACCACCAGGTCACGGCCAGCACCAGCGCCATCATCACCCCCGGCGCGATCCCGGCGATGAACAGCTTGGTGATCGAGACGCTGCCGGCGACGCCGAAGACGATATAGCCGATCGAGGGCGGCAGCACCGGCGCGATGATCCCGCCCGAGGCGATCAGCCCCGAGGATGCGTTGATGTCGTAGCCCGCCTTGCGCATGATCGGGATCAGCATGCCCGCCAGAACCGCCGTATCGGCGATGGCCGAGCCCGACAGGCTGGCCAGAAGCAGCGCCGTGACGATGGTCACGTAGCCCAGGCCGCCCCGCACATGCCCGACCAGCGTCAGCCCGAAGGCGACCAGCCGGCGCGAGATGCCGCCCGCGTTCATGGCCTCGCCCGCCATGAGGAAGAAGGGGATCGCCAGCAGCGGAAAGCTGTCGGCGCCATTGGTCATCTGCAACGCGATGAGCTGCCAGTCCAGCGCGTCCAGGTACCACATCATCGCCACGCCGCTGATGACGAGGCCGAAGGCGATGGGCACGCCGATGGCCAGCACGGCCAGCAAAGAAACGACAAAGACGATCAGGATCATGCGGTGTGCCCCTCTTCGTGGTCGGGCTCGGGCGCGCCAAGCAGCGCGGCGATCAGGTCCACGCAGGCGACCAGCCCGATGCCGACGCCGCCCACGAAGGGCGCAAGATAGTTCAGCGCCGTGGGCAGGCCGGAAACCGGCGCGATATTGCCAAGATTGGCGACGGTCTGCTGCCATGCCCCCACCGACAGCACGATGCAGCACAGCACGATGACGACATCGGTCAGCACCCTGCAGACCCGGCGCGCGCGCGGCGAAAGGCTTGCGGTCAGCAGGTCCACCCCCAGGTGCCCGTTGCGGCGGGCGACGCAGACCGCCCCGACGAAGGCGATCCAGATGAAGATCATCCGCGACAGCTCGTCGGTGGCCGAGACGCCGCTGTCGAACAGGTAGCGCAGCACCACATTGGCAAAGACCAGCACGATCAGCACGGCGAAGATGGCGACCAGCAGCGCATCGACGGCGCGAAAGCCCAGGTCGGCCAGGCGCGACAGGCGCGCCGCGAAAACCTTGCCCGATGCCATCAGAGCAGCCCCTCGATCGCATAGGCGCGCGCGGGGGCGCCGTCGGCATTCTCGATCTTCAGCGGCGCGGCGCTCAGCAGCACCCGGCTTGCGCTCAGCGCGGCGGTGTTCGCGATGTATTCGATCAGCGTCACCCCCTGGCGCAGCAGCACGTCATGGGTCACATGCTCCTCGTCCGGCACCGCGATGCCGTCCAGCAGCAGCCGGATCGGATAGTCCTGCGGGAAATCCACCGCCAGGGCGCGGGGTCGCAGCGCCGCGATCCATTCGGCGGCGGCGCGGTTCAGCCAGGGCGCCTCGGTCCAGAAGGCGCGGGTGCCCGCGTCCCGCTTCAGATCCCATTGCGTCGCCAGCAGCAGGATGTCGCCCTCGGCGCCGCCGGGATCGGCCGCCGCCAGCCGGGCGGGCGTGATCTCTTCGTCGGGGCCGACGTCGGATAGGTCGAAGACGCGGGCCGGGCCCACCACCTGCTCAAGGGGCGTGGCCTCGATGGTGGGGGCTCCCGCGATGAAATGGGCCTGCGCATCGACATGCGTGAACCCGTGGCAGGTGGTCGAAAGCCGAGTCACCCTGAACTGGTCCCCAGCCGACTTGTCGCCCTTGACGCTGATCTGGGGTTGCCAGCGGAAATGCTCCCTGACCGGCATGCTGAGATCTACGATGCGCATGGCTTTCCCCCGGATGCTCAGGCGGCCAGGGCCGCGATGCGGCCGGGCAGTTCGGCGCCGAACTTCTCGACGAACTCGGCCAGGACGGTATCCGCGACGATGGCGCGGAACGCCTCGCGGTCGATGTCCTCGACCGCCTCCATGCCGTGATCCTTCAGCGCGGCCAGCGAGGTCGCCTCGCGGTCGGCGTTCATCTGGCGCTGCTTCCTCGCCCCTTCGCGGGCGGTTTCCAGCAGGACCGTCTGATGCTCGGGCGCAAGCTTGTCGAAGGTCGCCTTGGTCATCACCAGCGGCGACGAGGTGAAGGCGTGCTGGGTCAGCGAGATATGCTGCTGCACCTCGTAGAAGTTCGAGTTCAGGATCAGCGTCGTCGGGTTTTCCTGCCCGTCGATGGAACGCATCTCCAGCGCGGTGAACAGCTCGGTAAAGGCCATCGGCGTCGGCACGGCGCCCAGCAGCTCGAAGGCGCGGATATGGGCCTGGTTCGGCGTGGTCCGCAGCTTCAGCCCCTTCAGGTCTTCGGGCAGGTGGACGGGGCGGCGGCTGTTGGTCACGTTCCGCCAGCCGGTTTCCCAGGTCGCCAGCGCCTTCAGGTCCGAGGCTTCCAGCCCCGCGCGCAGCTCGTCCCCCAGCTCCCCGTCCAGGACCGCGGCCACGTGATCGCGGTCCTTGAACAGATAGGGCAGGTCCAGCACGTTCAGCTGCGGCGCAAGGCCGGTGAAAAAGGGATTGCCGGTGATCATCATGTCGATCGAGCCGCCGCGCACGGCGTTGATCATCGTCTGGTCGCTGCCCAGGATGCCGTTCGCAAACACCTCGATGGTGATCGCGCCGCCGGTCTTATCCTTGACGGTCTCGGCCATCCACAGGGCGACCTCCTGCCAGCTGTCGCTGTCGGGATGGGGGTGGCCGAAGCGCAGCTTCACCGACGAGGCCGCGCGCGCGGTCCAGGGCATGGGAAACGACAGGGCGGCGCCGGCGGCGACGACGCCCGCGCCTTTCAGCAGGCTGCGGCGGGTGGTGATGGTCATGGCTTTCTCTCCTCCTTGAACTTTTTCAGACGCGCTCAGCGTCGATGGAAATGGCCGTCCTGGATGGCGCGCAGCGCCATCAGCTCGGAATTCGTCCGATGGTCCAGATCGCCCATGCGGATATAGCTGCCCGCGGCAACCGGCCGGCGCAGCCGCTGGTTCGAAGCCAGATAGAAGGGCGCGGGGCTTTCGTCGCTCAGCGCGGATGCGGGTATCAGATGCGCATCCACCCCGTCGATGGAATGATGGTGGCCGCCCATGGCCAGCACCTCGCCCGCCGCCAGGTCGCGGTTGGCGAAAGCCACCAGGTCGACGTGATGCGCGGGCTCGACCCCGCCGGTGCCGCGGCCGATCAGCCCCGCCTCCAGGATGCTAGTGGCGGCTTCCAGGCCCAGCAGGTGGCGCGGGTTGAAGATCATCGCCACGTCGCCGGTGCGCGCCACGACATGGCCCTTTTCCTTCAGCATGTCCCAGGTTTCGGCGTCGTTGCAGCGCAGGATGACGAAGACGCCGCCTGCAAAGCTGACCTCGCCGGGCGCGCGCAGGCAATGGAACACGTCCAGCTTTCCGGTCGCGCCCATCACCCCGCCCTTCGCCCGCTCGCACAGGATGCTGGGCACCTCGGTGATCCGGGCGATGGGGGCGTGGAGTGCCGGCGCATCGACGCCGTAGCCGGTGGCGTTGGCCACGACCGACAGCTCGCACAGGTCGGGCACCGCGCGCTGCGGCAGCATCGCGGCGGCGGCGGCGCGGCCGGCCACCACCTCGGCCACGTCGCGCAGGCCGAGCTCGCTCCAGCGGCCGAACTCCGGCGCCTCGACGGTGCGGCCGTTGCTGGCCAGCGTCCCGGCGGCGGCATCGTAGACGAAATCGTATTCGCTCGACTTGCCGGCCGCGACGATCTCGAAGCCCAACGTCTCGGCCCATGTGATCAGGTCGATCAGCAGGCTGGGCTGGTCGCCGTCCACCGGCGTGACCACGCAGCCCTTGCGCTCGGCCAGCGCCGCCAGGCCGGGGCCGACGACGCTGTCGACCTCTTTCGACACCAGGGCGACATGGCGGCCCGCCTCGATGGCCAGCCGGGCATGGCGCGCGCCCGCCTCGGGGTGGCCGGTCGCCTCGACAAAGACCTCCAGCGGCAGGTCCAGCAGATGCGCCACGTCCTCGGCGGCGATATAGTCGCCGGCCTGCCAGGCGGCGCCCGCCTCCTCGGCCGAGGCGCAGATGCGGATCTTCCCGGCCGGGATACCCACGGCCCGCATCGCCTCGGCCACGCGCTGCGCGCTGGTATCGACGCCGACGCGCACGTTCATCATCGGGACGCGCAGGCCCTGGGCCAGAAAGCTGCGGCCGAAACCGCCGGTGCCGATCACGCAGGTCTCGACCGGCTGCCGGTCCGTCCGAAAGTGAAGATGATAGTTCATGCCGCGCCTGGTCCTGTTTGCCTTGCGGAGGCCGGACGGCAAGCAGGGACCGCCCCCGGAATTGCATTCCGGGCGCACGGGGCACGAGATCCGCCACAGCATTGCATGCAATACCGCAGCATGCCGGGCCTCGCACCCGCTTCAATCCCTTGGATTTGCCGTATCCTCCGCCAATCTTGGCTGATTTGCGTGCAATCCATGTGCGGAGTCAACAGAAATCTTCACAACGGCGGGATTTCCCCCTATATTGCATGCAACATGGGGAGGATCTCTTGGACAGCCAGACCGAATGGCCACGGGGGCAACGCTCGGCATTCGTCGCCAGCCACATTCGCGACCTGATCGTTTCGGGGGCGCTTCCCCACGGCCAGCGCATCAACGAACGCGTGCTGACCGAACAGCTCGGCGTGTCCCGCACCCCGCTGCGCGAGGCGTTCAAGATCCTCGAAAGCGAGGGGCTGGTCATGATCGAGCCGAACCGCGGCGCCACGGTCATCAAGATCTCGCATGAGGACGTCGAGCTGGCGATCGAGGTGCTGATCGGCCTGGAAAGCGTCGGCGCCGAACGCGCCTGCGAACGCGCCACCCCGGCCCAGATCGCCGAGATCGAACGGCTGCACCTGGACATGGTCGCCAATTACCGCGCGGGCGAGCTGATGCAGTATTTCCACATCAACCAGACGATCCACCAGAAGATCGTCGATTGCGCCGGCAATCCCAACCTGACCCGCATCTATCATGGCGAAAGCAGCCGGATCCGCCGGTTCCGCTATGCCGGCAACCGGGTTCCCGAACGCTGGGCCCGCGCCGTCTATGAACACGAGCAGATCCTGGACGCGCTCAAGCAGCGCCAGGGGCCGCTGCTGCGCGAGGTGCTGCGCGCGCATCACCTGAACGGCTGGCGCATCACCCGCTCGGTGCTGGAAAGCGAAAACCCGCAATCCGGTGAAGACGACTCGCGGACCTGAACGGCCGCGCGAAACGACCGGGCCGCCGCAATGGCCGGCGGCCCGGTCCCAGCCCCGACGGGGCCCGAATGCGAAACGCGCCTAGGGATCCACGACCCCGCTACAGCGTGTCGCCATATTGCGCGCTCATGATTTCGCCATTCTCCACGACGAATGAAACGCCGTGATCCCGGAACCGGCCGAAGGGAATGAAATGGCGGCCGTTCAGATTGGCCCGCGCCCATTGCCCCATGCTGGCCATGAGCTGCTCCATTTCCGAATCATCGGCGTCGGTCAGACGCTTGATTTCCTGCATGTCCAGATTGGCTTGATGACTCCATGGCATTGCCACATCCTCCACGATAAGAATAGTCGTGCAAACGCACGGATGGCACGCCGGCGGAAACCGGGCCGCCCGGCGCCGTTTTCCGCCGGCGCATGATCATTGCACGCCGATCAGGCCAAGCTGGTTGTCAAGCGTCGTCCCGGTAATGGAATACCTGGCCGTCTTGTTCGTCCCCTTGCGATAGATGAAAGCCTGCTCGGCCACGTTGTCATTGCCCCAGACGACGAAAGCCTTGAGCTTCACCCGCGAGCCCTCGGGGATCTTGAGCGATCCCAGGTCCACGGTCTTTTCCTGGCCCAGGGGAATATCGCTGTTCTCCTCATAGGTCTGGCTGCTGCCGCCGTCGGGCGGCGCCGCAACCACATGAAGCTTGGCGACGAAACCGCCGCCATTCCGCAGGCTGAATTTTTCTATATCCATGATCTTGCTCCCTTCCTAATCAACCACGTCGATATGAATGAACGGGATGGCGGCCGGTCACGAGCCGATGGTAAGATCGTCGCCCTGTTCCTCGGCCGGCTCTTCTTTCCTGGTTTCCGCCGGTTTTTCCTGGGGATGCCCGGCTGCGGCAGGGTCCGCGATCCTCAGCTCTTCCGAATCGGGATCCATCGTCGCGATATGGTGAAGCAGCTGCGTGCGGTATTTCTGCCAGTTTATCGGCGAGCGCAGCTTTCCCTCGATCTTGCCTTCCAGGAAAATGCCGATGATCGGCTTTTTCAGCGCCTCGGGCAGCAGGAAAAGCAGCGGCACCACATCGGCGAAAGAAATGACGCTCCACCATCCCGCATGGCTCAGCGTCGTCGCCCATCCATAGGGATCAAGCGCCAGGGCCGGATTGCCACCGGCGCTGGTGACTTCGATATTCTGAAAGGCTTCCTCCGAAACCGATTTCGACGAGGTTTCCGATTTGAAACCGCCATGGGCGCTGGCCGTCACCGCCTTGTAGGAACCCTGCACCTCGGTGGAAAAGGCGCGCACCAGGGTCTGCACGTCCTCGCCCGCTTTCGCCTCGCGGTCCTGGCGATAGATAAGCTTGCCGCCGATGATCGTGCGCAGCGGAAAATGCGTCCCATAGCTGTCCAGGATGGCGGCAAGCGCCCCTGCCCTTTCCTCGGGCGTTTCCGGCATGGCATTGGCCAATGCGTTCACCTCGTCATAAAGCGGCTTGCACAGGATCGCATTGCGCGGATCGATCACGATCTCGGCTCTGGCCACCAGATATTCGATCCGCATATGCAGCGCCGCGCTGGCTTCCTTGTGATCGCTCGTCTTGGTTTCGGAATAATCGCTCTTGATCGAAAGGCTCGCGGCCTTGCCCTCGACGCCGAAATCGCTACCGGCATTCCAGGACAGCGAAGAGGCAATGGCGTCCAGCGTCCGGCTTTGCGTCGCCGAAGCCGAAAACCGGGTCGAGCGGATCGGCCGCGCGACAGTCAGGAAAACCGCCGCCTCCTCGTCGTCCAGGGCCGGGCGCGGCGGCCGGTCCAGGTCGAAACTGCCATCCGGCATCGGCACGAAACGCAGGCCGTGAAGATGGCGCAGGGCATTCAGGATGATTTGCCGCTCGCCGCCATCCATATTGTCGAAAACGTCCTGCGGCGCGCCGGTCGGGGCAGTGGGCCGGCCCAGGACTTGTTGCAGCATGTCCTCGGTCTGGATCAGCCCTGGCTGGGCGCCGCCGCCGGTTTCGCTTTTCGGCTTTGGCGGGGTCGACCCCGAGGAGCCGCCTGCAGGCGTGGCGGCGCCGCGCTTGCGCGGGCTTTCGAATCGAAACCGCAGCAGCCCCAGCTTTTCGTCGGGCTTTCCCAGCCGCCCGACGATCTCGTAGGGCTCCATATCCTCGGCGATCGGCTTGCCGGAGGAATCAAGGAACGGGCGGCCCGCGGGAATGCCGTCGCAGCCTTTCAGGAAATCGCGCAATTGGCCAAGCGTCTTGTTCTCGCCGCCATCGGGCCAGTCGACCTGGCGCGGCTTTTCGCCGTCCTCCAGGTAAAGAAGCTTGAACTTCTTGGGAACCGCCGGCTCGGCCTCGCGCTTGACGGAAAGCTCGTCAACGCGCCGCAGATAGGCCGTGGCCTCGGCCGCCTTGTCCACATCCGTCCCGGAGATTCGGAAAACATCGTCCTTATCGACCAGCGCGGCATTCTGCGTCCTGAATTGCGCCAGGGTTTCATCGGCGCGGACATAGACCTTGTGTTCCTTGCCCCTGCGGTCCTTGAACTTGATCTGCCGGCGAATGGGAACGATCTCGACCACCATATTGTCGGCGATGGGCGTCGCGGCCTCGCGGTCCTGCGGCACCAGCGCCAGGGCATCGGCGCTTTGGCCGGTGCGAAATTGGTCGAACTCGTCCATTTCGTCGGTCGAGACGAAAAGCTTGCGCAAATCCGCAAGGCTTGCCTTGTCGGCAGCGGCATCCGTTCGCGACGTTCCGTCGCGTGACCTGAGGATGAAGCTAATCATGAAACACCTCGGCTAATGGTTCGTAATCACCCTAACCCGATGCGAATTTCCTGCGCGCCTCTGCCAGGGCTTCCGCCGATCCCAATGTCACGATCTTCAGATCGAGCTTTTCAGCAAAGGCGTTCAAATCCTTCAAAGGCTTGATCGGTATGGGCATGGCGGTTCCCGGCAGGGCCGGACCATGGGCAAGATAGCCAAAACCGGGATCAAGCCCGGTTCCGGCCGGGGCGGGGGTGATGGCAAGCGCAGGCTCCGGCGGCGGCGGGCCGGACCCGTTTCCCGCAGGCGGCGCCGCCTGCGGCCGTCCCGGTTGCGAGAAATCGGACGAAACCCCGAACAGATCCGAGGTTTCATCCACCTCCCGCTGTGAGATCTGCTCGACCGCCCGGCCGGAACTGGTGAACGTGGCCGGCACCGAGCCGATGTCGTCGGTGCTTTTCAGCTCGCGAAGCGCCGCCAAGATGTCGGGCAGTTTCTCGGGCGCAAAATCCTCCAGGATCTTTCCCGGCGCATAGGTCGCCATCAGCGCGGCAAGCTCGCCAAAGCGCTGCGCGTCGCAGCGGGGCCGGTCGGAACTCCACCGGATACCCCCGGCCTCGAAATCCGTCAGCGGCGCTATTTTCAAGGTCAGGATCTTGCGCAAATCGGGACTGACGCGATCATTGAAACGGACCTTGTCCCTGGAAACCGGGACCAGCGCCCGATCGCTGTCGTTCCAGCGATCCAAAAGGACATTCCCGGCGACATCCAGCCTGGAAGGATCGAAATTATGCGCGATATTGACGATCCTGCTGGTGATTTCGGTGCCCTGGCCTTCATTGTCGGCCATTTCCAGCCAAGCCATGAAACCACGCGGCCCCGAGGAATTGATCTGCAATTTGAACGGCTGGTCCCTGACCAGGAACAAAACAGCCTTTACCGTTCCAAGATTATGATCCAGAAGAAAGAAGCCTTGCGAGCCGTCTTGACCGCCGCCAAGGCTGATCGTCGCATTCTCGCTGGATACGGAATCAACAGAACGTCCCTGGATGTTGGTTGATGCCATCATCCCACTCCGCACGTAATGTTTAACCAATATCTTGCATGCATAACACGTTTTGGATTTCCCCCAAAGTCATAATCGTCCGGGCGGGTATATTATTAGGCCAGCCCGGATGACCTTTCCGATAATGCAAACCCCTTCCTGCTGCATTCGTGGTTTTTGCAAATAACCCGGCGCGGGGCCGAATTATCGGCGAAGCCCGGCGCCCGTTTGCAATCACAAGGCGAGTCGCCGCCAAAGGACGCGCGGCGGGCGATTTGATGCTATCATCGGACCCGGCGCGACGAACAGGACGCGGCGCCACGGCATCAATCCAGCGAATGCGAAACCACAGGGAGGAAACGCAATGCCAGATCTGCCATTCTCATCCGAACGCTATGGCCCGGCCGAAAGGCGCATGGCCCAGGCGCTCGTGGCCCTCGAGAACCGCATCCTGCATCCCCGGCCAGCCGAGGATTGCGCTTGCCGGCAGGGGATGTTTCCCGGCCTCAGCCGGCGCGGGATGCTGCTGGGCGGCGCGCTTCTGGGCGGCGCGCTGGTCGCCCGTCCCGCCCGCGCCGAAGCCCCGCCCGGCGCCATCGAATATCCGGTGCAGCCCGACCCGACCAGGGAACAGGGCCGGGTGATCCTGGACGACGGCGGCTACGGCTCGCGGTCGCAATTCGAGAACGAGATCCGCTGGCGCTATCCGACCGCCAGCCTGGATTCCAGCTGGTCGATGACCCCGCTGGCCTCGGGCCAGGGGATCATCACCCCCTCGGGCCTGCATTTCGAACGCCACCACGGCGGCATCCCCAATATCGACCCCCAGCGCCACGCCCTGATCCTGCACGGCATGGTGGACAAGCCGCTGCGCCTGACCATGGACGACCTGAAGCGGATGCCCTCGGCCAGCCGGATCATGTTCATCGAATGTTCCGGAAACGGGCTGACGGAATGGGAAAAGCCCACGCTCAGGACCGTGCAGGGCACGCATGGGCTGACCTCGACCTCGGAATGGACCGGGGTGCGGCTTTCGACCGTGCTGGCCGAGGCGGGCGTGCAGGACGGCGCCGCCTGGATCCTGGCCGAGGGCGCGGATGCGGCGGTCATGACCCGCTCGATCCCCATCGACAAGGCGATGGACGACGCCATCCTGGCCTATGCGCAGAACGGCGAGGCGCTGCGCCCCGAGCAGGGCTATCCGCTGCGCCTGCTGCTGCCCGGCTACGAGGGCAACACCCAGATCAAGTGGCTGCGCCGGCTCGAGGTCGGCGACAAGCCCTTCATGACGCGCGAGGAGACGCTGAAATACACCGACCTGCTGCCCGACGGCACCGCCCGGCAGTTCACCCTGACCATGGATGCGAAATCGGTCATCACCTTTCCCTCGGGCGCGATGCAGCTGCCGCGTCCGGGCTTTTACGAGATCACCGGCCTGGCCTGGTCGGGCCGCGGCCGGATCGCCGAGGTCGAGGTCTCGGCCGACGGCGGCAAGACCTGGGCCAAGGCCGCCCTGCAAGAGCCGGTGCTGGACAAGTGCCACACCCGCTTCCGCCTGCCCTGGGTCTGGGACGGGACCGAGACGGCGCTGCAAAGCCGCTGCACCGACGAGACCGGCTATCGCCAGCCGACCCTGGCCGAGCTGGTCCAGGCGCGGGGCACCAGGTCGGTCTATCACCTGAATGCGATCCAAAGCTGGCGCATTGCGCAGAATGGCGAGGTGTCCAATGTTCACGCCTAGGCAATCTCCGCTCGGCAGCGCCCTTGCGCTGGCCATGGCGCTGTTCCCGCTGGCCGGCCTGGCGCAGGACGCCGCCGCGCCCCGCAGCGTCGCGCCGCTTCCGGCCGAACTGCCCGACAGCGGCGAGCCCACGCCGCCCTCGCCCGTGGTCGCGGACGAGGCAGCCGGGACACCGGGGCTCGATGCGGATTTCGGCATCGGCCGGCCCGCGACGGCGGAAGAGATCGCCGCGATCGACATCGATGCGACGCCCGACGGCCAGGGCCTTCCCGACGGCCGGGGCAGCTATGCCGAGGGCAAGGCGCTTTACGACGAGCGTTGCGTGGCCTGCCACGGCGAGAACCTGGAGGGCATCCCCGAGACCGGCGGGCCGGCGCTGATCGGCGGCCGCGACACGCTGGCCGGCGACAAGCCCCTCAAGACGGTCGAGAGCTACCTGGCCCATGCCAGCACGCTCTACGACTACATCCACCGGGCGATGCCGATGGATGCGCCGGGCTCGCTGACACCGGACCAGGTCTATGCGATCAGCGCCTATATCCTGGGCCGCGCCGGGATCCTGGACGAAACGGCGGTGCTGGACCGCGAAACCCTGCCGCAGGTGCGCATGCCCAATGCCGAGGGCTTCACGGCCGACCCGCGGCCCGAGCGGCTCTGACGCGGCCATGGGCGCATCGCGATGCGCCCATCGCACCAGCCGGGCCGCCATGGGCCGCGTCGCGCAACCTCGCGGCCTCGGCTTGTCCACGGCCTCGGCCGTCCCGGCGGTCCAATGTCCGGGCGGAAGTACAGCCTTCCGATCATTCTGCCCGCAGCCATCCCCCGCACCCCATGCGACAGGCACGGCGACAGGGCCAGGATTGCCGGACGTGCCGGCGATCCAATATCCGGGAAGGAAGCGCTGCCTTTCGGGTCACGCTGCCCGCAGCCATTCGCCGAACTCCACGCGGCAGGCACAGCGCCAAGGCCGGGGATTGCCGACCGTCCCGACGGTCCAATGTTCGGGCAGAAAGTGCAGCCTTCCGGTTACTCAACCCGCAGCCATTCATCGAACTCCACGCCGCGGCTAGGGCGATAGGCCGGGGATCGCCGGCTCGCCGGTTCCGCCCGACCAGCTTCCGCAGGCCCATCCCGCATCGGCGCCATCAAGACTTCTCCGCCCCCGATCTGCCGCCCCCCGCCCCCTGCCCTTTCCGCGGCCCAAAGGCACCCGCCATTGCGCGTTTCCGGCCGTCTGGAGGCACTCAGGCAATCAGCGCGCGCCCATCTCGGCCACAATGAAATCAGCCAGTTATCAGAATGATCCGCATATGATCGAGATTTTGCGGATAACAGCAGAGGGGGCCATCCCACCCATTTCCCGCCAAGCGATGCCCCCTGCCCTGCTCCAGGGCACCTGCCGCGCCAAGCCGGATACCGCCTTGGACAGCCTGGAACTCGCCGGCCCATCCGCCCGCGACCGGGCCGCTTGGAGTCGAGCCACAGCCAGGACCGGCCTTCCCTTATTGCTACCTCTATCGGCAGGGTTTGGCAATAAGGTCGGGCCGTCATCGCGCCCTGACGGTCCCGACATTTGGGCTCATCCTCGGGGTTTCGCTGCGAAACCGCTACCCGTCCAGCAGCGCCTGGATCTCGCGGACCAGGCGCTCCATCAGGTCGTCGTCCAGCTGGTCGCCCTCCAGCCTCAGGATATGCGCCTTGCCGTCCCTGCCCCAGCGGATTTCGACGCCGCCCTGGGTCCGCCGGGTCATGGCGTCGCTCCAGCCTTGCCGCGGGGCGTTGGAACGCGGGCGGCCGGCCCGGCCCAGCTCGCTGCGATTGCTCTCCAGCGATTGCAGCACCGGCTCGATCAGGGCCCATTCCTCGTCGGCGTCGCCCGGAATGCGCACGGACAGGGACTGCCGCAGCCGGGCTTCGGCACCGTTGCGCAAGGCAGTCGCCAGGCGCAGGCCGCGCCTTTCGGTCAGCGCCTCGGGAAAGCGCAGCATGTCGCCCAGTTCCTCGAAGATCAGCGCGAACGAGCGCACCTTGGAGCGCTTGGCCTTGGACCCGGTGGCGAAGAGCTTGTTCACCGCATCCTCGGTATTGGCGAAGGCGCCCTGGTTCGCGGCGATCACGGCGATGCGGCCGCGTTCGAAATGGCTCAGTTCCTCGCGGACCTCGTTCTCCTCGACCATGGCGACGAAGGCCTCGTCGGTCTCGGTGCGGGGGCGGATCAGGGCGCGGATCGTGGCGTGCTTCTCGGCCTGGGTCAGCTCGTGAAGCGCCCGCACCGCATGCAGCCGGCGATAGCCGGACAGCAGCCCGTAGCGCGGCCCCTGCCCTTCGGGCCTGTCGATCTCGAAGACCTCGATCGGCAGACGCAGCCCATGCGCGGCGATGGACAGGCGCAGTTCCTGCATGTCCTCTTCGCTCATCACCATGCGGTCGCGGATCATCGCGCCCTCGTCGATCTGCTCGATCGGCAGCTCGACGATCAGCAGCCCCCGCTCTTGCGCGTCATGCAGCCGCGCGGCATCGGCATCGGCCCTGGCGCGGGCGGCGCGGCCCTCCACGCTTTCGGCGCTGGACAGGGCGGCGCTGTCGGCGGCGACCTGGGCGATGGGGGGGGCGATGCCGCGGCCCAGGGCGGGACGCTCGAAGGTTTCGCTGCGAAACTGCGCCTCGATCCGGTCCAGATCGGCGCTGCTGGGGGTTTCCAGCCTTCTGCGCTTAGCCATGCGCCTGCTCCTTCGCCTGTGCGGCCTCTTCGGCCTTCTGCATCTGAAGATCGCGCCACCAGGTGCCCAGGATCAACTCCTTCACCTCGGCCCAGGTGCGGTCGAATGTCTCGCGGCCGCGGACATAGGTCTCGCGGTTGAACTCGCGGTAATCGGCCTCGTAGATGCCGTTCACCTGTTCGCCGGCCTGGCCGACCATGGCGGTCAGCTCCTGGCGATAGGTGGTCATGAAATCGCCGAAATAGGCCTGGATGACGTTCGCGAGGTCAGTCTGCTGCGCCGCGTCGAAGCGGGTGATGATGGCCCGCACCGCGTCCCATTCAAAGCGCATCTCGGGCAGGCCGTCGCGACGGCGGGCGGCGTTCTCGCCTTCCTCGACGCTGGCGAAGGTCGAATAGAGCATGTCGAAGAAGCGCCCGGTCGAATCGAATTCCAGGAACGAGGCGCCCAGCGGCACCAGCAGGATGTCGGCCGCCGCCAGCGCGTTGATGGTCAGGTAGCCAAGCGCCGGCGGGGTATCGAGGATGATGATGTCATAGCTGTCCAGGATGCCGTCGTTGGCCAGCGCATTGCCAAGCGCATCCCACAGCGGCCAGCCGCGCAGGCCCATGCGCCAGACCGGCACCTGGAACTCGGCCCAGTAGAGGTTCAGCTGCGCGCCGAGCAGGTCGATGTTGGGCCAATGCGTCTTCTGGATCAGGTCCGGGGCCGAGAGGGTCAGCGCCTCGGTCAGGGTCTCGTCGAAGGGCAGGGGGCTTTGGCCCGCCGCCTCGCGCACCCGGTTCTCGTCCTGGAGCGCCAGGGCGTAGTCCTTGGCCAGCAGGGGGAAGGCGGTGGACCATTCGTCGGCCACCTTGCCGCCCATGATCGAGGTCATGCTGCCCTGGCTGTCCAGGTCGATCACCAGCACCTTGTAGCCGTCGAGCGCCGCCGACATGGCCAGATGCGCGGCGGTCGAGGTCTTGCCGACGCCGCCCTTGAAATTGGCCACGGCGATGGTCTTGGCCGGCAGGCCCTCGGGGCGCCAAGGGCGGTATTCCCGGCCGGCCGCGCCCTCGGTCGCGAAATGGTCGCGCAGGCGCAGCACGTCGTCGAGGCTGAACCATTTCGAATTGCCCTCGCCCTGGCCCTGCGGCAGGTCGGGGTTCTTGAGCAGCACGCGGCGGAAATGCGCCGGGGCCACCGGGATCAGGTAGCGGCAGACCTCCCAGGTGGAAAAGCGGCGCAGGCGCTTGCGACCGTCGGGGGCATAGCCGCGCTCGGCCAGATCTTGGCGGCCCTTGGCGGCGAAGGCGGCGGCTTTCGCGAATCGGGCGGTGTCGATAGGCTCCGACAGACGCTCGGCCGCCCTGGCCGGGCTGATGTTGAAATAGGGGGGAAGGGGGTCTTTGCCTGAAGACATGCCGCTACCTCTGCGATGTGCTGCTTCGTTGGATGTTTTGGCGAAACTATTACACATCCTTCTGCGCAAGTGAATCGTTCTGCGAGGTTTCGCAACGAAATTCCCCCAAAATCAGGAAAAGCAGCAGCGTAAAGTTTGGATTCCTTTCAGGTCTTTAGAATCTTTAGGGGAAAGAAACCGGCGCAATTTCATGAAGATAGACCCGTTCCGGCACCCGTTTACAGGTTCATAGGCACCTGTTTGCGGGACGAAGGGTGCCCGATTCCGGGGGGTGGGGCACCGATTCGCGGGAATGGGGGTTTCCGCCTGCGGTATCGGCCCGAAGGTGCGGTTTTCGGCCCTTTTTCGCCCCGGAGCGTGACTCCTGCGCCCCGTAAACGGGTGCCTTTCCGGGCCGGGCGCGGCAAAGGCACCCATCTGCGGGATGGGATTTCCCGGATCATGGGAACCCGGATGGCGGTTGTCGCGAGGTACCTGATCGGGCATAATCGGCGCAACGACAAGAAGGGCAGGGCGATGGGGGATATTCCTCGCGACCAGCTTTCGGGCGCGCTGCGCCGGGGGGCGGTCAAGAAGCACGTGGCGGCGATCCATGTCTCGGGCAAGCTGACGCTGCTGCAGCGCAAGCTGTCGAACGTGCTGCTGCTCAACGCCTATGACACGCTGATCAGCCGCGCGCGCCACCAGATCGACGCGCGCACGCTGTGCCTGATGATCGGCTACAACAGCAACGACATGGACACGCTGAAGCAGTCGCTGCGCGGCCTGGCCGAGACGGTCGCCGAATGGGACATGCTGGACGAAAAGGGCCAGCAGGAATGGGGGGTCAGCAGCCTGCTCAGCTATGCCAAGCTGAAGGGCGGGATCTGCGAATACGCCTATTCCCCGGCCCTGGCGGAAAAGCTGCACGATCCCAAGGTCTTTGCGCTGATCAACCTGAACATCCAGCGCCGCTTCACCAGCGGGCACGCGCTGGCGCTTTACGAGAACTGCTATCGCTTCGTCAGGACCGGCTCGACCGGCTGGTGGCCCTTGGACCTGTTCCGGCGGCTGATGGGGGTCGAGGGCTCGGCCTATTACGAGACCTTCAAGCACCTGAACGCCAAGGTCATCAAGCCCGCCGTGGACGAGGTGAACCGCACCAGCAACATCCTGGTCACGCCCGAGACGCGCAAGCAGGGCAGGGTGGTGACGGAGATCCGCTTTCGCATCAAGGAAAATCCGCAGCTGGCGATCCTGGACATGGACGACGGCGAGGGGATGCGGCACGGCGCGGTCTATGCCCGGCTGCGCGGCCTGGGGGTCAGCGACCGGCTGGCGCGGCAATGGCTTTCGGCGCATGGCGAAGAGCAGGTGCTGGAAAAGCTGGATTATGTCGAGACGCGCAAGAACGTCAAAAGCAAGCTCGGCTACCTGACCGCGGCGCTGGAGGGGAATTTCGGCGCGGCGGCCGAGCGGGCAGGGGAGGCGGCCCCCAACCCGCGGGCCGAGCGGCTGCGCCGCATCCTGGACGCGGTCAAGGCCCGCACGCCCACCCAGCGCGATGCCGACAAGCGGCTGTTCCTGGCGCAGCTGTCCGATGCGCGCATGCGCGAGGATTTCGAAAAGCACGGCTGGATGTCGCCGCTGAACGCCATCCGCATCGCCGCCTTCTGGGAAGAGATGTCCCCCGGCCTGCTGGACGGGCTGGAAGAGGTCTGAGGGTGCGCGCCTAGTTCGGCAGGGCCTTGTCGCGGTCCTGCGGCTGCCCGTCTTCCGCCGCCCGTTTCAGCCCGGCCAGCATGGCGGCGGCATGGGCGGCATAGGGGCCGATCCAGCGGTCCTGCAGCGCCTGGATCGGCAGCGCGTCGAGGTGGTTCCACCTTTCGCGGCCGCGGCGCTCGACCACCACCAGCCCGGCCGCCTCCAGCACCCGCAGGTGCAGCATGACCGTGCAGCGGTCCAGTTGCGGCAGCGCCTCGCACAGCCCGCCGGTGGTTTGGGGGCCCGCCTTGAGCCGGTCGAGCAATTGCCGCCGCACCCGGTGCCCCAGCGCCTTGAACAGCGCGTCGTCCTGATCTTCGGTTGACATGTTACGTTTCTATAACATTATGGGATGCAGGGCAAGGAGGGCAGAACAAGGAGGATCGTCGCATGGAACTGAAATTCACCGTCAGCGGCCGGATCGCCAGGCCGGTCGGCGAGGTGTTCGAGGCCGTGGTTAACCCCGACAGCCTGTCGAAATTCTTCACCACCGGCGGCGCCAAAGGGCGGCTGGAGGCCGGGGCCGAGGTAAGCTGGGACTTCCACGATTTCCCCGGCGCCTTTCCGGTGCTGGTGCAGGAGGTGGTGCCCGACGAGCGCATCGTCCTGCAATGGGAGGCCGAGGGCGAGCCGCGCGTCTGGACCACCGTGACCATGACCTTTCACCCGCTGGAGGACGGGCGCACGCTGGTGCGGATCAGCGAATACGGCTGGCCCGAGACCGAGGCCGGGCTGAAGGGCTGCCTGGGCAATTGCGAGGGCTGGACCGGGATGCTTTGCGCGATGAAGGCCTGGCTGGAACACGGCATCACCCTGCGCGAAGGCTTCTACAAATAGGCCGGGTGGCGGGTCTTTCCGCCGCCACCGCCGTCGCCGCCTAGCCTTGCCGGCGGTCCATCAGGCCGGCGCGGTGCAGCCTGCGGTAGAAGGTCGAGCGATCGACCCCGGCCAGCCGCGCCGCCGCCGACAGGTTGCCGCGGCATTGCCTGAGGCATTCCAGCAGCTCATGTTCCGATTGCCGGTCCGGCTGCCCCGCGGCGGCGGCGATATGGGCGGGCAGGTCGTCCGGCTGGACCGGGCGGCCTTCGCACAGGGCTGCGCAGAGTTCGCAGACGTTGATGATTTCCCGCACGTTGCCCGGCCAGTCATGGGCCAGCAGCCGCTGCCTGGCGGGGGGTGTGAAGCCGATCCTTTCCTCGGTCGCGGCGGCGATGCGGTCGATCAGCCATTCCAGGTCGGCGCGGGCGCGCACCGGGGGCACGTCCAGCACCAGCCCGTTCAGGCGATAGAAGAGATCCTGGCGGAAGCTGCCCTCGGCCACCTGCGCCGCCAGGTCGCGATGCGAGGCCGAGATGACGCGGATGTCCACCGGCTCGACGCGGGTTCCGCCGACGGGCAGCACCTCGTGCTCGGCCAGCACGCGCAGCAGCCGGCCCTGCAGGGGCAGGGACATGTCGCCGATCTCGTCCAGGAAAAGCGTGCCGCCGTTCGCCTGGTGGATCAGGCCCTTCTTGCCGCGCGCATGGGCGCCGGTGAAGGCGTTCGGGACATAGCCGAACAATTCGGATTCGATCAGCGCCTCGGGCAGGGCGGCGCAGTTGATGGCCACGAAGGGGCCGCGCCGGCGCGAGGACTGGTGCATCGCGCGGGCGATGAATTCCTTGCCGGTCCCGGTCTCGCCACGCAGGATCACGCTGATCTTGCGGTCCACCACCTTGGCGGCGCGCTCGGCCAGGCGCTGCATGGCGGGGTCGCCGCCGTGAATGGCAAGCAGCGGCGCGGGCAGGGCGGCCGCGCCGGCGGGGCTGCGCGGCTGCGCGGTGGGCGGCACGGCGCGGGCGAAGAGGATGCCGCCCGACTGCATCTCCAGCACGCCCTCGACCGGGGCCAGGGCCGCGGACAGCACCGGCAGATCCTCGAATTCATGGGCGAAGACCTCGCTGAAGGGGCGGCCGATCAGATCCCGGTTCACCAGCTCATGCGCGTTATGGGTCATGCCGGTGATGCGGCCGTCCGCGCCGACCGCCACCGCCGCCATCGGGTCCACGTCCAGGAATTCGGGCGAGGGATGCAGCCGCAGGATCCAGTCCGAGCGGTGGTTGCAGACCAGGTTCGCCATCTCGATGCGGCGGGCGCAGGATTTCATCACCTCCAGCGTCAGCGCCTGGCTGATCTTGTCCTGGGGCGCGTGCAGGTGCGACAGGTCCAGCACGCCCATCAGGTTGCCCTGGGTGTCGTGGATCGGGACCGCCGTGCAGGACAGCGGCGTCAGCGTCACGTCGAAATGATCGCTGCGATGCACGGTGATCGCCCGGCCCGAGGCCAGGCAGGCGCCGACGCCGTTGGTGCCGACGTCGCGCTCGTGCCATTCCGAGCCGGTGATCAGCCCGGCATGGCGCAATTCGCGGTCCAGCTGCGCGTCGCCGATGGCGTCCACGGTCACGCCGCGCGCATTGGCCAGCAGCAGCACATAGCCCATCGAGTTGACCCGGCGATACAGATCCTCCATCCCGTGCCGGGCCGTGCGCAGCAGTTCCTCGGATTCCTGGCGGTGCTGGCGCAACTCGCCCTGGGTGACGATGCGCGGTCCCAGGTGCCGGGTCGGGTCAAGCCGGTGTTCGTTCACGCAGCGCCGCCAGGACGCCAGAACATCCGCGTCGCGGCGCGAGGATTGCCCTTCGGCCGCGCGAAAGATTTCAAGGACATGCGTCCCCGTGTCCTGCATACCTCCCATCGGCTCCTCCCAAAGCCCGGCGCGACGATAGCACGGCTTGGCCGCGCCGGGTGGAAAACTTTGTCGAGGCGGCAGGACTCAGTGCGACAGGTCGATCAGGATCTTCAGCTGGGTGCCGGCGGGGTCCAGGAGCGCCTCGAACCCCTGGGCCACGGCCTGGTCCAGCGCGATGCGCCGGGTCACAACCCGCTTGGCCGGGATGGCGCCCGAGGCGATCAGCTCGATGGTGCGCGGCCAGCCATGGGTCGGATAGCACCACGAGCCGCGGATCTCGGCATCCTTGAAGGTCAGCTGGAAGAAATCCACGCTGCCCTTGCCGGGATGCAGCCCGGTCTGCACGATCACCCCCTGCTTGCGCACCGCGTCGAGGCAGGATTGCAGCGCGCGGTCGTTGCCGACGCATTCCAGCGCCACGTCGCAGCCGATGCCGTCCTGCGTGCCGGCGCGCACCCGCTCGCCCACATCCTCGCGCGCCGGGTTGATGGCGACGACGCCGGGCACCACCTCGGCGGCGAGCGCCAGCCGCGTGTCGTTCACATCCGACACGAACAGCCGCGTCGCGCCGAAGGCCCGCGCGGTCAGCAGCGCCAGGATGCCGATGGGGCCGGCGCCCGTGACCAGCACCGAGTTCCCCGCCGTGATCCGGCCGCGGTCGCAGGCATAGACGCAGACGGCGGTCGGCTCGACCAGCGCGGCCTCTTCGTCGGTCATGCCGTCGGGGATCTTCTCGACATTGTAGTCGTTGAGCAGCGCCATCTCGGCCATGCCGCCCGAGACCCAGGACAGCCCGACCAGCGCCAGGCTGCCCGAAAGGTTGTGCCAGCCGCGGTCGGCAAAATATTCGCCGCCGCGCGGCATGATCAGCGGCTGCACCGCCACCCGGTCGCCGGGCGCGACCTTGGTCACGCCCTCGCCCACCGCCACGACCTCGCCGCCGAACTCGTGGCCCAGCACCTGCGGGCCATGGGCGCCGGAATAGGGATGCGGCTCGGTCGGGATGAAGATCGGGCCCGAGGCATATTCATGCAGGTCGGTGCCGCAGATGCCGACATAGCGGTTTCGGATCAGCACCTGGCCGGGACCGGGCCGGGGCGGTTCGGGAATATCCTCGATCCGCAGATCCTTGGCGGCGTGGAAACGCAATGCTTTCATGGGGATGCCTCACAATTCGTCATAGGCGGCCAGCGCCTTGGCGGCATAGACCGTGCCCGGCCCGCCGGACATCTCGATGGCGATGGCCAGAACCTCGACGAACTCGTCGCGGCTGGCGCCATGGGACTTGGCCTCGGCGGTGTGGAAGATGATGCAATCCTCGCAGCCGCGCCCGATGGCGACGGCAAGGGCGATCATCTCCTTCATCGCCGGGCCAAGCTTGCCCTCGCGGTTCGCGGCGGCCATCAGGCCGCGGAATGCGGACATGGTCTTGCCGTCGGCCTTGTAGAGCGCGGCGGCGCGGGCGTTCATCTCGGCCAGTTTCTGTTTCGCGCTCATAGCAGCACCATGCCGCCGTCGACGACCAGGCTTTGCCCGGTCATGTAGTCCGACCCGGCCGAGGCGAGGAAGATCGAGACGCCCGCCAGATCCTCGGGGCGCGAGGGGCGGCCCAGCAGGATGTCGGCGGAAAAGCCCTCGAATGCCTCGTTGTCGCGGCTGGTCAGCCCCTCGTCCTTGAAGCCCTTGTCGATCAGCTTCCACATGTCGGTGGCGACCACGCCGGGGCAGATGGCGTTGACGCAGATGCCGTGCTTGCCGAAGGCGCGGGCGGCGGCCTGGGTCAGCGCCACCACGGCGAACTTGCTGGCCGAGTAATGCGCCAGCGGCTCGTAGCCCTGCTTGCCGGCGATAGAGGCGGTGTTGACGATCTTGCCGCCGCCGCCCTGGGCGATGAACTGCCGTGCCGCCTCCTGGATGCCGATCAGCACGCCCATGGCGTTCACGTCCATGACGCGGTGCCAGTCCGCTTCGGTGATGTCGTTGAACGGCTTGACCTGCGCGATGCCGGCATTGTTGAACATGGCGTCCAGCCGGCCATGTTCGGCGACGGTGCGGGCGATCAGCTCGCGCGTGCTGGCGCGGTCGGTCACATCGACGGCAAGGCCGATGGCCTGTCCGCCCGCGGCGCGGATCTCGGCGGCGGTGGCCTGGGCGGTATCGGCGGCGATGTCGGCGATCACCACGCGGGCGCCGGCCTGCGCCAGCCCCTCGGCGATCGAGCGGCCGATGCCGCGCCCCGAGCCGGTAACGATGATGCTGCGGCCCTCGACGGAATTGCTCATGTCTTTCCTCCCATTGCAAAGGGCCGCCCCGGATGCGGGGCGGCCGCCGGTTCAGGCGATGAAGTCGCGGATCAGGCGGTTCACCTCGGCCGATTGCTCCATCTGGACCATGTGGCCCGCATCGGGGATCACGTTGACCTGGGCGCCGGGCAGCGCGGCGGCATGGGCGGCGGGGATGACGGCATCGGCCTCGCCCCAGATCACCTGCGCGGCCACGCCCGAGGCGGCCAGCGCCCCGGCGACCTGCTCGGCCTGGCGGCCCTGGCGGAACAGGTTCCCCGACAGCTCGGCCAGGAAGTCCGGCACGCCGTCCAGGCGCTTGTATTTCAGCAGGTCCTCGACCATGGCGCGGCTGACCAGGGACTGGTCGTTGAACAGATGCGCCAGCACCGGCTTGAGATCGCGCCGCCCGGTCGCCTGGACGAAGCCGTCGATGTAACCGGCGTTGATCTCGGCGCCCAGGCCGGCCGGACAGATCAGCGTGACCGAGGCCGCGCGGTCGGGATGCCGCGCCGCCAGCGTGCCGGCGACCAGCCCGCCCATGGAATGGCCGGCCAGATGCGCCCGGCCGATGCCCAGGTGGTCCATGAAGGCGATGACGGTCGACACCATCAGGTCGAGCCCCGCCGGTCGCGCCGATTTCACCGACTGGCCGTGGCCGGGCAGGTCCAGGGCATAGACGGGCGCGGTTTCCGCCAGCGCGTCGATGTTGAAGAGCCAGTTGTCCAGGTCGCCGCCGAAGCCGTGGATCAGGATCAGGGGCACGCCCTCGCCCGGCCGCTCGGCATAGCGGATGCGGCCCATGGGCAGGTCGGCGAACTGGTAGCCGGGGCCTTCCTCGCCCTCGTCGCCGCCGGCCGAGGGGGTCTGGTAGGCGGCGACATAGGCGTCGATCTGATCCTCGGGGACCGAGGGCGGCGCCATCACCGCCAGCAGCGCGCGCACCGGATAGGTCTCGCCCTCGACGCCGACGCGGCGGCGCAGGAGACCGCCGTCGGCGGCCTCGACCACATTGGCGATCTTGTCGGTCTCGACATCCATGATCTCGTCGCCGGGGCTGATCTCGGCGCCCTCGGCCACATGCCAGGCGGCCAGCTTGCCCTCTTTCATCGACAGGCCCCATTTCGGCATCAGGATCGGGGTGATATCCGCCATGTCAGTTCTCCATCGTCTTGCGGACGGCCGCGGCGATGCGCTCGGCCGAGGGCACGTAGCTGTCCTCGAGCGAGGGCGAGAAGGGCACCGGCGCATGCGGCGGCGTCACCATCTGCACGGCGGCCTTGAGCGCGTCGAAGGCGTCCTGCGCCACGGTGGCGGCGATGTCGGCGGCGATGGAACAGCGCGGGTTCGCCTCGTCCACGCAGACCAGCCGGCCGGTCGCCTCGACGCTTTCCAGCACCGTGTCCATGTCGATGGGCGACAGCGTGCGCAGGTCGATCACCTCGACCTCCACGCCGTCCTTCTTCAGCAGCTCGGCGGCCTCCAGCGAGCGGCCGACCATCTGGCCATAGGTGACGATGGTGGCGTCGCCGCCCTCGCGGACGATGTTCGCCTCGCCGAAGGGGATGGCATAGGGTTCCTCGGGCACATCCGCCGTGCTGGCGTAGAGGTTCTTGTGTTCGAGGAAGATCACCGGGTCGTTGTCCCGGATCGCCTGGATCAGCAGCCCCTTGCAGTCATAGGCGTTCGAGGGGCAGACGACCTTGAGGCCGGGGATATGCGTGAACAGCGGCGTCAGCATCTGGCTGTGCTGGGCGGCGGCGCGGAAACCGGCGCCGCACATGGCCCGGATCACCACCGGCGTTTCCGCCTTGCCGCCGAACATGTAGCGGAACTTCGCCGCCTGGTTGAAGACCTGGTCCAGGCAGACGCCGATGAAATCGATGAACATCAGTTCCGCCACCGGCCGCAGCCCCGCCGTCGCCGCGCCGATGGCGGCGCCGACATAGGCGCTTTCCGACAGCGGCGTGTCGATCATCTGGTTCGGGTGCTTGGCGTAAAGCCCCTTGGAGACGCCCAGGACGCCGCCCCAGGCGTCGTCCTCGCCCTGCGCGCCGGCGCCGCCGACGATGTCCTCGCCCATCATGATCACGGTGGGGTCGCGGGTCATCTCCTGATCCAGCGCCTCGTTCACCGCGTCCTTCATGCTGATGATGCGTGCCATGTTCCGTCCCTCCCTCAATAGCTCACATAGACGTCGGCGGTCAGTTTCGCGGCCTCGGGCAGCGGCGCGGCGATGGCCTCGGCCACGGCCTCGTCGATCAGCGCCGCCACCTCGGCGTCGATGGCGTCCAGCTCGGCGTCCGAGATCACCCCGGCTTCCGTCACCTTCTGGCGAAACAGCGTCAGGCAATCGTTGTGGGCGCGGTTGTATTCGTTCTCGCCCGGTGCCTTGTAGGTCTGGGCGTCGCCTTCGAAATGGCCGAAGAAGCGCACGTTCTTGCATTCCAGCAGCGTCGGGCCGGCGCCTTCGCGGGCGCGGCGGATGATCTCGCCCGCCGCCTCGTGGACGGCGAAGAAGTCGAGGCCGTCGACGGTGATCCCCGGCATGCCGAAGCCCGTCGCCCGGTCGACGTAGCTGTCCGAGGCGGTGGCGTAATCGACCGAGGTCGATTCGGCATAGCCGTTGTTTTCCACCACGAAGATCACCGGCAGGTTCCAGATCGCGGCCAGGTTCATGCTTTCCAGCACCGTGCCCTGGTTCGAGGCGCCGTCGCCGAAGAAGGTGATGCCGACGCCGTCATGGCCCAGCTTCTGCGCCGCCAGCGCCGCGCCGCAGACCAGGGGCGCGCCGGCGCCCAGGATGCCGTTCGCGCCCATCATCCCCAGCGACAGGTCGGCGATATGCATCGAGCCGCCCTTGCCGGCGCAGCAGCCGGTGGCCTTGCCATAGATCTCGGCCATCATCGCCTTGACGTCGACGCCCTTGGCGATGCAATGGCCGTGGCCGCGATGGGTCGAGGCGATGCGGTCGCGGTCGTGCAGATGCATCATGATGCCCACCGCCGTCGCCTCTTCGCCGGCATAGAGGTGGACGAAACCGGGGATCTCGCCGCGGGCGAAATCGACATGCAGCCGCTCTTCGAAATCGCGGATGGTGCGCATCTTGCGATAGGCGTCGAGCAGCCGTTCCTTGGGCAGCGGAAACGGATTGGACATGAACTCCTCCCTTATGGTTCAGTCTGGGTTGCGGATGAACAGCCCGGCCGCGGCCGCATGGGCCATGCAGGCGGGCACGTCGATGGTGCGGAAGGCGTCGGGCACCAGCCGCACCGAGACCTGGTCGCTTTCGGTGAAGGTCAGCTCGCGTTCGCCGTCGAAGGCCAGCGAACCGGCGGGGATCGAGGGCACATGTGCCTGGCCCGGCGCCATGCGCGCGACCCCCGCGATGCCCAGCCGGTCGATCAGGCCGGGCGCGATGGGGGCAAGCAGCTGGCGCGGCGCGTCGGGCGACAGGCGGATATGGCGGCCCTCGGGTGCGGCGCGGTCCACCGGGTCGCAGAGCCCGGCGATGGCGGACATGCCGATGGCCTGCGGCAGGCCGAAGGTCACGAAGAGGTCGCGAAAGCCCGCGGTCTTCCAGATGGCGCGGGCGCCGACGAAACGGTCCTCGACCACGGCGACGTCCACCAGCGCGATCTCGCGCCGGTCGTTCAGCGTGACCTCCAGCCATTTGTTCGGGCGCAGCGCCACGTCCGGGGGCACCTGTCCGGTCGCGGCCAGCCCGACGGCCAAGCCGGTGATCGTCGGCTCGCGCAGTTCCGGGAAGGCGTTGTTGGTCCCGGTCGAGACGCCGGCCACCGGCACCTTGCCGCAGGCGCCCACGACGACGCGGTTGGTGCCGTCGCCGCCCAGCACCACGATGGCCGCGACGCCTTCGGCCGCCATCATCCGGGCGGCGCGGGCGCTGTCCTCGGGCGTGGCGGTGACGGGCATGTCCAGGTAGCGCAGCTGCGGGAAATTGGCGTGGCCCAGCCGCGCCTCGCGCCGGATGCTGCGTTCCAGGTGAAAGCGGATGCCGCCGTTTTCCGGCATGACCACCACCTCCTGCACCCCGGCTGCCGCCAGCCCCGCCATCATGCGCAGCACGATATTGGCGCGGTCGTTGATGGGCAGGTTGCCCGCGTGCGAAATCACCCTGCGAATGTCGCGGGCCGAAATCGGATTGGCGATGATGCCGACCTTGACCATGTCCCTTCCTCCCGACCATCATGCAAGCAACGGCGGTGCCAGGTTCGGGAACGGGAATTGCCGGGGTTTTTGGGGCGCAGGTGTCGCAGGGGCTGCAACACCTGTCGCAGGACGCAAGCAAGGGGGTGGGGGCCGTGCAACGGCAGGAGCAGCGCCAGATCAGGGGCCTGTCGCTGAGCCAGCAGATGCGGCTGTCGCTGGAGGTGCTGCGCATGGACGGCGCCAGGCTGCGCCGGCGCCTGCGCCATGAGGCGGCGGCCAACCCCTTCCTTGCCCTTTCGGCGGCGGCCGAGCCTGCGGCGGTCGTCTCGGTGCGGCAGGCGCTGCTGGATCAGGTCGGGCTGATGCGCCTGCGCCCGGACGAGGCGCGCATCGCCCGCGCCCTGGTGCATTGCCTGGACGAGCGCGGCTGGATCGCCGACCCCCTGCCCGAGGTCGCGGGCTGGCTGTCCTGCAGCGCCGAGGCGATCGAGGCGCTGTTGCCGCGGCTGCAGGGGCTCGACCCGCCCGGCGTCTTTGCCCGCTCGCTTGCCGAGCATCTGCGGCTGGGGCTTGAGGCCCGCGGCCGCTTCGACCCGATGATCGCGACGCTGCTGGACCGGCTGGACCTGGCGGCGGCTGCGGATCTTGCCGCCATCGCCGCGCATTGCGGCTGCGACCTGGAGGACGCGGCGGGGATGCTGGAGGATCTGCGCCGGCTGGCCCCCTGTCCGCTGTCCGACGACCCGGCGCCGGCGCCGCCCGAGCTGGAGCTGACGCCCGAGGGCGAGCTGCGCTGGATCGCGCCGACCGGGCTGGCGCTGCGCGATGGGGCGGGTGACGGGGCGGGAGACGGAGCGGATCGCGGCGCCGCGCAGGCGCTGGTCGCGGCGGTCGGGGGCCGGGCGGGCACGCTGTGGCGCATCGGCCTGGTCCTGGCCGAGGCGCAGGGGCCATGGCTGCTGGGCCGGGGGCGGCTGCGGCCGCTGACGATGACCGCGCTTGCCGAAAGGCTGGGGCTGGACAAAAGCACCGTCAGCCGCGCGGTCGCCGGGGTGGCGATCCGGGCGCCGCGCGGGACCGTGCCCTTGCGCGATCTGCTGCCCGCGCCGGTCAGCCCGCGCCTGCCGGGCGTGGACCGCGAAAGCGTCCTGCGCCTCCTGGCGGCGCTGATCGAGAACTGGCCCAGGGCCGAGCCGCTTTCGGATGCAAGGCTGGCCGCGGCGCTGGCGCGGCGCGGCATGCCGCTGGCGCGCCGCACCGTCGGCAAATACCGCGCCATCCTGGGCAAGCCGCGTCCCTAGCGGGCCGCCGCGTTTCCCGGCGGCGGCATCGTGCCGATGCCGCAAGGCCCTGTCCGGGCGAGGGAAATCCGCCGGATCGGGGCAGGCCCGCCCGTGCCGCAGCGTTGGCCCGGCAAGGCGCCTTGCAATTCAGACTTTTTCAATCAACAATTCACCGCGCCGGACCCGTGGCCGCGCCCGCAATTTCCAGCAACGCACCCAGGCAGGAGAAGATGTCGCCCCACAGAGAGTTTCGCCCCCGGATGGAGACCCGCATCCACGGGCTGCGAACCCTGGCGCCGCTGTCCTTCCGCCGCTTTTGCGGCGCGATCGCGGATGTCTGGTCGGTCCGGGGCGAGGCGGGCGGCGGCGGGTTCTACATCGCGCCGGACCCGCGCATCGTGATCTTCCTGGGCGAGGCGCCGCCGCCGCTGGCGCTGCGCACCGGCGTGGACCAGGCCGAGCATCGCGGCATCCAGGCGCTGTATGTCCCGGCCGGCGTCCCGCTGTGGAGCCGCATCGAGGCCGGGCATGAAAAAATGCATCTGGACTTCCACCTGGAAGGCGGCGCCTTGCAGCAGCGGCTGGCGGCCTCGAACATCCGGCCGGACCTGTCGATGCCGCGGCTGATCGGGCAGGGCGACAGCCTGACCCATCTGGGCCAGCTGGCCGCCGACGAGGTCCGCGCCCCGCGCCGGGGCGACATGCTGATCGACGCGCTGCTTTCGGCCACGCTGGGCGAGATCTTCGCCACCGATGCCGAGGCCCGGCCATCCGCCCCGGCCAGCGGCGGGCTTTCCGCGCGCCGGCTGGCCGCCCTGGAACGCCACCTGCACCAGAACCTGAACCGGCATGTCACCGTGGCCGAGATGGCCAGGATCGCCGGGCTTTCGGAAAGCCGGTTCTTCCACGCCTTCAAGCAATCGCGCAACGAGACGCCGCAACGCTGGCAGGCCGGCCTGCGGCTGAAGGCGGCCTGCGACATGATGCGCGACCCGGCCCTGTCGCTGGCCGACATCGCCTATGCGACCGGGTTCGCCGACCAGGCGCATCTGTCGCGCGCCTTCCGCGCCGTCCACGGCATGCCGCCTTCGGTCTGGCGCCGGGCCGGATTGCAGGATTCCTGAACAAATCGCAGCGGTCTCGTTCAAGACAGCCGGGAAATACCCGAGTTAATAGCTCGGAAACTTTCGCGGACAGAACAGGTCAAGATGAACAAAGCCCAACCGCTCCTTCTCGGCGTCAGCGTCCTTGCCGTCGCGGCGACCAGCGCCTTTGCCCAGGACCAGCAGGATCCCCGCCAGACCTTCATGGGGGCGATCGTGCTGGATACCGTCACGATCGAGGGGTTCGAAAACCCCAGCGCGCCCCTGGAGGGCACGGTCGCGCATTCATCGGCCACGACCAAGACCGGCCGGCCGATCCTCGAGACGCAATCCTCGGTCTCGGTCGTGCCCCGCGCCCAGATCGAAGAGCAGGGCGCGACGAACCTGGCCGAGGCGCTGAGCTATTCCGCCGGCGTCGTGACCGAGAACTACGGCGGCGATCCGCGTTTCGACAGCCTGTTCCTGCGCGGCTTCAACCTGGAGAACGACAAGTTCCTGGACGGGTTGCGGCTGATGCGCTCGACCCAGTTCCCGACCAGCGCCCCGGCGTTCGAGCTTTACGGGCTGGAGCGGGTCGAGGTGCTGCGCGGCCCGGCCTCGGTGCTTTATGGGGCCGGCACGCCGGCGGGCCTGGTCAACATGGTGCAAAAGCGCGCCCAGGCCGATGGCGATTTCACCGAGCTGGGGTTCAGCCTGGACAGCAAGGGCTCGGCCTCGGCTTTCGGCGATGCGAACCGGGTGGTCGACGACCGCTTCGCCTATCGCATCACCGCCAAGGGCGGCAATGACAAGACCGATGTCGAGGAAATCGACAACAAGCGCGCCTATCTGGGCCTGTCGGCCAGCTTTGCGCTGAGCGAGGCGACCGAGCTGGAACTGATGGCCAGCTATCACGACGACGCGCCGATCTCGCCCACGGGCGTGCCGAACGAACTGGTCGGCCTGGTCGATGCCAAGGATCTGCGCGAGTTCTATTTCGGCGACGATTCGGTCAATTTCAGCGACCGCAAGATGGCCACGCTCGGCTTTGGCCTGACGCATGATTTCGGCAATGGCTGGCGGCTGAACAACACCTTCCGCTATACTGATTTCGACTGGGATTACGACGGCATCTACCTGAACCCGCTGGTCGGCGGCACCCTGGTCGGCCGCGGCGTCATCAACCAGCGGGAAAGCTTCCGCACCATCGCCACCGACCTGCGGCTGGCGGGCCGCGTCACCTCGGGCGCGATGACGCATGACCTGACCTTCGGCGTCGATGCGCAGAAGCTGAAGGAGCGCGCCTATACCGGCTTTTCCACCGTTTCCCCCATCGACTATGCCGCGCCGTCCTATGGCAGCGTCACCGTGGAGGCGCCCTGGTATACGGCGAACAAATCCGTCGATGCACGGCAGATCGGCATCTATGCGCTGGACGAGATCGAATATGGCAACTGGCGCGCGACCGCCGGGCTGCGCCATGAATGGACCCGGCAAAGCGGCCAGAGCGCGACGAATTACGGCACCACCGACTATGCCCGCGACGACCAGCAGCTGACCGGCCATCTGGGACTGGGCTATCTTTGGGACAACGGCGTTTCGGTCTATGCCGCCTATTCGACCTCGTATCTGCCGCAGCCCGGCTTCGACATCGACAACAACCCGCTGAAGCCGACCCATGGCAAGCAGTTCGAACTTGGCGCCAAATACGAACCCACCGCCTTCGACGGGCTGTTCACCGCGGCGCTTTACGACCTGCGCGAGACCGACCGCAACACCACCGTCACCGAGGAGATCGGCGGGGGGCCGATCACCGGCACCCGCCAGATCGGCGAGGCGCGCATCCGCGGGCTGGAACTGGAGGGCGTGGCCGAACTGGCCGAGGGCTGGTCGCTGAAGGGCGCCTACACCTATGCCTCGACCGAGGTTTCGGGCGACAACGACGGCAACGAGCTGGCGAACACCCCGCGCCATGCCGCCAGCCTGTGGCTGTCGCACGAATTCCAATCCGGCGCGATGCAGGGGTTGCAACTGGGCGGCGGTATCCGCCATATCGGCTCTCGCTGGTCCTCGGACGCGAATACGCAGCGGCTCGAGGCGGTGACGCTGGTGGACCTGGGTGCAAGCTACGAATGGGAAAACGGCATCGTCGGCCGGCTGAACATCAACAACGTGACGGACGAGACCTATATTTCGGCCGTCGGGCTGAACTCCAGCTATTATGGCGACGGACGAACCGTGCAGGCAAGCTTGACGCGTAAATGGTGACACTGTCCGGCAAGGGATTGACGCGACGCGCCCTTCTGGCTGCCGCCTGTGCGGCGGCCGGCGGGGCGCTGCCGGCTTTCGCGGCGCAGGGGATGTGGCTGGCGGCGGTGGACTGGGCCATGGCCGAGACGGCGATGGCGCTGGGCCATGCGCCCGTCGCCCTGGCGGAGCTGATCGCCTTTCGCGACGCCGCGGTGGCGCAGCCGCCGCGCGCGACCGTCGACCTGGGCCTGCGCGGGGCGCCCAATCTCGAGGCGCTGAGCCTTGTCGCGCCCGACCTGATCCTGTCCTCGAGCTATTACAGCGCCATCGAGCCGCGGCTGGCGCGCATCGCGCCGGTCTTTACCCGCGCGCTTTACGTCCCCGGCGAGCCGGCCTTTCCCAAGGTGATGGCGCTGCTGGGGGACCTGGCCGGGCGGCTGGGCGACGCCGCTGCCGGGACGCGGGTCCAGGCCGCCGCCGCGGCCGAGTTCGCCATGCTGGCCGGCCGCGCGGCGCCCCATGCCGGGCGCGCCTGCCTGCTGTTCGAGCTGGGCGATTCCCGCCATATCCGCATCTTCGGCACCGACAGCCTGTTCGGCGGCGCGCTGGAGGCGATGGGGATGCGCAATGCCTGGGCCGGGGGCACCCGCTTTGCCTTTGCCGCGCCCATCCCGCTGGAGCGGCTGGCCGAATATCCCGAGGCCCGGCTGGTGGTGGCCGGTGCGATACCGGTCCAGGTCGAACGCGCGCTGCGCTCGGCGGCGCTGTGGAACAGCCTGCCGCCGGTCAGGGCGGGGCGGGTGCATCGCCTGCCGGAACTGCGGCCCTTTGCCGGCATCCCCTCGGCCCTGCGCTTCGGCCACGAGCTTGTCGCCGCGCTGGAGGGCCGGGGATGAACCGCATGATCCTTGTCGGGGGCGCGGTGGCGGCGCTGGCGCTTTGGACGATTGCCGCGCTGTCGGCCCTGCCGCTGGCCGACTGGCCGGCCTTGCCCTGGCGGATCGACGGGATGTCGGTCGGGCAGATCCTGCTGGCCTATGGGCTGATGCCGCGCGGGGTGCTGGCGCTGCTGGCCGGCGCGGCGCTGGGGCTGGCGGGGGCGCTGATGCAGGCGGTGCTGCGCAACCCGCTGGCCGATCCGACGACGCTGGGCACCGCCTCGGGCGCGCAGCTGGCCATCGTCGCGGCCACGATCCATGCGCCCGGCTGGCTGGCCGGGGGCAACCTGCCGGTGGCGCTGGCGGGGGCGGGGGCCGCGACCTTCCTGGTCATGGCGCTGGGCGCGCGGCGGGGGTTCGCCCCGGTGACGGTGACGATCGCGGGGATGCTGGTGGGGCTGATGGCCTCGGCCCTGGCGACGGCGATGACGCTGGCGCAGGGGCATTACCTGCTGTCGCTGGTGATGTGGAACGGCGGGGCGCTGGCGCAGGTGGACTGGTCGGGCAGCCGGAACATGGCGCTGGCGCTGGTGCCGGCGCTGGCCGCCGCCGCGGCGCTGGCCCGGCCGCTGATGGTGATGTCGCTGGGCCCCGAGGGCGCGCATGGGCTGGGCCTGCGGCTGGCGCCGCTGCGCTTTGCCACCCTGCTGCTGGCGGTCGCGCTGTCGGCCATGGTCTCGGCCCAGGTCGGGCTGGTGGGCTTCGTCGGCCTGGCCGCCCCCGCCATCGTGCGCAGCCTGGGCGCGCGGACGCTGCTGCAGCGGCTGATGCTGGCGCCGCTGGCGGGGGCGCTGGTGCTGTCGCTGGCCGACGGGCTGTTGCTGGCGCTGGCGGCGGCGGGCGGCCCCAGCCTGCCCACCGGGGCGCTGACCGGGCTGATCGGCGGGCCGCTGCTGATCTGGCTGCTGCCGCGGATGAAGGCGCAGGTGCCCCAGCAGACCGAGGCGGGCGACCGCCGCGGCCGCCGCGCCCCGCGGCCCGCACGGCTGCTGGCGGGGCTGGCCGCGGCCTGCCTGGCGCTGGGCCTGCTGACCCTGTTCGGCGGGCGCGGGCCGGAGGGCTGGGGCTTCATCGCCCCGGAACTGCGCGAGACCTTCCTGCCGCTGCGCGCCACCGCGATCCTTGCCGCGGCCTCGGCCGGGGCGCTGCTGGCCGGGGCGGGGGCGATCCTGCAGCGGCTGACCGCGAACCCGATGGCCGCGCCCGAGGTGCTGGGCGTGACCGGCGGCGCCTCGCTGGGCTATGCGGTCACGGTCATGGCCGTGGACGGCGCGGGGCCGCTGATGCTGGCGCTGGGAACCTCGGCCGGGGGCGCGCTGGCGCTGGCCGGGCTGGCGGGGTTCGCCATGCGCGCCGACCTGGCGCCGGCGCGGCTGCTGCTGGCGGGGCTGGCCATCGGGGCGCTGGCCTCGGCCGTGCTGGGGGCGATCATGGCCTCGGACGACCGGCGGGCCTGGGTGATCCTGGGCTGGCTGGCGGGCAGCGCCTCGCAGGTCTCGGCCCTGGGCGCCGCCGCGCTGGCCGGGCTGGCGCTGGCGTTGCTGGCCGTGCTGGTGGCCTCGGCCCGTGTGCTGGAAATCCTGCCGCTGGGCACCGAGGTCGGCCGCGCGCTGGGCCTGCCGCTGGCGCGGGTGCGGCTGGGGCTGATCCTGCTGGCGGGGCTGGCCACCGGGGCGGCGACCATGCTGGTCGGCCCGGTCAGCTTCGTCGGGCTGATGGCGCCGCACCTGGCCCGCGCCATGGGCCTGGCCCGCGCCGTGCCCTTCTGCACCGGCAGCTGGCTTTTGGGCGCGGTGCTGATGCTGCTGGCGGCCTTCGGCGCGCGCACGGCAAGCTATCCCTACGACCTGCCGCTGGGCCTGTTCGCCACGCTGATCGGCACGCCCTGGCTGTTCATCCTGCTGATGAAAAGGACATCCGCATGACGCTGTTCACCCTGTCGGGCGTCACCTATGACGTGCCGGGCCGCCGGCTGATCGAAAGGCTGGACCTGACGATCCGCCCCGGCATGGTCACGGCGCTGATCGGGCGCAACGGCTCGGGCAAGTCGACGCTGCTGAAGCTGATCTCGGGGCAGAACCGGCCCTCGGCCGGGCGCATCGCCTATGCCGGGCGCGACCTGGCGGATTGGGCGCCGCGCGAGCTGGCCCGCGACCTGGCCTATCTGCCGCAGGTCACGCCCCCGGCCGAGGGGATGCTGGTCGAGGAGCTGGTGGCGCTTGGCCGTTTTCCCTGGCGCGGCGCGCTGGGCCGCTTTCGCGCCGAGGACCACGCCGCCGTCGATGCCGCGATCCGGCGCTGCAGCGTCGGCCACCTGCGCCACCGCCTGGTCGATACCCTGTCGGGGGGCGAGCGCCAGCGCAGCTGGATCGCGATGATGCTGGCGCAGGGCGCGCGCACCTTGCTGCTGGACGAGCCGATCTCGGCCCTGGACGTGGCCCATCAGGTCGAGGTGCTGGACCTGGTCCATGGCATGTGCCGCGACGAGGGGTTTTCGGCCATCGTCGTGCTGCACGACCTGAACATGGCCGCGCGCTATTGCGACCATGTGGTCGCGCTGGGGGCGGGCCGGCTGCTGCTGGACGGTCCCATCGGCGCCCTGATGACACCCGAGGCGCTGCTGAGTATCTATGGCCTGCCGATGCATGTCGCCGCGCATGAAGGCCATGCCTTTGCGCTGCCGCGCTGAGACCCGGAAAGGAAGACGGAATGCTGCGCAAGTTTCTGGCCTATTACAAACCGCACCGCCGGCTGTTCTGGCTGGATTTCGGCTCGGCCGTGGTCTCGGGGCTTCTGGAGCTGTCCTTCCCGCTGGCGATCACGCTGTTCATCGACCACCTGCTGCCGATGGGCGACTGGTCGCTGACCATCGCCGCCGCCATCGGCCTGCTGGCCGTCTATGCCTTCAACACCATGCTGATGGGCATCGTGATCTATTGGGGCCACATGCTGGGGATCGAGATCGAGACCGAGATGCGCGCCCGCGCATTCAGCCACCTGACGCGCCTGTCCTGGCGCTGGTACGACCGCGCCCGCACCGGCAAGCTGGTCGCCCGCGTCACCCGCGACCTGGAAGAGATCGGCGAGGTCGCCCATCACGGCCCCGAAGACCTGTTCATCGCGGTGATGACCTTTGTCGGCGCCCTGGTGCTGATGGTCATGCTGCATCCCACGCTGGCGCTGGTGACGGCGGGGATCGTGCCGCTGACCGTCTGGCTGGTCGTGGTCTATGGCACGCGGATGACCAACACCTGGCGCCAGATCTATGCCCGCGTCGGCAATTTCAACGTCCGGCTGGAAGAGGCGATCGGCGGCATCCGCGTCGTGCAGGCCTTTGCCAACGAGGCGCATGAGGAGCGGCTGTTCGAAAAGGACAACCGCGCCTATCGCGCGACCAAGCTGGACGCCTATCGGATCATGGCGCTGTCCAGCGCCATCCACTACATGGGGCTGCGCTTCGTGCAGGTGGTGGTCATGGTCGCGGGCGCGGGCTTCGTGCTGCAGGGCAGCCTGACGACCGGCGGTTTCGTGGGCTTCCTGCTGCTGGTCGGTGTCTTCTTCCGCCCGCTGGAAAAGATCGCCGCGGTGATCGAGACCTATCCGCGCGGCATCGCCGGCTTTCGCCGCTACCTGGAGCTGCTGGAGACCGAGGCCGAGATCGCCGACGCGCCGGATGCGATCCCCGCGCCCGTGCTGAAGGGCAACGTCGTCTTCGAAGACGTCTCCTTCGGCTATGACAGCACCCGCCCGGTGCTACGTGGCATCTCGCTGGAGGTGAAGGCGGGCGAGACGGTGGCCTTCGTCGGCCCCTCGGGCGCGGGCAAGACGACGCTGCTGGCGCTGGTGCCGCGTTTCTATGAACCCGACGGGGGGCGGATCAGCATCGACGGGCTGCCCCTGGACGCGATGACGCTGGACAGCCTGCGCGGCCAGATCGGCATCGTCAGCCAGGACGTGTTCCTGTTCGGCACCACCCTGCGCGAGAACATCGCCTATGGCCGGCTGGGCGCCAGCGACGACGAGATCATGGCCGCCGCCGCCAAGGCCCAGCTGGGCCCGCTGATCGCCGGCCTGCCCGAGGGGCTGGACACGCTGGTCGGCGAACGCGGCGTCATGCTGTCGGGCGGGCAGAAGCAGCGCGTCGCCATCGCCCGCGCCTTCCTGAAGAACCCGCCGATCCTGATCCTGGACGAGGCGACCTCGGCCCTGGACCGCGAGACCGAGCGCGAGATCCAGGCGGCGCTGGAGGCGCTGTCGGCCGGGCGCACCACGCTGGTCATCGCGCATCGGCTGGGCACCATCCGCAACGCCGACCGCATCGTGGTGATGGAGGACGGCCAGCTGCGCGAGGCCGGCGATCACCACGGGCTGATCTCGCAGGGCGGGCTTTACGCCCGGCTGGCCAGCTGAGAAGAAGGAGGAGGAGGCCATGACCCGCAATGTCGTCGCCCTGGGCCGCCTGTCTTGCGTCCGTTGGGACGCGATCGAGGATTTCGCCCGCACCCTGTCCGAGTTCTGCAAGGTCCATGTCACCCCCGACCATGTGCTGACGGCAGACCTGGGGGCCGGCGGGATCGAGCTTCGCTGGGCCGGCAACGAGGCCGCGGTCCGGCTGGAGGCGGCGCTGGAACCGGGCCTGCAGAACCTGCGCGATACGCTGGCGCATATGCTGGACACGGTGCGCGAGGGCCTGTCGGCGAACCTGCGCTGGGAGGCGGGGGGCGACCTGGCGGGCCGCCTGCCGCCGAATTTCCGCCTGGGGCGCGTGCGCAGCGCCCGGCGGATCGCGCCGCGCTTCATCCGCCTGCGCATCGAGGCCGAGGATCTGGCCTATCTCAACCAGACCGGGCTGCATCTGCGGCTGTTGCAGCCCAGGGATCCCGAGAACCCGGTCTGGCCCCGCCTGCTGGCGAACGGGCGCACCGGCTGGCCCGGCGGCGCGCATCTGCACATGCCGGTCTATACCATCCGCGCCATCGACCCCGGCGCGGGCTGGCTGGACGTCGACGTCTTCCTGCACGGCAACGGCCCGACCTGCGCCTGGGCGCAGGAGGTCCGGCCCGGCGCGCCGGTGGGGCTGACCGGGCCGGGCGGCGGCTGGCTGCCGCAGGGCCGGCATCTTTGCCTGGGCGGCGACGAGACCGCCCTGCCGGTCATCGCCCGCATCCTGGAACAGGCCGCGCCCGACAGCCGCGGGCTTGCCCTGATCGAGATCGAGGACGCGCAGGACATCCAGCCCATCGCCGCGCCCGCGGGGGTGGAGCTGGTCTGGCTGGTCCGCAACCGCCGCGATCCCGGCCTGCGCGACACGCTGACCCGCTCGGCCGCGCGGGCCTATGCCGCCGACCCGCAAGCCGAGATCCTGTTCGGCGGCGAAAAGGCCGATGCGCTGGCCATCCGGGCGGCGCTGCGCGAGGCCTTCGGCCGCCTGCCCGCCACCGTCTCGACCAGCGCCTATTGGTCGCGCACCGCCTGACCGGCGCGGCGAAAGGCCCCGCGGGGCGGGCCGGCGCGGCCTATCGGGCGGCGGCGGCCAGCGCCACCTCGACGAAGTCCCGCACCTGCCTGGAGCGGTTCGAGCGTTTCCAGGCAAGCACGGTGCGGTTGCGGAAAAGCGGGTGCATGATCTGCCGCACCTCGACGTTGGAGCCCAGAAAGCCGATCAGGCTTTCGGGATAGATCGTCACGCCCAGCCCGGCCGCGACCAGGCCGATCAGGGCCAATGTGTTGGACGCCTCCAGCGTCACGTTCAGCGAGATGCCCTCGGCGCTGAACAGGTTGTTCAGCCGCCAGCGATATTCGTCCCATTCATGCGTGTCGCCCAGGATCATCTCTTGCCCGGCCAGGTCGGCCGGGGTGACGGCCGGCAGCCGCAGCAGCGCATGGCCGCGGGGCGTCACCACATAAAGCGGGTCCAGGGAAAGCTGGACCGTCTGGTAGTCGGAATGATCGAAGGGCCCGATCATGTAGCCCAGGTCGATCTCGTCATTGGCCAGGGCGATCTTTTGCCCCTGGGTCCGGATATAGCGGATCCTCAGGTCGATATGGGGATGGCGGCGCTGGAACCCGGCGACGGCCAGGGGCATCAGCTCGGTCGCAGCAAAGGCCATGTAGCCGACGGTCAGCGCGCCCAGCTTGCCCGCGGCGATGCGCCGGGCCAGCTGGACCGAGGATTCGTAGCGCTGCAGAAGATGGGCGTTGTCTTCATAGAAGCTGCGGCCGGCCTGGGTCAGCCTGACCTCTCGGGTGGTGCGCTCCAGCAGGCGAAAGCCCAGCACCGATTCAAGCTTCTGGATCCGGCGGCTCAGCGCGGACTGGTCCAGGTTCAGCCGCTCGGCCGTGCGGCGGAAGTTCAGTTCCTCGGCCAGGGTGATGAAGGAATGGACACTCTCGATGCCCTGGAGATCGTGCAAGCGGCCACCTTCCCAGATTGATGCAAACGGCGCATGAATAAATGCTGACACGCCATTTCCCTTGCGTCAAGCATGGCCGGATTATGGCCATCAGAGCGACGGATCACCAGTCCTGCGGGGGCTGGGGCGGCTCGTAAACCAGGGCCCGCGAAGGCGGCCTTGCATCAATGGCACAAGGAAAGACCGATCATGAGCGAAGTCGACACCAAGGAACTGGACCGTCTGCTGCAAGAGGCGTTCGACACGGCCACGAAACTGTATCAGGAGCGCGGCTTCCAGCGCCGCGTGGGCTTTGGCAAGCGTCCGGCGCTGGTCAGCGTCGATCTGGCGAATGCCTGGACCCGTCCGGGCAACCCCTTCACCTGCGACCAGGAGAAGATGGACGGCGAGATCATCCCCGGCATGCAGAAGCTGCTGAAGGCCTTCCGCGCCGCCGGCCTGCCCGTGGTCCATGTCACCACCGCCTATGAGATCACCGACCGCAATGCCGATTTCACCGACATGGGGCTGTGGCACAACAAGATCCCGGTCGATGTCGTCGACCTGGCCAAGCCGGAGCTTTGGGCCATCGACAGCCGCATCGCCCCGGTCGAGGGCGAATACACGCTGCTGAAAAAGCGCGCCTCGTCCTTTCACGGCACGGAACTGGCGGGCATCCTGCGGGCCAACAACGTGGACACCATCCTTGTCACCGGCGTGACCGCCTGCGCCTGCGTGCGCCAGACCATCTGCGACGGCATCGCCGACGGCTTCCGCACCATCGCGGTCAAGGAATGCATCGGCGACCGCGTGCCGGGCGCCGTGGCCTGGAACCTGTTCGACATCGACGCGAAGTTCGGCGACGTCCACACGGTGGACGAATGCGTGGCCTATATCGACGGGCTTGCGGCGCAAAAGATCGCCGCCGAATAATCCCCACGCGGCGCCCGGAAACGGGCGCCGTTTTCATTCCGGTCGCCAAGAACCACACATGAATTCCAAAGGGAGCTTCGCATGACACAAACTGCCGAATCCGATCCCGCCACCCTGAGAAAGGTGACGACCGCCGCGGTCGCGGGCACGGTGATCGAATGGTTTGACTTCGCCATCTACGGCTTCATGGCCCCGATCCTGGCCGTGACCTTCTTTCCCGAAGGCGACGACCTGGTCGGGCTGTTGCAGACCTTCGCCATCTTCGCGATTTCCTTTGCGCTTCGCCCCATCGGCGGGGCCTATTTCGGCATGATGGGCGATCGGGTCGGCCGCAAGCGCGTCCTGGCCCTGACGGTGCTGCTGATGTCGATCGCGACCGTCGCCATCGGCCTGCTGCCCAGCTATCAGGCGATCGGCATCTGGGCGCCGATCCTGCTGACGGTGGCCCGCTGCGTGCAGGGGTTTTCCGCCGGCGGCGAATATGCCGGGGCCGTCACCTATGTCATCGAACATGCGCCGGCGCATCAGCGGTCGCGCTATTCCAGCTACATGCCCGCCTCGACCTTCGCCTCGTTCGCGCTGGCGGCGATGTGTTCCTATCTGCTGACGGCAAGCCTGACGACCGAGCAGATGCACAGCTGGGGCTGGCGCGTGCCGTTCCTGATCGCGGCGCCCCTGGGGCTGGTCGCCCTTTATATCCGGCATCGGCTGGACGAGAGCCCGCTGTTCCAGAAGATCATGGATGCGCCCGCGCCCGAACATGCCCCGCTGCGCCAGACCCTGCGCGAGCAGTGGCTGCCCATGCTGCGGCTTGGCTGCTACATCAGCCTGACGGCGCTGTCCTTCTACATCTTCTCGACCTATATGACGAGCTTCCTGCGCACGGTCGTCGGAATGCCTGCAGACAAGGTGCTGCTGAGCAATGTCATCGCGCTGAGCGCCGCGGCCCTGGCCGCCCCCCTGATCGGCAAGGTCTGCGACCGGGTCGGACGGCGCCCGACCATGGCGGTTTCGGCGCTGCTTCTGGGTTGCCTTGCCATCCCGGCCTATCAGGTGGCATCCGACGGGACCATCGGCTCGGCCGTATCCGCGCAGCTGATGCTGGCGCTTGGCGCGGTGACGGCGAATGTGGTGACGGCCGTGCTGCTGTGCGAGGTCTTCCCGACCCGCGTGCGCTATACCGCCTCGGCCGTCACCTACAACGTGGCCTATGCCGTCTTCGGGGGCACCGCGCCTTTCGTCGCCACCTGGCTGATCGCATCGACCGGAGACCGCCTGGCCCCGGCGATCTACATCACCGTGATCGCGGTCATCGCCTTCATCGTGACGCTGATTTCGCCCGAAACGGCGGGGCGTCCGTTCCGGGGGATCAACCGCTCGGCCGAGGACGCCACGATCGAGCATGGCCGCGTGAAATCCCCGGCCTGAGAGCCTTGCGGCGGTGCCGATGGTGCCGCCGCATCATTTTGCCGGAAGCGAGCGGAAGTGTGCTTTCCGCTCGCGACCGTTTCCGGGGGCGCGCTTCGCGATCCCCAAGGTGCGGCATCCCGGCGGCCCGGAGATGAGCGCGAGATGCATTCCGAGGCTCTCGGGCTTGGCCGTCGGGGCAAGGACGCCCTGAGCTATTGCGGCCCGAACGGCGGCGGCTACGGCGATCCGCTGGACCGGCCGTCGCGCAAGGTGCTGGAGGACGTGCTGGGCGGCTATGCTCGGCGGACATGCTCGGACGGTCTATGGCGTCGCAATCGGCCTCGGCGCCGTGACGGGCGATCCTGCCGCGACGGAAAAGCTGCGCGGCGATGCGCAAGCCGAACAGGGGCCGCGCAAAGCGGCCCCTTGCGCATGGAAAGCCCGGTGCGGCTGGCCTGCGCAATGGTCCCCACTCACTCGGCCAACCTGATCCCGGCGGCCCTGGCCCTCGTCACCCTGACGCCCAGGCCCTTCATCGGACGCAGCGGCGTGGCTCAAGGCGCCGCCTTTCCGCGGCCAGGAATTTTCTTCTCAAAAAAGGGCGGATTTTGGAATGTAAAACCCGATAAAGATGATAGATATTTAAGGGAAGGAGAAAGCCATGATTCGCACGTTACTTCTTCCCGGCCTTGACGGTTCGCCCGCACCGCATTGGCAGCATTGGTGGGCGCAAACCGATCCGCATGCGGTGATCGTCGAGCAGGGCTCGTGGTCGCGGCCCTGCCCGGACCAATGGCTGACCGAGATCGCCGGCGCCCTGCTGCGCCATCCCGGCGCGGTCCTGGTCGGACATTCGCTGGGCGCCATCGCGGCGGTCAAGCTCTTGCTGCAATGGCCGCAGCTTCAGGCAGGCGGGGCGCTGCTGGTCGCGCCGGCGGAACCCGGCCGCGATCCGCGCACCGCGATCTTCGGCAAGATACCCGAAGGCCCGCTGCCGGTTCCGGCGATCGTGGTGGCCAGCCGGAACGACCCCTGGATGGAGCACGAGCGGGCAAGCACCCTTGCCCGTGTCTGGCGCGCAGCCTTCGTCGACCTGGGGGATGCCGGACATGTCAACGTGGCGGCGGGCTATGGTCCCTGGCCCCAGGGCCGCCAGCTGCGCGCGCTGCTGCCCCGGACCCAGAGCCGGCCGGCGGGGTTGCGCCTGCCGCCCCGGACCGCGCCGGGACGACGCGCCTTGCCGGAACGGCCGGCGCTATGACCCGGCAAGGATCGCAATCCAGAAGCGAAAGGACGAACCGATGTATGGCTTTGCCTATGATCCGGGCTTCATCGCCTTTCTGCCGCAAGACGGCGAAGCCCTGCCCGAGCAGCAGGAAAGCCGGCTGGGACAGGCGCTGGCCGTGTTCTGGTCGCTGGCCTTCCTTTGCCTGATGGTGCTGTGATGGACGGCCAGTTTCCGCGGGACGGCAGCCGCCACGTCATCATCGTCGGCGGCGGGGCCAGCGGCGTGCTGGCGGCCGCGCATCTGCTGCGTGCCAATCCCCTGCTGCGCATCAGCATGATCGAGAAGGCGCAGACCCTGGGATGCGGCATCGCCTATGCGACCGAGAACCCGGACCACCTGCTGAACACCCGCGTCCACAACATGAGCGCATTTCCCGACGATCCGGGGCATTTCCTGCGCTGGCTGCACGATTCGGCCGAGGCGCCGGCCGCCACGCCCGATTGCTTTGCCAGCCGGGCGGCCTATGGCCGATACCTGGAGGGCCTGCTGGCGACCTGGGGTCGGGATCGCCTGACCTGCCACCGCCGGGAATGCCTGCGGGTCGAGGAAAGCCGCGGCTGCGTGCGCGCGCATCTGGATGATGGCAACGCGATCACCGGGCATCTGGCCATCCTCGCCACCGGCCATGCGGTTCCGCAGCACCCGCCGCAGGGCATGCGCGGAGCCTGGGACTTCGGCCCTCCGGCCGATCTTGGGGCGGAGGTGGCGATCATCGGCACCGGCCTGTCGATGGTGGACCATGTCGTCTCGCTGCTGGGGCGCGGGCATCGCGGGCGCATCACCTGCCTGTCGCGGCGCGGGCTCCTGCCGCGCGCCCATGCCGCCGGCCATGCCCTTGCCATTGCGCGCGACGAGATCCCGCTGGGTGCGCCGGTCGGCCGCCTGCTGGCCTGGCTGCGCGCGCGCATCCGAGAGGCCGAGGCCGGGGGGCTGGACTGGCGCGATGTCATCGACGGCTTGCGCCCGCATGTCAGCGCCATCTGGCAGGGCTGGGACGAGGACAGCCGGCGCCGCTTCCTGCGCCACGGCGCCGCCTGGTGGGAGGTGCATCGCCACCGCATGCCGCCGCAATCCGCCGCGATGATCGCCGAGGCCGAGGCGCGGGGCCAGCTGCACGTGCTGAAGGCCCGGTTCGAGCGCCTGGCCGGCGACGGCGTGCATGTGCTGACGCCGCAAGGTCCGCTGCGGCTGCCGGCCGATCATGTCATTGACTGCCGCGGCATCCGGCGCGATCCCGAAACCGACAGCGCGCCGGTGGTGCTGGACCTGCTGGCGACCGGGCAGGGGCGGCTGGACCGCCTGCGGCTGGGGCTGGACACCACCGCCGAGGCGCAGCTGATCGCCCGCGACGGCCGCGTCTCGCGGCGGCTGTTCGCCATCGGCCCCTGCGCCCGCGGCGCACTGTGGGAGATCACGGCGATCCCGGACATCCGGCTGCAATGCGCCCGCCTGGCCGGGTTGCTGGACCGGCTGCCCCAAGAAGCCCTAGGTTGAGCCCCGTGCCCCGTTCGCCGGCGGTCGCCACCCGCCGGCGAACGGACAAGCGGCCGATTTTCCGTGGCCTTCTTTATCGGCAAGAATACTCGATTGATCGCATAGACAATATCGTTATTCTTTCCGTCGAATCCCTGGACGCGAAGAAGGCGAAGCCATGCAGGATCTGGACCTGATCGACCGCAAGATCGTGGCGGAACTGATGCGGGATGCAACCTTGCCGATCGCGCAGATCGCCGAAAAGGTGGGTCTGTCGCAAACCCCCTGCTGGAAGCGGATACAGAAGCTCGAGGCGCAGGGCGTGCTGACCGGGCGGGTGGCGCTGGCCGATCCCGTCAAGCTGGGCTTCGGCATCCTGGTCTTTGTCGAGATCGAGGCGCCGGTCCATTCGCCGGAATGGCGCGACGCGTTCACCCGCGCCGTCGCCGGCCTGCCCGAGATCATGGAGGTCTATCGCATGGCCGGGCGCATGGATTACCTGCTGCGCGTGGCGGTGCCGGACATGACCGCCTTCGACCTGTTCTACAAGCGGCTGACGGATGCCGTGCCGATCAAGAACGTCACCTCGCATTTTTCGATGGAGCGCATCCGGTTCAGCACCGCCTATCCGGTGGACACCCGCAACCGCTGAACCGCGGCAAAGGGGGAATCGGGGTGCGCATCCCATTCGCCTCGAGTGTGGATAATTCACTATAAAAGCGATAAAGTTTATCGTGTAAAATGGGGCCGGATGTGCTATGCTGACGGGGCAGCGCAATCCCTGTGCAGCCCGTTTGGAGGACGTGAAATGACCCGCAAACCGAGCAATCGCGACGTGAAACTGGCCATTTTCAAGGAACGTCAGACGCTGAAGGCGGCGGCGGATGTTCTGGACGACCGCGACGCGGTCGAAGCGAAGCAGCTTGAGATCGTTCCCCAACCCCGGACCTGGGAACAGCATTACGACGCTCTTGGCAGATAATTCGGCCATGGGACGGCGGGTCGCCCCGCCGTCCCCCTGCGAACCGGCGGCCGGGGTCCGGCAAGGACATGGACCCCGGCCGTTGCCGTTTCCGGGGGCGGCGGGTCACTCGGCCGCCAGGGGGCGTTCGGGATCGTCCGCCGCGATCCCGCCGTCGATGCGGATGATCCGGTCGGTCATGGCCAGCGTCGTCTCGCGATGGGCGATGACGATGCGCGTCATGCCCAGCCGGCGGATGGCGAGGTTGATGATTTCCTCGTTGGTGCTGTCGAGGTGGCTGGTCGCCTCGTCCATGAGCAGGACCGAGGGCCGGCGATAGAGCGCGCGGGCCAGCACGATGCGCTGCTTCTGCCCGCCCGAAAGCGTGCTGCCCATGTCGCCGACCAGCGTCTCGTATCCCATCGGCATGGCGCGGATCTCGTCATGGATGGCGGCCATGCGCGCGGCGCGCTCCAGATCCTCGGCCGAGACCTGGGCCGCGAAGCCGGTGATATTGTCGATGATCGAGCCGGCGAACAGCCGATCCTCCTGCAACACGCAGCCGACGCGGCTGCGATAGGCCGCAAGGCCGATGGCGTCCAGCGGAACGCCGTCGATCAATACCTGACCCGAGCCGGGCCGGGCCAGCCCGGCCAGCACCTTCAGCAGCGTGGTCTTGCCCGCGCCCGAGGGCCCGGCGACGCCGACGCATTCGCCCGCCTCGATGCGCAGGCCGATGCCCTTCAGCACCTCGGGGTCGTTGTCGGCATAGCGAAAGCGCACCTCGCGCATCTCGAGCCGGGCGGGCTTTGCCGACGGGGGCGGGGCGGCAAGGGGGCGGCGCGCTTCTTCCTCGGGCTCGGCCATGGCGATGTCGGCGATGCGTTCGCCGTGCAGCGCCAGCATGCGGAATTGCAGCACGGTGTCGATGAAGCTGTTGATGCGGTCGGCGAATTGGTCCTTGTAGGCCAGGAAGGCCACGAACATGCCGACCGTCATGGCCGAGTCGATGATCGCCATCACCCCGAAATAGATGATCAGCAGCCGGTCGATGCCAAAGATCGAGGCCGCGCCCGACCGGAAATAGACGTCGAACTTCTGGACCCGCAGCTCGGCGTTCAGGCGCTCGACCAGGTGGTTGATCCAGGTGCCCTGGCGGCGCGATTCCAGGTTCAGCACCTTCACGCTGCCGATCCCGCGCACCGATTCCATGAAATGCGTGTTTTCCTGCGCGGCATGGACGATGGCCTCTTCGGACATGCGGCGATAGATGCCCCAGGTCGAAAGGCGCAGGACCGCGTAAAGCCCCACCCCCAGCAGCGCCAGCCACAAGAGCCAGCCGCCATAGAGCCACATCATCGCGATCAGCGCCAGCGACATCACCCCGTCCAGCAGCGCCGTCACCGCCGATGCGGTCACGGTGCGCTGGATCGAATCCAGCGACCCGAAGCGCGAGACGATGTCGCCGACATGGCGCTTTTCGTAATAGGCCAGGGGCAGGCGCATCAGGTGGTCGAACAGCCCCACCTTCCATTGCAGGGCCAGGCCCGAGCCCGTCAGCAGGGTGATCCAGCTGCGCGCGAAGCTTGCCGCGACCTGCAATATCAGCAGGAAGGCCAGCGCGATGACCAGGATGGTCAGCAGGTCGCGGTCGGCCGCCACCACCACCTCGTCCAGGATCAGCTGGAAGCCGATGGGCATGGCGATCACGGTGATCTCCAGCAGCAGCGAAACCGCCAGCACCTGCGCCACCGCGGCGCCGATGCCGCGCGTGCGCCGGATCATGTCCAGGATGCTGATCCGCACCGTCTCGTCGCGCCGGGCGAAGCCGTCGGTCGGCCATGCCTCCAGCGCGATGCCGGTGAATTTCCGCGACACCTCGGCCATCGGCACCTTGCGCCGGCCGATGGCGGGATCGTGGATGGTGATGCCGCGCGCGCCGACGCGGGTCAGCACCACGAAATGGTTGTGGTCCCAATGCAGCACGCAGGGCAGGCGCAGCCGGGACAGATCCTCCAGGTCCAGCCGCAGGGCGCGGGTCGCCAGGTGCAGCGCCTCGCCGATGCCGGCCAGATCCTTCAGCGTCGTGCCCTTCATCGAGGCCGAGAAGCGCCGCCGGATCGCGGGCAGGTCCATCCGGTGGCCGTGATGGCCGGCGACCATGGCCAGGCAGGCCAGGCCGCATTCGGCCGCCTCGCTTTGCAGGATGACCGGCGTGGCCCCGAAAAGGCGCGCGTTCAGCCGCTGGGGCAGGGCCTGCGTCATCCCGCACCGCCGGAAACGGCGCCCCGCAAGCCGTAGAGCGGTTCGAGGATCCATTGATACAGCGGCCGGGTCTCGACCAGCAGATGCGCCTCGACCTCCATGCCGGCCTGCAAGGGCTGCGCCTGGCCATAGGCGTTCACATGCGGCAGCCTGGGCTGGACGGTGACGCGGTAAAGCACCGGCGCGTCCTGGTTGTCGCGGCGCAGCTCTCCCAGCCCCTCGGGGCCCAGGCTGGCGCGCGAGATCACCGTGACCTCGCCCGGATATTGCCCGAACTTCTGATAGGGGAAGGCCCGATAGCGCAGCAGGACCGGCATGCCTTCGCGCACGAAGCCGATGGCCGATCCCGGTGCCAGCAGCTGCGCGACCAGCGGGCGGTTCTGCGGCACGATGGTCAGAAGCGGCGCCCCCGCCGCCACCGTCTGCCCGGCCAGGGTGATGATCCCGGTCACGGTGCCGTCGCGCGGGGCGGTGACGGCGACCTCGCGCCTCGCCTCGCTTTCCGAGATCTGCTGGTCGATGTCGAGGATCTGGCGCCGGATCTCGGCCGCCTGCGCCTGGGATTGCAGGTCGAAGGCGGCGATCTGGGCCTGCAGGTCGTTCACCCGGCTTTCCGCCTGCACCCTTTCGCGCCGCAAGGCGGGCAACTGCGCGCGCTCGGCATAGAACACGCGCAGGCGCTGTTCGTATTCGGCCGAGACGGCGACCCCGCGCGCGAGCAGGTCTTTCTGCCGCTCGGCGAAGCCGGAAAACTCGCGCACCGTCGCCTCGAGCAATTGCAATTGCTCGTCGATCTGCGGGATTTCGCGCTGAAGGTCGGCCAGCCGGGCCTGGATCGCCCGCTTCTCCAGCGCCCGCATCCGCCTGTCCCGTTCCAGTGTCCGGGTCAGTTCGACCCGCTTGCCGGCCAGGATCTCGGACACCGCGTCCTGGGTGGGACCAAGCGCGGTGGTGACGTCGATGCTGAGCGTGTAGAGCACGTCGCCGCGCCGCACCTGCTGGCCCTCGCCGACGCGAAGCTCGGTGACCCAGCCCGATTGCGGGGCGGTGACGCGGGTCAGCCCGTCCTGGGGCAGGATCATCCCGCCGACCCGGACGCGGCGGGTGTAATCGGCAAAGGTGACGAACAGCACCATCGCAACCACGAAGGCAATCGAGAACAGGGCAAAGGCGACGATCGGGATGCGAGAGATCACCACCGGGCGCCCCAGCCACGCCTGGGCGCGCGCATGCAGCGATTCCGGCCGGAACAAGGGTGCCATTCGTCAGTTCACCGCTGGTTGATGCCGCCGCGCCTTGGGGCGGGCGGCACCTGTCATGCCGGAACCGGCAGCGGGCCCGGAATCGGCCCCGGTCCAGGATCGGGGGCCGGCATGGTGGGAAAGCGCGGCCAAGGCCGCGGCGGCGGCACGATCGGCCGGCGCGGGCGCTGTTCGGGCGGCGGAACCCCGTCGAGGCCGCCGCCGGCGATCCGCCCCAGCATGTCGTCGGGGATGAGGGTCAGGGTCATGTCGGGTCTCTCCCATATCGGCCGCGTTGCGTTCCCAAGGGTCGCAGCGCAAGGCGCCCGAGTCATTAGTGCGGATGTGCTATGTCGGCGCCCGCCCGATGCGCTAGACTGGGGATGAAGGGGGGAGGCCGAGCATGCCGGACAGCGCGCGGGACCGCATCGTTCTGGCGGACGACCATCCGGTCTTTCGCGACGGGCTGCGCCGGATCATCCTGGGCATCGACCCGACCGTCGCCATCGCCGAGGCCGCCAGTTTCGAGCAGGTGCTGCAACGCGCGCGCGACGGCGCGGCCCCCGACGCCTTCATCCTGGACCTGGTCTTTCCGGGCTTCGAGCCGTGCCAGTCGCTTTCCCTGCTGCGGCGGGAGTTTCCGGCAAGCTCGATCATCATGGTCTCGATGATGGACGACGGCGCCACCATCCAGCGGCTGATGCAGGCCGGGGCGGACGGGTTCGTCGGCAAGTCGCTGCCGGCCGAGGCGATGGCGCAGGCGATCCAGGCCATCCGCGCGGGCGAGCCGGTGATCGCCACCGCCGCCGCCGGCTGCGGGCCCGAGGTCGCGCCGGACGAGCCGTCGATCCTGGACCGGCTGACGCCGCGGCAGGTCGAGGTTCTTCGCCATCTCTCGGCCGGCTGCTCGAACAAGGAAATCGCCCGCAACCTGGGAATTTCGCCCTTTACCGTGCGCATCCACGTCTCGGGCGTGCTGCGCGCGCTGGGCGTGCAGACGCGGGCGGCGGCGGCGGCCAGGGCCGCGGCGGCGGGCCTGCCCGGCAGCTGAGGGTCAGGCCGCTGGGCCGGCGAATTTCTGCGCCATCAGCGCCGCGCGCAGCCTGGCGGGATGCACGGGCTTCGGCAGGATCGGCAGCGACTTGTCCGGCAGCTCGTCGGCGATATGCGCGGCGTCGTGGCCGGACATGATGATCGCCGGGACCGGCCGGCCCAGGGCCGCGCGGATGCGCTGGATGCATTCGCCGCCGGTCCCGTCCTCCAGATCCTGGTCGGCCAGGATCAGGTCGCAATCGCGCGGCAGGGCATGGGCCGAGGCCTCGTCCTCGACGATGCAGCCCCAGCTTTCCAGGATGCGGCGGGTGGCGCCCCGGACCTCGTCATGGTCCTCGACCAGCAGGATCCGCATCCCGGCCAGCGCCGTGGCGGGCGCCGCCACCGGGGCGGGCGCGGCCGCGACCTCCTGCGTCGGCTCCAGCCCGGAAATCTCGATCGTCGTGCCATGGCCGGGCACCGAGTCCAGCGCGACCTGCAGTCCCAGCAGCCTTGCCATCCTGACGACGATGGGCAGGCCCAGCCCGATCCCCTCGCGCGTGCGGCGATGGCGGGGACTGCGATAGAACTCTTCGAAGATGCGGGCCTGTTCCTCGGGCTCGATGCCCGGCCCGCTGTCGCAGATCAGGACCGAGACCTGCCCGCCCCGCCGCCGGCACCCGATCACCACCTTGCGCCCCGGCGCGTATTTCACCGCGTTCGACACGAGATTGCCCAGCATCACCGCCAGGATCGCCCGGTCGGTGCGCACCGACAGCCCACTGTCCACGACCCGCAGCGTCACCCCCGCCTTGTGCGCGGCGTCGCCGTGCTGGTCCGCGACATCGCGCAAAAGCGGCCCCAGCGCCACGACCTGCGGCCTGGGCACGATCCGCCCGCTGTCCAGCGTGGACACGTCCAGCAGCGAGCGGAACAGCGCCGACACCCCGTTCAGCGCCCGGTCGATGCTGTCCACCATCCTGGCCTGGTCCTGGTTCAGCCCCGACCGTTTCAGGCAAGAGGTGAACAGGCCGATGGCATGGATCGGCTGGCGCAGGTCGTGGCTGGCCTGGGCCAGGAAGCGCGATTTCGCCAGGTCGGCGCGCAAAGCCTCGTCATGGGCCCGGCGCAGCGCGGAGATCAGCGTATGGGCATAGGCCGGGACGACCAGCGCCATCAGCGCCACGGTGATCAGGAAATAGGGCAACTCGCGCCAATACGGGCTGAACAGCCCGATGCCCAGCACGCTGAACTGCGACAGCGTCATCGCGATCAGCAGGTAGCGGCGGCCATAGCGGATGCCATAGCCGATGGTGATCCACAGCAGCACCACGAAGACCGGCGTCATGGTCTGTCCCGCCACGCCGATCAGGAAGGCGGTGTTGCCGTAGTCCAGCGCCATCGCCAGGGCGCGCCGCCAGTGGCGCACCCCCGGCCTGGCCCGCGCCGACCAGTGGATGAACAGCGCGATGGCGAAAAGCTGCACCATCTCGAGCAGCAGGATGCCCTCGAGCGGCGGCCCGATCACGTCAAGCGCGATCAGCAGCCCGATATAAAGGGCGACGATCCCCGCCAGGGTCAGGCGGACGTTGCTTTGCCGCTGCTCGGTTTCGGCAAAGAACTCGTCGGATCTTGCGGGATGGGCGGGATGGGGCAGCCAGGCTGTCTTCATGCGGTCTCCGGTCCGGCGCCGCGGGCAGCGCCTGGGCAGGTTCCGGCCGATAGTCCATCTGAGCTAGATGCCTGATCCGGCCCGATCCCCAAGATTGATGGGGGGCACATGCCCCGTCAAGACAGGAGAGGACACCATGACCACTGTTCAACACCAGAGCCGGGATCTGCGTGAGCTGACTTCCGCCGAACTCGATGCCGTGGGCGGCGCCTGGAGCATCGGCTCGTCCGGGGACGGCGGCATCTCGTTCGAGATCGGCAATTACAGCGGCACGGTCTGGACCGACGGCGCGGCGATCGGGACGACCAGGAACGGCCAGTATCAGGTCACCTATTACCGCTGGTGAACGCCATGGAGCGTGACACCGCAAACACCCGCACCGGCTGGCGCGAACTCGCCCGCGACGAGGCCGCGCTGGTCGCGGGCGGCAGGTCCGAGGGCGGCTGCATCAAGCCGGTCAAGCTGCCCGGCATCCCGCAAACCCAAGCAAAGTGAGGCATGACCATGCGCGAACTGAATGACACCGAACAGGGGCTGATCTCGGGCGGCAGCGGCGCGTCCGGCGACGGCGGCTTCGGCTATGGCCAGGTTCCGGGGTTCGACCTGGAAGGACCGAGGGGGCCGAACTACACCCATTCCTTCGGCAATGGCTGGAGCCTGACCTTTGGCTCCACCACCGACAGGTCGGCCCAGGGGATCGGGGTGCGCTATGTCTGGAAGTGACCCCGCGCCGCGCCCCGGCCCGCGGGCGCTCGACCCCGACCAGCTGAAGCTGGTCGCGGGCGGCGTGACCGAGGGACCGGACGGCAAGGGCTGCACGGAACCCCGCAAGGGCACGCTGGCGCAGCATTGACGAAAGGACGGCCCCGGTTCCGGCCGGGGCCTTCGCCGTCAGCGTGCTGCGGTCCCCGGCGAGCTGCATTCCGCTGAGCCGGGCGGATGCCCGAGGCCGGGGAAAGGCCGCGCGGGGCAGAGGGGCGAGGCCTGGGATGCCGGCGCGTTCACCATGATGCCGCGTCGGCGCCGAGGCATCATGCCCGGCGATATGACGCTCGACGACTATGGCGCCCGCCGCCGCCATTACCCGCAACAGCTGGCCGCGCCGGTTCCATCAGCCCTTCCGAAAGCTGCGCACGAACCGGAAGATCGCGACGCCGGCCGCGACGGCATAGAGAAAACCGCCGATGAACATGATGCCGTAGATGGCGGCGAAGAGGTCGCGGTCATGCTCGTAGGTATGAGGCTCCAGCGTCGCGGAAAAGACGAACATCGCGATGAGATAGCCGATGGCATAGCCCAGCAGCCCACATGCGGGCACAAGCGCGACCAGCCCGACGATGAGAAGCGCGATCTTTTTCAGCATGGCGCGCCTCGCTAGAAATCCGTCAGGTGATCGAGCGAGAACCTGTCGGACCCGCTCTCGCAGATGTGCCAGTCCTTCTGGGCATTCGCCTCGTCCTGGCGGCCATGGCACCAGCCGCGTTCGTTCAGCGCCAGCCCGTAGATGATCATCGCCTTGCAGGCCACCACGACCTCGACGTCGCGGCTCGGGTTCCTGAGGCAAAGATCGCCGGCCTCGTGGTGAAGTTCCTTCAGCCGCTGGTCGCTTTCGGTCGCTTCGGCGAAAAGCTTTTCCTCGGCTTGGGCCGGCAGGGGGCAGCCGGCTGCCGCGATCATTGCCGTGAAGCCAAGTGCGGTCAGGCGCATGGCCCTCCTCCTCTTCTTCCGAAAAAGTCGCATGGGCCGGGTTCATAGCACGACCGCGCCTTGGGCGACACCGCCCGGCGGTTTGCACGCTGCCTTGGGCGGTTCGCGGCCGATGGCATCTGCCGGGCAGGTCGACAGCGGGCGGATTTCGCGTTAAAAGAGAATACGCGATTCTCTTATGGAGGCGGGTATGAACGCCGACCAAACCGACACCACCGACCTGCCGCTGGTCGACCTGGACGCGACGGCCCAGGCCGAGATGGTCAGCACCGGCGCGGCGACGCCGATGGACCTGCTCACGGCCGCGATCACGCGATGCGAGGCGCTGAACCCGGCGCTGAACGCCCTGGCCTCGCTGGATGCCGATGCCGCCCGGCGGCGCGTCGAGGCGCTGGCGCCGGGTGGTGCCTTCCATGGCGTCCCGACCCTGCTGAAGGATCTGCTGGCCTGGCCCGGCCTGCCCATCGGGCTCGGCTCGCGGCTGATGGCGGGACAGGTCGCGCCGCAGGGCTCGGCCTATACCGAGGCGCTGGAGGCCGCCGGGCTGGTCGTGCTGGGCAAGACCACGACCTCGGAATTCGGGCTGCTGGGCACGACCGAGCCGCTGGCCACGGGGCCCACGCGCAATCCCTGGGATCTGACGCGCTCGACCGGCGGCTCGTCGGGGGGCGCGGCCGCGGCGGTGGCTGCGGGGATGGTGCCGGTGGCGCATGGCTCGGACGGCGGCGGTTCGATCCGCGGGCCGGCGGCGCTGTGCGGCGTCTTCGGCTTCAAGCCGGGGCGCGGGCGGACCAGGCCCGCGGGCATCCCGCCCGAGGCGCCGCTGGCGGGCATCCTCAGCGATCACTGCCTTAGCCGCACGGTCCGCGACAGCGCCACATGGCTGCGCGCGACCGAGGCGCAGGGGCTGCCCGATCCGCTGCCCGAGGCATCGGCGCTGGCCGGTGATCCGCCGGCCGGGCTGCGGATCGGCTGGTTCGCGCGGGACTGTTTCGGCGAGCTGCCCGAGCCGGAGGTGCTGGCCGGGCTGGAGCGGAGCGTCGCGCTGTGCCAATCCCTCGGCCACCGGCTCGTTCCCGTCGAGGGGCCGCGGCTGGACCGCGCGCTTGTGGGCCAGGCGATGTTCGACCTGATGGCGGTGACGACGGCGGGCATGATCGAGATGCTGGCGCCGGGACGCGAAGACGCCGCCGGCCTGCTGGAGCCCTATACGCGCTGGCTGGCCGATCACGGGCGCGGCTTGGCCCCGCCGCGCATCGGCGAGGCGATGCAGGTGATCGCCGCTTCCGGCGCGGCGCTGACGGATTGCCTGGACGGGGTCGATCTGCTGCTGTCGCCGACCATTCCCTTCACCGCCTTTGCGCTTGGCGCATTCGCCCCCGGCACGGCCAACGAGGTGCTGCGCGCCCATTTCGAGCGCAGCGCGGGATATACCGCGCCGGCCTCGCTGGCCGGCTGCCCGGCGATGTCGGTGCCGCTGCATGTCGGCCGGTCCGGCCTGCCGGTCGGCAGCCATTTCGTCGCGCGGGCGGGCGATGACGCGCTGCTCTTTCGCCTTGCCTTCCAGCTTGAACGGGCCGCGCCGTGGCTGCCGCGCCTGCAGGCCCTGTCGCAGAGGCCGGCATGGCGCAAGTCCTGAAGGAGGGCCTGCGGGCGCGGATCCTCCAGGCGGCGGGATCGGAATTCGCCGCCCGCGGCTTCGCGGCCGCGCGGCTTGCCGACATCGCCCGGCAGGCGGGAACGACGGCCAGCAACCTCTACAAATACGCGCCGGACAAGGAGGCGCTGTTCCTGCAAGTCGTCCCGCCGGACCTGGTCGCCCGCCACATGGACCTGCTGCGCGCCCGCCTGGCGGGGTTCGAGCGGGGCGAGGCCTGGACCTTGCTGACCGCCGACGGGTCGGCGGCGGCGGCCGGGTTGCTGGCGTTCTGGGCCAGCCATCGCCATGCGGTGGCGATCCTGATGAGCAATGCCCAGGGCACCCGCTACGAGACCATGCGCGAGCGGATGATCGAGGAGATGGCGACCGGCGCCATGCTGCGCTTTCCGCGCGGGAACGATCCGGCGCTGGCCTTCGTGCTGCGCCGGATCTTTTCGGCCACGCTCGACACGATCTCCGCCATCCTGCGGGAATACGAGCGGCCCGAGGACATCGGCGAGGCGATCCGCCATTTCTGGCGCTTCCAGCTGGCCGGGCTCCAGGCCCTGCTGGTCGAGGGAAGCCGGGAGACGGGCCAGACGTGATGCGACCGGCGGATGGCCTGGGCAGAGCGCCGGCGAGGGGTCGGTCTGGCGGGCAAAGGCAGCCGGAATGATCCTCCTCATGCTGCGAAGCAGCGTTCCTCGAGCGGACATGCGAATGCGATCCGGGGCTGGTGGCGGGGCAATCCTGGTCGGCCTCAAGACGGAAGCGGCGGGCTCGTTCCTGGCGGGCAGCTTGACGCCGCCGGGTCTTGCTGACGAAGTTCGACCCGGCCCCATGATGCAGGACGTGGCAAGGCGGCCGGAAACGATGCATGTTCGAGAGGCGGGAAGATGGCGACGGAACTGCTGATTGTGCTGGGGCTGCTGGCTGCGGCGATTGCGATGTTCGCCCTCAACCGGCCGCGCATGGACGTGGTCGCGATCCTGGCGCTAGTGGCCTTGCCGCTGACCGGCATCATCAGCCTCGACGAGGCGCTGGCCGGTTTCAGCGACCCCAATGTCATCCTGATCGCCGCGCTTTTCGTCCTGGGCGAGGCGCTTGTGCGCACGGGCGTCGCGCAGCGCACCGGCGATCTGCTGGTGCGCCGTGCCGGCGCGTCCGAGATGCGGCTGATCGTGCTGCTGATGGCGGTCGTTGCCGGGATCGGCGCCTTCATGAGCTCGACCGGCGTGGTCGCGATCTTCATCCCCATCGTGCTGCGGATCGCGGCGAAGATCGGCGCGGCGCCGGGGCGGCTGATGATGCCGCTGAGCGCGGCGGCGCTGGTCAGCGGGATGATGACGCTGGTCGCCACGGCCCCGAACCTGGTGCTCGACAGCCTGCTCAGGCGCGAGGGGTACCAGGGCTTCGGCTTTTTCGACTTCACGCCATTCGGGCTGCCGATCCTGCTGCTGGGGATCGGCTACATGCTGATCGCCCGCCGCTGGCTGGCGACCGACAGCCCGGCCAGCGTCAATCGGCGGCCGAGGCTTGCCGACTGGATCGCCAGCTATGGCCTGGCCGGGCGCGAGTTCCGCCTGCAGCTGTCGGCCCGGTCGGGGCTGGTCGGCAAGCGGCTCGACCAGCTTGATCTGCGCGGGACGGCGGGGATCAACATCCTGGGGATCGAGCGGTCGACCGCCTATGGCCGACGGCTGATCCAGCCGCGCGCCGACACCGTATTGCAGGCCGAGGACGCCCTGTTCCTGGACGTGTTCGGCGAAGGCACGGATATCGAGGCTTTCTGCACCAGCCATGGGTTGCGGCGCCTGCCCATTTCGGGGCGCTACTTCACCGACCACGCGCAAGAGATCGGCATGGCCGAGCTGATCGTGCCGCCCGATTCGCCGCTTGTCGGCAGAAGCATCGCGCAGTCGCGGTTCCGGTCGGTCCACGGCCTTGCCGTCGTCGGCCTGCGCCGCGACAACCGGCCGATCCGGGATGTCGATGCGCGGACCGTGCTGCGCGGCGGCGACGTGCTGCTGTCGGTCGGTCCCTGGAGCCGGATCCGGCAGGTGCATCAGGGCCGGGATCTGGTCGTTCTGGCCCTGCCGGAAGAGATCGATGAGCTGTTGGAGGCGCCTTTCCGGGCCGTTCCCGCCGTCGCCATCCTTGCCCTGGTCGTCATGATGATGATTACCGGCATGGTTCCCAATGTGCTGGCGGCGCTGATCGGCTGTCTGCTGATGGGGCTTTTCGGCTGTGTCGACATGGCCTCGGCCTATCGTTCGATCCATTGGCAGAGCCTCGTGCTGATCATCGGCATGTTGCCCTTTTCGCTGGCGCTTCAGAAGACAGGCGGCATCGAGCTGGCAGCCGAGGCGCTGCGCGCCATGGTCGGGGATTCGACGCCCCGCGCCGCGCTGGCATTGATCTTCGTGACCACGACGGCGCTGGGCCTGTTCATCTCGAACACGGCGACCGCGGTCTTGATGGGGCCGGTCGCGCTGGCCCTGGCGTCCGACCTTGGGGTGTCGCCCCATCCTTTCGCGATGACCGTGGCGCTGGCGGCATCGGCCGCCTTCCTGACGCCGGTGTCTTCGCCGGTCAATACCCTGGTCGTAGGTCCGGGCGGCTATGGGTTCTGGGATTTCACCCGGATCGGTTTGCCGCTGGTCGCCATCGTCCTGATCGTCGCGATCGGGCTGGTGCCGGTGATCTTCCCCTTCCATCCGGGATGAACGGGAAGCGGCCCGCCGGATCTCGCAAGGACGAAAGCCGCCGCGAAATCCGCGCCGCCACGACGGCTTTGCGGGGCGAAGCTGCCGGTCGGCTCTTGATGCCTCTGCCCGGCAATGGTTAGAATTCCCGGCATCGACCGAGTGGCAACTAGGGTTCCGGGCGATCTGCCGCTGGACCGAGCGTTGCAGAGACCGGGGAAGTTCCCCGGCTGCACCCAAGGGACAAAAGCCCAGGGGAGGAGACGTCGAGATCAACCGCGCCGATGGCGCAAAGGGGGTCTCAATGACGCTTGCCTCGCTGCTTCTTGTCGTTCTTGCATCCTTCATCCATGCCAGCTGGAACCTGCTGGCCAAACGTGCCGCCTCGGTCGGGCCGGTGTTCGTCTTTGCCTATAACCTGGTCGCCTGCGTCGCCTATGCGCCATGGGTGATCTGGCTGCTGGCGCAGGGCGGCGTCGACTGGACCAGGGAAGGCATCGGCTTTGTCCTGCTCAGCGGGCTGATCCATCTGGCCTACAGCCTGTGCCTGCAGCGCGGCTACAGGGTGGCGGACCTGTCGGTGGTCTATCCGGTGGCGCGGGGGACCGGGCCGATGCTGTCCTCGATCGGCGCATTCCTGATCCTGGGGGAAAGCCCGACCGGCACGGGCCTGGTCGGGCTGGTCCTTGTCGTTCTCGGCATCCTGCTGATCGCCACGCAGGGAAGGCTGGCCGCCTTCGCCCGCCCCGGCGGGCAGGCCGGGGTTCGATGGGGCACGGCGACGGGCGGGCTGATCGCCAGCTATACCGTGGTCGATGCCTATGCGGTGAAAGCCCTTGGTATCGCGCCGGTGGTGCTCGACTGGTTCTCGAACCTGCTGCGGTTCTTCCTGCTGCTGCCGCTGGTGCTTGCCAACCCTCGCCGTGCCATGGGCGCGATGCGGGGCCATTGGTGGGCCGCCTTGGGCGTGGGGCTGCTGTCGCCGCTGTCCTATATTCTGGTGCTTGCCGCGCTGACGGGTGGCGCACCGCTCAGCCTTGTCGCGCCGATGCGTGAAATGTCGATGATGGTCGGCGCGCTGATGGGGATGCTGATCCTGCGAGAGGCGGTCGGCCCGTGGCGGCTGGCTGGTTGCGGCGTGCTGATCGCGGGCGTGATCCTGTTGTCGGCATCGTGACGACCGCGACGGTCCACCATGCGCTCTGCGCATCATCGCAGGAGGTTCGGCCGGCCCGCTGCCTGCGCGCCCAGCCAGGGGCGGGTCCGGCGCGGATCTGCGCAAAGCGGTCGCCCGTGCTTGCCGCAAGGATGCTTCCGTATCGGCGATAGAGGATAAACGCTTCATTGGAAGCGGCCCCGCCGCCGGATCAAAGAACGCCGCCGTTCGGGTGCCACGCTTCTGCGAGGTGGAAGCCGGGGCAGCGCGCCAGGAAGCCCTTTGGCATCGGGTTTACCACCTGCGGCATTGGTCGAAGGAAGGTCGGCTGGCATTCACGCAAATGCCGGATGGTATTGCCCTGCCTCTTGCCCGGCCAGGGCCAGGGCCCTATTTTCCGGGGCGAAAGGACAGTTTCATGCATCAGTCGATCCGCAAGCGCTAAGGATCCGGTTTCCGGTTTCGCCACCCCTGCCTGCCGGCGGGGTGTCCTTTTGCACTTGCTGGACTGACATCATGAAAACCTTCCACACCTTCGACACCCCCGATGGCTGGGCTTCCGCCGCCGAGGCCTTCCGCGACGATTTCGCCACGGGCGAGCGTATCCAGGTCGCGCCATGGGGAGGTTATGCCATCCTGGGCCACCGGGAACTGGTCAGCCTCGCCCGCGATCCGCTGGCCGACGGCATGGCGCCCGATCCCGCCGCGATGGCGGATACGCCCGCGCTGCTGTCGCTGCTCGACCGGGCGCTTTTCACCAAATCCGGCGATGCCCACCGGACCCAGCGGGCCGCGCTGATCGCCGCCTTCAATACCGTGCCGCTGGCCGGGATCGCGCGCGAAGCGGTGCGGCGGGCGCTGCCCTCCGGCCCGGCCCGGATCGACCTCAGGGCCGGGTTGATCGCGCCGGTCGTGCGCCGGGTCTGGGGCGAGATCATCGGGCTTGACGCGACGGCGGCCCTGCAGTTGGAAGATGCGGTGCGGGACATGGCCCATGTCCTGTCCCTTTCGCCCGATCCGGCCAAGGCCCATCTGGCCGAAGCGGCCGCCGGCAGGGTGCGGGACCTGTCGCTGGCGGCGCTGGAGGGCGGGACGCCCTTTTCGCGGAACCTGCGGGACCGGCTGGGCGACGGGCTGGCCGCCGACCTGATCGCGGGCATGGCCTTCGACGCCATCGAGTCGGCCGCCACCGGGCTGGATGCGGCGCTGCGGGTGGCCTTTGCGCATCGGCGCCAGGTGACGGCGACGGCGCAATGCGCCAACGAATGCCTGCGCCTGGCCAGCTCCACCCCGATGACCATGCGGCTGACGACGGGCAGGATTGCCCTGGGCGATCTGGCGATGCAGGCCGGGACCGTCCTGTCGATGGTCTGGGCCGCGGGCAATCACGACCCGCTGGCGTTTCCGGCGCCGGAACGGTTCGACCCCGACCGCCAGGGCGCGCGCCCGCTGATGTTCGGCACGGGGCAGCATGCCTGCCTGGGCCACGCGATCATCCGGGCGACCTTGGTGCAGCTGCTCGGCGTGCTGGAGGCATTCGCCCCCGAGGCCGGCACCCCGCCAGCACGCTGGTCGCCGTTTGCGAAGGACTCTCTGCCCGCCCTCGGCATCCGTTTCGAGGGCTGATCGCCGCGGGTGGGCCGGTCCATGAATGCCGCAGCCCACTCATGGCCCTTTCCTGGGGCGATGCAGATCGCGCCTTGTTTGCAGCGGGCCGCACCTTGCCCGAGTTCCCGACTTTCGCCGCGGGGGCTGCGGCCGATGCTGCGATTGGCAGCCCGCATCGGCCGTGCCAGAGTGAGGAAGAAGACCCGCGACAGAAGCAGCCGATGACGACGGCACCGCAGCATGGTCCCTCTGGTCCCGAGCCGGATCGGTGCGCCGCTGGCCGGGGAGAGGCGGTCCCTGCCACGGCCCGGACCGGGCGCGCTGGGGTTGGGCGTCGATCCCTGTCGTGGATGGCGAACCAGCCTGCCGGATCGAAGGGGAGGCGGATGAGCGAAACAGGAAAGGAAAGCATCATGAAGGAACTGCCGCTGAGCCGCGCCTTCACCCTGATCGAGCCGGGACCAGTGACGCTGGTCACCACGCATGACGGCGCGAGGGACAACGTGATGACCATCACCTGGACCATGGTGATGGATTTCACCCCGCGTTTCGCCATCACCACCGGGCCATGGAACCATTCCTGGACCGCGCTCGGCGAGACCGGGGAATGCGTGATCGCCATCCCGACGCTGGACATGATCGACACGGTGATCGGCATCGGCACCTGCTCGGGCGCCGAGGTGGACAAGTTCCAGCGGTTCGGCCTGGCGCGCCTGCCCGCCCGCCATGTCCGCGCACCGCTGATCGGCGACTGCCTTGCCAATATCGAATGCCGCGTGGTCGATATAATCGAGCGGCACGGCATCGTCGTGCTGGACGGGCTGGCGGCCTGGTTCGACGGCGACCGTCAGGAAACGCGGACCCTGCATGCGGTGGGCGACGGCACCTTCGTCGTCGACGGAGACAGGCTCGACCGAAGGGAGGCGATGCGGTCGAAACTGCCCGAGGGGATATAGACGGAACCTTGCGGAGACCGGCGGCCGAGGGTGTATCAAAGCTCGGTATCCGGGAAGGCTTGCGAAGGCGAGTTCGGTGTCACGCCTCAGGGCCAGATCGTGCTTGACGTCATGGACGATGGGCGCGGCCTTTCGGCGGGCAACGAGACGCGGATCTTCGAGCCGTTCTTCACCACCCGCCGCGCCTCGGGCGGCACCGGCATGGGCGTTGCGGTGGTGCGCAACCTGCTTGCCGCCCACCGTGCGGGCATCATGCTGTGTTCATGCCAACCAACCCGGTTTCGCATTACCTTCGCCCCCCGGCGCGACAGGCTGAGCCCCGCGCTCGACGGACCCAAAGCATGATGCCGACCGGCCCTGCTGGTTGCCGGCAGCGCTTCCCGACCCCGGCCGCGACGACAAGCGGATCAGGACCAATCCGCGGGCTTGTTCGTGATCGCGCTGGGGACATTGCTGCGGATTTTGCCATCCTCATTAGGCCGGGGGGCGGATCAAGCCATGCGACGGAGCGGCCCCATCCCCGTTCGGGGGCGGCCATGTTCCGTTTCGGCGATTGCCCTTGGCGCCCATGCGGGCTGGTCATGCAGGGCGCAAGCTGCAACCCGCCGGCGGGCATCCCATCCTTCCCTTTCCAGCCGCGGCAGGAACCTCTTTGCGTGGCTCGTCGGAAAGCTGACGGCCGATGTCGCATTGCTGCTGCGCCGGAACAAGGGCGCGGGACAGGATGCCCGCGAATGCCGAAATGCGTCCCCATCGGAAGGTTTCTCAAGAGGTTGCCGAGAATGCTGAAAGAACGGATAGCGGGTTTGCTCGACCAGCGCCGGCCCGGCCATTCCTTGCCCCGCGACTTTTATGTCGACGACGAGATCTTTCGCGCCGACATGCAGGCGGTGTTCGAAACCGACTGGATCTTTGCCTGCAACGTGGTCGAGATTCCGCGCCCCGGCGACTACCTGACGCTGAAGGTCGGCGACAATCCCGTCGTCGTGCTGCGCGACCGCGAGGGCGGGATCGCGGCCTTTCACAACAGCTGCCGCCATCGCGGCTCGCTGATCTGCCAGAAGGAGAGGGGGCGCGCGAACCGCCTGGTCTGCCCCTATCACCAATGGGTCTACGAACTGGACGGCAGCCTGATCAATGCCCGCCAGATGCCCGAGGATTTCGACAGGGCGGCCCATGGCCTCGTCCCGGTCCATGTCGAGGTGATCTGCGGCATGGTCTATATCTGCCTTGCCGAGCAGCCCCCTTCGCTGGCGCGCTTCCGCGCCGGGGTCACGCCCTATATCGCCCCGCACATGCCCGACCGCACCAAGGTCGCCTTCACCTCGACCATCGTCGAGGAAGCGAACTGGAAGCTGGTGATCGAGAACAACCGCGAATGCTATCACTGCGCGGGCAACCACCCCGAACTGCTGGTGACGCTGGTCGAATTCGCCCTGCCCGACGATCCGCTGGTCAAGGCGCAATTCCAGGGGCTGATGGACCGCTCGGCTGCGCGCTGGGACGGGCTGGGGCTGCCGCACAAGCCGGCCGAGGGCGGCGTCGAGTTCCGCTGCATCCGCCTGCCCTTCAACGAGGGTTGCCTGTCCTTCACCATGGACGGCAAGCCCGCGTGCAACAAGCTTCTGGCCGATTTCACCGAACCCGACCTGGGCTCGGTCCGCATGTTCCGGGTGCCGAACAACTGGAACCATTTCCTGTCCGACCACATCCTGCATTTCCGGGTGCTGCCGCTGTCGGCGAACCGGACCGAGGTGCGCACGACATGGCTGGTCCACGAGGATGCGGTCGAGGGCGTGGATTACGACCTTCGGCGCCTGACCGAGGTCTGGCTGGCCACCAATGACGAGGATCGCGTGCTGGCCGAGAACAACCATCGCGGCATCCTGTCGCGCGCCTACCGGCCCGGACCCTATGCGCCTTCCGAGTTCATGCTGAACAATTTCTCGGAATGGTATGCGGGCAAGATGGGTGATTTCACCGGCGGCCCGCAGGCGCGGATCGCGGCGGAGTAAGGCGCATGGACATGCAAGCCCCTTCAGCGGCCCTGCTGTCGCTGTCCTGCATCGCCGTCCGCGACGAGACGCCCACCGTCAAGACCTTCCGCCTGCGCGCAGGCGACGGCCCGGTGGGTTTCGTGCCCGGCCAGGCGCTGGCGCTGAGGGTGCCCTTGCCGGGGGGTCCGGTCTGGCGCAGCTTCACCATCTCGGGCGGCGCGGGGGGCGATCTTGAACTGACGATCAAGGCGCAGGCGCCGGGCGGCGCGACCCGCTGGCTGCACGGGAACCTGCGCGAGGGCAGGGGTATCCAGGCCCGCCCTCCGCGCGGCGCCTTCACCCTGGGGCTGCGCGGCAACGACCGGCTGGCCTTCGTCTCGGGCGGGTCGGGGGCCACGCCGATGATGGCGATGCTGCGGCATCTGGCGCAAACCGATCCCGAAGCCGATCTGGCGTGGTTCCACGCCGCCCGCGATCCGGCCGAGGTGCTCTTTGCCCGCGAACTGACCGAGATGCAGGGCCGGATGCCCAACCTGGCGGTGGCGGTCAGCGTCAGCCAGGCCGCCCCCGGCTGGTTCGGCTATCGCGGGCGGATCAACCGGGCGCGGCTGGCCGCCGCCATCTCCGACCTGGGGCGACGCGAGGTGTTCTGCTGCGGCCCGCAGGGCTTCATGCACGAGGTCCGGCTGATCCATGCCGCCGAGGGCGGCGCGCGGGCGCAGTTCCACACCGAAAGCTTCGGCGGTGCCGACTTGGCCCCGCCGCCCATGGCAACCGCCGCCGCCGATGCCCCCGGTTTCGGCCTGACCGTGAACGGCCGCGCCATCGGCATCCGCCCGGACGAGACGCTTCTGCAGGCCAGCCTGCGCCAGGGGGTCGTCATTCCCTGCGGCTGCGGCGCAGGCATGTGCGGCACCTGCATGGTGCGGATCGTCTCGGGCCGGGTCGACAGCCGGCCGAACGGCGGGCTGACGCCGGAAGAGGCGGCCGAGGGCTATGTGCTGGCCTGCTCGACCCGCGCGGCGTCGGATGTCGAGATCAAGCTGGCCTGACACCCGGATCACGGTCGGATTCCTTTTCCTTCCGGGCGGAAACCTGATGTCGGCGGGGCTGGCCTTGCCCCAAGGATGACCCTGCCGCGATGCCCGCCGACCAGCCACCAGAGGACGCAAGATGACTACAGACCCCCGATCCGTCGCCGGCAAGCGCCTTGAGATCGCGGAACGGACCCAGATCCTGATCGTCGGTGCCGGCCCCGCCGGGATCGCCGCCGCCCGCCACGCGCATCGGGGCGGCGCGCAGGTGCTGCTGGTGGACGAACATCCGGTGCCCTTCGAGACCATGGGCGAAAGCGTCCCGCAGATCTGGGGCGGCCGCATGGGCGGCGCGGTCCGCAACCGCAACGCCATGACCGAACGGATGCTGGAGGCGCGGCCCGATCTGGTCGAACTGTTCGAGGCCGGCATCGACATCCGCCTGGGCACCGCCTGCTGGGGGCTGTTCGCCAACCAGCCCAACCTGGGCTGGATGCCCGGCCTGGTCGCCGGGCTGGTGGACGAGGGCCAGGGCAGCCATCTGGTCGGCTTCGACCAGGCCATCGTGGCGAGCGGGCGGCGCGACATGGGGCTGGCCTTCCCCGGCTGGGATTTGCCCGGCGTGCTGGGCGCCGGCGCCGCGCTGATGCTGGCGCGGCTTTACGATGCGCTGGACAGCCGGCGCGCGGTCATGCTGGGCTCGACCCCCGAGGCGCTGCTGGCGGCGCTGGACCTGATCGACGCGGGCGTGACCATCGCCGCCGTGGTCGAACAGGCCGCCGCCCCCGCCGCGCCCCAGGATCTGGTCGCGCGCATCCGCGCCGCCGGGGTCGAGATCGTCACCGGCGAAGCGCCGCGCGGCGTCACCTCGGACGCGGATGGCGTCACCGGGCTGGTGCTGCGCAACCGCACCATCCCTTGCGATTCCGTGCTGCTGGGCGTGGGCGCGGTGCCGATGATCGACCTGCTGCATGCCGCGGGCGCGCGCTGTGCCTTCGACAACGATCGCGGCGGCTTCGTGCCGCTGCTGGGCGCGGGCGGCGAAACCAGCCTGCCCGGCATCCGCGCCGCCGGCGACTGCGCGGGCATCTGGCCCGCGAAAACCGCCGATCCCGTGCTGGCCGATGCCGAGGGGCGACTGGCCGCCGGGGCCGCGCTGGCGGCGCTGGGGCTGGCGGATGCTCCGGCCGAGAACGCGCCGCAGCCCGGCCCCGCCGCCGATCTGGGCGAATACCGCAAGGCCTGGGTCCGCGCCTCGGTGGTCGAGGCCGTGGCCGAGATGCCGGTCTGCCAATGCGAGGAGGTCACGGCGCGCGAGATCCTGGAGGTCAGCCCGCCGCGCTATCTGAACGCGCCGCATCTGCCGAACCTGACGCGCAGCCTGACCCAGATCCTGGGCGAGGGGCCGCCCGATCCCGACCAGATCAAGCGGCTGACCCGCGCCGGCATGGGGCCCTGCCAGGGCCGCCGCTGCCGCGAGCAGATCCAGGCGCTGCTGGCCTTGCAGGACGACCTGTCGCTGGGGGTGGTGCCGCTGGCCGGCTATCGCAGCCCGGTCCGGCCGATCAGCCTGGCCGCCGCCGCCATGCCCGAGGATCCCGCCATCGCCGCCGCCTGGGATTCCTGGTTCGGCATGCCGCGCCAATGGGTCCCCTTCTGGGATGTCGAGGAACATTACACGGTCGCCGCGCTTGCGACGGAGAAGGAACATGTCAGCGAATAACCCCATCCCCGGCATCGACGCCGGCGACGACAATCGCGGCGCCCCGGTCATCGTGATCGGCGGCGGCGTCACCGGCCTTTCCACCGCCTTCTGGCTGGCCGAGGCGGGGGTCGACGTGCTGGTGCTGGAACGCGGCATCACCGGCTGGGAGGCCTCGGGGCGCAATGGCGGCGGCTGCTCGCACCACCACAGCCCGCTTTTCGCCGAGGAACAGCGGCTGTGGCCGATGATGGACGAATTGCTGGGCTATCCGACCGAGTTCCGGCCGAACCGCATCCGCATCGCGCTGTCGCCCGAGCAGTTCGCACTTTACGGCCGCGCCGTGGCCAATGCCCGCAAGCAGGGCTTCCGCGCCGACGACCTGGATGCGCAGACGGTGCGCGAGCTGGTGCCGCTGGCCGGGGACAATGTCCATGCCGGGCATTACTATCACTTCGGCGGCCATGCGAACCCGCACCGCACCGTGCAGGCCTATGCCTGGGCGCTGCGCGACCGCGGCGGGCGGCTGCGCCAGCACGTCACCGTCACCGGCTTCCGGCGACAGGGCGACCGGGTGACGGCGGTCGAGACCGACAGGGGCGTCTTCGGCTGCGACCACCTGGTCATCGCGGCGGGCCCGCAGACCGGCCGGCTGGCCGCGATGCTGGAGGTGGCGATCCCCATGCGCGCCGCCCGCGCCGAGATGATCGTGACCGAGCCCCTGCCGCTGATGCCGCTGGGCGGGATCGACGGCAACGGGCTCTATGGCCGCCAGACCCTGCGCGGCAACCTGGCCTATGGCGGCGGCCCGCATGAATGGGTCGAGACCGAGGAACAACCGGGCGGGCCGCGCCCCTCGACTCCGCTGGCGGGCAGCATCGCCCGGCGCGTGGCCGAGCTTTTGCCCAAGGCCGCCCATGCCCGCGTCATCCGCAGCTGGGCTGGCATCATCGAGAACACCCCCGACGGCCGCCCGGTCATCGACCGTCCGGCACCGTGGCAGAACCTGACCGTCGCCACGCTGTCCGGCGTGGGCTTCGGCCTGTCGCCGGCCTCGGGCCGCGCGCTGATGCAGCTGGTGATGCGGGGGCATTGCGATTTCGCCGATCTCTCCAGCCTGCGGCTGGCCCGCTTCGACCGGCTGGAGCCGGACTGGGACGCGCTTCAGGGCTGGCTGCCCGCCGCGATGGCCTCGGCCTGATGCGGACCGCTTGAAGCAGGGCGACTTGAAGAGCGGGGCGGCTTGGCCGAACATGGCGCATCGCAACCCGGATCCGCCGATGTTCTACCATGACGCGGGCGAGCCCCTGTGCTTCGCCTTCCTGATGATCGAGGGGCTCTCGATGCTGAGCCTAGCCTCGGCGACGGAACCCTTGCGCGCCGCGAACCGCCTGCTGGGGCGCGACGCCTTTCGCTGGGATCTGTGCAGCATCGACGGCCAGCCGGTCATGCCTTCCTCGGGCATCCCGTTTCCGGCCATCCCCGTCGACCAGGCGATCGAGCGCAACCACGCCCTGTTCATCTGCGGCGGCGCGCGCGTCGATCCCCAGGACGAACGCCCCTATCTTGCCGCGCTGCGGCGGGCGGCGCATCGCGGCCGGGCCATCGGCGCCCTGTCCACGGCCAGTTACCTGCTGGCCAAGGCCGGGCTGCTGGACGGCTATCGCTGCACCATCCACTGGGAAAACCGCGCCGCCTTCGAAGAGGATTTCCCCCACCTGCCGATCACCGGCACGCTTTACGAGATCGACCGCAACCGGCTGACCTGTTCGGGCGGGACGGCCTCGATGGACCTGATGCTGCATATCATCGCTGACCTGCACGGGCGCGACCTGGCCAACGGGGTCGCCAACCAGTTCCACCATGCCCGCATGCGCGATGCGGGCGAGAACCAGCAGGGCGGCCGGGCCGAACAGATCGGCACCCTGCCGGGGACGATGCAGATGGCCATCCGGCTGATGCAGGCCAATATCGAGACGCCGTTGCAGATCGAAAGGCTGGCCGCGCTGACGGGGGTCAGCGAGCGGCAGATGGAGCGCAACTTCCGCAGCTTCCTGGGCATGACGCCGGCGCGCTGCTACCTGTCGCTGCGGGTCGAGCGTGCGCGCGAGATGCTGCTTTACACCGAACAGCCGATCATCGACATCGCGGTCGCCACGGGCTTCGCCTCGACCTCGCATTTCTCGAAATGGGTCAAGGAATTCTATGGGATACGCCCCAGCGAGATGCGCGAACAGGCACGCGCCGCGCGGGCCCGGTCGCGCCGCATCGCCTGAGCCGCCGCTCAGGTCGCGCCCAGCAGGCCGAACAGCGCCCCCGAGCCGCCGCCGTCGCCCAGCCGGTCCACGGTCCTTTCCAGTTCGGCGGCGCGGATCTCGCCCAGAACCGGCGCGGCATAGGCGCGGAACTTGGCGCGCACCGCATCCGTCGTTGCCGGCGCCTCGGGGTCGCCCGCCGCCTCGGTCGGGCCGGATTCCAGCACCTGGCCGCTTTTCATCACCAGCCGCACATCGGCAAAGCGGCGGGCCGGGAAGGCGGCATTGAAATCCTCGCGCTCGGTGACGGTCATGCCGGTGGCAAGGGCGCGGATCAGCGGGTCGGCCAGGCCGTCCTCGGCCACGTCCGCGGGATCGACGCGGCCCCGCACCAGCGCCACGGCGGCGGGATAGGCGGTGGAATACTGCGCCTCTTCGGTGCTGGCCGGATCGCGGGTGGCAAGGCGGCGGGACTGGTGGAAGGTGGCGATCTCGATCCGCTCGACCTGATCGGCGGTCACGCCATGCCGCGCCCGCAGGTCCAGCACCGCCTGGACCGAGGGCTGCGCCCAGCGGCAGACCGGCCAGGGCTTGAAATACTGCTCGGCGATGCGCCAGGTCGTGCCCAGATCGGCCCACAGGTCGGCCACATCCGCGCCCTCGACCGTGATCGCCGGGGCGCCGGTGAAACCATCCGCCGCCAGATAGGCGGCCGAGACCCCGGCCATCGCGCCCCAGCCCGAGCCGTCCTTGACCATGGTCGGGTGGTCGATGCAGCGCATCATCTGGCTGCGCGGGCCGTGATATTCGGCGATGCCGATGGCCTCGCGTGTCCTGGCGCCGTCCAGCCCCAGCACCCGCGCGCCCAGCGACGCCGCCGCAACCGCGATCCAGGCACCGGAGGTGTGATAGTCGCAGGCGGTGCGGTGCAGCGCGATGCCCGCGCGCGTCCCGATCTCATACCCGATGACCAGACCGGCCAGAAGCTCGCGGTCGTCCGCCCGCCCCTCGGCCTGCATCAGCGCCAGCAGGGCGGGCAGGCTGCCGCAGCCGACATGGCCCTTGGTCAGCTTGTGGCCGTCATGGCCGTCCAGCGCGTCGATGGTCATGCCGCCCGCCAGCGCCGCGCCCGCCGGGCTGACCATGCGGCCATCCATCAGCATCGGGGCCGCGCGGGTGCCCGCGCCGAAATGTGCCGCCGCGTGGTCGCGGATGATGCGCGACAGCCGCGTCCGGCTGCCGCCCGCCGCGACCCCCAGCAGGTCCAGAAGCCAGCGGCGGCCCAGGTCCAGCACCGCATCCGGCATGTCCGCCGCGCGCATGTCGTGCAGGAAATCGTGAAAGGGCGATGTCATGATGTCGTCCTCAGGCAGCCGGTTGCGGGGCGTGGCGCGCGACCAGTTCGCGCCGGAGCACCTTGCCGCTGGGGTTCAGCGGCAGGCTTTCCAGGAACTCGTAGCGGCGGGGCCGCTTGTAGGGCGCCAGATCCTCGCAGGCCTTGCAGAATGCGTCCAATGCCTGCGGGCTCAGCGCCGGGTCTGAGCGGACGACGAAGGCCGTCACCGCCTGGCCCCATTTCTCGTCCGCCAGCCCGACGACCGCCACCTCCTGCACGCCGGGGCAGCGATAGAGGATCTCCTCGACCTCGCGCGGATGGATGTTTTCGCCGCCCGAGACGATCATGTCGTCGGCCCGGCCGTGGAAATAATAGAACCCGTCCCGGTCCTGGCTGAACAGGTCGCCGGTATAGATCCAGCCCGCCTTCAGCTTCTTCTGCGTCTCGAAGGGGTTGTTCCAATAGCCCTGCATCGCCTGCGGGCCGCGCACGATCAGCTGGCCCACCTGTCCGCGCGGCACGGTTTCCGAGGGCGGCACCTCGCGCAGCGGGTCGTCGGTCACGATCCGGCATTCCGAAATCAGCGTCGGCTTGCCGCAGGATCCCAGCTTGCGCAGCGCGTCCTGCGGATGCAGCACCAGCGTCAGCGAGGCCTCGGTCATGCCGTAGCCGTTGAAGATCGCCGGGCAGAACTCGGCCATCACCCGCGCCATCGTCGCGGCGGAAATGGCCGCGCCGCCGGTGGTGATCAGCCGCAGCGAGGACAGATCCTGATCGCGGAAGCGCGGATGAAACAGCATCTCCTGGATCTGGGTGGGCACGGCGAACAGGGTGGTGATGCGCTCGGCCGCGATGGTGTCCAGCGTCTTTTCCGCCTCGTAGCGGCCGATCACGACATTGGTGCCGCCGACCAGCAGGTGCGGAATGAAATAGGCCTGCATCCCGCCCACGTGGTAAAGCGGCGCGATATGCAGCGCATTGTCGGTATGGTTCAGCGAATATTCCATGACGCAGTTCATCGCGATGGCGATGTCGTTGGCATGGGTGTGGATCACCCCCTTGGGCCGACCCGTCGTCCCCGAGGTATAGACCAGCGAGGAAATCGCATCCCCCGAGGGAATGATGCGTGGCTCGTCGCGGTCCGCGGTCTGCTCGGCCAGGGTTTCGAAATGCAGGTGGCCGGCGGGGATATGCGCCCGGTCGTAGGCGCAGCCGATGAAATCATGGACCGAATGCATCTGCGCCGCGATCCTTTCGACGTTCCCGGTCAGGCTGCGGCCATAGATCAGCACGCGGGCGCCGGAATCCTGCAGGATATGGGCGGCCTCGCCCGCCGAAAGGCGGAAGTTCATCGGCACCGCCACCGCACCGAGCATCTGGCAGGCGAAATAGGTCGTCACCGAGTTTTCAGAGGTGGAGACATAAAAGGCCACGCGGTCCCCCGGCCGCACCCCCAGGTCGGACAGCGCCTGCGCAAAGCGGCGCACGCGGGCCAGCCATTCGGCATAGGTCCAGCGCCGGTCCTCGAATACCAGGGCCAGGTGATCCGGGTAGCGGTCGGCGGAAGCCTCGAGAATGCGGGCGATATGCATCGGTTTCCCCTGCCTGTCACAGATTGGGACGGATCGCCGGCATCTCGCGTGCCGCGATCAGGTATTTGCACATCTCGGAGCTGCCGCCGACGATGGGCAGCGCGCGGGCGTCGCGGTAAAGCTGCTCGACCCGGCCGTATTGGCAGGTGACGCCGTCGCCGCCCAGGATCTGCACCGCGCGGTCGGAACAGAAGACGGCGGTTTCGGTCGCGACCAGCTTGGCCTGGCTGGCCTCGCGCATCAGATCCTTGCCGCCGATGCCGCCGTCATGCATCCTGGCCGCCCGCTGGGTCAGCAGTTCGGCCGCGTCGATCCGCCAGCTCATCTGCGCGATCATGTCCCAGATCAGCTGTTTCTGGCCCAGCCGCTCGCCGAAGCTGACGCGGCTTTGCGCGTGGTCCCGCGCCAGGTCGAAGGCCGCGCGCGCGACGCCCAGGCCCGAGCCGCCCAGGATCACCCGCTCGAAGTTGAAGGCGCCCAGCATGATGCGGAAGCCGGCATTCACCTGTCCCAGCAGGTTTTCCTCGGGGACGCGGACCCCGTCCAGCGCGACCTCGCCCACGACCGAGCCGCGCCGGCCCATGAAGTCGTAAAGGCGGGGAAAGGACAGGCCGGGGGTATCGGCGGGAACCAGCACCGCGCTCATGCCTTTTTGCGGGGCGGCGTCGGGATCGGTGATGCCCCAGACGATATAGACATCGGCCTTGGTCGCGTTCGAGATATAGCGCTTGAACCCGTCGATCACCCATTCGCGGCTGGCCGCGTCAAAGCGGATCGCGGTTTCCATGCCGGCGCTGTCGGAACCGACATTCGGCTCGGTCATGCAGATCGAGCCGACGGCGCGGCCTTCCAGGATCGGCATCAGGTAGCGTTCGCGCAGCGCCGGCCGGGCATGGCGGTGGATCGGGTAGGCGCAGGACAGGGCCGTGGCGACGGTCGTCTCGAAGGCGTAGTTCAGATAGGCGGCCTCTTCCGAGACGATCACCGCATGGGTCAGGCCGGGCCGCGACAGGCTGCCCGCGTAAAGGTCGGGGAACATCAGCTTCAGATAGCCGGCCTCGCCCAGGGCCCGCGCGACTTCCAGCTGGGCCGCGAAATCCTGGTCGCGCTCGATCCGGTCCACGCGCGGGGCCAGTTCGCGGGCCAGAAAATCGCGAATCTCGGCGCGGAAGGCCCGGTCCTCGTCATTCAGGAAGAAATCGCGCATCGTCGTCTTGCCTCATTCGCGGACGAAATCCGGGACGCCCAGGGTGTCGATCAGCCGCGCCGTCTCGCGCTGGACCAGCGCCAGGTTGCTGTCGCGCACGGTGGGCAGCAGGTGGCGCGCGCGGCGCAGCACGTCGTAATCCAGCGTCGCGGCGATGATCTCTTCGCCGGAACCGGCCACGGCCAGTTCGCGCCCGAAGGGATCGACGATGCGCGAACCGCCCCAGAAGGTCAGGTCGCGCTCGGTCCCGGTGCGGTTCACCATGACGACCGGAGCGCCATAGATCATCGCATAGAACCGGCAGGTCAGCGCCCAGCCGCCGGGGTTGTCGAAATCGGCGCCCACCGCCTCTTCGCCGGAACTGACCGGGCAGATCAGCAGGGTGGCGCCATGCAGGAAGGCCAGATGGGTCAGCGCCGGGTTCCAGACATCGGCGCAGATCAGCAGGCCCGCGCGCCAATGGCCGTCCAGCTCGCAGGTCTCGACGAAGCGGCCGGGCGCGTAATGCTTGCCCTCTTCCAGCTTGCCATAGGTGGGCAGGTTCACCTTGCGGTGCAGATGGATCATCCGCCCGTCGCACAGGATTGCGGCCGCGTTGTAGAATTGCGCGGCCGGCCCCTCCTCGATGAAGCCCAGCGTCACGGCCATCGGCCCCGCCGCCTCGGCCAGCCGCTTCAGCCGCGGATCCTTGCGCGACATGGCGGCGTCCAGCAGGTTCTCGGAGCCGTAATGGCCGGTCAGCGACAGTTCCGGCATGACCAGCATGTCCAGCCCGGCCTCGCGCCCCCGCGCGATCCAGTGCAGATGGCGGTCCAGGTTGGCGTCGACATCGCCGATCTCGCTGGAGAATTGCGCGGCCCCGATGGTGATCGTCTTGCTGGTCGTCATCGCCCCGGCCCTTTCGCATCACCACCCCGAGGGCAGGGGCGCCGCCGCCCCCGCCCGTTCCACCTCAGATAAGGCCGTTATCCTGCAGGAACTTCGCCGCCGCATTCTCGACCGAGACCTTGTCCACGTCGACGCTGGCATTCAGCGCGGCCATGACCTGATCGTCCAGCTTGGCCGAGACCTCGTTCAGCAGGTCGCCGATGCCGGGGTTCGCCTCCAGCACCTCGGTGCGGATCACGGGCGCCAGCGCATAGCTGGGGAAATAGCCCTGGTCGTCCTCCAGCACGGTGAAGTCGAAGGCGGGAATGCGGCCGTCGGTGGCAAAGACCAGCCCCACGTCGACCTGCCCGTCCCGCAGCGCCTGATAGACCAGCCCGGTATCCATGCGCTTGACATTGGCGCGGCCGAACTCGAAGCCGTAAGCGGTCTCCAGCGGCTTCAGCCCATCCGGGCGGGCATAGAATTCGGCGTTGGAGCCGAAGCTGAGCGCCTGGCCGCCATTGATCGCCGCCGCAAGATCGGAAATGGAGGCGATGCCCTTTTCGCCGGCATCCGCCGCGCGCATCGCCAGGCCATAGGTGTTGTTCGCCTGGGACGGGTTCAGCCAGACGATGCCCTTCTGGGCGTCCAGTTCCTTGACCGTGTCATAGGTCTGCTGGGGGTCCAGCTTTTCCTCGATCTTGTTGTAGGTGATCAGCGAAGTGCCGGTATATTCCCAGTAGACGTCGATCTGGCCGTTCTCCATCGCCTGGCGCACCGCGGCCGAGCCCATGCCGGCGCGATTGTCGACCCTGTGGCCGTTCGCTTCCAGCACCTGCTGCGTGATCGCGGACAGGATCTGCTGTTCGGTGAAGTTCTTGCCGCCGACGACGATGTCGTCCGCCTGCGCGCCGGTTGCGAATGCCGCGAAGGCAAGTGCCGCAAGGCCGGATTTGACGGTGATGTTCATGGTGTTAGCTCCCTTTGGCTGTTGGTTTTGTTCCGCCTTATCGAAGCGGATTCACGCCCTTCGGGATCAGCCGCAACTGCGCCTGTCCCATCAGGAAATCGACGGCCACGGCCAGCGCGGCCGTCGGGACCGCGCCCGCCAGCAGCATGCCCGTGTCCATGAGGTCGATGCCGGTGAAGATCAGTTCGCCCAGGCCCCCGCCGCCGATCAGGAAGGCCAGCGGCGTCGTGCCCACGTTGATCGCCAGCGCCGTGCGGATGCCCGAGAAGATGACATAGAGCGCATTCGGGATCTCGACCCGCATCAGGATCTGCCGCTGCGTCATGCCCATGCCCGTCGCGGCCTCCTTCAGGTGCGAAGGCACGGCCAGGAGCCCGGCATAGGTATTGCGCACGATGGGCAGGAGCGAGGCCACGAACAGCCCGAAGAAGGCCGGGGGAAAGCCGATGCCCAGAAGCGTCATCGACAATGCGATGACCGCAAGCGTCGGGATGGTGGTGCCGATGTTGAAGACCTGCATCACCGTCTCGGCATAGCGCTCCATCGAGGGGCGCGACAGCCAGATGCCCACCGGCACGCCCGCCAGGATCGCCGCGCCGCCGGAGCTGGCGACCAGGAACACGTGCTGGCGCGTCAGGTAGGTGATGTCGTCCCAGTATGCCGTGATCTGGTCCAGCAACCCCGAGGTCGCCACCCAGATGCCCAGCAGGAAGACCAGCAGCATCGTCGCCCCGCGCCCCAGACCCAGCCAGCGTGTCATGACGCCCCCTGTTCCGGTCCCGCGCCCTTGTCGGGGCCATAGGTCGCGCGCAAGGCCGCGGTCACGTCCGGCTGGGTGATGACGCCCGCGAAGCGGCCGTGATCGTCGGTGCAGGCCAGCCACATCGTGTCATGCGCGAACATTTCCGATACCACGGCACGCAGGTCCGCGCGGATCGGCACCGTGGCGGGCAGCGGATGGGCAAAGTCCCGGACCGCGCCCGAGGCGCCGGCCATCTCTTCGGCGGTCACGAAGCCCACCGGGCGACGGTCGCTGTCGATGACGACCGCGCGGCGCGCCTTTGCGACGGTCAGCTGGTGCAGCGCGTCCGACACCTTGGTCGACCGCGCGGTCACCGGCACCTCGGTGGAGGCCACCTCTTCGGCCGTGACCAGCCGCAGCCGCTTGAGCGTGCGGTCCGCGCCCACGAAATCGGCGACGAAGGCATTGGCGGGATGGGCCAGGATCATGTCGGGCGTGTCGTATTGCTCGATCCGGCCGGCGCGGAAGATGGCGATCTTGTCGCCCATCTTCACCGCCTCGTCGATGTCGTGGCTGACGAACATGATGGTCTTCTTCAACTCGGCCTGCATCTTCAGGAACTCGTCCTGGATGATCTCGCGGTTGATCGGGTCGATGGCGCCGAAGGGCTCGTCCATCAGCATGACCGGCGGATCGGCGGCCAGCGCCCGGATGACGCCGACGCGCTGCTGCTGGCCGCCCGACAGCTCCTTGGGATAGCGCCGCAGGAACTGGCGCGGGTCGAGCCCGACGAGGTCGAGCAGGTCGGCCGCGCGCTGCCGGGCCTTGCGGATGTCCCAGTTCAGCAGCCGGGGAACGACGCAGATGTTCTCCTCGACGGTCATGTTCGGGAACAGGCCGATCTGCTGGATCACATAGCCGATGTTGCGGCGCAGCTGGATATCGTCCAGCTGCGAGGTGTCCTGGCCGTCGATGTAGATCTTGCCGCTGGTAGGCGGGATCAGCCGGTTGATCATCTTCAGCGCCGTGGTCTTGCCGCAGCCCGAGGGCCCCAGCAGGATGCAGATCTCGCCGGTGGGCACTTCCATGTTCACCCGGTCGGCGGCCACGATGTCGGCGCCGGGGGTCTTGAATCTCTTGGTCAGGTCTTCGAGTCGGATCATCCGCAAAAGTCCTTGCTCGGAAGCGTCAGCGTTTCAGCCCGGCCGGGGTCAGCCGCTTTTGCAATTGCAAAAGCGCCCAGTCGGCCACGATGGCGAGAAGGGAGACGGCGAGAGCGCCGGTGACAAGCTGGCGCGGGTCGGTCTGCGAGATGCCGCGCGCGATCAGCACGCCCAGGCCGCCGGCGCCGATATAGGCGGCGATCGCCGCGACGCCGATGTTCATGACCACGGCGGTCCGCACGCCCGCCATGATGACCGGGATCGCGATGGGGATCTCGAGCCGGGTCAGCCGCTGAAAGGGCGTCATGCCCATGCCCGTCGCCGCCTCGCGCAGCGCCGGATCGACGTTGGTGATGGCGGTATAGGTGTTGCGCACGATGGGCAGCTGCGAATAGAGCAGGATCGCGATCACCGCGGGCAGCCAGCCGATCCCCTGGCCGATCTTGGACAGGATCGGGATCATCAGGCCGAAGAGCGCGATCGAGGGAATGGTGACGATGATCGAGGCTACATAGAGCACCCCGTCCGCGACGCGCCGGTTCTGGGTGATGGCGATGCCGATGGGCACGCCCGTCAGGATCGCCAGCCCCACGGCCACGGCAACGATCGAGATGTGCTCGCCCGCCAGACGCAGGATGACCGGCCAGTTATTCGCAATGAAACCAATTATTTCCATATCCGTCTTTCCCTCGGGCAGAGATGGAGGCCTGATCGGCGCTATCCCGGAATAGCCCGGTTGAAACGGCATCAAGTTGCGCCAATTCGTCATCAGCTTGCACGAATCCGTCGCGAGGACGGTTCAGGCGCCATTGAGCCGGGGCGGAGATCCTCCCTCCGCCGGATCGCATATCGCATATCTGTCGCATGGCTCCATCTTGCAACAATTCCGGCCGCAGGACCACCCTGCCGTGTCCGGCCGCCGGGGCCCATGGGACGGAATTGGTTGAAGGCGGAAGGATATCTGGCTCATCGCGACGATCCAGGGACGAAGATGAGCCAGCGAGGCGTTGACCGGAAAGCGGCCGCCGTTCGGGCGGATGAACTGCCGCGCGATGCGTATTTCTTGGCCTCGCCGCCAGTAGCGGGCCGGCCGTCGAGAGCCAGGTCGGGATGCCGCAGACCTGCTGCGCGCTGCGCCTTTGGCTGGCTGAGGGTCGTATCGGACCTCTCGGCGAACATCCTGGCAGGCATCGCCCGTATCGGCATCCGAAGCGGCGGGCTGGGCGGAACCCGCCGAATCTTCCGGCCATGGGCCGGGGGGTGCTACGGATATGCCTCGGGGTTCAGGAATCCAGGCGCATGCTTGCCATTTCTTTTGCAAGCGCGTTGCACATCAGATGCTTGGCCGGGTCGATCGGGCTTGAGGTCGATACGAAGATCCCCACCCGGATGTTTGCCAGCATCTCCTGGATCAGCGGCACGAAGCGGAGCTGGCCGTCCTCGACGTCGTCGTAGAAGCCGATCTTGGTGTAAAGCCCGATCCCGTGACCGCCCAGGATCATCTGCTTCGCAAGAAACAAAGTGTTCGTGAAGATATGCGTCGACAGCGGCGTCACCAATGTCGTGATCGCCTGGTCGATGATCGAATTGCCGCCTCGGGCGTCTATGGTGCGCACCAGCCTGTAGGCGGCAATGTCGTCGATGGTGACACTGGTCCGGCCCGCAAGCGGATGGTCGGGACGGACGATGACGCCGAAGGGCGCGGATTTTTCGGATAGCAGCCTGACGCCGGGATGGTCCGAGAACGTAAAGGCGATCCCGATCTCTGCCGCGCCGCCGGCCACGGCCTGCAAGGCGTCCTCGGGTTGGGCGGTCGTGACCGAGATCGAGATGTCGGGATAGATCTTGCCGAACTCATTCATCGCCCGAGGCAGGCAGCCCATCGCAATCGAATCGATCGTGTGGATATTGATATGCCCCGTGCGCAGATCGCGCATGTCGTCGATCAGGATCTTGGTGCGCTCGAAATCGTGAAGCACCGTGCGGCAATGCTCGAGAAGGATCGCGCCGACTGCCGTAAGCTCTACCCCCTCGGGGGTGCGGTCGAAGATCGAGACGCCCAGCCGCTGTTCGACGTTGAGGATCTTGCGGTTGACCGAGGTCGAGGAGACGTTGAGAAGCTGCGCCGCCTTGCGGATCGACCGCTGTCGGGCGACCTCGTCGAAATACTTCAGGAAGCTGGTATGCATGCTGCCTCCACGCGAAAGGGGGGTGATGCGTTTTCTGCACCACCGTTGGCAGAACTTTCTTCTATCTGCACTGCCTCTGCAACGCTAAAGTCAGGGCAACAAGGTCGAAACAAGGGCCGCCTTCCCACCAACAGAGAGATGGAAAGATGCGATACAGAGCAAGGATGGACCGGCGCAGCCTGCTGCGGGGTATGACGGCCCTTGGCGCCGCCTTTGTTGGAACCCGGATCAGCATCGAACGGGCCTGGGCCGACGACACCCATACGATCAAGCTGCAACTCGGCTGGCTGGCGGGGAATGGCATCCTGGGCGAGCTGGCCGCCGATCAGAACGGCTATTTCGCCGAGGAAAGGCTGGCGCTGGACGTCGTTGCCGGGGGTCCGAACGTGGACGGCGTTGCCTCGGTCGCGTCGGGACGGGCCGAGATCGGTTCCATCAGCTCCAGCCCGTCGCTGATGCTGGCACGCTCCCAGGGGCTGCCGGTCAAGTGCATCGCGGCGGGTTATCAGCAGCACCCCTTTACCTATTTCTCGCTTGAGAAGAACCCGGTGCGGGAGCCGAAGGATCTGATCGGCAAGACCGTCGCCACCAACGGCACCGCGCGGATCCTGTTGCAGGCGCTGCTGGCCGCCAACGGCATCCCCGAGGATCAGGTCGAGGTGCTTGTGATGGGCGCGGACATGTCGCCGCTGCTGACGGGCCAGGCCGATGTGGTGACGGGTTGGAAAACCAATGTCAGCGCCTTGTCGGTGCTGGGGCCCGAGCGGGTCGACATGACCCTGTGGGATGCGGGCATCAAGCTTTACGCCAATCCCTACTATGTCACCGACAAGTCGCTGAACGAAAACCCCGAGCAGGTCCGCGGGATGTTGCGCGCGATCGCCCGCGGCTGGGGCTGGGTGCATGACAATCCCGAGGCCGCCGTCGACATCCTCGTGTCGCGTTATCCCAACCTCGACCGGGATGCCGAACTCGCGGCGGTGGGTTCCGTGGTCGAATACAGCTTCAACGAGGTGACGCGCGAACACGGCTGGGGCACGATGACGCGCGAAAACTGGCAGGCGCAGATCGACATCTACGATCGCCTTGGCCAGTTCGAAGGCGCGGCGCCTGCGGCCGATGACGTCATGACCCTTTCGGTGCTGGATGAAATCGCCGCGGTGCGGCCGGTATACGGTTGAACGACATGATGGAACCCATGGAAACCCTTGTGGGGCAGCCGGTCGGTGCGACGCATGGGAACGCTTCGGCGGCCCGGCTGGACGCGGCAACGGTCCGCTTCGGAACCTATACCGCGATCGACAAGCTTGACCTGGAGCTTGAGGCCGGTGCGTTCTACACCATCCTTGGCCCGTCGGGATGCGGCAAGTCCACGCTGCTGCGGCTGGTCTCGGACCTGATCCCCGCCGCGGGGGGCGATGTCTCGATCTTCGGCAAGACGACCGAAGAGGCGCGGCTGGCGCGGGAATTCGCCTTCGTCTTTCAGGATGCCGCCCTGCTGCCGTGGCGGTCGGCGCTGAAGAATGTCGAGTTGCCGCTGGAAATCGGGCGCAAGCGCGGGGTCGCAATCCCCACCGGGCCGCGCAATCCGCGCGAATTGCTGGAGCTGGTCGGCCTGAAGGGGCGCGAAAACGCCCTTCCGCACGAACTTTCGGGCGGGATGCGCCAGCGGGTCGCCATTGCGCGCGCGCTGCTGTGCCAGCCCAAGCTGCTGCTGATGGACGAGCCCTTCGGCGCCCTGGACGAAATGACCCGCGACCGGCTGAACCTTCAGCTGCTGGATATCTGGCGGGAAACGGAAACGACGATCCTGTTCGTGACCCATTCCATTTCCGAGGCGGTCTTCCTGGGGCAGAAGGTGATCATGCTGCGCGCCAATCCCGGACGCCTGCGCGAGATCGTCGATATAGACCTGCCCGAGCCGCGGCAGATGAAACTGCGCGATACGCCCGAGTTCAACCGCTATTGCAGCTATCTGCGCGAACTTCTGGAGACCTGCTGATGGCTGTCATCGAAAACCTTGGCATCGCCGATCCCCATGCCCTCGCCCGAAGCGCGGCGCGCAAGGAAAGGCTGGTCTCGACCATCGTGCCCATCGCAACGGCAGTCGCGCTGATCGGGCTGTGGCAACTGGGGGTCAGGGCCTTCGGCGTGCCGACCTATATCGCCCCCGCGCCTTCGGATGTCGCCGTCACCTTTGTCGAGAAGTTCCCGCTGCTGATGCAGAACTTCTGGCCCACCTTCTTCGAGAGCGTGGCGGGCTTCGTGGTGGGCAATCTGGCCGCCATCCTGATCGCGGTGGCCTTTGTCCATTCCCGCAATGTCGAGCGGGCGTTCTTCCCGATCGCCGTCTTCGTGAACACGATCCCGATCCTGGCCATCGCGCCGATCCTCGTGCTGATCTTCGGGCCGGGCATGACGGCAAAGGTGGTGATCGCCGCGCTGATCTGCTTTTTCCCGACCCTGGTCAACATGGTGCGCGGCCTGCAATCGGTCAGCCCCCAGACGCTGGAACTGGCGCGCATCCTGTCGGCCTCGAAGGCCGAGGTCTTCTGGAAGATGCGCCTGCCGTCGTCGCTGCCGTTCCTGTTCTCGGCGCTGAAAATCTCGGCCACGACCTCGGTCATCGGTGCGATCGTGGGCGAATGGGTCGGGGCGGATCTGGGCCTGGGTGCGCTGATCATCGACGCGACCTTCAATTTCAACTCGCCGCTGCTCTACGCCACGGTGCTCATGTCCTCGGGGCTGTCGGTCCTGATGTTCGCCCTGGTCACGCTGGCCGAACGCCGGATCGTGCGCTGGTAGCCTGAGACCCTTCGAAAACAACCGGAAATCGACGCCGTGGGCCCGACCCGCCCCGGCGTGACAGGAGGAGCTTGTCCAAAATGACCGATCGCATCAGGGATTTTCTTACCACCACGGCCGAGCAGGTGCCGGTCGTCAGCGACACCGATGTGGTGGTGATCGGGGCGGGACCGGCAGGTCTGTCCGCCGCCGTGTCGGCCGCCCGGAACGGGGCGCGGGTGACGCTGGTCGAGCGCTATCACCACCTGGGCGGCATGGCGTCGGGAGGCATGGTCCTTGTGCTGGACGACATGGTGAACGACGGGATCGAGATCGTCACCACCGGCATCGTCAGCGAATTCGTGGACAGGATGCAGCGCCAGGACGGCGCCGTCTTTCCCCCGCCCGAAGATTGCCTGACCAACTGGGAAATGTGGCGGAAATGGGCGCGCTGGGGCTGCATCGACTTTCACAAGCAGGGCATGCCGCAGCCGATCATCCACGCGGTCGCCTTTGATCCCGATGCCTGGAAGCGGGTCAGCCTGGACCTGGTCGCCGAGGCCGGGATCGAGCTGCGCACCCACAGCTGGTTTTCGGAAGCCATCGTCGAGAACAACCGCGTCACCGGCGTGATCGTGCAGACCAAGCTGGGCCGGCAGGCGATCCGGGCGCGGATGGTGGTCGATGCCTCGGGCGACCTGGACGTGGCGGCCTCGGCGGGCGCGTCCTTTGCGACCGGACAGTTCATCGTCACGACGGTCTTTCGCCTGATGGACGTGGACACCGCCAAGGCGGAAGCGTTCGAATATGAAAACCCCGAAGCCTTCAAGGCCCTGGACCGCCAGGCGAGGCGGGTCATCGGCGGGGCCTGGGGGATGTGGTGGCTGAAGACGCCGCTGCCCGGCGTCGTCTGGTGCAACTGCCCGCATATGCCGGGCTATGACGGCCTGTCGCCGGAACACATGGTCGAGGCCGAATACGAAGGCCGCCGCCGGATGATGGCGCTGCTGGAATTCGCCCGCGCGAACCTGCCGGGCTTCGAGAATGCCAAGATGCTGGGCGCGGCCGAGCAGATGGGCATCCGGCAGACGCGGCTGCTGCAGGGCGAATACGTCGTCACCAAGGACGATGTGAAACGGCGCCGCCATTTCGACGACTCGGTCTGCCGTGGCCGGGACTATTACACCCCCTACCGGGCGCTGCTGCCCAAGGGCATCGACAACCTGATCGTCGCCGGACGCCACTATTCCGTCGAAAGCGAGGCGCAGAAGCAATCGCGCGAAATCCCCCCCTGCATGGCCCAGGGCGAGGCCGCGGGCGTGGCCGTGGCCAAGGCGCTGGAGGCGAACTGCGCGCTGCGCGACGTCGATGTCAGGGCCATCCAGAAACAGATGCGGGCGCAGGGCGCCGATCCGGGCGACATGCCCTCGGCCAACGCACTGATCGAACCAATCGCCGCCGCCTGAGAAAGGGAACGACCATGACGAAACAGCACCTTCCGCTGGAGGGCATCCGCGTCCTCGACTTTACCCAGGTGATGATGGGGCCCTGCGCCACGCAGATGCTGGCCGATTTCGGTGCGGACGTGATCAAGATCGAGCGGCCGGGCGAGGGCGACCTGTCGCGCAATTTCTTCGGCGAGCCGAGCGAGGAGGCGATGAACAACGCGGTCTTCGCCTCGCTCAATCGCAACAAGCGGTCGGTGGAGATCAACACCAAGTCCGAGGCGGGCCGCCGGATGATCTATGACCTAGTCGCCCAGTCGGACGTGGTCGTGGACAATTTCCGGGCCGGGGTGATGCGGCGCCTGGGTTTCGACTATGACACGCTGTCGAAGATCAACCCCGCCATCATCTGCGCCTCGGGCACCGGCTTCGGAGAAGTCGGCCCCTATGCCCACAAGGGCGGCCAGGACGTGCTGGCCCAGGCGATGACCGGGGTCATGGAAAAGACCCAGGATCCGGCGGTTCCGAAGTCGATCTATCCGACCACGCTGTGCGACTACACCGCCGGGATGCATCTTGTGCAGGGGATCCTTGCCGCGCTGCTGGCGCGGGCCAAGACCGGGCGCGGGCAGAAGGTCGGCGTCTCGCTCTACGATTCGATGATCGCCATGCAGATGCAAGAGGCCGCGCAATGGTCGAAGCATCGCGAGGTGCTGAACTGGGCCGCGATGCCCCTGACCGGTGTCTTCGACACCAGCGACGGGGCGGTGGTGGTGGTCGGCGCCTTCAAGCCGCATCCGCTGCGCGACATCTGCGCGGCCCTGGAGATCGAGGATCTGTCGGCCGATTATCCGAACCTTGCGGCGCAGCGGGCACACAAGCCCTATCTGCAGGGACGCTTCCGCGATGCCTTTGCAACCAACACGACCGCCCATTGGATCAAGCGGCTCGAGGATCAGGACCTGCTGTGCGCGCCCGTCCGTTCCCTGGGCGAGGCGCTGGATGACGCCCAGACCGCGGCCAATGGCATGCTGCTGGACCTGGACCATCCGATCCTGGGAAAGATCAGCCTGGTCGGCTCGCCCGTTCATCTCAGCGAGGCTCCGGTGGTGATCCGCCATGCGCCGCCGCGACTGGGGGAGCATACCGACGAGGTCATCCGCGAATTCAGCCTGAACGCCGTCGCGCGGAAGGAGGCGGTATGACCGTCCGCTTCGAAGTCGTCGACCAGGTCGCGCGCGTCACCATCGACCGCCCCGACCGGATGAATGCCGTCGATGCGGCAACCGATGCCAGGCTTGACCGCATCTGGTCGGAAATCGAGACGCGCAGCGATGTCCGCTGCGTGGTCCTGACCGGGGCGGGGGACCGGGCCTTCAGTGCCGGCGCGGACATGAAGGCCGCGAACGGGCTGAGCGGGCTGGAATACTGGGGGGCGGCCAATCCGAACGGCTTTGGCGGCATCGCCCTGCGGCAAAGCCTGACCGTGCCGGTCATTGCCCGGATCAACGGCCTTGCCCTTGGCGGCGGGTTCGAGATGGTGCTGGGCGCGGATATCGTCATCGCCTCGACCGAAGCCCGGTTCGGGCTGCCAGAGGCGCGGGTCGGACGCCTGCCCTTGGACGGCGGCATGGTCGCCCTGCAGCGTCTGATCCCCCGCAACATTGCGGCCGGGCTGATGATGACGGGCCGGATGCTCTCTGCCCAAGAGGCCGCGCAGTTCGGGCTGGTCAATGCGGTCGTGCCGCCCGACCGGCTGGATGCCGAGGTTGACGCCTGGGTCGCGGACATCCTGTCCTGCGCGCCCCTGTCGGTGGCCGCGATCAAGGACACGATCCGCTCGACGGCCCACCTGAATCCGCACGAGGCGCGCGACCTGCGCCGCCCGGCCCTGATCGCTGCCCTGCAATCCGAGGATTCGATCGAAGGCGTCGCCGCATTCCGCGAAAAGCGCGCGCCCGTCTGGCGCGGCCGGTAGGCGCCATGGCGCTTGTCATCCAGGGCCGGTGCATCGACGTCAAGGACGGGATCTGCACCACCTCCTGTCCCGTCGACTGCATCTACGAGGGCGAGCGGATGTTCTACATCCACCCGACCGAATGCATCGAATGCGGCATGTGCGAAAGCATCTGCCCCGTCGACGCGATCCGATACGAGGATGAGCTGGACCCCGAAAACGCCATCTTCGCGCGCATCAACCGCGAGGTCTTCATCAACGAGGCGGGCGAGATGGAAGAACCCGGCGGCTGGTCCCGCGCCATGGCGCCCCGGCCGGATCACCCGGATCTGCCGGTCGGTCCTCGTCCAGCCATGCAGGGAACCCAAAGGAGAACAGGATGAAAGGGATCGTCGCTGCGGTGCCGACACCGATCGACGCACGGGGCCGCTTTCTGGGGGCCGCCTTTGTGGAACATGCGCGCTGGGCCCTGGCCAACGGCTGCGACGGATTGAACGTCCTGGGGTCTACCGGCGAGGCGAATTCCCTCGACACCGGGACGCGCCGCATGGTCATGATCCAAGCCGCCGAGGCGCTGGACCTTTGCCGCCTGATGGTCGGAACCGGCACGCCGTCGATTGACGAAACCATCGCCCTGACCTGTCATGCCGATGACCTGGGCTATCCTGTGGCCCTGGTCCTGCCGCCCTATTACTATACGCCCCCGTCCGAAGAGGGGCTGATCGCCTGGTATCTGGCGCTTCACGCGGCGCTGGGCGACCGGCCGATCCGGGTCTGGTTCTACAATTTCCCGCAGATGACCGGCTTCGTGATCCCCGAGAGGGTGATCGCGCAGCTGCACGCCGCGGCGCCGCAGCGGTTCGACGGCATCAAGGACAGCTCCGGCGACCTTTCCTATTGCCGCAGCCTGGCCTTCAGGCTTCCCCACCTGCAGGTCTTTCCCAGTTCGGAAACCTCGCTGGCCGAGGGACGAAGGGACGGCTTCGCGGGCTGCATCTCGGCCACGGCGAATCACACTGCCCCGATATGCGCCCGCGTCTGGCGGGGAGAGGCGGGCCTGGCGCCCCGGCTGGCCGAGCTGCGGGCCGCCATATCGGCATGCCCCCTGATCCCCGCGGTCAAACATCTGGTGGCCCGCCGCACCGCCAACCCCGAATGGCAGAACGTGCTGCCGCCCTTCACGGCCCTTGGCGCGTCAGCCATCGCATCGCTGGATCGACTGGCGTTCGATCGCGTCGCAGCCTGAACCCAGCAGGAGACAATCATGAAAGACATGAACGAAATCCAGGGCAACCTGGTCGGTGGCGAATGGCTGCTGGACGGCGACTGCCGGCCCAACGTCAACCCGTCCGATACGCGCGACGTCATCGGGCGTTTTGCCTGCGCGGGTCGCGCCGCGGTCGACCAGGCCATCCAGGCTGCCCGGTCGGCCTTTCCGGCTTGGGCCTTTGCCGGTCCGCAGGTCCGGCATGACCTGCTTGATGCCGTCGGCACCGAATTGCTGGCGCGCAAGGAAGAGATCGGCCGCCTTCTTGCGCGGGAAGAGGGCAAGACCCTGCCCGAGGCCATGGGCGAGACCATCCGCGCAGGCCAGGTCTTCAAGTTCTTTGCCGGAGAGGCGCTGCGCGTCACCGGCGATGCCCAGCAGTCGGTCCGCCCCGGCATCGACGTCGCCGTCACCAGAGAGCCCGTGGGCGTCGTCGCCCTGATCACGCCCTGGAACTTTCCGATCGCCATCCCGGCCTGGAAGATCGCGCCCGCGCTGGCCTATGGCAATTGCGTGGTGTTGAAGCCCGCCGAATTGACGCCGGGCTGCGCCCATGTGATCGCGCAGCTTCTGCACAAGCATGGCTGCCCGGCCGGCGTCTTCAACCTGCTGATGGGGCCGGGATCGGTCGTGGGGGATGCCCTGGTGTCGCATCCGGGCGTCGACGCGGTGTCCTTCACCGGCTCGGCCGCGACCGGGTCGCGCATCGCCGCGACATGCGGCACCCTGCGCCGGAAGGTGCAGCTCGAGATGGGCGGCAAGAACCCGATGGTCGTGATGGATGACGCGGATCTGCGGACTGCGGTGCAGGCCTGCCTGAATGGCGCGTTCTTCTCGACCGGGCAGCGCTGCACCGCGTCTTCGCGGCTGATCGTGCAGAAAGGCATCCACGATGCCTTTGTCGAGATGCTTGGCCGCGAAATGCGGGCCCTGCGCGTTGGCGATGCCTTGCAGGCGGATACCCAGATCGGCCCGGTGGTCGACCAGCGCCAGCTGGATTCCAACCTTGCCTATGTCGAGCTGGCGCGAAGCGAAGCGGCCGAGGTGGTTGGCGGCGAGCGGCTGGAGCTGGACAAGCCCGGTTTCTACCAGGCCCCGGCCTTGTTCCTGGAAACGACGAACGACGCCCGCATCAACCGCGAGGAAATCTTCGGCCCCTGCGCCTCGGTCATCCGGGTCGGGGATTTCGACGAGGCCCTGGCCATTGCCAATGACACGGAGTTCGGCCTTTCAGCCGGGATCTGCACTGGCAGCCTGAAATACGCCTCGGAATTCCGCCGCAGGGTCGAGGCGGGGATGGTCATGGTGAATCTTCCGACCGCGGGCGTCGACTATCATGTGCCGTTCGGAGGGCGTAAGGGCTCGTCCTTCGGCCCGCGGGAACAGGGCCGCTATGCTGCCGAGTTCTACACGGTGGTGAAGACAGCTTATCAGCTTGCCTAGCAATCGGGCCACTGGCCGCCCATGCCATGGCCTGGAGGCGGGACGAATGCATGGCTAAGCCCGCGCGGGCCGGTGGCGCATCCCGTTCCGGCCCGCGAAGCGCGGTGCGGGGACCATGCCATCGAAGGGCCGAAGCTCGGCTTGCCGATCCCGAAGCGCGATCCGAATGCCGCCTTGCCGGGACCGGACGATTTGCCGCGCGTCGGCATCATGGCAGGGCTGGGCTTTGCCATGCTGGGGCTTTGGGACATGCGGGTGCGGCGGCCTCTGCGATGGGCTGCGCTTGTCGGGGGCCTTCGGGGCCTCGACCAAGATCGGTTGCCAGCCCTTTACCGGCCATGGCCTGAGGCGCATCCCGGAATCGCATGTGCTGCTGGCCGTGGCGGCCTGGCGGATCGGCTTTGTCGTGGTCTCTTTCTGCGCCCTTCCGCGGCGCAGGCGGCCTGCGGGCGGATCGCCGCGACTCCGGTGCCCTACGCCTATTCCCTGTTTCTGCCCCGCAGGGTGCTGGTCCTCCGTATGCTGCCGCCTTTTGCTCGGGCCGGGTCGCTGGGCTGGTGGATGCTGCTGCGGGTGCTTTGCTCGCCTATACCTTCTTCGGGCTCAGCGCGCTGAGCCATCAGCTGGAAGGCCCGTTCGCCGTCGTCTATGCCGTCTTCCTGGGCATCGTCCATCGCAAGCCGAACTTTGCCGAATTCTACCTTAGTCTGGTCCATACCGGCACTTCGGGCGGTGCGCTGATGACGGTCGTCTCGGTCTCGGGGCTGGACGCCTGGCTCATCGCGCGCGAGCAGATCCCGATGATGCTGGCGCAGAACGTCTCGGAGATGGTGTCGGGCCCGGCCCTGATCTTCGTCGCCATCCTGCTGGTGGTGCTGGTGCTGGGCCTGTTCATGGATGCCACGCCGGTGATCCTGATGCTGGTTCCCGCCATCACGCCATCGGTCACGGCCTTCGGGATCGATCCCCTGCATCTGGGCGTGCTGTTCCGCATCGTCTGTGTGCTGGGGCTGATCACCCCGCCCGTTGGTGTGGCCCTCTACGGCGTGGCGCTGGTGTCGCGGCTGCCGATGGAACGAATCTTCGTCGCGTCCATCCCCTTCATCATGCTTCTGGTGCTGGTGGCGATCATGGTCGCGTTCCCTCCGATCATCACTTGGCTTCCGAGCAAATGGGGCTAGGAATGGATCAGCGGGGCAAAGCCAGCCCTGTCGAGATGACGCCGGTGCTGAGATCGGCGCCGGCTTTGCGCCTCGTTCACCATGCGCTTGAGCATGCCGAATCTCGCGGCTGGTCGGTGGCGGTCGTCGTCGTGGATCACGGCGGCGAGGCGTTGGCTTCGGCGCGGATGGACGGCGTCGGGGCTCCCACGCTTGGTTTTGCCGCCGACAAGGCCTTCACGGCCGCCACGATGCGACGTTCGACGCGGGATTTCTGCGCCCGCATGAACGGTGCCGACGATCTGAGGGCAGGGCTGGCAAACCGCCCGCGGCTGATCACTTGGGAAGGTGGTTTACCCATCCTTCACGGCGAGGCCATCGTGGGCGGAATCGGCGTGTCGGGGGCGCTGGGACATGAGGATGCGGAATGTGCCCAGGCGGGGCTTTGCCGTCTGGGCCTGTCCAGCGGGATCTGAAGCGGGTCAGGCGCTGACCAGGCGCAGGATCGTGTCGATATTGAAGCGGAGGCGCTCTTCCAGCGCCTCTTTCGCCATCAGGTCGCGCTCGAAGATGATCGAGCCGGTGAAGCGGTTGGTCAGATAGTAATAGCCGATCGCGGCGATGGTGATGTTCAACTGCACCGGATCGATTCCCGGCCGGAACTCGCCGCTTGCAACCCCGCGCTGCAGGATGGTGTCGACCATCGACACGAAGCGGCGGCTGTAGATCTTGACGATCTCGGATTTCTTCAGGTGCTTGGCCCGGTGAAGGTTCTCGCTGTTGACCAGCGTGATGAACTCGGGGTGTTTCAGGTAATATTCCCAGGTGAAGCGCACCAGCCGCTCCAGCGCCTCTTTCGGGGGCAGGTGGTCCAGATCCAGCTTCTGTTCGGCGTCGCGAATGTCGATATAGGCATTCTCCAGCACGGTCTGGAACAGCTCTTCCTTGCTGCCGAAGTAGTGATAGAGCATCCGCTTGTTGGCATCGGCCTTTTCCGCAATCACGTCCACGCGGGCGCCGCCCAGGCCATTGCGGGAAAACTCGTTCAGCGCCGCCTTGAGGATGCGTGCCTTGGTCGCTTCCGCATCGCGGGTGCGGTGCTTGGTGCGCTGTGGCGTCTTGGCTTCTGCGGTCACGCTGCGTCTCCGGTAATTCTGTGCTGGTCCAATGCCGTCCTACGGAAAGTTATCGCACTCCTTGCCCGGCGCAAGACGGAGATGGCAACTTTATGCACCATCCGGTTAATGATTCCGCTTGACTCGCCTCCCTGCAAACAAGTAACCAGTTAGTGCATTATCGACTGTGCCGCCATGTCGGGTCTGAGGAGAGATCCTGGCGGCGCCTTGCAAGGGAGGCTGAGGATGTCCACGTTCATCAAGGACTTTATCGACCGCGAGGTCATGACCCGCCGCAAGCTGCTGCTGGCGGGTGCCGCCGGCATCGCGACGATGGCCGTTCCGGGGATGTCCGGCCGCGGGCAGGCGCGCGCCGCGCTGGTGGGCCCTGCCATTGCCTGGAGCTATCGCGACCGTGCCTCGGCCTATTGGAACGCTGTCGTGTCGGGCGGTGAGGCCTTTGTCGAATCCATCGGGCGCGGCAAATCCGATCTGGTCAGCCTGATCAGCGAGGGGTCGTCGGAAAAATCGCTGGCCGACATCAAGGCTTTCCTGGCCAAGACGGGCGGCAACTGCGCCATCGCCTGCGATCCGAACGACAGTCCCAACGCCCGGCCCATCGTCGAGGCGGTGCAGGCGGCGGGGGGCTATATCTCGACCATCTGGAACAAGACCGACGACCTGCACCCTTGGGATTTCGGCGACAACTACGTCAGCCACATGACCTGGTCGGACGAACAGCCGTCCGAGCAGACCGCGCGGATCCTGTTCGAGGCGATGGGCGGCAAGGGCGGCGTCGTGCACCTGGGCGGGATCGCGGCGAACAATCCGGCGGTCGAGCGGTTGGCCGGGCTGCATAACGCCCTGAAGGATTTCCCCGACATCGAACTGCTGGACGCGCAGCCCGCCGATTGGGACACGACCAAGGCGGCGCAGCTGATGTCGTCCTTCCTGACCCGCTATGGCGACCGCATCACCGGCGTTCACTGCGCCGCCGACAACATCGCCTATGGTGTGATCGAGGCGCTGCGGGCCGAAGGCATCACCGACATGCCCATCGTCGCCTATGACGGCAATCCCGAGGCGGTGAAGCTGGTCATGGACGGCCAGCTTCTGGCGACGGTCTTTACCAATCCCTACTGGGGTGGCGGCATCTCGGCGGCCCTGGCCTATCATGCCGCGATCGGCACGTTCAAACCCTCGGACGAGCCGCAGGAGCATCGCGAGTTCTACGGCCCGACGATCCTGATCACGCAGGCCGATGCAGCCGCGTTCAAGGCCCAATATCTGGACGCCACGCCGGATTATGACTGGACCGACTTCTGGGGGCCGGGCAACGGCCAGATCCAGTATCGCTGACTTCTGAAAATCCACGGGTCGACCGCGCTGCGGTCCTCCCCGCCGTCCTTTCCAGGGGCGCGCGGCCGGGCAGTGTTGAGGAGAACTGCGTTGAAGATGAAGCTCACCCGCGAGAATGTCATCCGATGGGCTCCGGCCCTCGTGCTGCTGGGGCTGGTCGTGCTGTTCACGGCGATCAATCCCGCCTTCCTGTCGCAACGCAACCTGGCCCGGATCGCGCTGGCCGCGACGCCGCCGATGATGGTGGCGCTTGGCGTCACCATCATCATCGTCATGGGCTCCATCGACCTGTCGATGGAGGGGGCGGTGTCGCTTTGCGCGGTGCTGTTCTGCCTGCTGTTCCTGAAGCTGGGCGGTTCCCTGGGCGCGGGCGCCTGGCTGGCCATTCCGGCGATCCTGCTCTGCGGCGCCTTCTTCGGCTGGCTGACCGGGATGGTCCATGTGCGGCTTCAGATCCCGTCGTTCATGGCCAGCCTGGCGATGGGCTTCGTTGGCACCGGGGCGGCGGTGTTGGTCACGGGCGGGGATATCGTCCGCATTAATGACGATGTGTTCCGCGCCCTGCTGACCTGGCGCATCCTTGGCTTTCCGCTGATGGTCCATATCGCCGTCCTGCTGGTCCTGCTGGCCTGGTTCATCCAGAACCACACGACGCTTGGCCGTAACTTCTACGCCGTCGGCGGCGGCGAGGAGCTTGCCCATGCCTCGGGCGTGAACGTGCGCCGGGTGCGGCTGGCGGGTTTCGCGCTGGCCGGGGTGTTCTACGCCATCGCCGCGATCTTCCAGGTGGCGCGGCTGGGGCAGGCGGAATCGGTGACAGGCGCGAACCTGATGTTCATCGCCATCACCTCGGTCGTCGTCGGCGGCGTCGCGCTGTGGGGTGGGATCGGCGGCGTGCTGAACGCGGTCGTCGGCGTGCTGATCGTCAATGTCATCGGCAATGGCATGGTCGTCATCGGCCTGCCCAACTACCTGCAGGACGGGTTGCTGGGCGTCCTTGTCATCGTCGCGGTCGTGCTGTCCACCGACCGGCGGCTTGTCAGTTTCGCGAAATGAGGCCGCCATGTATCAGCTAAGCTCGGTCGACAAGAAATTCCCCGGCGTCCATGCGCTGAAATCCATCGACTTCCACATCAAGCGCGGCGAGATCGTCGGGCTCGTCGGTGAGAACGGCGCAGGAAAGTCGACGCTGATGAAGGTGATCTACGGCGCCTATCAGCCCGACGGCGGCCAGATCCTGATCGACGGCAAGCCGGTGCATTTCGCCAATCCCCGGCAGGCGATGAAACGCGGCATCGGCATGGTCTTCCAGGAACAGTCGCTGATCCCCAACCTGACGGTGATGGAGAACATCTTCCTGGGCTACGAGGCGCAGTTCACCCGCCTGGGCGTGGTGAACTGGAAGGCGATGGCCGCGGCTGCGAAGAAACAGCTTGCCAAGGTCAAGCTGGAGATCGATCCCGCCACGGTGACTTCGGCCCTGTCCTTTGCGCAGCGCCAGCTGGTCGAACTGGCCAAGGTGCTGACGCTGGAGGAACGGGTCGAGGGCGACCTAGTCATCCTGCTGGACGAGCCGACCTCGGTGCTGTCCGAGGAGGAGGTGAAGCTGCTCTTCAAGCTGGTGCGCGAGCTGACCAGCCGCGCGTCCTTCATCTTCGTCAGCCACCGCATGGACGAGGTGATGGCGCTTTCGGACCGCATCTATGTGATGAAGGACGGGCAGGTGATGGATGTCGTCGCCAAGGCGGAAGCCGATGCCAGCGCGATCCAGCACAAGATGGTCGGCCGCCACGTGGACCGCGAATATTACCGCGAACAGCGCCAGAAGCCCTATGACGCCTCGCGGACGCTGTTCGAGATGCGCGACATCGTCCTGCCGGGGCGCCCGCACAAGCTGGACCTGGCGCTGCATCCGGGCGAGGTGCTGTGCCTGGTCGGGACCGAAGGCTCGGGTCGCGAGGCGATCCTGCGCACGATCTACGGGATGCTGGCGCCGGTCTCGGGCCGCTTCGAGATGAAGGGGCAAGAGCTTCGCGACTTCAATCCGCGCCGCTCGGTCGCGATGGGCGTGGGCTATGTGCCGCGCGAGCGCAAGGTCGAGGGCATCGTTTCGGGCATGAACGTCTATGAGAACATGACCCTTTCCCAGCTGGGACGCTATTCCAGGGCGGGGGTGATCGACGTGGCGCGCGAAAAGGCGCTGGCGCGGGACTGGATCAGGAAGCTGTCGATCAAGGCGCATTCCGAATTCGCCGATTGCGGCAACCTGTCGGGCGGCAACCAGCAGAAGGTGGTGCTGTCGAAATGGCGCTCGGGCGGGTCCGACATCATGCTGCTGGACCACCCGACGCGGGGGCTCGACATCGGCGCCAAGGAAGACGTCTACGACATGATCCGCGACATGAGCGACGACGGCGTCGGCATCGTGCTGGTGGCCGACACGCTGGAAGAGGCCATCGGCCTGTCGCACACCATCGTCGTGCTGAAGGATGGCGCGATCCGGCAGCGCTTCGATTGCCGGCCGGGCGCCAAGCCGTCGCTCTACGATCTTCTCCACCACATGATCTGAGGCGCAGATGACCATGCAACGCATCAAACCGCATCTTCCCTGGATCACCCTGCTGGTGCTGACCGCCATGGTCGGCGTGGTGGATCCGAATTTCCTGCGCCCCGCGAACCTGCTGAGCCTTGCGGGCGACATCGTGCCGCTGTTCATCATGGCGCTGGGGCTGACCTTTGCCATCTATATCGGCGGGATCGACCTTTCGGTGCAGTCGATGGCCAACATGATCACGGTCATCGCCTCGATCTACCTCGCCTCGCTGGGGGCGTGGGTGGCGGTGCTGTGCATCGCGGCGGGTTTCGGGCTTGGCATGGTGTCGGGCTTCCTGACCACGCGGCTGTGCGTGCCCTCGTTCATCTCGACCCTGGCGGTGGGCGGGGTCTGCTTTTCGATCGCGCAATGGCTGTCGGGCAACCGCGCCCTGAACATGGATGCCGAACAGAGGAACGCCGTCTTCGGCTGGATGATCGGCCATACCGGCATCGTCCCGAACGAGCTGTTCCTGGCCGCCGCCCTGCTGGCGCTGTGCCTGTTCATCGAACGGCGCACCATCCTGGGCCGGGTGCTGAAGGCCGTGGGCGCGGGTGAGCCGGCGGCGAAGGCATCCGGCATCGATGTCGGGCGCTACAAGATGCTGGCCTTCGCGATTTCCGGGGCGCTGGCGGCGATTGCGGGGCTGTTGTTCTCGGTCAAGCTGTCGGGCGGCGCGCCGACCATCGCCAACGGCTTCCTGCTGCCCGCCATCGTCGCGGTGCTGGTCGGCGGCACCCCCCTGACCGGGGGCGTCGGCGGCGTGCTGAACACGCTGATCGGCACGCTGATCGTCGCCGTCATCCGGGCCTCTATGCTTTATCTGGGGGTCGAGGCGACGCAGCAGCAGATGCTGTTCGGACTGGTGCTGATCGGCGCCATCGCCCTGACCATCGACCGCTCGAAACTGCGCACGGTGAAGTAAGCCATGACCATGATGAAAGCAGCCGTCCTGACCGCCCCGCGCCGCTTCGAGCTGCGCGAGGTGCCGCGCCCCCGGATCGGCGCGGACGAGGTGCTGATCCGCGTGATCCGAACCGGGATCTGCGGCACCGACCTGCACATGTTCCACGGCCATTATGCCGCCGACGACCTGCCGATCATTCCGGGGCACGAATTTTGCGGCATCATCGAGGAGGCCGGCGCAAACCAGCGCCATCTGGCGCCGGGCCGGATGGTGGTCGCCGACATCAATATCGGCTGCGGGCATTGCTACTGGTGCCGCCGCAACGAGGTGCTGAACTGCCCCGAGATGGCGCAGCTTGGCATCACCCGCGACGGCGCCTTTGCCGAATGCGTCGCGCTGCCCGGTCGGCTGGTCATTCCCGCGCCCGATGACATCGCCCCCGAGATCCTCGCCCTGACCGAGCCGGTCGCCTGCGTGGTCCGCGCGGCGCGCAAGGCACAGGCCGGGATCGCGCAATCGGTCGTGGTGCTGGGTGCGGGGCCGGTCGGCAACCTGCATGTGCAGATGATGCGGCTTGTGGGGGCTGCGCCGATCATCGTGGCCGACCTGTCCGCGGAACGCTGCGCGATGGCTTTCGATGCCGGCGCCGATGCCGCGGTCAGCGATCCCGCGCGACTGAAGGCCACGGTGCTTGAGCTGACCGGCGGCCGGGGTGCGGATCTGGTGATCGAAAGCGTGGGCCATCCGGCGCTTTACGCCACTGCATTCGACCTGATCCGCAAGGGCGGCCATGTCGCCTTCTTCGGCCTGACCGGCGCTGACGCGGCGGTGCCGGTGCCGATCCTGCGCACGATCCTTGAAGAAAACAGCCTGAAAGGTTCGGTCGCAGGCATGGGTCAGGACATGCATGATGCGCTGGCGCTGCTGGCGCATGGCCGGTTTCGCACCGATGCCTTCACCACGGCCTCTTATCCGCTTGAGCGCATCCAGGAGGCTTTCGAGACCCTGGCCGACCGCCCCGCCGACCTGAAGACCCAGATCGTCATTTCGCAGAACTGACATTGCAGCATTCCCGAGGAGCCCGACACGATGGACCAGATCGCCCGCACCCTTTCCCTTCCGGAGTCGCCGCGCGAATTCGGCTTTTTCATCGACGGCGAATGGCGGCAGGGCCGCGAATTGGCCGAACAGCGCTCGCCCGCGCATGGCGTGCCGGTGACGCGGGTGGCGCGCTGCACCACGGGCGACCTGGACGATGCCGTTGCCGCCGCGCGTCGCGCCTTCGAGGACCGCAGCTGGGCCGGCATCTCGGGCGGCGAGCGTGCGGGCGTGTTGCTGCGCGCGGCCGAAATCCTGCGCCGCCGCCGCGACGAGGTCGCCTATTGGGAGGTGCTGGAAAACGGCAAGCCGATCAGCCAGGCGCGGGCCGAGGTCGAAGGCTGCATCGCCTGTTTCGAGACTGCCGCCGGCGCCGCCCGGCTGCTGCATGGCGACAGCTTCAACTCGCTGGGCGACGGGCTGTTCGGCATGGTCCTGCGCGAGCCGATCGGCGTGGTCGGGCTGATCACGCCCTGGAACTTTCCCTTCCTGATCCTGTGCGAGCGGGTGCCCTTCATCCTCGCCTCGGGCTGCACGATGGTGGTGAAGCCTTCCGAAGTGACCAGCGCCACCACGCTGATCCTTGCGGAGATCCTGACCGAGGCCGGCTTGCCCAAGGGTGTCTACAACGTCGTCACCGGACCCGGTGGCACCGTGGGGCAGGCGATGGCCGAACATCCCGACATCGACATGCTGTCCTTTACCGGCTCGACCGGGGTGGGGCGGTCCTGCGTCCACGCCGCCGCCGACAGCAATTTCAAGAAGCTGGGGCTGGAACTGGGCGGCAAGAACCCGATCATCGTCTTTGCCGACAGCGACCTTGAGGATGCCGCCGACGCGGCGGCCTTCGGCATCAGCTTCAACACCGGGCAATGCTGCGTTTCTTCCAGCCGGCTGGTCGTCGAGGCGTCGGTGGCCGACGAGTTCGAGCGCCTGCTGGTCGAGAAGATGCGCCGCATCCGCATCGGTGACCCGCTGGATGAGGCGACCCAGGTGGGCGCCATCACCACCGAGGCGCAGAACCGGACGATCCTGGGCTATATCGACAAGGGCCGGCAGGAAGGGGCGCGCCTTCTGACCGGCGGCGAGGTGCTGGAAATCGGCGCGGGCCGCTTCATCGCGCCGACGCTGTTCTCGGGCGTGCGCCGGGACATGGCCATCGCGCGGGACGAGATCTTCGGCCCGGTCCTGTCCTCGTTCCGCTTCGAGACCGTGGACGAGGCCATCGCCATCGCCAACGATACCGTCTACGGGTTGGCGGCCTCGCTGTGGACGAAGGATCTGGACAAGGCGCTGACCGTGACGCGGCGGGTTCGTGCGGGCCGGTTCTGGGTCAACACGATCATGGCGGGCGGGCCGGAAATGCCGCTGGGCGGCTTCCGGCAATCCGGCTGGGGCCGCGAGGCTGGCATCTATGGCGTCGAGGAATATACCCAGATCAAGTCGGTCCATGTCGAGATCGGCAAGCGCGCGCATTGGATCAAGTAAGGGGGCGGCGTAATGGCGCAGGGTTACGACTACGTCATCATCGGCGGCGGTTCGGCCGGCTGCGTGCTGGCCGCGCGGCTGTCCGAGGACAGCCAGGCGCGGGTCTGTCTGATCGAGGCCGGGGGCAAGGACAGCAACCCGCTGATCCACATGCCGGTGGGATTCGCCAAGATGACCACCGGGCCGCTGACCTGGGGGCTGGTGACCGCGCCGCAGCGCCATGCCAACAACCGCGAGATCCCCTATGCCCAGGCCCGCGTCCTGGGTGGCGGCTCCTCGATCAATGCCGAGATCTTCACCCGCGGCCACCCGTCCGATTACGACCGCTGGGTCGAGGAGGGCGCCGAGGGCTGGGGCGCGGAGGAGGTGCGGCGCTACTTCCGCCGCTCGGAAGGGAACACGATCCTGTCAGGCGAATGGCACGGCACCGAGGGCCCGCTGGGGGTGTCGAACCTGCCCAGCCCCAATCTCCTCAGCCGCGCCTTCGTGCAAAGCTGCCAGGAGGCCGGCATCCCCTATAATCCCGATTTCAACGGGCCGATGCAGGAAGGCGCGGGCATCTATCAGACGACGATCCGCAACAACCGGCGCTGTTCCGCGGCCGTGGGCTATCTGCGCCCGGTGCTGTCGCGGCCGAACCTGACGGTGCTGACCGGCGCGCTGGTGTTGCGGCTGGTCTTCGAGGGCAGCCGGGCGGTGGGTGTCGAATATGTCGCCGGCAAGGGTGGCGCGCCGGTGGTGGCGCGGGCCGAGCGTGAGGTGATCGTGACCTCGGGCGCCATCGGCTCGCCCAAGCTGTTGATGCTGTCGGGGGTCGGCCCCGCCGATCACCTGCGCAGACACGGCATCGAGGTGGTGCAGGACTTGCCGGGCGTGGGCCGGAACCTTCAGGACCATTTCGGCATCGACATCGTGGCCGAGTTGAAGGGGCATGAAAGCCTCGACCGCTACGGCAAGCCGCATTGGATGGTCTGGGCCGGGATGCAATACCTGCTGTTCAATTCGGGGCCGGTGACTTCGAACGTGGTCGAGGGCGGGGCCTTCTGGTATGCCGACCGCGACGCGCCTTGCCCTGACCTGCAATTCCATTTCCTGGCCGGCGCGGGGGCCGAGGCGGGCGTGCCCTCGGTGCCGAAGGGGTGTTCGGGGATCACGCTGAACAGCTATACCCTGCGGCCGAAATCGCGGGGCACGGTGACGCTGCGGTCCTCCGATCCGCGCGACAATCCGGTAGTCGATCCGAACTTCCTGGCCGAACCCGAGGACCTGCGCATCTCGACCGAGGGGGTGAAGATCAGCCGCGAGATCTTCGGCCAGCATTCGCTGGGGAAATATATCCGCGAATTGCGCTTTCCCGATGCGAGCGTGCGCACGCAGGCGGATTACGAGGCCTATGCACGCCAATACGGCCGCACCTCATACCATCCGACCTGCACCTGCAAGATGGGCCGCGACGAGATGTCGGTGGTCGATCCGCAGCTGCGCGTTCACGGGCTGGACGGGCTAAGGATCTGCGACAGCTCGGTCATGCCCTCGCTGGTCGGCTCGAACACCAATGCACCGACGATCATGATCGCCGAGAAGGCATCCGACATGATCCGGGGCAATCGCTGATGCTTTGCCGGGCGCGGCGATTGCCGCGCCCCTGTATCAGTCCCATACGGGCGCGCAGGGCACCCGGTCGCGATCCACGATGCGGTAATTCGTGCCGTTCAGCGTGTCGATCCGGGCCATCTCATCCGCCGAGAGCGTGAAATCCATGATCTCCAGATTGGCCCGGATATTCTCCGGCCTGGTGGACATGGTGTTCATGCTGAGGCCCTTTTGCAGGATCCAGCGCAAGACGACCTGAGCGGCGGATTTCCCATGCGTCCCGCCGATTTCCCCAAACAGCGGGTATTTAAAGACCTCGCCACGCGCCAGTGAACAGTATGACGACAGCGGAATGCCGGTTTCCCTGGCCGCCTCCAGCAGGCGCGACTGATCCAGCAGGGGGTGGAATTCGACCTGGTTCGTGACCAGTGGCACATCGACCACCGCACGCGCCTGGCGCATCATTGCGGCGGTATAGTTCGAGACGCCGATATGGCTGGCCAATCCAGCCTCATATGCCTTTTGCAGCAGGTTCAGCGACGGCGTGATGTCGCCTCCGGCCGGCGGCCAATGCAGAAGCAGCACATCGATCCGGTCGATTCGCAAGGCACGCAGGCTGGACTCGACCGAAGGCAAAAAGCGCGATTCGCTGAAATTCTCGGGCCTGACCTTGGTGATGATGCAAAGACGGTCGCGCGCGATCCCGGTCTCGGCCAGGGCGGCGCCGGTGTCCGCTTCGTTCTCATAGCCCTGCGCGGTGTCAAAGGTCCGGTATCCCGCCTGGACCGCCGTATGGATCGCGTCACGCAGAGCGCCACCCTTTAAGGGAAACGTGCCGAATCCCTGCAGGAATCCGGGTTGCAGCAGAATGTTCATCGCGATCCTCCTCATCATGTTCCTGCGTCGCGCCGATCCCGGTTTTCCTCTTGCCGGGAGGGGCGGATCACAGATATATAGATAACCAGTTAGTTACTTAAGATGCAATTGCGAAGGAGGAGCGCAATGTCCAAGATCCGCACCGCCCATCAGGCGGCAGAACTGGTCCGCGACGGCGCGGTGATCGCGGTGAATTCGTCCTCGGGATTGCTGTGCCCCGATCATGTCCTGGCGGCCCTGGGCGAGCGCTTTGCGCAGGAAGGTGCCCCGCGCGGCCTGACGACCATCCATCCGATCGCTGCCGGGGACATGTTCGGCACCCCCGGCGTGGACCATATCGCCCATCCCGGCATGATCGCGCGGATCATCGGCGGTTCCTATCCCTCGGGGCCGTCCAATGCCGAGCCGCCGAAGATCTGGCAGCGCATCCTGGCCGAGGAGGTTGCGGCCTATAACGTGCCCTCGGGCATCGTCTTCGACATGCTGCGCGAGGGGGCGGCGCAGCGGCCCGGCGTGCTGACCAAGGTCGGCATGGAGACCTTTGCCGATCCTGCGCTGGACGGCTGCGCGATGAACGCCACCGCCCGCGCCGCGCCCATCGTCAAGCGCCTGGCCTTCGAGGGCGAGGACTGGCTGTATTTCCCCGCGTTGCGACCCGACGTGGCGCTGATCCGCGCGACCACGGCGGACGAGAACGGCAACCTGACCTTCGAGGACGAGGGCGCGACCCTTGGCGCGATGGAAATGGCGCTGGCCGCGCATAACTGCGGCGGCATCGTCATTGCGCAGGTCCGGCGTGTCGCCGCGCAGGGCACGCTGAAGCCGCATGACGTGAAGGTGCCGGGCATCCTGGTCGATGTGATCGTCGAGGCGCCCGATCAGTTGCAGACCACCGCGACGCCGCACGACCCCGCCATCTCGGGCGAGGTCTTCCGGCCGCTGTCCAGTTTCCGCGCGGCGGATTTCAATCCCGGCAAGATCATCGCCAGGCGCGTCGCGCAAGAGCTGCGATCGGGATGGGCGGTGAATATCGGCTTTGGCATCTCGGCCAATGTGCCGCGCATCCTGATCGAGGAGGGCCTGCATGGCGCGGTGACTTGGGTCATCGAGCAGGGCGCGGTCGGCGGCGTGCCGCTGCTGGATTTCAAGTTCGGCTGCGCCAGCAATGCCGAGGCTTTCGTCGCTTCGCCGCATCAGTTCTGCTATTTCCAGGCGGGCGGTTTCGACTGTTCCCTGCTGTCCTTCCTGGAAATCGACGCCGAGGGCTCGGTCAACGTCAGCCGCCTTGCCGCGACGCCGCATCGGACGGCGGGGGCGGGCGGGTTCGTGGACATCACGGCGCGGGCGAAGCGGATCGTCTTTTCGGGCAATTTCAATGCTGGGGCGAAGATGCGGCTTGAGGGTGGCAGGCTGGTCATCGACCGCGAGGGCAAGGTTGCCAAGATCGTGCCCAAGGTCGATCAGGTCAGCTTCTCGGGCCGTCGCGCGGTGGCGCAGGGGCAGCAGGTCATCTATGTCACCGAGCGCTGCGTGTTGCGCCTGTTGCCCGAAGGGCTGACGGTGGCCGAGATCGCGCCTGGCGTCGACCTGCAACGGGACGTGCTGGACCAGGCCGCGACGCCCTTGCGCGTGGCGGATGACCTTGGGGAAATGGATGCAGCGCTGTTTCGGGACGCGCCGATGGGCCTGGTGCTGTGAGCGAAGATCCGCGCCTCGACCTGCGGATCGGGGCGGGCATCGCGCGGCTGGCCATCCGCCGCCCGGACAAGCTGAACGCCCTGGACGCCGAAATGGTGGACGGATTGCTGCCCCTTTGCCAGCGGATCGAGCGATCCGATGCGCGGGTGGTGATCCTGACGGGCGAGGGCGGGCGCTCGTTCTGCGCGGGCGGTGATATTGCCGCCTGGTCGCAATTGTCGCCCGACGATTTCGGCCGCCGCTGGCTGCGCGACGGCCATGCCGCCTTCGACGCGCTGGCCCGCCTGGTGCAGCCGGTGATCGCGGTGCTGAACGGGCATTGCCTTGGCGGTGGGCTGGAGCTGGCGGCCTGCGCCGACTACCGCCTGGCCGAGGCGCATGTGCGGCTCGGCTTGCCCGAAACCTCGCTTGGCATCATCCCCGGCTGGTCGGGAACGCAACGTGCGGTGCGTCGATTCGGTGCCGGTGCGGTGCGTCGGATGGCGCTGTTCGGCGAGGTTTTCGGCGCCAAGGAAGCGCAGCGCCTCGGGCTGGTCGATCAGGTCGTCCCGACGGGCGCTGGCATGGCTGCCGCCGAGGCGCTGGCCGCGCGGGTGATTGCCCGCGCCCCGCGCGCAACGGAAATCACCAAGATGCTGGTCAACGCCGCCGAGGGCGAGGAACGCGAGCGCGTGCTCGAGGCGCTGGCCGGCAGCGTCGCCGCCGCATCCGGCGATCTGCGGGAAGGGCTTGCGGCGTTCCGCGAAAAGCGCTCTGCAAGGTTCGGAGCGACGGGTCGAGAGGGGGAGATGGAATGAAAGCCGAGGATCGCGATTTCCTGGCCGGGCTTTTCGACGCGGCGGTGGCTGCTGCCGATCCCGAAACCGCGCTGGCCGGGCATCTGCCGGATCGTCCCAGGGGCCGCACGGTCGTGGTCGGCGCCGGCAAGGGTGCGGCGCAACTGGCGGCGGCGTTCGAGCGCCTGTGGGACGCGCCGGTCGAGGGCGTGGTGGTCACGCGCTACGGCTATGGCTGCGATACCCGCAATATCCGCGTGATCGAGGCCGCGCATCCCGTTCCCGATCAGGCCGGGCTTGCGGCAGCCGAGGCCTTGTTCCAGGCCGTCCGCGGGCTGAGCAAGGACGATCTGGTCGTGGCGCTGGTCTGCGGCGGCGGCTCGGCGCTGCTGCCGGCGCCGCCCGAGGGGCTGACGCTGGAGGACGAGATAGAGCTGAATCGCATCCTGCTGGCCAGCGGTGCGCCGATCTCGGTGATGAATGCGATCCGCAAGCAGGTCTCGCGCATCAAGGGCGGCAGGCTGGCGCTCGCGGCGCATCCGGCGCGGGTGGTGTCGCTGGTCGTCTCGGACGTGCCGGGCGACGATCCGGCGCAGGTCGCCTCGGGTCCGACGGTGCCGGACGGGGCGACCCGCGAGGAAGCGCGGCGCATGATCGAGGCATGGCGGATCGCGCTGCCGCCGCGGCTGGCAGAGTGGTTCGCGGGTCAGGATGGCCTGCCGCCGGATCCCGCCGATCCCCGTTTCAAGGGGCATGAGGTCCGCGTGGTGGCATCGGCACGGCTGTCGCTTGAAGCGGCTGCCGCGCGGGCCGCGGCGGCGGGGGTTCCGGCGGTGATCCTGTCGGACGCGATCGAGGGCGAAGCGCGCGACGTGGCCCGCGTTCATGCCGCCATCGCGCGCGAGGTGGCGACCCGAAGCCGGCCTTTCGCGCGCCCCGTGGTGATCCTGTCGGGCGGCGAGACGACCGTGACCCTGCGAGGCCGGGGGCGCGGCGGGCGAAACAGCGAGTTCCTGCTGGCGCTCGCCTTGGGAATCGAGGGCCTGCCCATCGCGGCGCTGGCCGCCGATACCGACGGCATCGACGGGTCCGAGGATAACGCAGGCGCCTTCGCCGATGGCGGCAGCATGGCGCGGCTGCGCGCCTTGGGCCTTGACCCCGCGGCGATGCTGGCGGGCAATGATGCCTGGTCCGCCTTCGCCGCCCTGGGCGATCTGTTCGTGCCCGGTCCGACCGGCACCAATGTCAACGATTTCCGGGCCATCCTGATCCGGTAAAGGCGGCGCCGGTGGCGATAACCGGCGCCGGCAAGCTCAGGCCGGAACCGGCGCATCCCCGCGCAGCAGGCCCTTGTCCTTCAAGGCCTGCCAGAACTCGGCCGGGATCGGGTGATCCATCCAGGCGAGGTTCTGCTCCAACTGCCGGACGGTCCGCGTGCCGGCGCAGAAGGACGGAACCGCCGGATGTGCCACCACGAATTGCAGCGCCGCGGCGGGCAGCGGGACGTCGTATTCGGCGCAGACCGCCTCGATCTTCGCCACCCGGTCCATGATTTCGGCCGGGGCGGGGGCGTAGTTGTATTTCGCGCCCGGCTTGGCACCCGTCGCCAGAATGCCCGAGTTGAAGCCGCCGCCGACGACCACGGCCGCGCCGCGTTCCTCGCAAAGCGGCAGGAACTCGTCCAGGGCGTCCTGTTCAAGCAACGTATAGCGGCCGGCCAGCAGGAAGCAGTCGAAGTCGCGCTGCTTCAGCGCCTCGTGGCAGACCTGCCATTCGTTCACGCCGACGCCGATGGCCTTGACCATCTTGTCGTCGCGCAACCGGGCCAGCGCCTTGTAGCATCCATCCATGGCCTGGCGGAAAACCTCGGGCTGCTCGCTGCCGCGGGTATAGACGTCGATGTCGTGGATGAAGAGGATGTCGATGCGTTCCAGCGCCAGCCGCTGCAGGCTGTCCTCGAAGGCGCGCATCGTGCCGTCGTAGCTGTAGTCGAACTCCATCGTGAAGGGTGCCGCATTCACCCAGGGGGCAAAGTCGATGCTGTCGCGCCGGGCCGGGCGCAGCAGGCGGCCGACCTTCGAGGACAGCACGAAATCGTCGCGGTTTCGCCAGCGCAGCGCCTCGGACGTGCGCAGTTCCGACAGGCCGTGGCCATACATCGGCGCAGTATCGAAATAGCGCACGCCGGCATCCCAGGCGTGATCGAACATCGCGCGCGAGGTCTGGTCGTCGATCTCGCGGAATATGTTCCCCACCGGGGCGGTGCCGAAGGCGAAACCAGTCACCTCGAGGTCGGTGCGGCCGAACTTGCGCATATCCGAGGGTTTCATCCATGTCCTCCCATAAGTAACCATATGGTTATTAACTGCCACATTTCGCGATCCCCGGCAAGGGCCGCGATTTTGAGGTTGACGCCTTGGCGCCGGCGAAAATAAAGTAACCAGATAGTTACATATCCGAGGGGGGATTCGCAGATGTATTTGACCGAGACCCAGCTGCAGGTGCGAGACATGGCCCGCGCCTTCGCTGATGAGGTCATCCGGCCTGCAGCCGAGGCGCTAGACCGCGACGAGCGTTTCCCCGCCGAGATCTATGACGAGATGGCCAAGCTGGGCCTGTTCGGCATCGGCGTGCCGGAAGGCATGGGCGGGCCCGGCTTCGACACGCTGACCTATGCCGTGGTGATGGAAGAGCTGTCGCGCGGCTATGCCAGCGTGGCCGACCAGTGCGGTCTGCTGGAGCTGATCTCGACGCTTCTGGTGCGCCACGGCACGGATGCGCAGCGCAAGCTGCTGCCCGAGATCCTGGCGATGCGCCGCAAGGTCGCCTATTGCATCACCGAGCCCGAGGCGGGGACCGACGTTTCCGGCATTCGCACCACCGCGCAGCGCGACGGCGACGGCTGGGTGCTGAACGGCGGCAAGATCTGGATCCACAACGCGCCCGTCGCCGACCTGGGCTTCGTCCTGGCCCGCACCGACAAGGATGCCGGCAATCGCGGCATGTCGATCTTTGTCGTCGATCTGCACGCGGCCGGGGTCGAGCGCGGCCCCAAGGAACACAAGATGGGCCAGCGCGCCAGCCAGGTCGGGGCGCTGACCTTTACCGACGTGCGGCTTGGCGCCGATGCCATGCTGGGCGAGCCGGGGCGCGGCTTCCACATGATGATGAGCGTGCTGGACAAGGGCCGGGTCGGCATCGCCGCGCTGGCCGTGGGCATCGGCCAGGCGGGGCTCGAGGCCGCGCTGGACTATGCCGGGACGCGCAAGCAGTTCGGCAAGCAGATCGTCGAGTTCCAGGGCGTGCAATGGCTTCTGGCCGACATGGCCAAGGACATCGAGGCCGCGCGCCTGCTGGTCCACTCGGCGGCGTCCAGGATCGACAACGGCCAGGACGCGACCAAGGCCTGCTCGATGGCGAAATGCTTTGCCGGCGACATGGCGGTGGCGCGCACGGCGGATGCGGTGCAGGTCTTCGGCGGCTCGGGCTATATCCGCGGCTTCGAGGTCGAGCGGCTGTATCGCGACGCCAAGATCACCCAGATCTACGAGGGCACGAACCAGATCCAGCGCATGATCATCGCCCGCGAATTGCTGAAGAAGGGCGCGCAGGCATGAGACAGGCCGCCCTTGTCACCGGCTCCTCGCGCGGGATCGGCCTGGCCGCGGCCGAGGCGCTGGCGCGCGAAGGTTTCGCCATCGCCGTGAACGGCCCCGCCGACGATGCCGAATTGCAGGCCGCCGTGGCCCGCATCGCCGCGCTTGGCGTGCCGGTCGTCGCCGCGCCTTTCGACGTGACCGGCATCGCCGGCCATGACGCGGCGCTTCAACGGATCGAGGACGCGCTCGGCCCCCTGACCACGCTGGTCAACAACGCGGGTGTGGGCGTCATGCAACGCGGCGACCTGCTTGAGGTCAGCGAGGCAAGCTGGGACCGCTGCCTGGCTGTCAACAGCAAGGCGATGTTCTTCCTGTCGCAAGCCTTCGCCCGCCGCCTGCTGGCGCGGAAACGCCCCGAGGCGCTGTTCCATGCCATCGTCAACGTCACCTCCTCGAACGCGGTGGCGGTGGCGGTGCAGCGCTCGGAATATTGCGCCTCGAAAGCCGCCGCCGCGATGGTGTCCAAGGCGCTGGCGGTGCGGCTGGGCCCCGAAAACATCGCCGTCTACGATGTGCAGCCCGGCCTGATCGCGACCGAGATGACCGCCCCCGTGATCGACGCCTATCGCCAGCGCGCCGAGCAGGGCTTGACGCTGTTTCCCCGCGTGGGCCAGCCCGCCGACATGGGCGCCATCATCGCATCGCTGGCCTCGGGCCGGCTTCCCTATACCACCGGACAGGCGATCTCGGCCGACGCCGGGATGCTGGTTCCGCGCTTCTGAAAGGTGCCGCCATGAAGATCGCACTTCCCGATACCCAAGGCCGTCTGGCCGACTACACGCTGACCGGCACCCCCATCGCGCAGGCCGTGCTGCCCGCGAATCCGGCCCGCATCGTCTATTCCGCCGCCCATGTGGTGGCCGATCCCTTCACCGCCAGCGATCCCTCGGGGCGCGCCGCGGTGGATTGGGACAGGACGATGGCGTTCCGCCGCTACCTGGCGGGCCTCGGCCTTGGCATCGCCGAGGCAATGGATACGGCGCAGCGCGGCATGGGCCTCGACTGGCCCGGTGCGCTGGAACTGATCCGCCGGACCAAGGCGGAACTGCCCGAGGCGCTGGTCGGCAACGGCTGCGGCACCGATCACCTGGACCCGTCGGAGGCGAAGACGCTGGACGACGTCATCCGCGCCTATCTGGAACAGGTCGAGGCGATCCAGGCCGTCGGCGGCCGCATCGTGCTGATGGCCAGCCGCGCCCTGGCCCGCGTCGCGACCTGCCCCGAAGATTACCTGCATGTCTATGGCAAGGTGCTGTCGGCCTGCGACCAGCCGGTGATCCTGCACTGGCTGGGCGAGATGTTCGACCCCGCCCTGGCCGGCTATTGGGGCGGTTCGGATTTCGACGCCACGCTGGAGACCGTGCTGGCGGTGATCGAGCAGAACCTCGCCAGGGTCGACGGCATCAAGATGTCGCTCTTGGACAAGGACAAGGAGATCGCCTTGCGTCGCCGCCTGCCCGCGGGCGTGAAGATGTATACCGGGGACGATTTCAACTATCCCGAACTGATCGAGGGCGACGACCAAGGCTTCAGCCATGCCTTGCTGGGGATCTTCGACCCGCTGGCCCCCGCCGCCGCCTATGCCGTCAACCGGCTGGCCGAAGGGGACAGGGCAGGTTTCCGCACCGCCCTGGACCCGACCGTTCCGCTGGCCCGCACGATCTTTCGCGCCCCGACGCAATACTACAAGACCGGCGTGGTCTTCCTGGCCTGGCTGAACGGTTTCCAGGATCATTTCATCATGCTGAACGGCCACCACGCCATGCGGCCCTTGCCCTATTTCACCGAAGTCTTCCGCCGGTCGGACGCCTGCGGGTTGCTGCGAGACCCGGAACTGGCGGTGCGTCGAATGAAAGCGCTGCTGGCAGTTCACGGGGCATAGGAATGCGTGATTTCAGCCGCGACATGTCCGCATTGGCCCTGAACACCGCCACGCTTGGCCATAATGTCGAGGGGGCAGGCGCCGGCTGGTCGCCCGAACGCACCATCGACGCCTGCGCCGAGCGCGGCTATGGCGGCATCGTCTTCTGGCGGCGCGAGATCGGATCCCGCGCCGCAGGGATTGCCGCCCATGCCCGCGCCGCCGGGCTGACGGTGGCCGGGCTGTGCCGGGCCCCGTTTCTCGTCGGACCCCTGGCGCCACGGGGCAGGCAGGCGGTGATGGATGATTTCCACGCCTCGATCGACATGGCGGCAGAGCTTGGCGCGCCGGTCCTGACCATCGTGACCGGAGGGGTCGAGCCGGGCACGCGCGGCGTTGCCGAAAGTCTGCGCCTCGTCGCCGACCGCGTGGCCGAGGTTGCCCCTTACGCCGCAGAACGAGGCGTGCGCCTGGCGCTTGAGCCGCTGAATCCCGTCTATGGCGGCAACCGCTCCTGCCTGACGACGCTGCGCGACGCCCTGGATATTTGCGACGCGCTTGACGCGCCCAATGTCGGCGTGGCGGTCGATGTCTACCATGTCTGGTGGGACACTGACCTGCCACGGCAACTGGCCCGCGCCGGAAAGCGCATCCTCGGCTACCACCTTTGCGACTGGCTGGCCGATACCTCGGATGTGCTGCTGGATCGCGGCATGATGGGTGACGGCGTTGCCGATCTGAAAGCCATCCGTTCCGCGGTCGAAGCGGCCGGCTACCAGGGCCTCTGCGAGGTCGAGATCTTTTCGGCAGGCAACTGGTGGAAGCGCGATCCAGCCGAAGTGCTCGATACCATCGTCACGCGCTTCCGATCCGTCTGTTGATTGTTCCAGGAGGAAAAACCATGAAGATCCTCGTGCCAGTGAAGCGCGTGATCGACTACAACGTGAAGGCCCGTGTGAAGGCTGACGGGTCTGGCGTCGATCTTGCGAATGTGAAGATGTCGATGAACCCGTTCGACGAGATCGCGGTCGAGGAGGCGATCCGGCTGAAGGAGAAGGGCCAGGCCTCCGAGGTCATCGCCGTCAGCATCGGCGTGAAGCAGGCGGCGGAGACGCTGCGCACGGCCTTGGCGATGGGCGCCGACCGCGCCATTCTCGTCACCGCTACGGATGACGTGCAGCAGGACATCGAGCCCTTGGCGGTGGCGAAGATCCTCGCCAAGGTCGCCGAAGCCGAGGGCACCGAGCTGGTCATCGCCGGCAAGCAGGCGATCGACAACGACATGAACGCGACCGGGCAGATGCTGGCGGCGCTGCTGGGCTGGGCGCAGGCGACCTTCGCCTCGAAGCTCGAGATCGACGGGGGCAAAGCGAAAGTCACCCGCGAGGTCGACGGCGGGCTGCAGACCATCGCGGTGGCGCTGCCGGCGGTGGTCACCGCCGACCTGCGCCTGAACGAGCCGCGCTACGCCAGCCTGCCGAACATCATGAAGGCGAAGAAGAAGCCCTTGGAGGAAAAGACCGCAGCCGATTACGGCGTCGACGTCGCGCCGCGGCTCGAGGTGGTCTCGGTGCGCGAGCCCGAGGGCCGCAAGGCCGGCATCAAGGTCGGCTCGGTGGACGAGCTGGTCGGCAAACTCAAAGAAGCGGGGGTGATCTGATGGCTGTTCTGCTGCTTGGAGAGGTGACGAACGGGGTGCTGAACCGCGACGCGACGGCGAAGGCGGTGGGCGCGGTCAAGGGCCTGGGTGATGTCACGGTGCTCTGCGCCGGCGCCTCGGCGAAAGCGGCCGCCGAGGAGGCCGCGAAGATCGCCGGGGTCGCCAAGGTGCTGGTGGCGGAAGACGCGCTCTACGGCCACCGCCTGGCCGAGCCGACGGCGGCGCTGATCGTGGGCCTTGCCGGCGATTACGACCACATCGCCGCCCCGGCGACGACGGACGCCAAGAACGTCATGCCGCGCGTGGCGGCGCTTCTGGACGTGATGGTGCTGTCGGACGTCTCGGCGGTGATCGACGCGGACACGTTCGAGCGCCCGATCTATGCCGGCAACGCCATCCAGGTGGTGCGCTCGAAGGACGCCAGGAAGGTCTTCACCATCCGCACCGCGAGCTTCGAGGCGGCGGGGATCGGCGGTTCGGCCAGCGTTGCCGAGACCGCCGCCGCCGCCGATCCCGGCCTGTCGGCCTGGGTTGCCGACGAGGTTGCCGAGAGCGACCGCCCCGAGCTGACCTCGGCCAAGCGGGTGGTCTCGGGCGGCCGCGGCCTGGGCTCGAAGGAGAGCTTTGCCATCATCGAGGCGCTTGCCGACAAGCTCGGCGCCGCGGTGGGCGCCTCGCGCGCGGCGGTGGACTCGGGCTATGCCCCGAACGACTGGCAGGTGGGCCAGACCGGCAAGGTGGTGGCGCCCGAGCTCTACGTGGCGGTGGGCATCTCGGGCGCGATCCAGCACCTTGCGGGGATGAAGGACAGCAAGGTGATCGTTGCGATCAACAAGGACGAGGAGGCACCGATCTTCCAGATCGCCGACTACGGCTTGGTGGGCGACCTGTTCAGCCTGGTGCCGGAACTGACCGGCAAGCTCTGAACTTCTCTGTTCCGCAAATACTCCGGGGGGAGCGCCCCTGCGGCCCCATCGAGGGGCCGCTGGGGCGCGGGGGGCAGAGCCCCCCGCCCCGCCCCGCAACCGCCACCAGCCAGCCAGGGAGGCCGAGCCATGTCCGAAATTGAACGCGAGTCGATGGAATACGACGTTGTGATCGTCGGCGGCGGCCCGCTGGAAGCCGGCGCGGCGCGGAAACCCCCGCGCTGCAGGTGCCCGGCGGATTATGCCACCGACCCCCACCATGGGGCGAGACTTCCGCGCCAAGCCCCGCTAGGCTGGCAACTCGTGTCTGGAAACCATGCCATTCCGGCGGGTTGCAAGGGTGCGATGGTCTTCAGCCTCGGCGCGGGCGCAGGGTCCATGTTGCCGCCTACGGCGGAGCCGACTGGATCAGGCGAAGGCCATCAGGGGATAATGAATTGCCGATCACTCGCCGGATCAGGGAGTCCTGACGTTTCAGGTGCGATCTTGGGACCGGAAGTATTTCGGGACAAGGCTACGCGGCCCAGTATCCCGCGGCCTGCCAGCCACAGGCAAGCATTTCTGAAAGCGCGCCTCTCGCGACCACCGTGATTTGCCTCAAGCCCGTGCCACCCGCGGGGCATCACCTGCTTCCCGCAAAGCGACAGGATTGCGCCCCGTTCGCCGTAAAGATCGATCCTCTGGCCCTTCGTTTCCGGCTGGATCACCGTCTTCTCGATCAGTCCGCGCAGGATGGTCGCCGCTTCAGCCCGCGTATCGCCGCGGTCAGCGCAGCCACGTCCTGCCCGCAGATCGGGGCGATGCCGGGTGGATCACCGCAGGCGAGCGCCGGGGGCATGGTCTTGCTGAGCAGCTCGTCGCGCATCCGCCCGTTGAAGCCTTCCACGAAACCGTTCCGCATCGGCTTGCTCGTTGCGAGAGAATGCCATTCCCCGCTGCCCGAGGCAGCACCGCTGAATGGCATTCGAAGTCGGTCCCGCGCCGTGGTTACATGCCGATGGGATCGGAAGGGCCTGGCATCGCCGGCGACGACCATGCCTGACCGTTGACATCCCCATCCCACATTCGCATGCTGGCCACTCCACCAGGGGTGTCCCGACAAGGGGCTGAGATACTGCTGGGCCGCAAGGCAGCGCAGTGACCCTATGAACCTGATCCAGTTCATGCTGGCGTAGGGACGGTGCGGATGCCTTGCCGGTCGCGTGCGGCCAAGGGGGCATTCTTTTCCTTCCTGTCAGTGCTGGGTCTCCAATGCTGCGACGCGAGGAGCCTCGACATGACATCCAAAGAAACCCCGACGGTCACCACCGGACCGCTGCCCGTCTCGACCAAGGTGTTCAAGCCGGGTGTGCTGCATCCCGACATCCGCGTGCCCATGCGTGAGATCGCCTTGCATCCAAGCGCGGGCGAGCCGCCGGTGACGGTCTATGATTCCTCGGGGCCCTATACCGATCCCGGTGCCGAGATCGCCATCGAACGCGGCCTGCCACGCCTGCGCGAGGGCTGGATCATGGCGCGCGGCGACGTGGAATCCCATGAGGGGCGGCATGTGAAGCCCGAGGACAACGGTTTCGTCTCGGGCGACCGGCTGACGCCCGAGTTTCCCATCCGCCACCGGCCCTTGCGGGCGCGGAGCGGCAAAGCCGTCACCCAGCTTGCCTATGCCCGCGCAGGCATCGTCACGCCCGAGATGGAGTTCATCGCCATCCGCGAGAACCTTGGCCGCAAGGCCGCAAAAGAGGCGCTGGCCCGCGACGGGCAGGATTTCGGCGCGGCGATCCCCGATTTCGTGACCCCCGAATTCGTGCGCGACGAGGTGGCGCGCGGGCGGGCGGTCATCCCGGCCAACATCAACCACCCCGAGGCCGAGCCGATGATCATCGGCCGCAATTTCCTGGTCAAGATCAATGCCAATATCGGCAACTCGGCGGTGACTTCCTCGATGGCCGAGGAGGTCGAGAAGATGGTCTGGGCGACCCGCTGGGGCGCGGATACGGTGATGGACCTGTCCACGGGCCGCAACATCCACAACATCCGCGAATGGATCATCCGCAACGCGCCCGTGCCAATCGGCACCGTGCCGCTGTATCAGGCGCTGGAAAAGGTCGGCGGCATCGCCGAAGACCTGACATGGGAGGTGTTTCGCGACACGCTGATCGAGCAGGCCGAGCAGGGCGTGGACTATTTCACCATCCATGCCGGGGTGCGGCTGCACATGATCCCGCTGACGGTGGACCGCGTCACCGGCATCGTGTCGCGCGGCGGCTCGATCATGGCGAAATGGTGCCTGCATCACCACCGCGAAAGCTTCCTCTACGAGCGTTTCGAGGAGATCTCGACATCATGCGCGCCTATGACGTCAGCTTCAGCCTGGGCGACGGGCTGCGCCCTGGCTCCATCGCCGATGCCAACGACGCGGCGCAATTCGCCGAGCTGGAGACGCTGGGCGAGCTGACGCAGATCGCCTGGGCCAGAGATTGCCAGGTGATCATCGAAGGCCCCGGCCACGTGCCGATGCACAAGATCAAGCAGAACATGGACAAGCAGCTGGCCGTCTGCGGCGAGGCGCCGTTCTATACCCTCGGCCCGCTGACGACCGACATCGCGCCGGGCTACGACCATATCACCAGCGGCATCGGCGCGGCGATGATCGGCTGGTTCGGCACGGCGATGCTGTGCTATGTCACGCCCAAGGAACATCTGGGCCTGCCCGACCGCGACGACGTGAAGACCGGCGTCATCACCTACAAGATCGCCGCCCATGCCGCCGACCTGGCCAAGGGGCATCCGGCGGCGAAGATCCGCGACGACGCCCTGTCCCGCGCCCGGTTCGAGTTCCGCTGGGAAGATCAGTTCAACCTGTCGCTGGACCCGGAAACGGCGCGGGCCTTCCATGACGAGACCCTGCCCAAGGAGGCCCACAAGGTCGCGCATTTCTGCTCGATGTGCGGGCCGAAGTTCTGCTCGATGCGGATTTCCCACGACATCCGCGCTGAGGCGCAGAAAGAGGGCCTGGCCGCCATGGCGCAGAAATACCGCGAGGGCGGCGATCTTTACATGCCTGTGCGCGAGGCGACGTAAGCGGTAGGGGCGGTTTCGCGCCTGCACGAGATCGCATCGCTCCTCCGCCATCTCGCGGGGGAGTGCTGCGATCTCTGGCCGTCCTGCATCTGCCGAAGCTGGATCAGGCGGCCGCAGCTGTCATCCCAGCCGGCCAGGCGAACCCTGCCCGCATCCCGCGGGTCCAGGGTGAACCGGATGCCGGACGGGCGCAGCCGCTCGAATGCGCCGGCTGGCTGGAGCTGTTCCATTCCCTCGCCACCCTGCTCGGTGCCGCAAGGGCCGATGTTCTTGGCGGTGATGCGCGGTGCATATCCCAGCGCCTTGAGCCTTGAGCCTTGAGCCTTGAGCCGGGCCGCTGCTGCGGCGGCCGGCATGGCTCATCCAGCCGCATCGCGACGAAGCCGGGGGTTTTCCTGCAGAATTCCAGCACCGGCCGAAAGGTGAAGCCCGGCGGCGGTTTCCAAGCCCGCAGGACCACGGTCGCCCCGAAACTGCGGTGCGGGGAACCTTGGAATCGAAATCCCGCGGTAATTGCCGGGGCGTCTTCTGGCCGGAGGAGGCATCAATCCGCAAATATCCGGCCCCGGTTCAGGATGCCGCGGGGGTCCAGTGCGCCTTTCAGCGCCTGCATGGCCGCGATCTCGGCCGGGCTGCGCGCAAGCGGCAGCCAGGGCTTCTTGTCGATGCCGATGCCATGTTCGGCGGAAATCGACCCGCCATATGCAGCGACCAGGCGCATCAGGCAATCCACCGCCCGGTCCTTGCATCCGGTCTGAAAGACGTAATGCAGATTGCCGTCCGCAAGATGGCCGAAGATCAGGAACCGCGCCGCGGGGTCGATCTGCGCCAGCACGCGCCGGCTTTCATTCAGGAATTCGGCAATGCGCGGCACCGGCACGCTGATATCGCCGTTCGCGATATTGTCCTGTCCGCGCAGGTAATCCGCGCAGGCGTCGCGCAATTCCCACAGGGTCAGGAATTCGCGCTGCGACTGGGCGATGACGGCGTCCAGCGCGACCCCATCCTCAAGCGCCGCGGCCAGGCAATCCATGAAGGCAGCCGGGGCGGCCTCGCCCGCGGTTTCGGACTGGATCTCGGCCAGCACATAGATCGGGGCGGGGGTCGCCAGCGGCGGGGCCATGCCCAGGTGGCCGGCGACGCCGCGATAGATCGTATCCAGCATGATCTCGTAGGCCGAGAGCATGCCGCCCACGCTTTTGCGCAGGCGCCACAGCAGGTCCAGCGCCGCCTCGACCGAGGGAAGGGCCAGCAGGGCGTTCGTCTCGACCGCCGGGCGGGGATGGAGCCGCAGCAAGGCGCGCGTCACCACGGCGAGCGTGCCCTCGCTGCCGATGAAAAGCTGGTTCAGGTCGTAGCCGCTGTTGTCCTTGTCCAGCCCGCGCATGCAGGCGAGGACGGAGCCATCGGCCAGCACCGCCTCCAACCCCGCCACCTGCGCACGGAACATGCCATAGCGCAGCACGCGGATGCCGCCGGCATTGGTGGCGATATTGCCGCCGATGGTCGCGGTGCCGCGCGCGCCGATATCGACGCCGAAGATCAGCCCGGCCTGGTCCGCGGCCTCCTGCACACGCTGGAGCGGCACGCCGGCGTCGGCCAGGATGGTCCGACTGTCAGGATCGGGCGCGGCCAGTTCGGTCAGCCGTTCCGTGGACAGCACCGCCTCGCCCGGCCGTACGCGATGGGCGCCCGACAGGCCGGTGCGCCCGCCCTGCACGACCAGCGGTTGGCCGAAGGCATTGCAGGCCGCAAGCGCCGCCGCGACCTCGGCGGTGCTGCCAGGGCGCATCACGAAACGCGGCGGGGCAGAGAAGCGGTCGCGCCGATCCTCCTGGTAACGCGGGGCGACGGCATCGCCGGTCAGCAGCGCCGCCGGCGGCAGAACCCGGCCGAGCCGGTCGAGCAACGCCAAAACGTCCGGGTCTTGCGGCTTTGCCATGCGATCCTCCCTTGTTGCCGGGAAGGGTGCCGGCATTTTTATATTTGTCAAACCTTTTATGTTTTATGTGGCCCTGCTAGCCTGCCCGAAACGGCGGAGAATCGGATGGCGCTGCAATATGACGAGATCGTGCGGGGAGGGCTGGCCCGGCAAGTGGCTGATCTGATCCGCGATGCGATCATGCAGGGGCGGCTGGCGACGGATGAGCGCCTGCCGACCGAAGAGGAGCTGGCGCGCCGCTTTGGCATCTCGCGTCCGACGGTGCGCGAGGCGCTGAAGGTTCTGGCGGCGCAGAACCTGATCCGCTCGCGTCGCGGGCCGACGGGGGGCACCTTCGTCAACGCGCCCGACGACGATGCGGCGGCACGCAGCATCACCGACACGGCGACGCTGCTGGTCGGCATGGGCCGTTTCGACATCGACGAGATCGTGACGGCGCGGATGCAGACCGAGGCCCTGTGCTGCCGCCTGGCCGCGCAGAACCGCGGCGACGACGACCTTGCGGCAATGGCCGCCGAAATCGCCTTGCAGCAGGACGAGGCATTGCCGGACGAGGATTTCTGCGCCTCGGACGTCCGCTTTCATCGCGCCGTGGTGCAGGCCACGGGCAACGGCCCCTTGCAGCTGATGATGCACGCGATGATCGAAAGCTTCATCCCGATCACCAACATGCTGATCTATCGCGATCACGAGCGTCGCCGCACCGTCGCCGCGCATGAGCGCATCCACATGGCCATTGCCGCCCGCGATGCCGAGACGGCCGCGCAACTGATGCGGGGCCATGTCGAGGGGATGCGCGCCGTGCTGGACCAGGCGCTGGCCCGCCGCAATGCCGACAAGCCCCGAGGAGGAACCCCATGACCGAAACATTCCGCGCCCTGCTGATCGAGGATCGGGACGGCAAGCCCGTGGCGGGCTTCCGCGACCTGACCCGCGACGCGCTGCCCGACCACGAGGTGCTGGTCGAGGTCGCCTATTCGACCCTGAACTACAAGGACGGATTGGCGATCACCGGCAAGGGCCGCATCGCCCGCCGCCTGCCGATGGTGGCGGGGATCGACATTGCCGGCACGGTGGTCGAAAGCCGCTCGGACCGCTGGCAGCCGGGCGACAAGGTGATCGTGAACGGCTGGGGCCTGTCGGAAACCGAATGGGGCGGCTACAGCCGGTTCCAGCGCCTCAAGCCCGAATGGCTGACCCGCCTGCCCGAAGGGTTTTCGCTGCAGGATGCCATGGCCATCGGCACCGCGGGCTATACCGCCGCGCTTTGCGTCGATGCGCTGGAGGATTGGGGCGCGATCCGGCCCGGCGGTGCCGAGGTGCTGGTGACGGGCGCGGCCGGCGGGGTCGGCTCGACCGCGATCAGCCTGCTGTCGGCCAAGGGCTATGCCGTCACCGCCGCCACCGGCCGCCCCGAGACGCATGACTATCTGGCCGGGCTGGGCGCCACAGGCTTCGTGGATCGCGCCACCTTGGCCGAAAAGGGCGGCCCGCTGCAAAAGGAACGCTGGGCGGGGGCGGTGGACAGCGTGGGGTCCACCACGCTGGCCAATGTGCTGGCGCAGACCAATTACGGCGGCGCGGTCGCGGCCTGCGGGCTGGCAGGCGGCTTCGACCTTCCGGCGACGGTCATGCCGCATATCCTGCGCGCGGTCGCGCTCTTGGGCATCGACAGCGTGATGGCGCCGCAGGCGAAACGCGACCGGGCCTGGGCGACGCTGGCCGCGCATCTGGACAAGGCGCATCTGGCCAGCATCGCGCGGGTCGAACCCATGTCGAAGCTGCCCGAACTGGCCGCCGACATCGTCGCCGGCCGCATCCGGGGCCGCGTGGTCATCGACGTGGCCGGCTAGGGCCGGCGCGGGGCCGGGGGGCGGCAGAGCCCGCTCCCCGCCCGTCAGGCCATGGCCTGCGCCAGTTCGGCCGCGCGCGCGCGCAGGGCGAATTTCTGGATCTTTCCGGTCGAGGTCTTGGGCAGGGGTTCGAACACCACCCGCGACGGGCATTTGTAGCCCGCAAGCCCCGCCCGGCAATGGGCGATCATCGTGGCCTCGGTTTCCGTGCTGCCCTCGCGCAGTTCCACGAAGGCGCAGGGGGTCTCGCCCCATTTCTCGCTGGACATGGCGACCACGGCGCAAAGCGCGACGGCGGGATGGCGGTAGAGCTGTTCCTCGACCTCGATCGAGGAGATGTTCTCGCCGCCCGAGATGATGATGTCCTTCGAGCGGTCCTTGAGCTGGACATAGCCGTCGGGATGCATCACGGCCAGGTCGCCGGAATGGAACCAGCCGCCGGCAAAGGCCGCCGCGGTCGCATCCGGGTTCTTCAGATAGCCCTTCATCACAACATTGCCGCGAAACATCACCTCGCCCAGCGTTCGGCCGTCGGCCGGCACGGGCAGCATGGTGTCCGGGTCCATCACCGCCAGCTCGTCCAGCGACAGATAGCGCACGCCCTGCCGGGCCTTGCGCGCCGCCTGCTCCGAAGCCGGCAGCCCGTCCCAGCCGGGATTCCATTCGTTCACCACGGCCGGGCCATAGGTCTCGGTCAGGCCGTAAAGATGGGTGACGCCGAATCCGGCCTTCGCCATGGCTTGCAGCACCGTCTCGGGCGGCGGTGCGGCGGCGGTGTTGAACATCACCTGCTGCGGAAAGCGGCGCTTCTGGTCGGCCGGAGCGTTCAGCAGGGTGGACATGACGATGGGCGCCCCGCACAGATGCGTGACGCCGTGATCGGCGATGGCATCGAATATCGCGCCCGCCCGCACCCAGCGCAGGCAGACCTGCGTGCCCGCCTGCACCGGCACCGTCCAGGGAAAGCACCAGCCATTGCAGTGAAACATCGGCAGGGTCCACAAATAGACCGGATGCCGGCCCATCCCGGCATGGATGACGTTGTTCAACGCCATCAGCGCCGCCCCGCGATGGTGACAGACGACGCCCTTGGGATTGCCGGTCGTTCCCGAGGTATAGTTCAATGAGATCGCGTCCCATTCGTCGCCGGGCAGGGTGCCCGGGTGATCCGGGTCTCCCTCGGCCAGGAACTGGTCATAGTCGAGGCTGCCGATGCGCGCGCCCTTGGGATGGGGGGCATCCCCGGGATATTCGGCGTCGTCGAAGTCGATCACCAGCGGCCGGACCTGGGCCCGCGCCAGCGCCTCTGCCGCCAGCGCCGAAAACTCGCGGTCGACGATGAGCACGCGCGATTCCGCGTGGTCCAGCTGGAAGGCGACGGTCGCGGGATCGGAGCGGGTGTTGATCGAATGCAGCACCGCGCCCCCGGCCATCGGCACGCCGAAATGGGCGTGGATCATCGGCGGCGTGTTCGACAGCAGGACCGAGACGGTATCCCCGTGCCCGATGCCCCGTCTTGCCAGGGCCGAGGCGAGCCGGCAGCAATCGGTCCACAGCCGGCCATAGCCGTGGCGCTGGCGGCCGTGGATCACCGCCGGATGATCGGGAAAGGCCTGCGCCGCCCGCCGGAGGTAAGAGATGGGCGTCATCGGCTGATGGTTGGCCGCCGTTCGGTCCAGCCCCTCGTCGTATTTGGTCATGCTTCTCCCCCCAATTTGTTGCCTCGCCCGGTGGTCTAGCCCTTGGCGTGCCGTTCGGCCACCGGCTGGCCGGCCCTGCGCCATTCCCCGAAGCCGCCGCGCAGGGAGCGCGTGTCCAGCCCCATCTCCTGCGCCACCCGTGCCGCCAGCAGCGAGCGCCAGCCCGAGGCGCAGTAGAACACATAGGTCCCGCCCTCGGCAAAGCGGGGCTTGTGATAGGGGCTTTCGGGGTCGATCCAGAACTCCAGCATCCCGCGCGGGGCGTGGAAGGCGCCGGGGATCATCCCTTCGCGCTCAAGCTCGCGCGGGTCGCGGATATCGACCAGGACCACCTGCGGATCGTCCCGCATCCGGGCCGCCTCGTCGACCGTGACCGATTGCACCACGGAATCGGCCTCGGCCAGCATCTGCTTGTAGCCGACAGCCATGATCAGCGGCCCATCGCATAGAATTCGTCGTTGGGCCGCATGCTGGACACGTTGGCCAGCCGGTTCGACATGCCGAAGAAGGCGGCGATGGCGGCGATGTCCCAGATGTCGTCCTCGTCGAAGCCATGGCCGCGCAGGGTGGCGAAGTCATCGTCCCCGACCTCTTGCGCGCGGGCCGAGACCTTCATGGCGAAATCCAGCATCGCCTTTTGCCGCGGCGTGATGTCGGCCTTGCGATAGTTGATTGCCACCTGGTCGGCGACCAGCGGGTTCTTGGCGCGGATGCGCAGGATCGCGCCATGGGCGATGACGCAATACTGGCACTGGTTCACGGTCGAGGTGGCGACGACGATCATCTCGCGCTCGGCCTTGGTCAGGTTGCCGGGGCGGTCCATCAGCGCGTCGTGATAGGCGAAGAAGGCGCGGAATTCGTCCGGCCGGTGCGCCAGCGTCAGGAACACGTTGGGGATGAAGCCGGATTTCTCCTGCACCGCCTCGATGCGGGTGCGGATGTCCTCGGGCATGTCGGCAAGGCGGGGAACGGCAAAGCGGCTGACGGGGGCGTCGGCGGTTTCGGTCATGGGGTCTCCTCCGGGTTGGGCAGGATGTCTGCCAGTTGCGATTGATAGGTCCGCATCGGGTCGCGGTTGTCGCCGGCATGGGGGGCGACGCGGATCAGGCACGTATGGGCGGAACAGCCCTGCCCAAAGGCCGAGGTGCCGATGTCGAGCGTCAGCACATTGGGATTGCCCGAGATTTCCGGGCCGTCCCCGACGGGCGTGAACCAGGCTCCGGTCGGCAGCACCGCGACGCCGGGTGCGGTGTCGCTGCTCAGGCAAGCCGTGGCAAGGCAGGCGCCGCGCGCGTTCCACAGCCGCACCGTCGCCCCGTCGTTGATGCCGCGCGCCTGCGCATCGGCGGGGTTCAGCCGCAATTGCTCGCGCCCGTGGCGCTTGCCGGCCATGCTGGCGGCGCCGGTTTCCAGCTGGCTGTGCAGCCGCCCCTGCGGCTGGTGCGAGATCAGGTGCAGCTCGTCCCCCCTGGCCTTGCCCAGCCATTCGGCGGGCAGCAGCCAGGCCGGATGCGCCGGGCAGTCGTCATGGCCCAGCCGCTCCAGCGTCTTGCTGCCCAGCACGATCCGCCCGCTTTCCGTGTCCAGCGCATGGCCCGCGGGGTCGTGGCGAAAGCCGGCCAGATAGACATGGTCGCGCTGCACCGGCACCGGGGCATGGCCGCGCTCCCAGAAGGTCTCGAAATCCGGCATCGGGAAGCCATGCGCGCGCAGGGCATGGGTGCGGCTTTCGTCGTAGAGATGCCGGATCCAGCCCATCTCGTCCCGGCCCTCGTTGAAGGCGGGGCCGACGCCCAGGCGTTGGGCCAATGCGTCGAAGATGTCGAAATCCGAGCGCGCCTGGCCCAGCGGCGCGATGGCCTGCCGCATGGCCAGGATCAGGTCGCAGCGCTTGTTGCCGGCCAGGTCGTTGCGCTCGATCGAGGTCGAGGCCGGCAGCACGATATCCGCCCGCCGCGCGGTCGCGGTCCACATCGGATCCTGCACGACGATCGTCTCTGGCCGGGTCCATGCCTGAGACAGCCGGTTCAGATCCTGGTGGTGGTGGAAGGGATTGCCGCCCGCCCAATAGACCAGCCGCGTGTCGGGATAGTGCCGCGTCTCGCCCTGATAGGTAAAGGGAGCGCCGGGGTTCAGCAGCATGTCGCTGATCCGCGCCACCGGGATGAAGCTGTCGATGGGCTTGACCCCCTGCGACATGCCCGGCGACTTGCCGACGGAAAAGGGCGCGCCCACGCCGCCGAGCGAGCCGTAGCCGTATCCGACCCCGCCGCCGGGCAGGCCGATCTGGCCCGCCACGGCCGCAAGCCCCAGCGCGGCCCAGAAGGGCTGCTCGCCATGATGGGCGCGCTGCAGGGCCCAGCTGACGGTCAGCATGCTGCGGCTGTCCACCAGCCGCAGCGCCAGGGCCCGGACCTGTTCGGCGGGCAGGCCGGTGATGGCCGCGGCCCAGGCGGCGTCCTTGCGCTGCCCGTCCGGTTCGCCGCGCAGATAGGCCAGGAATTCGTCCGAGCCGCTGGTGCAGCGGGCAAGGAAACCGGCATCCTGCCGCCCCGCCGCCACGATTTCGCCCGCCAGGCCCAGCATCAGCGCCGCGTCGGTATTGGGCCGGATCGGCCACCATTCCGCGCCCACCCAATCCGGCAGGTCGTCGCGCAGCGGCGAGACATGGATCACCCGCACCCCGCGTTCCGCGATCCGGCGCAGATAGCCTTCCAGGTAATGCGCGCCGATGCCGCCGGCCTCGCTTTGCGCGGTGCGGGGCGACATGGCGCCAAAGACCACCAGCGTTTCCGTATTCTCGGCGATGTCGTCCAGCGTATTGGCCTGCCCGCCACAGGCGCGGTCGTCCCCCAGCACATGGCGCAGGATCACCGGCCCGGCGGCGATGGAATAGGTATCGACATGGCCGGTATAGCCGCCGGCCAGGTTCAGCATCCGCTTCAGCAGCGAAGAGGCATGGTGGAACCGCCCGCAAGAGGTCCAGCCGTAGCTGCCGGCAAAGATCGCGGCATTGCCGTGGGTCTTGGCCACGCGCGCGATCTCGCCGGCGACAAGGTCCAGCGCCTCGTCCCAGGGGAGGGCCAGGAAACGCTCGTGGCCCCGGCCATGGCGGTCGCTACCTTCGCGCTTGGCCAGCCAGCCTTCGCGCACCATGGGGCGCAGCACGCGGCGGTCGGGCTTCGCCCATTCGGCGACGGAATGGATGATGGCCGAGGGCGCGGGGTCCATGGCCAGCGGTTCCACGCCTGCGATCCGGCCGTCCTCGACCAGGATGGTATAGGCGCCCCAATGGCTGCAATGCGGGATGCGGCGGATCATGGCTGGCCCCTTTCAGACCACGGCTTCGATCAGGAACGGCCCCTTGCGCGACATGGCGGAACGCAGCAGGTCGAAGAAGGCTTCGGCGGTATCGGCCCTGGCCGCCTCGACCCCCATGCCGCCGGCGATGCGCACCCAGTCCAGCGCCGGATCGTCCAGGTCCAGCATCCGCCGGGCGTTCTCGCCGGGGGTGCCGGCGCCGACGTTCTGCAATTCGCCATGCAGGATCTTGTAGAGGCGGTTGGCAAAGACGATGGTCACGACGTCCAGCCGCTCTCGCGCCTGCGTCCACAGGCCCTGCACGGTATACATGCCGCTGCCGTCGGCTTGCAGCCCGATCACCTTGCGGTCGGGGCAGGCCACCGCGGCGCCGGTGGCCATGGGGATGCCCTCGCCGATGGAGCCGCCGGTCAGTTGCAGGAAATCATGCGGCGCGGCGCCGTGGGTCGAGCGGAAGAAGTCCCGCCCCGAGGTCACGGATTCGTCGCAGACGATGGCGTTTTCCGGCATCAGATGCGCCAGGGCGATGGCGATGGCGTCCGGGGTCAGCGCGCCGCCGGGCATGTCCGGCGCGCCGCGTTCCGCCAGTCGCGGGGCGGACGCCATGCCGGTTTCCCCGGCCAGAGCGGCGATGGCGGCGGGCAGGTCGTCGTCCGCGCCCGCCATGGCGATCACCCGGCAGCCTTCGGGCAGCATCGAGCCGGGCTTGCCGGGATAGGCAAAGAAGCCGACCGGGGCATTGGCGCCAATCAGCACCAACTGCTCGGTTTCGGCGAAAGTCGCCAGCGCCTGGTCGATGACATAGGGAACGCGGTCCAGCGCCACCCGGCCCGCGCCGCGCTGCATCCGGGCATTGGCCTGCTGCGCCATGAGGCGCGCGCCGGTCTTTTGCGCGATGCGGTCCAGCATCTCGGCCTGCGGGGCGCGCAGGGCGCGGCCGGTGACAAGGATGGTGGTGCGCTTGCCGTTCCGCAGCGCCTCGGCCGCGGCGCGGATGCGGGCGGGATCGGGGGCGGCGGGGGCGGCGGGGACCACCGCCGCCGGCACTTGGGCCGAGGTCCGGGTCCAGGCGGCGTCGGCATGCAGGATCAGCGTGGCGATGCCGCCGGCGCCGGCCCGCGCCGCCGCGATGGCTTCGGCGGTGCGGCTTCCCACGGCATCGGCGGCCTCGGCCCGGCCGACCCAATGCGACATCGGCCGGGCGAGGCTGTCGATGTCGCTGGTCAGCGGTGCATCCAGCGGCAGATGACAGGTCGCATGGTCGCCCACCACGTTGACCATGGGCGAGCGCGCGCGCCGCGCGTTGTGCATGTTCGCCAGCCCGTTCGCCAGGCCGGGGCCGAGATGCAGCAGCGTCGCTGCCGGCTTCTCGGCCATGCGGGCATAGCCGTCGGCGGCGCCGGTCACGACGCCCTCGAACAGGCCCAGCACGCAGCGCATCCGCGGCTGGCGGTCCAGCGCCGCGACGAAATGCATCTCGGAGGTGCCGGGATTGGCGAAGCAGGTGTCGATGCCGTTCGCCAGCAGGGTTTCGCACAGAAGATCGGCGCCGTTCATGGGGTCTCCATCAGTTTTTCGGCCTGTTCGCGCAGGTCGGAGAGCGGTTCCCAGAACGGGGACACGGCCTCCAGCAGGGCGGCGAACAGGCGGTATTTGCCTTCGGCATAGGCTGCGACGGGGCCGGGGTCGGGCGCAAGCCCGTGCCCGGCAGGTCCGATCCATGGCGCGGGGTCGCGGGCGTCCAGCAGGAAGCGCGCGGCGATGGCGGCAAGGCCGCGCAGGCCGGCATGGCTGCCGGGACTGCGCTGCACCGTGCAGCCGGTGACGGTCGCGAGGAACTGGGCGAAATGTTCGTCGCCCGCCAGCCCGCCGCCCAGCGACAGGGCGCCGCCGGGCGCGCCCATCATCGCGTGGCTGGCGCGGGTGACGAAGGCCAGCGCCTCGCGCCCCGCCCAGGCGATTTGCGCGGGGGTGCTGGCCGCGGTCAGGCCGATGACCGCGCCCGAGGCATGGGGGTCGGTCCAGGGCGCGCGCTCACCGCCCGGCTCAAGAAAGGGATGCAGGATCAGCGCCGAATAGTCCGGTGCGGGCGCGGCGGGCAGGTCGGCAAAGCGGCGCGACAGGTGATGCAGCAGCGTGGCGCCGTTGAAACAGGGGTGAAAGCACAGGTAGCCGGGACCAAGCGCGAATTGCTGGATCATCGCCCCGGCAGGGGCCTGCGGCATGGCGGCGGGATCGTCCAGCAGGCAGGCATGGATCGCGCTGGTACCGAAGATCGAGGCGCGGCCGACGCCGGCCCGGCTGCCGAGGCCGAGCCCGACCAACGTCGCCTGCACGTCGCCCGGACCCAGCAGCACCGGCAGGCCCTGCGGCAGGCCGGTCGCCTCGGCCGCGGCTTGGGACAGCCCGGCCCGCGCCGCGCCGACGGGGGCCAGGTCGGGCAGCAGCTCGGTCCCGCGCGACAGGCCAAGGCTTTCCGCCACCACCGGCGCCAGCGCGCCGCTGCGCCAGTCGCCCCAGACCGGCAGCAGCGCCGTCGGCTCGGCCAGCGGCCGCCCGGTCAGCGCCAGGAACAGCCATTCCTTGAGCCGCAGGGCATGGGTAATGCGGGCATGGCGGGCGGGGTCGTTTTGCTGAAGCCACAGAAGCTGCAGGCTGGCCGAGGCGGCGGTCGGCCGCGACCCGGTCGCCGCCTGCACCGCGTCCAGCGCCGGCGCCATCGCCGCGACCAGCCCGCGCGCGCGGCCGTCAAGCCAGGTCAGCGCCCGCCCGACTGGCTTGCCGTCCGCATCCACCGGCCAGAGCCCGTCGCCCTGCCCGGTGACGATCAGCCCCGCGAAGGGGCCCGTCGCCTGCGCCGCGCAGTCGCGCAGCACGGACAGCGCCTCGGCGCGGGTCCGGTGCATGTCCTGCTCGACCCGCGCGCCCTCGCGTTGCAGCGCGCCGTTCGGGTGCTCGGCCTGGGCCAAGAGGCGCCCGGCTTCGTCGAAGGCCGCCGCCTTGACCGAGGTCGTGCCGGAATCGAGGCAAAGCAGCACAGCCATCAGGATGCCTGGCGCAGCCCTTCCAGCGCGGCGCTGCCTTGCTGGCCATAAGTCTTGAACTTGACCAGAACCTCGGCGATCTGCTCGTCCGACAGCACCGGCGGCTCGCCCAGCGGCAGGCACAGCAGGTATTGCCTGGCCAGCTCCTCGACCGTGACGGCCAGCGCCAGCGCGCGGGCGATATTGGCATGGGCGGCGATGACGCCGTGATGCGCCATCAGGCAGGCGCGGCGCCCCTCCAGCGCGGCGACCACGCGGTCGGCCAGTTCCTGCGTGCCGAACAGCTCATAGGGCGCGCAGCGGATGCTGCTGCCGCCGGCGGCGGCGATGACGTAATGGATCGCCGGGATCTCGCGCCCCAGGATCGACAGCGCCGTGGCATGGGTCGAATGGGTATGGACCACCGCGTTCAGGTCGGGACGCGCCTGCAGGATGTCGCGGTGAAAGCGCCATTCGGACGAGGGCTGCACCTCGCCGGCATAGGTCGCGTCCCAGTTCATCGCCACGACATGCTCGGGCTGCAGCTTGTCATAGGGGATGCCGGTGGGCGAGATCAGGAAGCCGTCGCCGTAACGGACGCTGATATTGCCCGAGGTGCCCTTGTTGATGCCCAGCCGGTTCATGGCGCGGCAGGATTCGATCAGCTCAAGGCGCAGGGCGCGTTCTTCGTCGGTCATGGGATGCCTCACTTGCAGGGATGGAGCGGCGGCTTGCCGTCAAGGATCAGCGCGATGTCGCCGGCGATCATGGTCGCGGCCTTGATCGCGGAATGGCGCGAGGCGCCGGCGATATGCGGCGAAAGCGTGACGTTGGGCAGCTTCAGCAGCGGCCAGTCCGCGGGCGGCGGCTCGGGCTCGAACGTGTCCAGCGCGGCGCCGCGCAACTGCCCCGAGGCCAGCGCGTCGTAAAGCGCGTCATAGTCCAGCACCTGCCCGCGCGTGGTGTTCACGATATAGCCGCCGGGCTTCATCATCGCGATCCGCGCGCGCGAGATCATGCCCTTGGTCTCGGGCGTGACGCGGGGGTGCAGCGTCACCACGTCGGCCCGCGCCATCAGGTCGTCCAGCTCGGCCTTTTGGAAACCGGCGGCCTTTTCCTCGGGCGTCAGTTCCTTGAACGGGTCGTAGATCAGGATGCCGCAGCCAAAGGGCTGCAACAGCCGTGCGACCCGCGTGCCGATGTCGCCATAGCCGACGATGCCGACGGTCAGCTCGCACAGTTCGGGGCCGGTGTTGGCGTAGTGATAGAATTCGCGCCCGAACCGGCCGCTGGCGACGGCCATATGGCCCCGGATCAGATTGCGGGTTTCCGCCAGCAGCGAGCCGACGGTGAACTCCGCCACGGCCGAGGCATTGCGGCCGGGCGTGTTCACCACCGGGATGCCGCGCGCGCGGGCCGCCGCCATCTCGATATTCACCGGCCCGCCGCGCGACACGGCGATGGCCTTGAGCCGGGGGGCATGGTCGAGGCTTTCGGCCGTGATGGGCGCCAGATGGGTGACGAGGATGTCGAGATCGGCGAGGAAGTCGAAATAATCCTCGGGGCGGCCGACGAATTCGCCCACGGGCAGGGTGGGGTCGTATTTGGTGGATTTCAGCCGCAGCGGCCAGTCGACCTCCATGCTGCGGATGGTCAGCGCGCGGCCGGGCAGTTGCTCGCGCAGCGCGGTTTCAAAGAAGCCCGGCTGCATGAAGCCGTCGCCGATGATGCCGATGGTCAGGCGGTCCGTCATGCTTTCCTCGCGGCTTTCTCTTCGGGGTCAAGGCCCGGCAGCACCTCGCGGTAGCTGTCGGGGTCCAGCGCGCGTTCCGCCATGACTTCGCCCGTGTGCTGGGCAAAGCCGGGCGGCGCGCGGCGATAGCTGGCGGGCGTGCGCGACAGCTTGATCGGGCTGCCGGTGCCGCGATAGTCGCCGATGTCCACCACCATCTCGCGGTGGATCGTATGCGGGTCGGCGATCACCTGGTCGATTGTGCGCACCGCACCGCAGGGCACGCCGGCCTTGATCAGCCGGTCCGAGAGATCGGCGCAGTCAAAGGACGCCAGCGCCGCCTCAAGCTCGGCCTTCAGCGCGTCGCGATGGATGTTGCGCTGGCTGTTCGAGGCAAATCGGGCATCGTCAGGCAGGTCGGGCCGGCCGATCATGGCGCAGAGCGTGGCAAATTGCCGATTGTTGCCGACGGCGAGGAAGATCGGCTCGGACCCGGTGGCGAAGGTGTCATAGGGGCAGATGTTGGGATGCGCATTGCCCGAGGGCCCCGCCACCTTGCCCGAGAGGTAGTAGTTCGGCAAATGCGGATGCAGCAGCGAGACGCCGCAATCGTAAAGGCTGGTCTCGACGAACTGGCCCTTGCCGCTGGTCGCGCGCTCGCTCAGCGCCATCAGGATGCCGATGGTGGCGTTGAGGCCCGTCACCATGTCCACCACCGGCAGGCCCACGCGCAGCGGCTGGCCGCCCGCCTCGCCATTCACGCTCATGATGCCGCAAAGCGCCTGGATCGCGGCGTCGTAGCCGGGCAGCCCGCCCATCGGCCCGTCCGCACCGAAGCCCGAGACGCGGCAATGCACCAGCCGGGGGAAGCGCCGCGCGAGTTCGTCCTGGCCCAGGCCCCAGCGCTCCATCGTGCCGGTCTTGAAATTCTCGATCAGCACGTCGGCGTCTTCCAGCAGCGCCAGCAGCAGCTCGCGCCCCCTCTCTTGCGACAGGTCCACGGCGATGCCGCGCTTGTTGCGGTTCAGGCCCAGGAAATAGCTGGCCGCATCGCCCAGGAAGGGCGGGCCCCAGCCGCGCGTCTCGTCGCCCGCAGGGGGTTCCAGCTTGACGACATCGGCGCCGTGATCGGCCAGGATCTGGCCGGCATAGGGACCGCCCAGCACGCGGCTGGCGTCGATGACCCGAAGATTGGCGAGCGATCCGGGATTGATCATGCGGGGCTTCCTTCGCGGGTCAGGGCCGCCAGGTCGCTGCGCCATTCGGCGGCGAAGGCGGGGTAGGTTTCGGCAAGCTCATCCAGCACCCGGCCGCGCAGCAGCGACAGGGTGGCGGCGTCGGGGGCAGGGGTGGCGGCGGGCGTTTCCGCATGGTCGAAGGCAAAGCCGGTCGCCGCGCGGATCTCGTCCAGGTCATGGCCGGGGTGGACGCTTTCCAGCGTGAAGCCCGGCCGCGCCTTGTCAAAGCGGAACAGCGCCTTGCCGGTCAGCAGCGCGACCGGCCCGCCGGCGCGATAAACGCCGGGGGCGCTGGTGCCGGGGGCGCTGATGAAATCGACCTTGTCCACCAGCACGCGCGGCGAATGCTCTTCGCGGAACAGGATCACGCGCGGGACGGTGAAATACAGATAGGCCGAGCCGAACGAGCCGGGCCAGCGCACCTTGACCTGCGGATAGTCGCCGACGCCGACCAGGTTCACGTTGGCCTGGCCGTCGATCTGGCCGCCGCCCAGGAAAAAGGCATCCAGCCGGCCCTGGCCCGCGCTGTCGAACAGTTCTGCCGAGCCGTTGGTGAAGAAATTATGCTCGACCGAGCCGAGGATCGACAGCCGCACCGGACGCTGGCCGTCGTCCAGCGCCCGGCGCAGCATCGCGCCGGCGGCAGGCATGGGAGAGGAGGCGCCGACCGCGACATGGCGCACGCCGTCGAGCAGCCGGGCGATGGTGCAGATCAGGATCTCGCGGGGCAGGGCGGCGCTCATGCCGGCATCTCCTGCCCCATGAAGCCCGCCATGTATTCGGCAAAGCCCGTGGCCGTGCGGGCGGCCGCGGCATAGCGCATCAGCTCATCCGTGTCGGAGGCATATTCGCCCCAGAGGCCATAGGGCCAGGCGCCGCGCGGCGCCTCGGCCACGGCGCCGACGTAAAGCGCGGGCAGGGTGCCGGCCGCGGTCATCTCGTCGGCCAGCAGGCTGCGGTCCACGATGCGTTCCACCGTCACCAGCGTTTCGGTCGCGGCATAGGCCATGGCGGCCAGCTCGCGCCGGCGGCCGATCCAGACATTGCCTTCGCGGTCGGCCATCGGCGCGTGAAAGATCGCCACGTCGGGCCTGATCGCCGGGATCAGCGCGATGGGATCGCCCGCGGCAAAGGGGTTGTTGATCACCCGCCAGTCGGGGCGGTTCGCCAGCACGTCCGAGCCGATCAGCCCGCGTATCGGCAGGAAGGGCACGCCCTTCTGCGCCGCCATCAGCCCGGCATGGATCGCGGGGCAGGTGGCGTCGAGGATGCGGATGCCGCCCTGTCGCACGGCATCGTTGAACCGCGGCGCGCCCCCGGCCTCGCCCAGCGACAGGGCGCTCGTTTCGACCGTGGCGACCAGCCCGGCACCGATCAGCATGTCCACCTGCAGGCCGCCGGTCGGCACGCAGACCAGGTGCAGCCCGCCCGCCCCATGTTCGATCAGCGGCCGGGTCATCGCCATCGAGACCCCGGCGTAATCCACCGGCAGCGCCAGCGACATGCCCGGCGTGACGCGGCGGGCCATGGCGCGCAGATCCTGTGGCATGATCGTTCCCCTCTTCCCGCGCGTTCCAAAATATGGAACATAGTTCTGAAAATCATGATAGGCAGAGCCAAACCGGCAAGTCAATCCATTCCCATCGCGGCATTTTGCAGAAATTTCGCCCGCCCGTCGGAAATTCTTGACAAGCGGGGCAGAGCGCCGACAATGAAATACAGAATAGCGTTCTATAATATGGAACGAGGGAGGAAATGATGGCGCAGACATTGGCGCGGCGCGAGATGCGCCTTGAAACGTCCGGCACCACGACCACTGCCGCCGTGCGGGCGCAAGAGGCGATCGGCGCCGGCATCTCGATCCGCGAGGTGGTCAAGAGATACGGCGCCTTCGTCGCGGCCGACCGCATCAGCCTGGACATCGAACCGGGCGAGTTCATCACGCTGCTCGGCCCCTCGGGCAGCGGCAAGACCACGCTGCTGAACCTGCTTGCCGGGTTCCAGAGCCTCGACGGCGGCCAGATCCTGGTCGATGGCAAGCCGATCCAGCACGTGCCGGTGCATCGGCGCGGCTTCGGCATGGTCTTCCAGAGCTATGCGCTGTTTCCGAACATGACCGTGGCGCAGAACGTGGGCTTTCCCATGCGCATGGCCAGGATCGACCGCGCGACAGCCGACCGCCGGGTGGCCGAGACGCTGGAGATGATGCGGCTGTCCGACCATGCCGGCAAGCTGCCGGCGCAGATGTCGGGGGGCCAGCAGCAGCGCGTGGCCATCGCCCGTGCCATCGTCATGCGCCCGCGCGTGGTGCTGATGGACGAACCGCTGAGCGCGCTGGACCGCCGGTTGCGCGAATCGATCCAGATCGAACTGCGCGAACTGCACCAGGCCATCGGCTCGACCATCCTCTTCGTGACCCATGACCAGTCCGAGGCGCTGACCATGTCCGACCGCATCGCGGTGATGGACGCGGGCCATATCGTGCAGATCGCCCGCCCGGCCGAGATCTATCGCCGCCCGCAAAGCCGATTCGTCGCGGGCTTCGTGGGTGAAAGCAACCTGATCGACGCGCAGGTGCTGGGCCGAAACGGCCGCGTCCTGACGCTGCGCACCCCCGGCGGCCATGTCTTCGAGGCGGAATCGCGCCATGGCGTGTCCGGCGACAGCGCCACCGTGCTGATCCGCCCCGAGCGCATCGCGATCCACGCCGCCCCCGCGCCCGGCACCCTGCCCGCGACCGTGACCTCGGCGCTGTTTTTGGGCGAGGTGCTGCGCATCGAGGTGGTGCTGGACGACGGCCAGCGCCTGCTGATCCGCTGCCCCGACATCGCCGGGCGCGAGCTGCCCGAGCTCGGCGCGCAGGTGCATGTCGGCTGGGGCGCCGCCGACAGCTGGGTGCTGTCATGAGCGACGCGACCCTTGCCGCCCCCCGCACGCCCCTGGCGCAGCGGCTGAAAAGCCCGGCGCTGCTGCTGGTGCCGGCGGTGCTGTTCCTGGCGGTGATCTATCTGCTGCCGCTGATCGACCTGTTCCGGGTCAGCATGTCCGGCCCGACCTGGTCCACGCATTTCGAGCGGGTGTTCTCGGTCCCGCTTTACTGGGAATCGCTGGTCCGCACCATGAAGATCGCCTTCACGGTGGCCTGCCTTTGCGTGCTGCTGGGCTATCCCACGGCGCTGCTGATCCATCGCACGCGCGGCATCACCCAGATCCTGATCGCGACGGCGGTGATCCTGCCCTATTTCATCGCCATCCTGATCCGCACCTATGCCTGGATGGTGCTGCTGGGCCGGAACGGCCCGATCAACAAGCTGCTGCAAATGCTGGGGCTGATCGACACGCCGCTGGCGCTGCTGTTCAACCGGGGCTCAGTGCTCTTGGGCATGACGGCGGTGCTGTTGCCGCTGATGGTGCTCAGCATCTATGCCTCGGTGGCGCGGCTGGACAGCAGCCTGACGCGCGCGGCGCTGGCCTCGGGCGCGGGGCCGCTGGCGGTGTTCTGGCGCGTGCTGCTGCCGCTGACGCTGCCGGGAATCGGCGCGGGTTTCCTGCTGGTCTTCGTGGCGGCGCTGGGGTTCTTCATCACGCCCACGCTGCTGGGCGGGCCGGGCGACCAGATGTTCGCCATGCACATCACCCAGCAGGCCGATTCCATCACCGGCGAGGGGTTCCTGCAGGCGCTGGCCGTGGTGCTGCTGGTCATCACCCTGGTCGTGGTCGGCGTCGCCGGCCGGATCATGGGGTTCGAGTTCATCTGGGGCGGCGGCAAGCTGGGCGATGGCAAGCCCAAGCCCGTCGCCACGGCGGCCCGCGTGCAGGCGCCGCGCCGGGGGCTCGGCATGGTGCTGGCCGACCTGCTGGGCTGGCCGCTCTTGCGGCTGATGGGGCGGCTGCCCGCCGGCTGGGGGCGCTGGACGGTGCGGATCATGGGCGGGGCGGTGATCGTCGCGCTGGTCGTGCCGATCATCGTCGTGATGGTGATTTCCTTCAGCAAGGCCAGCTACCTGACCTTTCCGCCGCCCGCCTGGTCGCTGCGCTGGTACGAGAAATTCTTCAGCGACAGCAACTGGATGAACGCCTTCCGCAACTCGCTGCTGATCGCCCTGCTTTCGGCGACGATCTCGGTCAGCCTGGGCGCCACGGCGGCGATGGGCATCGTGCGCAGCAACATCCGCTACAAATCCGCGCTGATGCTCTTGCTGGTCAGCCCGATGATCGTGCCGCCGGTGGTGCTGGGCCTGTCGCTTTACGCACTGTTCCTGAAGCTGGGGCTGGTCGGCACCTACCTCGGCCTGGCCGCCGCCCATGCCATCGGCGGCATCCCGATCGTGGTGGTGATCGTCGCGGCATCGCTGCAGGCGGTGGACCAGCGGCTGGAGCAGGGGGCCGCGGTGCATGGCGCCTCGCCGCTGACGGTGTTCCGCACGGTGACGCTGCCCGCCATCGCGCCGGGCCTGGCGGCGGCGGTGTTCTTTGCCTTCCTGCATTCGTTCGACGAGCTGGTGCTGTCGCTGTTCCTGTCCAGCCCGCGGATGAAGACCCTGCCGCTGATGCTGTGGGCGGACATCAACTATCAGCTGAACCCGGTTCTGGCCGTCGTCTCGACGCTGGAGGTGCTGCTGGTCGTGGGCGGGATCATCCTGGCCCGGCCGGTCCTGACGCGCGGTAAGCCCGCGTAACCACAAGAATGTTCCAATGGAGGAGGATGGAATGCTGCGACTGAACAGACTGACCGGCGCGGTCTCGGCGCTGGCCCTGGGCGCGCTGCTGGCCGGCCCCGCACTTGCCGAGGGCGAGGTGGTGATGCAGGATCCCGGCGGCGCCTATGGCGATGCGCTGCGCGAGGTCATGTATGACCCGTTCGAGAAGGAAACCGGCATCGACGTGGTGACGGTGCAAGAGGCGCGTTCCGGCCCCCGCATCAAGGCGCAGGTCGAGGCGGGCAAGACCGAATGGGACCTGACCTTCATCTTCGACCAGGAAACCCGCCTGCTGGGCGATTGCTGCCTGGCGGACATCGACTATGCCAAGCTGTCGCCCGAGGCGCAGGAGACGCTGGCGACCATGCCCGACAACCTCAAGCGGCCCAAGGGCGTGGCCTTGCAGGTGATCGGCGTCGCCATGGTCTACAACACCGACACCTATGCCGAGGCGCAGCCGGAAAGCTGGGCCGATTTCTGGGATACCGAGAAATTCCCCGGCAAGCGCTGCCTGCCCGCCTGGCCGCGCTTTGTCATGGAGGCCGCGCTGATGGCCGATGGCGTGCCCAAGGACCAGATCTATCCCATCGACATGGACCGCGCGCTGAAGAAGATCGCCGAGATCAAGCCGCATGTCTCGAAATGGTGGACCACCTCGGCCCAGGCGCCGCAGCTGCTGCTGGACGGCGAGGCGGACATGTGCATGGCCTATACCGGCTCGTCCTCGGTCCTGGCGCTGGAAGGCGCGCCGCTGGAAGTCGAATGGAACCAGGGCTTCGTCTATTACGACTTCTTCTCGATCCCCAAGGGCGCGCCGAATTACGACAACGCGCTGAAGCTGCTGTCCTGGCGGCTGGATGCCAAGCGCGCGGCGGAACTGACCTCGGCCTATCCGGTCGCGCTGCCCTCGCCCCTGGTCTATGAGCAGGCCGATCCCGAGATCAGCACGTATTGGGCCAACAACCCCGAGAACCTGGCCAAGGCCATCGAATGGAGCCCGGATTACTGGGGCGCCGCCTCGGGCCACGGCACCACCACGAACGAGGAATACGGCCAGGAACAGCTGAACGCGCTTCTGGCGCAGTAAGGATGCCTGGGCTGGCCTGTTCGGTGCGGCCTGGGGCATATATGACAAAAGGGCGGGCCGCGCCGGCCCGCGCCAGCAAGGGAAGACCAAGCCGGACATGGACAAGGCATTCATCAAGGGGTTGCGGCTGATCGAGGCGCTTGCGCTCAGCGACCAGCCGCGGGGCGTGACCGACCTGGCCAATGCGCTGGGGCTGACGAAAAGCAATGTCCACCGCCTGCTCGCGACGCTGATCGCGCAGGGCTATGTCCGGCAGGTGCCGCCGCAAAGCCATTACGAGCTGACCACCCGGATCTGGGAACTGGGCAGCCATGTCATCCGCCGCATGGACCTGACCCGGATCGCCCGCCCCGCCATGGCCCGGCTGGCCGAGCAGACCGGCGAGACGGTGCATCTGTCGGTGCTGGATGGCAGCGAGGTGGTCTATCTCGACAAGATCGAAAGCGCCCATCACATCCGCGCCCATACCAGCGTCGGCGCCCGCGCCCCCGCCTATACCGTCGCCACCGGCAAGGCGATGCTGGCGCAGATGCCCGACAGCTATCTCGACCGCTTCGAGGGCCGGATGCAGCGCTATACCGACACCACCCGCACCACGCTTGCCGAACTGCGCGAGGATATCCGCATCGCACGCGAGCAGGGTCATGCCCTTGTCCCCGAGGGCGAATGGCGCGAGGGCATCGCCGCCTGCGCCTGCGCGATCCTGAACCGCTCGGGCGAGCTTGCCGGCGCCATCGGCATGTCCGGCCCCGATTCCCGCATCAAGCGCAAGCAGCTGCGCGAGATCGCGCCGCTTGTGATGGAGGCCGCCCGCGCCATTTCCCTGGCCCTGGGCTATGCCCCGCGCGACTGAAACAGCAAAAGGTAAAGACATGACCGCCGCCTATCCCGACACGCTTCTGTTCATCGACGGCCAATGGCGGCCGGGTGCCGGGGGCCGCAGCATCGCGGTAACCGATCCCGCCAGCGGCGCGGTGATCGGCCAGCTGGCCCAGGCCGAGCGCGCCGATCTGGATGCGGCGCTGGCCGCCGCCGCGCGCGGCTTCCGGGTCTGGAGCGCGACCGGCGCCTTCGACCGCTATCGCATCATGCGCCGCGCCGCCGAACTGCTGCGCGAGCGCGCCGATGCCATCGCCGCCATCATGACCCGCGAACAGGGCAAGCCGCTGGCCGAGGCCAGGGGCGAGACCATGGCCGCCGCCGATGTCGTCGACTGGTTCGCCGAAGAGGGCCGCCGCGCCTATGGCCAGATCATCCCCGCGCGCATGCCGGGCGTCACGCAGATGGCGATCAAGCTGCCGGTCGGGCCGGTCGCGGCCTTCACGCCCTGGAACTTTCCGATCAACCAGGTCGTGCGCAAGCTGTCGGGTGCGCTGGCCGCCGGCTGCTCGATCATCGTCAAGGCGCCCGAGGAAACCCCGGCCTCGCCCGCCGAACTGATCCGCGCCTTCGCCGATGCCGGGGTGCCGGCGGGGGTGGTGAACCTGGTCTATGGCGTGCCGGCCGAGATCTCGGAATACCTGATCGCGCATCCGGTGATCCGCAAGATCAGCTTCACCGGCTCGACCCCGGTCGGAAAGCATCTGGCGGCCCTGGCCGGCCAGCACATGAAGCGCGCCACGATGGAGCTGGGCGGTCACGCTCCGGTCATCATCTGCGAGGATGCGGATATCGCCCGCGCGGCGCAGACCATGGCGGGCAGCAAGCTGCGCAACGCCGGGCAGGTCTGCGTTTCGCCCACGCGCTTTCTGGTGCAGGGCGCGGCCTTCGAGCCTTTCCTGGGGGATTTCAGCGCCGCGCTGTCCCGCGCCCGCGTCGGCAACGGCTTCGACGAGGGTGTGCAGATGGGACCGCTGGCGAATGACCGCCGTGTCGCCGCCCTGCAGGGACTAGTCGCCGATGCGGTCGAACAGGGCGCGCGGCTGGTCATCGGCGGCGAGCGCATCGGCAACAGCGGTAATTTCTTTGCGCCGACGGTGCTGGCCGATGTGCCTTTGGCAGCGCGGATCATGCATGAGGAGCCCTTTGGCCCCATCGCCGTGGTCAATCGCTTCGATACATTGGACGAGGCGATCACCGAGGCGAACCGGCTGCCCTTTGGCCTTGCCTCCTATGCCTTCACCCGCTCGGCCGAAACGATGCAGCGGCTGGGACTGGAAATCGACGCGGGCATGACGACGATCAACCATCTGGGGCTGGCGCTGCCCGAGGTGCCCTTTGGCGGTGTGCGCGAATCCGGCTATGGCACCGAGGGGGGCTCGGAGGCGATCGAGGCTTATCTGGTGACAAAATTCATCACCCAGCTTCCGGGTTAAGGCGGCGACGAAGACCTCTCGATGGTCAGATGAGCGTCAGCCCGCATGCGCAAGGCCGTATCCGAATGCCGTTCGCTGGGCCGGCTTCGGCCCGTTCTTGACAATGGCTTGCCGCCCGCGCTCGGACGGGATTTGCGATCACCCCTGCGGTCGATGGGACCGTGGCAGGCGACTTGCAGAGCGGGGGCGCTGATGCTGCGCGACCCGCGCCAGGCGCAGCGGATGCAGCCTTTTCGATCGAAATTCGGGGCCACTCGGCTGGGGCCGATCCCGGCGACGGCTCTGCCCTGTGCTGCATCTCCCCTCGCCAGGGGAGGGGAAATTCCGCATCGTCCATCGTCCTGCAAGGTCAACATCCGCCGGGATTGCCGGATGCCGAATTTTGGAAGCGGCGACCGAATGCAGCAGTCGGAACGGGATACTGAACGCTTATAGGCCGACCAGCACCACCTCGCCCGCGCCGGCGCCTGTCGCGATCTGCAGCGCCGCCCATTCCTTGGCCGCCTGGTTGCGCGCCGAGGCGGCCGAGAGCCGGGCGCTGGCCGTCGGGCGGTCGGAATCCAGCAGGTCCAGCAGCGCCAGCGCGGCCAGGTCGTATTCGGCCGAGCGCAGATCGGGCCGGTTGCGCAGCAGGTCGGCCGGCAGGCCGGCGCGGCTGCTGCCGGGACTGCGCGGCTGGCGAGAGCCGCGCCGCATCTGCGCCTGCACCCAAGAGGCGGGCTGGTTGAGCAGGGTCGCGATGGCGAACACCTGCGCGTCGAACTGTGCCTCGTGGCCCGGCAATTCGGCCCGCGCAGCAGCAAGAAGCGCCTCGGCCTGGGCCATGTCGAATTCGCTGACCACGCCGAATTCGCGCTGCTCGCGGATGATGCGGACGGTTTCCTTGTGGCTGGAAACCATCTGCCGCGTCAGCGCCAGCGGGTCATAGCGCGCGTCGCTATCGGCACCGATCAGCTCGGCGATCCAGGCCAGCCGCGCCGTGCCCAGATCCGCCTTGGCGGATTCCAGGCTGGTCCTTGCGCCTTGCCGTTCGCGCCGCGCGCCGCCGAACAGGTCAAAGACGAAACCGGCGCCGAGGCTGGAGGCGTTGACGTTCTGCACCGCTGCGCCCGCAGTCGAGCCGCGTTTGCGCGACGCATCGGCCGAGCCGGATGCCTGGGCCGCCAGAACCCCGGTGCCGCGCAGATCGGCGGCGGCGGCGCGGATGCGCTCGCGCGCGGCGGCCTCGTCCAGGTTCTGCTTCAGCCCGCGCGCGATCAACTCGTTCAGCACCGGATCGCGATATGCGGCCCAGAAGGCCTGGCTGGCCAGCGTGTCGGCCGATGCGGCCTCGCCTTCGGCGAAGATCGCGGGGCGGTCGTCGGGATCGGGTCCGATGGCCGCGCAGCCCGCCGCCAGAAGCAGCAGCGCCGGGCCCGGAAGCGGGAGGGGGAAATCACGTCTTGGCTCTCTTTCCGGTGAAATGCTGCACGGTCCTCAGGACCGCGATGTAGAAGATCCGGCCTGCCCTTCATGAGGCGCGGCGGACGGCTCCGGGCGCTCGGCAAGGCATTCGTGCAAGGCAATGCAATCGCGAAGGGCGCCGGCGACGACCGGATTCAGCATCAGGTCCAGCAGGTCGCCCCGCGCATCGACCAGCCGAAAGACCAGCCTTTCGCCGCCGAACTCGATCAGGCTGAACGAGACCGGCTCCATTCGCCGGGCGCCGGCATCGGCCGCTATGCCGCGCGGCACGCAAAGCGTCATGCGCCGTCGGGCTTCGGCCAGGGTCTGGCTGGTCATGGTCGCGTCCTGTCGCCTGTCCTTGGGCCGCGTCTTGCCGTGACCCGAAACCATGATGCCCGACAATCGTCCCGGCGCACGCAGAGATTTGTAAGGAAGTGTTTCCGAGGGTGCGGGGGAAACCTTTCGTTACAAATTCGGCTTTCGCGGAAACCTCCCGACACGGACAAGATCAACGATGGAAACGGCCCGCCGCTATCTCGGGGCGCAAGCGGGCGAACCGGCGCCGTTCCCATGCCGGATCGATTCGCTTGAAGCAAGGAAAGAGATCCGATGCGCCAGCCCTTAGCCCTTGCCCTGACCGCCGTGGCGCTGGTCGCCGTTCTGGCCGGCGTGGCCGGGCTTACCGAGGGCAAGTCCGCGACCCCCGGCTACATGACCGCGCCGGTCGCGCGCGGCGACATCGAGATGGCGGTTCTGGCGGAGGGGCGGCTGAAGCCCTCGAGCCTGGTGGCGGTGGGGGCGCAGGTCTCGGGGCGGATCACCGAACTGGCGGTCCGGCTGGGCCAGCGGGTGGAACAGGGCGACCTGATCGCCCGGATCGACTCGGTCCAGCAGGCGAACGAATTGCGCACCGCCCAGGCGGCGCTGGCCAATCTCAGCGCGCAGATGGCCGAGCGGCAGGCGGTGCTGGCGCTGGCGGAAAAGACGCTGGAGCGGTCGGAAAACCTGATCCGCTCGGCCGCGGCCGCGCGCAGCACCATCGACAGCGCCCAGCAGGACGTCGCGGTGGCCCGCGCCCAGATCACCGCGCTCCAGGCGCAGATCGCCCAGGCCGAGGTCGCGATCGAGATCGCCCGGACCGACCTCGACTATACCCGCATCACCGCGCCCACTGCCGGCACGGTGCTGGCCATCGTCAGCCAGGCCGGGCAGACGGTGAACGCGGTGCAGTCCTCGCCCACCATCGTCGTGCTGGGGCAGCTGGACCGCATGGAGGTGCATGCCGAGATCTCGGAAGCCGACATCGGCAAGGTCCGGCCCGGCCAGCAGGTGCGCTTCACCCTGCTCGACGACAGCGGCCGCAGCTATCGCGGCGTGCTGGCCTCCATCGCGCCGGCGCCGCAAAGCATCGTCAACGACAGCGCCATCCAGGGCGGCGCCAGCACCGACAGCAGCAGCGGCGCCATCTATTACACCGGCATCGTCCCGGTCGAAAACCCCGACGGGCACCTGCGCAGCTACATGACGGCGCAGGTCAGCATCGTCCTGGGCGCGGCGCAGGACGTGCTGACCATCCCGTCGAGCGCGCTTGGCCGGCGCAACCCCGACGGCAGCCACCAGGTCCGGGTGCTGGCCGCGGGCGGCGGCATCCAGACCCGCGACGTGGTGATCGGGCTCAACGACAAGGTGGTGGCCGAGGTGGTCTCGGGCCTCGACGAGGGCGAGCAGGTGGTGACCGGCGAACAGGGCGGCGCCCCGGCGGCCGGCGCGGCCCCCCGCAGCAGCCGGCGCATGATGGGCCCGCTGGGTGGCTGAGATGGGATCCCCGCTGATCCGGCTGCGCGGCATCGCGCGCGAATACCCCTCGGGCGAGGGGGTGCTGCGCGTGCTCAAGGACATCGACCTCGACATCGCCCAGGGCGAATTCGTCGCCGTCATGGGCGCCTCGGGCTCGGGCAAGTCGACGCTGATGAACATCCTGGGCTGCCTCGACCGGCCCAGTTCGGGCAGCTACCTGCTGGACGGGCGCGAGGTGGCGCAGCGCGATCCGGGCGAGCTGGCGGCGCTGCGCCGCGAAACCTTCGGCTTCATCTTCCAGCGCTACCACCTGCTTTCCGAGATGACGGCGCTGGGGAATGTCGAGGTGCCGGCGATCTATCGCGGCCTGCCGCGCGAGGCGCGCCGCGCCCGCGCCCGCGACCTGCTGGACCGGCTGGGCCTGGGCGACCGGCTGGGCCACCGGCCGGGCCAGCTTTCGGGCGGCCAGCAGCAGCGGGTCTCGATCGCCCGCGCGCTGGTCAACGACGCCCGCGTGATCCTGGCGGACGAGCCGACGGGCGCGCTCGACAGCCGCAGCGGCGACGAGGTGCTGGGCATCCTGGAACGGCTGAACGCCGAGGGCCGCACCGTCATCATCGTCACCCACGACCCCAAGGTCGCCGCCCGCGCCCGCCGCGTGGTCGAGATCGCCGACGGCCGCATCATCGCCGACCGCCGCAGCGATGCGCCCGCCGAGCCCGCGCGGCTGGCCGCCTTGCCGCCCGCCCGCGCCGCCGCCCCGGTGCTGGGCCGGCTGGCCGAGGCGCTGCGCATGGCGGTGCTGGCCATGCGCGCCCACAAGCTGCGCAGCTTCCTGACCATGCTGGGCATCATCATCGGCATCGCCTCGGTCGTCTCGGTGGTGGCGCTTGGCGAGGGCTCGCGCCAGCGCGTGCTGCAGAATATCGCCGGGCTGGGCACGAACACGCTGCAGATCTATCCCGGCCGGGATTTCGGCGACATGCGCTCGGGGCGGGTGACGACGCTGGTCACGGCCGACGGCGCGGCGCTGGCGCGCCAGCCCCATGTCGCCTCGGTCAGCCCGACGGTCAGCAGCGCGCAGACCCTGCGCCACGGCGCGACCGAGGCCAGCGCCCAGATCAGCGGCGTGGGCGAGCAGTATTTCGACGTGGCCGGCGTCGCGCTGACCCAGGGCCGCGGCTTCGACGCAAGCGACGTGGCGGAGATGGGCCAGAACGTCGTCATCGACGAGAGCACCCGCCAGAGCCTGTTCGGCGAGGGCGCGGCGCTGGGGCAGGTCTTCATGGCCGGCAAAGGTGCCCTTGCGGGTGATCGGCGTGGCCGAGGCGCAGAACCGCGGCCCCGGCGGCTCCACCAGCCTGACGGTCTATGCGCCCTATACCACGGTGCAGGCGCGCTACCTGGGCTCGACCAGCGTCAGCGGGCTGACGCTGCGCGTCGCCGACGAGGTGGACATGGCCCTGGCCGAGCAGATGGTCTCGGACCTGCTGGTCCGGCGCCATGGCGGCAAGGATTTCTTCATCGTCAACAACGACCAGATCCGCCAGACCATCACCTCGACCACGCAGACGCTGACGCTGCTGGTCGCGGCCATCGCGGTGATCTCGCTGCTGGTGGGCGGCATCGGGGTGATGAACATCATGCTGGTTTCCGTGACCGAGCGCATCGGCGAGATCGGGCTGCGCATGGCGGTGGGCGCGCGGCGCGGCGACATCCGCGCGCAATTCCTGATCGAGGCGGTTCTGGTCTGCGTCATCGGCGGCGCGGCGGGCATCCTGGCGGCGCTTGGCTTCGGCCTGGCCTTCGAGCGGCTGAGCAGCAATTTCACCCTGGTCTATTCGCCCCTCTCCATGGTCGCCGCCCTGGCCAGCGCCTGCGGCATCGGCCTGATCTTCGGCTACCTCCCAGCCGTCAACGCCGCAAAGCTCGAACCCGTAACAGCACTCGAAAAAGGGTGAGGGGACGGGGAGCAGCTTCCCAGGAAAAGCAATCCCGAAAGGAAATCATCGTGAAAACCATTCCTCCGCTCGCCCTGGTGATCGCCCTGGCCGCCTGCTCGGAAAAGGACGAGCCGACGGGGCGTATCTACCGCTATCCTGTGGGCACGGAAGCCCAGGGCCTCGAGCCGGTGGTGCGCAGCGGCCGGGGCGTCAGGGTCGATTACCACAATCACGCATTGCCAAGACCCGACGACGGCCAGCATTGGGAGTTGCAACCCGGCGTCTTCCTGCGGGTGGATGCATCGGGGCGTGTGATTTCGACCGTCCCGGCGCGCTACGCCGGGCAGTAAAAGAAGAGGCGTCGGCCGGGTGTGTCCGGCCGTCGCCTCTGGTGCGTCACCTGGAAGCGGTCAGCGCAGGATGTCCGAGGCCAAGCCCAGAACCTGCAGCACCTTCATGGTTCCGGCATCGACCAGAACCACGCGCTCCTCCACCACGCGATAGGCACGGCCGGTCGCGGGCCTGGCCAGTTTCCGCGCTTCGGCGGTCCTGAGCGACCGGCCGCCACGGGTGACTTCGCCGACTTTCGGTCCTTTGCGGGGCTGCTCGCCGGTGTCGGATACGGCGGGTCTTTTCGCCGCCTCGGTCTTGAGCACACAGCGCTGCGCGGCCTGCTCGCAACGCGCGGCAGGCTCGGCCAGGCCAGGTGTCGTGGCCAGGTTCAGCAGGGTCAAGGCCACCAGAATCATCGCCTTTTTCATGGGATTTCCTTCAGCGTTGCGCCTGGATCGGGCCAAGGATCGACACGATGCGCTTGGTCTTCTGGTCCATCAGCACAAGCTGGTCGCGGACCACGCGATATTCCTGGCCGCGCGGTGCCGGGGCGTATCGGCTGTTGCCGGCGCGCTGGAAGGCGCGGCCGTCGCGGCCGCTGTCGCCCACGCGCAAGGCATTGCGGCTATCCGCCGGCGGCTTGCCTTTCGCGTCCCGCACCTTGCCCGGACGGTGATCCGGCGCTTGGGGCGGCTTGTGCCCGTCGCGCCGGGCTTCCTGCGGCGGCGGTTCGCGGCGTTCACCCCTGGGCCCTTCGCCCTTTTTGCGGGCATCCTTTGCCGGGGGCGCCGGGCATTTGCGATCGTCCTGCCGGCATTCCGGCGGCGGGCCATCCGGCCGGGTCTCGGCCATGGCCATCTGGCTGCTGCCGATTGCCGTCACCGCTATCGCGGTCATCATGAGAAAGCGACGCATTGCATCAGTCCTTGCTGTTCTGCGGTCTGGAAGGAAGGTGCGTCTGGCGTCTTTGCCTGACGCAGGATGGCTCAGCGCGCTGGTGCGGGCTGATGGCCCGGCCGGGGCTGGTGCAGACCCGACCGTTCCGGGCTTTCATGCCGCGGGTTGCGCGATCCCGGACCAAAGCCCGGATCGACCTGCTGCAGCCTCTCCAGCTGGGTCGGCTCCAGCGTTCCGCGCAGGGCGGTCGCGGCATCCAGCAGGGCGCGGGCCTTGCCGGCGCGGGCAAGGGCCTGCGCTGCCATGCGCTCGGCGGCCAGGGGGCGGGCCTGACCAGCCGGGGGCCTGTCGCCCTGGGCCCCGGCTTCAGGTGCCGGCGGGGCAGCCGGCTCGAGGAAGGAGATCAGCGCCTGGCAATAGTCGCGCCAGGCATCCTGCTGCTCTGCGGTGATGCCCAGGAAGGTCTCGGCGGCGGCAAGATGGCCGGCAAGGCCGAGGGTCGGGGACAAGCCTGCGGGGCCGGGCCGGTCGATGGGGGGACGGAAGGCATCGGGACGGCCGTGGCCGTGCCCTGCAAGGTCGGGCATGGGATGGGCAGGTTCCTCTGCCGCGGGGGGCGGCGCCTCGCCGGCACTCTGCGCCAGCGCGGCCAGGGGGGTGCCGGAGGCGCATAGCAGGGCGGCCACCGCCAGGGTTTTCGACAGGGCGTTCTTCATCGGACGGGCCTTTCATCGGTTGCGATGCCGATGACGCTACGCCCCTCCCTTGTCCGGCTTAGGTCTTGTCGGTGACGAATTCTTTCCGGGCGACCGAGTTTTGCAAACGAAGGTTTCCGAGGGCCGTTTCGGCAATGTTTCGTCACAAATTTGCCCAGGCGGGATGCCCGAAAATCCGCTAGAACGGCGGCATGTCAAGGTGGTGCCGATGAACCGTATCCTTATCGTCGATGACGACGCTGAAATCCGCACCCTGCTGCGCCGCTACCTGGAGGGGCAGGGGTTCCGCGTCTTGACCGCCGCCGACCGGCGCGAGTGCGAGGCGCGGGTGGCGGACGGCAGTCCCGACCTGATCGTGCTGGACGTGATGCTGCCCGACGGTTCGGGGCTGGACATCTGCCGCAGCCTGCACGAACACCGGCCCGAACTGCGCATCATCCTGTTGACGGCCCTGAAGGAGGACGTCGACCGCATCATCGGGCTGGAACTCGGGGCCGACGACTATCTGGGCAAGCCCTTCAACCCGCGCGAACTGGTCGCCCGCATCAAGGCCGTGCTGCGCCGGACGGCCGGACCGGACGAAACCGCCGCCCCCGAGGCCCGGACCTACGGCTTTGCGGGTTTCGAGGTCGATCCCGGTCAGCGCCGGGTGCTGGCCGAGGATGGCAGCGAGGTCGAGTTGACCGGCGCCGAGTTCGACCTGCTGCGGGTCTTTCTGGAACGGCCGGGCCGGCTCTTGTCGCGCGACCAGTTGCTGGACCTGACCCAGGGCCGCGACCGCGATCCGCTGGACCGCTCGATCGACGTGCTGATGAGCCGGCTGCGCCGCAAGCTGGGCGAAAAGCACGACGCGACGATATTCCGCACCGTGCGCAACGGCGGCTATCAGCTTGCCGTGCCGGTGAGCAGCGTGGGCGAGGGGCGGGGATGAGTTCGCTGCGCACCCGCATCGCGGCCCTGCTGATCGCGGCCATCGTCAGCGTCGTGGTGCTGGCGAGCTATGCCGCGACGCAGGTGATGCAGCCGCCATCGCCGCAGGCCACGATGGAGCCGGTGGCGATGCAGATCCACCTGACCGTCGCCCTGCTGGGCCATGGCAGCGGCGAGGCACCCCGGACAGAGCTGCGGCCCGAACCAGCGCCGGGCGAGATCGACATGCACGAGACCGGGTTTCTGCGCGAGGCGCTGCGCCGCACCGGCACGCCGCTCGACGTGGTGGTGACGCGGCAGGGCGAGCGCCAGCCGCTGGTCGCCTCGGTCCATGTGCTGCCGCAGGGATGGCTGGTGCTGCCGATCCCGGATATGTCGCCGCCGCCGGGGCGCTGGCAGGTGCTTGCAGTGTGGCTGGTCCTGATCGTGCTGGGCAGCGCCGCCATCTCGCTCCATGCCGCGCGCCGGTTGACGCGGCCGCTGCAACTGCTCGAGGATGCGGTGGATCGCGTCGGCCCGGACGGCGGTCTGGAGCAGATCCCCGAAACCGGCACGGGCGAGGTGCGGACCGCGGCGCGGGCGCTGAACCGGCTTTCGGCGCAGTTGAGGCAGGCGATGGAAAGCCGGATGCGGCTGGTGGCGGCGGCGGGGCACGACCTGCGCACGCCGATGACCCGGATGCGGTTGCGCGCCGAGTTCATCGAGGACGAGGCCGAGCGGGCGAAATGGCTCCTGGATCTCGAAGAGCTGGACATGATCGCCGACAGCGCCATCCGCCTGGTGCGCGAGGAGGTCGGGGCGGACGGGGCCGAGCCCATCCGGCTGGACCCGCTGTTGCGCCAGATCGCCTCGGAGTTGTGCGCCCTGGACCAGAAGGTCGAACTGGGCGAGCTGCCGCCGCTGACCGTCCATGCCGGCCCCATCGCGTTGAAGCGGGCGCTGCGCAACCTGATCGCCAATGCCGCGACCCATGGCGGCGGGGCGCGGGTGGCGCTGGGGCGCCAGGGCGACCATGCGGTGATCCGTATCGAGGACGATGGTCCCGGCGTGCCGCCCGAGCTGCTGGCGCAGATCTTCGAGCCCTTCTTCCGCGTCGACCAGGCCCGGCGCAAATCCTTTCCCGGCGCCGGGCTTGGGCTGGCCATCGCGCGCGAGATCATCGAGCGGCACGGCGGCAGCATCGCGATCAGCAACCGCGAGCCGCATGGGCTTTTGCAGATCTGCCGACTGCCATGTGCGGAAACCGTCGCGATTTGATGGAAGGCCTGCCTGGGAAATTTGGGATCATCCCGGATTTCTAAGTTTTCGCACGCCAAAAACACTGGACGGTTTGAAATGCCGGCGGGGATTTTGCGCAATCTTTCGCGGGCATATTCCATCCTGGCGATGCTATTAAGTCCAACATTCATGTCGGAGCTGAAAATTCGGTATGCCATTATGGCGCAGAAGCATTTCGTAACAAAATAATGATGTTGGCGGGAGCGAAAGGCTATTAGGTGCGAAGTGCCAGCCATTCGCCAGCCCAAACACATCTTTATGGCGTGATAAATGAAACTCACCGCGGTCATATCCGGCGGAGGATGCTCGGCTCTGGCGATCGTGGCGTATCTCCAGGATCAGGAAATAACCTCGGCTGCTGAAGGCAAAATCGTCCTGAACGCGATTACGCTGGTTGCGGATGGCCAGGGGAATATCGAGGCAACGGGCGGGCTGTCCTGACCAAGGAAGACATCGAGAAGCTTCAGCCAGCCTGTTAACCAGGTTCCTTCGCTCCGATCAAAAACGGTTATCCTCCCGACTTCAAGAATGTCATCGACGTGGGTTTCCGCATCTTGCCCTTGTGCAGGGTGGACAATTCGGGCGGGCCTGCGTGGATCAAGCGGCTACCTTCGTCTTATCCCCTTCCTCGCAATGCGCGTCGTCATTCCATGCAGGCAGGCATTGGCATCTGATGGACAGATCGTTTCATGCGCGCGCTGCGGAGTGTCCTCCGAAACCGGAGCGGACGTCAGAGCAACCGCTGAAGAAGAACGGTTGCATAGGCCTGGGCGCGGCCGCCGATGGCCTGGCCGAATGGGACCGGGTAGCGGTCGGTCTTCGTGTTGCCGTCGCCGTTGATGATGCGCCGTGCGGCGGTGAAATCGAAATTCTCGCCGCTTCCGAAGGTAGCCAGCACCGGAAAGCCGCGGGTATAGCCAAGCCGGCCCATGCCGATCGCCATCAGCCGCGCGGCAGTTTCTTCCTCGGCTGCGAGGTCGGGGTTGTCCTCCAGCGGCAGGTCGATCGCCTTGCCGAACCGGCGATAATTGTCGCGGAAGGTCAGCTGAACATAGCCGCGCCCCCGGAACCGCTTGCCATCGCCGGCGTGGATATTGCCGAACCGGCCCTGATACCGCTGCTGGTTGGCCGAGGGCGGATTGCCCCATTTCTCGATCATCTGGCGGCCGAAATTGGTTTCATGCTCGGCGGTCGCAAGCACATAGGCCAGGTGGCTCGGGTCGGTGATCCCCTCGGCCAGGCAGGCGGCGAGGATGATGGGCACCGCTTTCTGGGCCGCATCCTTGTTCAGGCGATGGGTCAGTTGCGAAACCGCCTGCGCGATTTCGGCAAAGGCTGCGGGATCCATGGGGCCGGTCGGCGCGGCGGGCCTGGCAGCTGGAACGACCGGCACCAGAACCTGAATGCCGGCGGCCAGCGTGCGCGCCGTTGATTCGTTGAACACCTGGCCATCGGGATCGCGGATCTGCCGCCACAACTCCGGGTCGCCGAGATGGTGGCGCGCGATGGCGCGAAGGGTATCGCCGCGCGCCACCGTGACCCGCTGAAAGCGGGTGCCGTCGAGCGTTGCAAACCCGCCGCCGGGATCACCCTTGAGCTGTCGGGTGCCGTCGGGTTCGATGCTGAGGCTGAGGTCCAGTTCCTCCACGAGATCATCGAGAAAGATCAGATCCATCCCTGCCTCGGTGCGTAGATCGACCCAGGCCGTGGCCTCGCCTGCGCGGATCAGCACTGCCGGGCCCGTCAGGGTCACGCTGGACAGGCCCTCGGGCGATTCGCTCTGCCAGCCGGTCGCTTCCAGAAGGGGGGCGAGCGGCACCCAATCCTCGCCATCCTCGGGGATGCCGCCGCCGGCCACCTCGCGGCCGTTGATGAAGAGGGGGAACCGGCCTGGGGCTTCGTCGCCCCCGACCGGATCGGCGGCGGGAGAGGCGAGCGCTTGGGCGACCTCGGCGCGCAGCAGATCGCCGACCTCTCGCGGAGAAAGCTCCGGTCGCCAGGGCAGGACCAGCGGATCCCATTTGCCGTTCTGGGGGATTTTCAGGATCGACTGGACCTCGCCATGCGCCAGCACCGTTTCGCGGCTGACCGGAATGTCGTAGCGCTGGCAGATCTGGGCGGCGAGACGGGCGAGCACCGGAATCTGCGCCTCGCGTATCGGCGCGCGGCCAGCGCGAAAGGGTCGCTCCTGCGCCCCGGCCATGCCGCACAGCGCCAGACCGACAGAGCGAGTGTTGCATTGCCGCGTGTGGGCGGCATAGCGGCCATCCGCGGTGGAGTCATTGTCTGCGATGGTGCGGTTGCCGCGCCGAATGGTGCCGTCCTGTTCGATGCAGAAGTGATAGTGCTGCAGATCCTGGGTTGACGCCCTGGCATTGCCCGCCGTCCAATGCAGAATGATCCGCTTGGGCCGGGCATTGGGCAGCTGATCCGCTGGAACAGCGCGAAGCCGCTCGGCAGGCCGCGGGCGCGGGTGCCGAGGCGGCCGCAGGCCCGGCTGGAGCTGGGCGCCAAGCCCGGCGGGTGACGCCATGGTGGAAAGGGTCGCACTTGCCGAAAGCTCTGGTCGCGCATCATCGGCCAGCCCGGCGATCAACTGGCGGGCCAGATCAGCCTCCAATGCGCCGGTTATCGGCAGGCGCATGCGGGCCTGCAGCGCCCGCACCGCCTGCGCGGTCTGCGGACCAAAGAGACCGTCCACCCCCTCGATCGGCAGAAGCGCAAGCTGGGCAAGACGGAGCTGCAGCAACAACACCATTGGCCCTCTCATCATCGGCGGGCCGAGATACTGAAGGATCGCGGTCTCCATCATGTGCATCCCCCGGCTTGGTTGCGCTGGGAAAGCCGGTTAGCCAGCGTGGCCGCGGCCGCCCGATTGTCGAGCCCTTCGGCCGGTCCAGCGGCGGCGGCCTGCCGGGCATGACCCTGCGCCTCCTGCAGGGCAGCGCAGGGGACAGGACCGGCGAAAGCGGCCTGCCAATCGACGGCGCTGGCGCGATAATAGCCCGCAGCGGGGTGATCCACCCCTGCGGCCAGCGCGGCCAGCGCGGCCAGCCGCATATTGGCCTCATTGGCCTCTGCGCGGCTGGCCGTTTCCCGCAGCAGCCTTTCGGCCTCCAGCCCGCGCAGGCTGGTGCCGAGCACCCCGGCATTGCGCAGGACGCCGAACCGGGCGGCCGCACATGCGGCATAGGGCGCGGCACCGCCGCTGGCCAGCCGGTCCTGCGCCATGCGCAGGCATGCGTCGCCGGTGATCTCATGGACGCGGGCGCAGCCTTCTTCCCTTATGCGACATTGCGGAACATGCGCAGCCGCCGCAGGCCGGTCCATCGCCTGCACTTTGGCAAGTTCCGCCATTTCTGGATCGACAACTCTGGCGATCTGGTCGCCGGGGTTGTCGCAGCCCGCCAGCACGACCAGCGCAGTCAGCGTGGCGGCAAGCAGATAGGGCAGTCTCATGACATGGCCTCCTTTTCTGCGGCAGCCAGGGCCTCGCGGAGCAATTGCAGGTCGATTGCCGCGGTGGGGCTGTCGCGCATGGCGGCGGCCATTAGGAAAAGCTTTTCCAGTTCCGCCAGCGTTTCCGGCGTTTTCTGGAGCGTGTCGAGCGCAGCAAGCAGGCTGCCGCGGTCGGGCGCGCCGGACAGGACGAGCATCGGTTCCGGGATCTCCGCCGTCACCAGCCGGTCGAGTTCGACACGGCGCAGTTGCCTCATCCGGTCCCGGAAGCCGGCCACGGCAGCATCGAACTCCTCGCGCGTGCCGGCGAAGGCGCGGCCGAAGCGGTCGAAGAAGCTGTCGTGATCAAGGTCGGCCGCAGCCTGGCCGAGACGGTTGAGCGCAGCCATGTCGTCCGACCCCGGTTGAAGGGCGGCCAGGGCATCCGGCATGTCGTCGAGGGCGGATTGGACCGCCGCAGCGTCGATCGGATCGACCGGCAGGAGATCGGGCAGGTAGGGAGCGTTCAGCACCCGCGCTTTCCAGCGGCGATAGGCGACGGCGCCGTGCTGGCCGGCCAGCGTCACCACCATCAGCGCAAGGCCGCCCGGCGAGATGCCGAGAGGGGCGAGCGGCCCCGCAAGCTTTCCCAGGCTGGCGGCAAGGATGCCCTTCAGCGGCCCTTTGGCCAGGGCGAGACCGCCAAGCTTCGCCGCCTCTGCCGCCAGCTCCCCACGGTCGTCGATGTTGCGGACGCGGGCGATCCCCTTTTCCAGCCGGTCCAGCGCATCACGCAGCTTCGCGCCTTCGCCAGAGGGCAGGATTTCCAGCGCGCGATGCAGGAAGGCAGCGGTCGCCGCGGCTTTCTGCACCGTAATCGTGACAGGATCGGAGGCGTTCCCGGCAGCGGCCTGTTCCGTGCCCGAGGACCGCGCGAGGAACTCGCGGGTGGCGGCGGCGCGGGCGGCAGGATCGCCCGCCGCCTCCATTTGGGCCGCAAAGGTCACCGCCTCCACCGTCTGGGCGGCTTGCCGACGCTGGATGGCCGCCTGTTCGCGCACCTCGGCTTCCCGCGTGATCCGCTCGACGAGGCTGCGGGGATCTTCCTTGAACACACTTTCGACGGCACCCACCAGCTTGTTCAGGATGTGATAGATCAATTCGCCCGCAAATCCGCCCAGCAATGCCAGGACAACCCGGCCGAAAAGGCGCGCATCGCCGGTCAGGCCGAAAAGCACCTGCGAAAGCAGGAATCCCGACATCATGCCCAGCCCGATGCGAATGGCATAGCTCGATCCCCGCCGGGGATCATAGGTGCCTTCGCAGACATAGCGGTTGGCATCGTAGAGCGTGGCGAAACAGGCGCCGATCGCGCTGAGCGAGACGTAGAACAGCGTAAGGCAGAACAGGGCGAAGTGGTTCATATTTCCGCCCGCGGTTCCGCCCGTATTTTCGGCAGACGCCATATCCGCTTCAACCTCGGTGTTGAACAGCGGGATACCGTTGCCAACCTGCTCGGCTGTCAGCGGTCCAAAGATCAATACGGCAAAAAAGACGAAGAAGCACAGGATGGTGAACAGGATCACCTTGCGAACCGCCGAGACGGGGGCAAGAAAATGCAACAGATCCCAGAACGGAATTTTGCGCCGGGTTGCGTCCCAATGCAGCAGCTCAACCGACTGCGGTAGTGCAGGGCGGATCACCTCGGCCAAGGCGGCATGCAGGGCGACCAGATCCTTGATCGGAATATCCTGGCGTTTCGAGATTCCCAGGTCGAGGATCGTTATTCGTTCAAGAATGGCCGGCGCGCAGGAAATTCCCCGACCGGCCATCAGCGCGATCATCGCCTCGCATTCCCGATAGAGGCGCGCATGAAGATCGACGTTATCTATGGGTTCTTGATAGATATCATCCATAGCGAATCCCGCCTTCAAGCGCGCTCGCACTGTATCGGATTACAATGCACAGAGCGGGAGAAATTTTAACCGCAGAGAACTCATCAGCTGCCGCAAGACGATCTTGATCTGCACACCGTGCAGGTCACTGAATGCTATCGAGGAGGCGTCACGTCAATATTGTTCCGGCGAACGGCGATTTTCGCGGATGCCGGATTAATAAAAGCCCAACAGGGTGCAGGACTGCCGGTCGACAGTCGATTCGAATTCTGGATAAGGTCTCGGTCAGCTTTCTCCATTTTGAGCGTTTTGGCAATATCAATATCTGCCGCACTCTCAGGCCGGAGAGGAAATTTAGCGGGCAGACCCTCTTGCCGCTGAGCATGTCCAGCCTGGCGTTCAGGCCGCCTTTTGTGCGCATGATCGCCTGCGGAAGGCCCCGTTCGCAGGGCTTGAGGCCGCTGAGGGTTTTTAGTCTGTGGGCGGGTCGAGCATGATCATATCGGCACCCTGACCAGCAGTTCGTTGAAGAAAGCGGGATACGGTGCGAGCTTGCCATGGCCCTTGGGACGGTCCTGAGGGGTGGCCCGCGCATGACCCATCGCTTCGCACCCACCGCACACCTGCCTTCGGCGACAGCTTCAACCGTGCCGCCGCCGCGCCTGGATCTTCATTGAGGTAGCGCGGAAACCGAACCCAAAATGCCGATGGTGCGGTGCTGACATGATCCATCTTCCCAAAGGAATGGAATCACAGGGCCGCTTGCCAGGAATCCCCCTGATCCAGGTTTCTGGCACATCGGTTCAATTCGATGTCATTTTCAAGCAATGCACCATGGATTATCGGCCGAACCTCCTGGAGGTATCGAAGCCTATTAAGCCGGACCAAGACGGACGCCCATCCTTGAACAGCAGGGCGAGGTCGGTTTCATCAAGCATCTGGCCCGCGATTCTCTTTCCAACGTCACGATAAGCCTCGAACTGCTCCATCGAGAAAAACTGGTCCGTCGTGCTCTCATAGGGAAATTCGGGGTGTCCGCCCCGATAGCTGCGTGTCGAGATCGATAAACCCGGAATGAGGGCGGATTTGAGATAGATGAGCAACCCCTCTTCCGGACCCAGTTTCTCTTCTGGAGCCTTGCCATATTTGGAATGCGAGGCCGCAGGAACTTTCCTGATGCGTTTTTCCATCTGGCTTTGGCTGGCGTAGCGGATCGTTCCTAGGAAGTAGCCGCGGCGCGCGAACTCGACCTCCTTGGGATATTCGTTCTCGTGCTTCCGTGCCACGATATGCTGCGGTCCAGAGGGCTGGAATTCTCCGCCACTCTTGTCGAAGATCTTCATGTTGAAATCTATCTCCGCGGCAAAATCCTCGCGAATAAGCCGGATGGCCGCGGTGAAGTTGTTATAGGCAGTGGTGGGGTCCGACTCGCCATCGCAAACGATAATCAATGCACAGCGCCGACGCACCAGCTCATAGAGTCCCAGGTTCTCGAAATGCCCGCCGTCGCTGAGTTCAACGAACACCGGGTTTTTCGTTTTGGAGTTTAATACCCGACGCAGCAGGTTGGTCGTGACGGGGAAAAGGTGGTTGCCATATGGATTCAACCATTGACGCCACTTCGCTATTTTTCGCCATCGGAACCAATAGCCGAGGCGCATGCTGAGAAGCGTCATCGCAGTTGCTACGACGATATTGGTTGTAGGACCGGCACCCGCGAAACCACCACCTGGATTTGCAGCCGCGCCGGAGATTGCCATGGCCGTCGGCAGCGACAGATTCCCGCCGAGCGCTTCTTGAGTGGGTTGCCAGCTCGTCACTGTCGAGCCGCAATAGAGTGGCGAAAGGATGAAGGAATCGCCGCCGCGCCGCCGGTCTGTCATGTCTTCCGCCCAGGGCGTCATCACCGTCGTACAGATCAGCGGATAGGGTCCGTTGAGCCTGCGCGGCTCAGATGGCATAACGATATTGCTCTCGTCCTCGCCAGGCTTATCCTTTTGGGGAAGATTTGCGATTTCTCTCATCTTGTAGCGATCGGCCGAACCCGCCGCGCCGACTTTGCGGAGGTCGACGCTTGCCTTGTCCGGCATATAGGCTTCCATCAACCGATCGCGATAAAAGCGACCCAATGAGATATCGTTGATATTGACAATGAAACAGAGCGCGGCAGCGGTGATCACGGCAACCATATAGAGAACATGGCGCAGCTCGAGCGGATTGGTATTGTCCAAGAGCGCCTTATGGATCTCGAGCAGGTCCAGCGCGGCCAGATATGCGGCTATGCCTGCGCCATAGACAAGGATCGCAGAGCCAGCGACAATGACCACGGTGGCTTTCTGTCCCAATACTCCCTTCAGCCGCGCCTGGTAGAAACCGAAAAGCGCCGACATGGTGGCTATGAGATAGATAGCGAAAGGCAGAAGGCCCAGGTGGCCGCCCTCTTCAACGCCTTTTGGGCCGCCACCGATCTCGCCGACTAAAAAGGGGAGGAGAGGAGGAATGAAGGGAATGATGCCGACCAGAAGGAATCCCACAGCGAGAATGAGCATTCCCCCAGAGAGGGCCTCGACCATGCGCCGTCGTCCGTATTCCGGGGCGGGCGGGCCATTCGGCGACCGGCCGCCTCCACGGAGGCGGGCGGGAATATATGCTCCGACCAACCAGAGACCAACCAGCGCAAAAGCCGTAAAGATAACGACTGGGGCGGGTTTCACGAACCAGGGCACGGACCGGAGTATGGGCCATGGCTCGGCTCCCCAAAGCACAAGGGCTACGAAGGGCAGGCAGAGCAGAACGAGACCCGTGGAGAATCGCCAGAGATTTTCCTCCTCCGTCTTTCCCGCCTCGTTCGGCCGGAAGCTCGAGATGGAAGCCATGACCATCAGAACAACGATTACGCCAAAAAGGAAAAGTGATAGCGTAAGAAACAGCCAGAAAACGATATTTTCGTGCCTGCATATATATTCCGAATATTGTTCAAGCCAGGATCCTGTCATGCGAGGGCACGACAGGTAGCTATGCCAGCCCTTATACCAGGAATTATCCTTGGGAATGACCCACATGGAAAATTTCATGAGAGCTGCAACGACAACGCCGGCAAGCAGCGTCCAGATGAACAGGTTGAACAGGATTGATCTGGCAACAACGTAGAAGCCGGTTGCAAAACCCCGGAAGCCTTCCGGCGCAAGATAGTTCGCATTGTTGTGCAAGAAGTTCAGTGCGCGACCACCATCATCGTCCTCCTCGGGCTCCTTGAATGGAAAGTTCCCATCTGGATCCCCCGCTTCGGACGGATTTTCATCGCGGTTTTGCGCGTAATGCAGCGCCATCGCTGATGCGATATATCCGCCGCCCGAGACCGCCGACATATAGTCGAGATGCTTGATGAGCTTCGCCTTTGCCAAAGCCTGAAGAACCCCCAAAGCAAAGGTTGCGGAGCGAATGCCGCCTCCCGAAAGGCAGATGCCTGTCCGGTAGCCTTTCCGGTCCTCTTTCCCGGCTCTACCATAGGCGCCGTCGATGATCTCTTCCTCACTCTTGAAGAGATCGCTCCATTTGTCCTGCTTATTCTGTTCTTCTTGCCGAAAGGTGGAGGTCGTGCCGGATGTGTGTGGCATCGGATGCACCTAGACGGGAAATAATGGTAAAATTCTACCATTTTCACAACTGCAAGTCACTCATTTGTTTATTCGATCAAATGCTCTCAATTCATGCAATGATATAGTGTCGTCCTTTGGTTGATCGACCTCTTCTGGTGGGTCGATCTTGATATGATAGGATGGCCCCCGGCGGCATTGATCTGCCAGGGTAGGGGTTGAAGAACACCGTGGAAGGAGAATGCCTTTCAGGCGCAAGGCTGCCAATACTGTTGATCGGTCGTTCCGCCCCCTGACGATGCGGGGCAAGGTGTGGAATTCTTCTCAATGCAGCCAAGCTGCGTCGTTGCGTTGGAAGCACGTGATGGCGCTTACCATTCAGCTCGGGCGGGCGTAGGACCACGATGTCCGGCCCATTTCTTCAGCTTATGCCCTTTGTGAAACGGCAAAAGAATGACGCGGCTGGGTTCGATCTTCGACGAGGTCGTGGAACCAGACATGGTTGGGCTGCTCGGCGCGCAGGCGGATGCATCAGCCGTCACCCGTCATTGAGCCAGAGCCGGTCTCGCTTTGGTTGTCTGTCCGCCTTACCCCGTCCTTGCCGCGCGACCTGCTTGTCATTGACCACTCGGCCCGATCGGCTGAGCCGAAGTTCGGCGATCTGGCGATAGCCGTGGCGGCCATGGCGGAGGGCCCCCGCAACCACCGCTGTCATAACTCGCTAATCATCCAAGTATAATCGATCGCTCGGGCTGCAAAAGGGCGGCCTTTCTTATCTTGAAGCATGCAAAATATCGGCCGTTCGCCTGCCAGATCAGCTCATATGGCGGCGGATTGTATGGCGAGCGGATACCCTTTTTTGCAGAACGGCCACAGGCGGTTCGGTCCAGATGCCGCAGCAATGGCAATCGAGCAGTTCGGGCGCACCGGCCACGAACACATGTCCAGCCGGTTGGTTCAGGGCTGCATCGACAGTATCGCTGGCGGTTCAGCATTCTCGACCGCGATGCCGGGAGGCCCGCTACCGAAACCGGTCGCAGCCCAGTCCAGCCCGACAAGCCGCAGGAGGTTATCGATGAACCCCGTCGTTCGTCGGATCTCCACGCCAAAGAGCACCTGTATTGAGAGGCGCGTGGGCGAGAGGGTGACGGCGGTCGTGGTCCCGACTGGCTGCTCCGCCCTGACCGGGACGGATATGCTGGCCCTGCTGGAAGGGCGGCTGGCGAGGTTCAGGCAGCGCAAGCGCGTGCTGTTCGTGGACGAGTTACCGCGCAACGCCATGGGCAAGGTGCAGAAGAACCTGCTGCGCGACCGCTTCGCCGGGCTTTGCGACCAGGGTCCGGTCGCGCAGGCGGGCAGGAAATGGGGCAGGGCGGCGATGGCCGCCCTGCCTGTCGCGGGTCAGGCTCGGGCGACGCCGCCGTAGACCAGCCGGCCCTTGTGGAACGCGGCGCTGCGGGCCGAGCGCCGGGCCACCGCCTCGGCCGAGCAACTGGCCTCGGCCAGCGCGAACTCCGCCGCATCGCCGGGTTTCGGCCAGGCGCGGTCGCCCGCATCGTCCAGCGGCAGCACGTCGCCGGTGGCGATGGCCATGGCGCGGGTCAGGCCGAACTCGTCGCGCCCGCCGTAAAGCTGTGCGCAGAGATTGGCCTTTTCCAGCATGTCGCCGGTGCCGAAGGGCGACCAGTGGTCGATCACGCTGTCGGTGCCGGTCATCAGCGTCACGCCCTTTTCGCGCAGGCGCGGCAGGGGCATGGTCAGCGCCCCGATGGGCACGGTCGAGATCACCGTGACGCCCTGCGCCGCCATGCGCTCGGCCAGCGCGTCCAGTTCGGCCTCGGGCAGCGTCCCCAGCGCGAAGGCGTGGCTCAGGTTCAGCCGGCCCTTGAGTTGCGGGGTGCGCTCGACCGTCTCGACCATGTAGTTGATCGCGGCGGTGCCGGAGGGGCCGGTTTCGTGCAGGTGGATGTCCACCGCCTTGTCATGGTCCAGCGCGATCTGGAACATCGCGTCCAGAGACTGTTCCATTGCGCCGTCCACGTTGGTCGGGTCCAGCCCGCCGACGAATTGCACGCCCATGGCCATCGCCTCGCGCATCAGCCCGTCCACCTTGGAATGCAACAGGCCGTGCTGCGGGAAGGCCACGATTTCGCATTCGAAGCGGTCGCGGTGCTTTTCCAGCGCAAGCTGCAGATGCTCCAGGCTTTTCAGCCCGCTGACCGGGTCGATGTTGCAATGGCTGCGCGCCACGGTCGTGCCTTGCGACAGCAGCAGATCGATCAGCGCCTCGGCCCGCTGCTGCGAGGTGGGCAACAGCTTCGGCAGCAGGATTTCCTCGCGTGCGATCATGTCCATGATCGTCTTGCCCTGCCGGGGCAGCGGCGCCTGCCACGGCCCGCCATAAAAGGTCTTGTCCAGGTGGATATGCATGTCGCGAAAGGCCGGCAGCGCCAGCTTGCCCCCGGCCGAATAGCGCGGGACGTCCGGCGTCAGCGCGGCGCCTTCCTCCAGGATCGCCTGGATGCTGCCGTCGCGGATTTCCAGCGTATGCAGCGCGGTGCGGGTGGCGGTGATGTATTCGCCCTCGCGCTCGAAGCCGCTTTCAAGCCGGACCTCGGTCAGGTAGTAATGCGTCTCGGCGATCTCGCCGGTCAGTGCCAGTTCCTCGGCGGCCCCGGCCCCGGCGGCGGCTCCTGCGGCGCTGGCGGTTCCCATGCCCATCACGGCCGATGCGGTCATCAGCCCCCCGGTGCCGCACAGGAAGGCGCGGCGGCTGTGGCGGTGCTCGGTGTGCAAATGCGTTTCCTCCCGAATGTCGTTTGTCCTGCGTTCTGGATAAGCGCGACCGGGATCATCTGGAAATTAAATGTCCAGATGATAAACATCGTGAAATCGAATGGAGTCCGGGATGCTCGATCCGCGCCTGCTGCGCGCCTTTGTCGCCATCGTCGATAGCGGCAGCTTCACCCGCGCCGCGGAACGGCTGCACATGACGCAATCCACCATCAGCCAGCAACTGGCCCGGCTGGAGGATGCCGCGGGCCATGCCCTGATCGACCGTGCCGCGCGCCCGGTGCTGCCGACCCCGCAGGGCGAGCGGCTTCTGGGCTATGCCCGGCGCATCCTGGCCCTGCAGCAAGAGGCGGCGGCGGCGCTTGGCGATCCCAGCGGCACCAGTTCGATCCGGCTGGGCCTGCCCGAGGACATCTTCAACCCCGAGATGTGCGGGATCTTTCGCGACTTCACCCGGCAGTTCCCGCAGATCCGGCTGGACGTGACCGTCGGCCTCAGCCGCGAGTTGATGCGCCGCTATCGCGCGGCCGAACTGGACATCGTCGTGGTCAAGGAGCCCGCTCCCGAGAGCGATTGCCGGGCGCATTTTACCGAGGCGATGGCCTGGTTCGAAAGTGCCCTCCTGCCGCGCGACTGGCAAGACCCGGTGCCGCTGGTGGTGTTCCCGCCCGGCGGGCTTTACCGCGACGCCATGTTCGCGCGGATCGAGCGCGAGCAGCGGCGCTGGTATGTCGCCTTTTCCGGCAGCAGTCTGCCCAGCGTCATCCTGGGCGTCGAGGGCGGGCTGGGCATCACGCTTCTGCCGGTCGCGGCGGTCTCGGGCGCGCGGCTGCGGCGCTGCGACAGTTTCGGCGGCGAGCCGGCCATGGTGGTGTCGATCTATTCCTGGGAAAGCGCCGGTTCCATCGGCCGGCTGATCGGCGAGATGACCGGCCTGCTGTCCGAGCGGCATCGCCGCAGCCTGGCGGCAGCCGGCAGGTGATCGCCGGTCAGCCGGCGCCCCCCCCCCCCCGCATCCGCCAGTCCCAGCCAGCGCATCCGGCGATAGATGGTGCTGCGGTCCACCCCCGGCTGCCGCGCCACCGCCGAAATATTGCTGCCGCATACCCCGATCAGCCGGCGCAGCGCGGCACGCTCCGCGGCATTCGGGGTGCTGTCATGACGCGATTAGATGTTGTTTCGTCCGTGTTTCTTTAAACTGGTCACAGCAAACGAACGGGTGCCAAGCTGACCTGCTTTCCGAATCGGTCAAGTTTGTTTTCGGGGCGCTTACTCCTCGACGACGAGTGGCACGCAGATCCCCTGCGCCCGCGTCAGCGGTAGCCGATATTCATGACATAATCGTGCAGCAGGTTTTCCTCCTCCCGGACTTCCTGCAGCAGCGTTTGAAGAACATCGCGCGCATTCAGCACGCCGAGCGGGTGGCGATTTGCATCGACGATCGGAATGTTCTTGAAGCCGCGGGTCTTCATGATGTCCCAGACATCCTGGAGCCAACCGTCCGGGGTCACGGTGGTGACGTCGCGCGTCATCGCCTCGATGACGGGTGCGGTGCAGCTGGCGCCGGCACAGCGACCTGTCTGGCGGACCACGTCGGTCTTGGTCAGGACACCCGCCAGTCGGCCGGCAGCATCGCAGACCAGCAGCATGTCGCAGCCCTCGCCAAGCCGCCTTGCCGCCTGCAGAAGCGCCGCGTTCACATCGATCGATTGCAGGTGCCGGCGCGCAGTAGGCAGAAATTTCTGGATAAGCACGTGAACTCCTTCCTATGGCATCAGCGCGACGCGCAGCACCGAAGCGATGCCGAACACGACACCTGCAAAGCAGGCCAGCTGGATCGCCGCCGCGGCGACGAACCGCGCGCCGGAATGAATGTAGTCCTCGGCCAGAACCTGGAGCCCCAGCGCCGCATGATGAAAGCCGGCCATCAACAGCAGGATCATGCGCCCGGAATTGAGCGGCGCCGCCAACCGGGCCACCAGCTTCGCGTGATCCGCGGCCGCGCCGCCGGCCAACGCCAGGACGAACCACAGGACCAGCGGCACCAGACCCGCGGCCGAGACCCGCTGTGCCCACCAATGACCCGTGCCATGCCCCGCTGCTCCAAGGCCGCGTGCCCGTGCGAATGGCGGGATAGGGCGGATCGTCATGCCAGCCCCCATGTCCACAACGCCAGCGTCAGGATCAGGCTTGTCCCCACCACCGTCCATCCGCCGGCATAGATCGCGCGCAATTCGAAGCCCCGGCCACTGTCCCAGACCAGATGCCGGACGCCGTTGCAAAGATGGTAAAACAGCGCCAGCGTTACAAGAAAAAGCGCAATACGGCCAGGCACGGACAGCAGCAGCGCCTGCGCGCTTCCGAACGCATCCTGGCCCGAGGCGCCGGCCATCAGCCAGCCTGCGAGGCCGAAGGCGCCGAGGCTCAGCGCCACGCCCGAAAGCCGGTGCCCGAACGACAGGACGGAGGTCAGCTGTGGCCGGTAGTTCTGCATGCTGGGTGATTTTGGACGGCGGTGAGACATGGCGCTTCCTTCGTGTCAGCCTTGTCGCTCGATCATTTTCTTCTTGATCTCGGCGATGGCGCGGCCGGGGTTCAGCCCGCGAGGACAGGTGCGGGTGCAGTTCAGGATCGTGTGGCAACGATAGAGGCGGAACGGATCCTCGAGGGCGTCGAGCCGCTCGCCGCGTCCCTCGTCGCGGCTGTCGGCCAGCCAGCGCCACACCTGAAGAAGCGTGGCGGGACCTAGAAAGCGGTCACCGTTCCACCAGTGGCTGGGGCAGCCCGAGGTGCAGCAGAAGCACAGGATGCACTCGTAATAGCCGTCAAGTGCTGCACGCTCCCTGGGCGATTGCAGCCGCTCGCGCTCCGGCGCCGGCGTCTCGGCGTGCAGCCAGGGCTCGATCATCTCGTATTGGGCGATCAGCCCGGCCGTCCCGGCGGTGAACAGGTAAAGGATGCCGATGTCCTTGTGGTTCGTCGACATGAACCAGCGGGTGAAGAACCCCCGCTTCTCTTCGATGCTGTCGCTGATCTGGGCTGACATGGTCCTGTCCTTTATCTGTGCAGGCTCCGGTTTGCGGATACGCGGATGGTCGGGCGCGGCGGCAGGGCGACCTGGCCGGCCCTGCGGCTATCGGCAAGGCCAAGGGTGGCATCGAGCCTCGCGGTGATCTGCCGGACTGCCGCCGCGCCCTTCATGCAGGCCTCGACCCCTAGCCATGTTCCGCAAGGGACGGCAGCAGGGCATGGGCAGGCTTCACGCGCCATCGATCTGGTCCAGCACCGCAAGCGCCTTGTTGGCATGGGCATGGGCGGCCCCGGCGCGCATCTCGGCCGCGACCCAGATCGCCTCCATGATCTGCTCGGGACTGGCGCCCTCGCGGCGGGCACCCTTGACATGGCCCTCGATGCACCAGGGGCATTGCGTGACATGGGCCACGGCGACCGCGATCAGCTGCTTGGTGCGCTTGTCCAGCGCGCCGTCGGCAAAGACCGCCTTCGACAGCGCCAGAAAGGCATCGTCGGTCGCCGGCGCCAGCGCGTGCCGCCTTGCCGCAAGCGCGGCGCTGGCCTTGGGCATGGAGATGTCGGCCATGATCGTCCTCCGTTCAGGTTCATTCGCGCCAATAGTCGTTGGCCGCGGCGATGGTCGCGAACCAGGCCGCCGCCACAGCCGAGACGTCGATCAGCCTGCCCGCATCGGCCGCATAGCCCGGCCGCCCCGCCCTCAGCGCCGCGACATCGGGCTGGGTCGTCCCGACCGCCCGCCGCGCCATGCCGATGGCCAGGTCGAAGCCCTGCTGCGGCGTCCGGGTCTGCAGGCTGGGCAGCCATGTCTCTTCCGCCGCCGCGGTCGTGGCGGGCTGGCCGGTCTGGGCAAGGCCGGCAGCCGGCAGCAGCGCCAGCGAGGCGGCGAGGATGCAACCGGGTCGGACCATGGAACCTCCTCCTTGAAGGGGTGGCAAAAGGCGGGCTTCGGGGCGTCGGATGCGGCGCCGGCGGCGGGCGGCGCCGCATGAAACAGCGGGCGGGCAGCGGGCCTCATGCGGCCTTTTCAAAGCGCGGGAACAGCACGTTGTTTTCCAGATGGATATGCTCCATCAGGTCGGCCCGCAGCTGCGCGGTCCCGGCGTAAAGCGCCTGCCAGGTCCGGCAGGCGCCCTCGGGCAGGGTATGGTCCTGCGTCAGCCGCGCCAGCTCCGCCAGGAAGGCGCCGTGATCGTCGTGATCGTGCCGCATCTCGGCGATGGGGGCGGCGATCCGGTCCGCCGCCTGCCGGCGCATGGCCGGGAACAGGATCAGCTCTTCCTTCTTCATGTGCACCTCCAGTTCGCCCCATATCCGCTGCAGCAGGTCGGCCAGGCCGCCGGGCACCTCCGGGTGGCCGGCATGGACCGCCTCGACCTTGCGCGAAAGCGCGATCAGCTCGGGGATCTGCCGGCGATGCGCCTGGTGATAGCGGGTCTGGATATGGTCGATCAGCGCCCCGGTCTCGCGTGGCGCATCGGGGATCGCCAGCGGGTCGAGGTCGCCCAGGACCGCCTCGAGCGCGCCAAGGTCCAGTTGGCGCCGATTGGCCGCCTCGGCCAGCGGCACCTCTCCGTGGCAGCAGAAGTCGATGCCGAAGCGGCGGAACACGCCGGACGCGCCGGGAAGCCGCGCGGCGATCTCGCCGACCGTCCGGTCGTGCAATGGGAATGTGGTCTGGGGCATGGCTGTCTCCATGAGCGGGGGATCTGACGGTGAGTCGGGCGCCGCGGGGCAGGAGGATGCGCGAAGCCCATATTCGGTACTTGCAATGCCGAATATCCGCCCACATAATCGGTATTGTCAATACCAATTCAGGAGAGCCGATGCGTCTTGCGACCTTTACCGACTACGGATTGCGGGTGCTGATGCGCCTGGCGGGGGCGCCGGAAAAGCCGATCTCGACCGGGCAGATCGCCAGGGAGTTCGCCATCTCGCAGCATCACCTGGCCAAGGTGGTCAGCGACCTGGGGCTTGGCGGCTTCGTGCGGTCCGAGCGCGGCAGGTCCGGCGGGCTGCGGCTGATGCGCCCGGCGCATGAGATCACGCTGGGGCAGGTGGTGCGCCATCTGGAGCGCAAGTTCGCCATCGTGGAATGTTTCCGCGCCGACGGCGGTGCATGCGTCCTGCGGCCGCACTGCCGCCTGCGGCCGCAGCTTTCCGCGGCGCGCGAGGCCTTCATGGCCGAGCTGGACCGCACGACGCTGGAGGATTGCGCCTGGCCCGGAGCGGGTCCGGGAGGGCGCGTGGTGGCGGCCGAGTGAGGCCGGGAAAGAGAGGCGGCGATGCCTGGGATCGACTTGCAGCAGGACGGCGCCCGGATCGACGCGGCCGTCCTGGCCAGGGCGTTCGGGATCAGCGCCGACGATTTGCGGCAGGGCATGCGCGACGGCACGATCACCAGCCGGTTCGAGCGCGGCGCGGGCAAGGATGCCGGCACGGTGCGGCTGATCTTCTTTTCGTCCAGCCGCCGCATTCGGATCACCGCGGACGCAAGCGGCAGGATCCTGAGCTGCGGCGCGCTGGATTTCGCCCGATCGCCCGGCCCCGGAAGCCCAGGCGCGGAGGCCGGCGGGGATCACGAGACCCCCTTGCCGGCGAGGGACCGGGATCCGGGACAGGCGGCGCATGTCGAGACGCTTCTCGACCTGGCGCTGCAAGGAACCTTCCCCGCCAGCGACCCCATCGCCATCACCATCGACGCACAGCCCCGGACATCCCGCCCACAAGGCGAGGGGCCATGATCGTCGATCGCTCGGACGAGGTGCCGCGTCTGAAGTGGCCACGGCGCTTTCCGGTCCCGCGCAACCTGGGTGTGGCGGTGCATTCGCGCATCGCCGAGGGGAAATCCTGGCCCGCGCCGGAGGGCGCCACGCGGATTGCAACGCTGCGCATCTATCGCTTCGATCCCGACGGCATGGCCGGCCCGCGGTTGGATACGTTCCGCGTCGATCTGGACGATTGCGGGCCGATGCTGCTCGACGCGCTGATCTGGATGAAAAACAGGATCGACCCGACGCTGACTTTCCGGCGTTCGTGCCGCGAGGGCGTAGGCGGGTCATGCGCCATGACGATCGATGGCACGAATTGGACCGCTTGCACCCGCGCCATGGCTGATCTGGCCCAACCCGCGACGATCTTTCCGCTGGCCAACCTACCGGTGATCAAGGATCTGGTGCCCGACCAGAGCCGAGCCAGGCATCGACGGCGTTGATCGTCTCGATCATGGCGGTGAAATCCCGGCCCTGAACGATCTTTTCGACCAGACGCAGCTTCTCATCGGCGACGCGGGCGTTTTCGTCCCAGACGGTGATCGTCGCGGTGACATAGGCCGACCAAAGCTGCAACCCGAGGCCGACAGCCCCGGCCAGCGTGCCGTTGAGGATGGCGACGCTCCGGGGCGCCCCGCCGAGCAGGATCGGCTCGGTCAGGGCGCGATGCACCGGGACCGAGAAGCCTGGAACCGCGTCCAGTTGTTCCAGCCCGGCAGACATCACACCGGCGCCCCGCCGCCGAAGCTGAAGAAGGACAGGAAGAAGCCGGAGGCCGCGAAGGCAATGGAGATGCCGAAGACGATCTGGATCAGGCGCCGGAAGTCGCCGCCTGTGTCCCCGAAGGCCAGGGTCAGCCCGGTGACGATGATGATGATCACTGCCACGATCTTCGCCACCGGTCCTTCGACCGAATCGAGGATAGATTGCAGCGGCGCTTCCCAGGGCATCGAGGAACCGGCAGCATGTGTGGCCGGAGCGATGAACAGACTGACATAGGCAGCGGTCGCGGCCGTCGCGGCGTGATGGTGGAGGCGCAGGGCAGGACGGATCATTCTGGTTCTCCAGTGTTTTCTGTCGTGTCGGTATCGGGAATGACGGAGGCGATGCGGTAGTCGCCATCCGGGCCGAGGCCTTCCACGCGGGCGAGTTCGACCAGCGGGCGGGATGCGCCACGGCCGGCAAGCACGGCAATAAGATCGATGATCTCGGCGATCAGGGCGCGCGGCACGATGACGACGGCCTCCTGGATCAGCTGTTCGAGCCGCCGCAATGCGCCGATCCCGGATCCGGCATGGACGGTGCCGATGCCGCCGGATGGCCGGTCGTCCAGGCTTTGAGCAGGTCGAGGGCCTCGGCACCGCGCACCTCGCCGATCGGGATGCGGTCGGGGCGCAGGCGCAGCGAGGACCGGACCAGATCGGACAGCGTAGCGACACCATCCTTGGCGCGCATGGCGGCAAGGTTGGGCGCAGCGCATTGCAGTTCGCGGGTGTTCTCGATGATCCGTCCGCGGAAGAAATGCCAGGTCGAGATGCCCCCAGAGCACCCCTGTTACGCCTGACTCCGAGGTGACCTCGCTGATTTCGACCTGACCTCCGGGTACTTCGCATGGAAGGTGTTAGGCAATTCGGCAAGGAACCCGCCGGACAGGGAGGTCATGATGCCGATGCGCAGAATTCCGGTTGCGCCCTTCTTGAAGTTTCGGGCGCTGTCGACCGCCCGAAGGAGCGTGGTCATTCCGCGCTCGGCATCCTCCACGAACCTGGCTCCGGCAGGGGTGAGGTGGGCTCCAGTCGTGTCGCGCTCGAAGAGCTGGAAACCCAGCCTTCGCCCCAGGAGGCTGACGCGGCGGTTGACGGTCGTGTACGATAGATCGAGGCTCTCGGCCGCCGCGCTGAAGCTGCCGAGGCGCGCGACGAGGATCGCATAGTGGAGAAAGCGGAGATCGAGGGCGATGTCAGGCATAATGAGCCTCGCGCGATGGGCGCAATAGATCGTTCTGGACTGCAAGCTCCACGGAACTGGGCTGATGGAAGCGACACTTGGTCTGAGGATTTCTGGCTTAGAGCCAGGTAGAAAAAGGCTTTAGCGGGCGCAGCAGCGCCCGCTGATCGAACACAGTACTGACTATCCAGGAAATAGACCGCCTCAGCATTCCCCTTACGATGCACACAAAAGAAAAGTCAGCTTCCGTCGCGGTCATGGACCGTGTCGAAGAACAGGTCGCGCCAGTCGTCGGTATCGCTGGCGATCAGCCCGACCCGCGCCATGAAGTTCACATAGGGCAGCAGGCGCTCGGGCGTGGTCGTCCATTTGGTCTGCGGATCCTGGATCAGGGCGACGATCTCTTCCTGGGTCAGGTTCGTGCTCTCGGCCCCGGCCCAGATCTGCGCAGCCTCTTCGGGGTTTTCCTTGATGAAGGCGATGCTTTCCTCAAGCGCGGCCATGAGCGCTCCGACGACCTGGGGGTTCTTCTCGACGAAATCGTTCTTGGCCCAGAGGACCGTGAAGGTGTGGGGACCGTCCAGGACGTCGTAGCTGTCGAGAATCTTGCGGGCCTGCCCATCCTTCACCTCCTGGTTCTGGAAGGGTGGTGAGCCGAAATGGGCGTTGATCTCGGACTGGCCGCCCAGAAGGGTGAGTTGCGCATCGGGATGGCCCATCGAGACCGTGTAGGTATCGAGGTCGGCATGCTTGCCTTCGCCCAGATATTTCTCGGCCGCCATCTGCAGGGTGATGGCTTGGATCGAGGTCTTGACCGCGGGCAGGGCGATCTTGTCGCCTTGCGAGAAATCGGCGATCGATTCGATCTCGGGATCGGTGGTGACAAGATGCAGCGGCATCGATGACAAGGCGGCCACGCCCTTGATCGTGAGGTTGTTCTGCGTCCGCGCCCAGATCGTCAGCATCGGCGTGGTGCCGCCTGCAGCGATATCCAGATTGCCCGACAGCAGTGCCTCGTTCATGCCCGAACCGCCGGTGAAGCGAAGCCATTCGGTGGTGACATCCACGCCGGCCTCTTTCGCGTGCTTTTCCAGCAGGCCCTGTTCCTGCACCAGAGTCAGCGGCATGTAGCCGATGCCGAACTGTCGGGCCAGCCGGACATTGACGGTCTCGGCGACCGACGGCAATGCCCCGAAAACCGAGATGGCTGTGCCAAGCGCGGCGGCCAGCTTGAAGTGTTTCATGTCTCTCTCTCCCTGAAGCTACGGATTCCCTGTCCGTGAAAAGCCCGCCCCTTTCGGGGCAGGCGGCTGTTCGATGTCAGTGCTGCACGCCCCAGCGCTGGATGGTGTAGCGCTCGACGGTGCGGAAGATCAGGTTCTCCACGATCAGGCCGATGACGATGACGGTCAGCAGGCCGGCGAAGACCTTGGGGATGTCCAGCAGGTTCTTGTTCTCGAAGATGAACCAGCCGAGACCGCCCGAGCCAGAGCTGACGCCGAACACCAGCTCGGCCGCGATCAGCGTCCGCCAGGCGAAGGCCCAGCCGATCTTCCGCCCGGTGAGGATGCTGGGGAAGGCGGCCGGGATCAGGATCTTCGTGATGAAGCCGAAGCCTTTCAGACCGTAGTTCCGGCCGACCATCTTCAGCGTCCTGCTGACGCCCAGAAAGCCGGAATGGGTGTTCAGCGCGATGGCCCAGGTGACCGAATGAACCAGCACGAAGACCAGACTGGCATTGCCGAGCCCGAACCAGATCAGCGCCAGCGGCAAGAGCGCGATGGCCGGCAGCGGGTTGAACATCGAGGTCATGGTTTCGAGGAAGTCCGTCCCGATCCGCGATGCCATCGCCAGCGCGGTCAGCGCGGCGGCCAGCGCAATGCCGATGACATAGCCGGTCAGCAGGACCTTGACCGACACCCACGCCGCCGCGGGCAGGGTGCCGTTCATCAGCGAGCTGAAGAAGGCGCCGGCCGTGGCCGTGAAGGTCGGGAACAGCAGGTCGTTGTTCAGAATCCGGCCGTAGATTTCCCAGATGCAGGCCAGCACGACCAGGATGAACAGCTTGCGCAGCCACGGCTCGCCATAGAGCGTCTGGAAAAGCGAGAGCGGCTGTTCGACGATATCCAGTTCGCCCCCCTCGACCTCGTCGTGATAGATCTCGGGGCGGTCGGTGGCGGCGCCGGGGCGATGGGGCATGACGCGGGCGGTCGCTTCAGGCATGTTCCACCTCCTCGGGTTCGTGGGCGAAAAGCATCTGGTGGATATGGCGCTCCAGCTCGGCGGCCTCTTTCGGATCCGTGGTGCTGTTCAGCTCGGCCTTGACCCGGCCCGGATGCGGAGACAGCAGCAGGATGCGGCTGCCGACCTTGATCGCCTCGGCGATGGAATGGGTGACGAACAGCACGGTGAAGCGGGTATCGTCCCAGAGCTTCAGCAACTCGTCCTGCATCTTGCGCCGGGTCAGGGCGTCCAGTGCGGCGAAGGGTTCGTCCATCAGCAGGATGTCGGGCTCCATCGCCATGCCCCGCGCGATGGCGACGCGCTGCTTCATCCCGCCCGACAGCATGTGCGGATGGCTGTTGGCGAATTTGCCCAGGCCCACCTTCTCGACATATTCCATCGCCTTTTCCTCGGCCTGACGGCGCGACATGCCCTTGGCGTTCTGCAAGGCGAAGGCGACGTTCTGCTTGACCGTCTTCCACGGCAGAAGCTGGTCGAATTCCTGGAACACCATCATCCGGTCGGGGCCGGGCTGGGTGATCTTGCGGCCCTTCAGCGTCATTTCGCCCTCGGTGGGGGTGATATAGCCGCCGACGGCCTTCTGAAGTGTGGACTTCCCGCAGCCCGACGGCCCGAGCAGGATGAAACGGTCACCCTGATAGACATCGAAGCTGACGCGATAGGTTGCCGTGATCAGATGATGTGGCGTCTTGTACTGAATTGTGACGCCACGAACGGCAAGCAGCGGATCCTGTTGCTGCATGTCTCCTCCCTGCGGTTTCTGGCACGCGGCCCGATACGGGTCGCCCTGATGCTGGCTGCTCCCCCGGAAAGAGGGGAATGGGGTCGATAGCGGTTCCTGCATTCCTCCTTGCAGGTCAGGCGGCGCCCCTGAGACAGCGCATAGCGCCGGTCAGCACATGGGCCACCTCGTGGGAACACTCTATGTGAAAATTTTACTGCCACAAAAACATTAATTCTTATATGTAATGAAAGGTAAATTTACCATAGATCCCTGCGCCGGCAGGTGAGGAACAAGGATTATCCTTATCTGACAACTGGTTGATGGCGGTATCGGGGTGGGGCAGTCATCTATCCTGCTCCCTTTCGGTTCGGCTGCGGGCAGGGTGCTGGTCAACAGGAACAACTTGCCGCGGAGCCCGTCTGTCGTCGTCTGCGACCTGTTTTGCTGTGTGGATTGGTTGAATTCGCGGGCGCCGGCGCGCGCATTTCATGGCGGCTCGCATCAGATCATAAATTTTACTTACATAACTATTTAGTATTAGTTCCTTTATGTTAGATAATATCGAGTATACGGTGACAGCACGAGACGAGCCAACAGGTGTGCTGTGAGCGAGATTACAAAGACAATGGAGGTTTCGGTCTGGCGCGGATCGGGAGATCAGGGCGCCTACGAGACCTTCTCGGTGCCAGCCCAGGACAATCAGACCGTACTCGATGTCGTCAGCTGGATTCAGCAGACCGTCGATCCGTCCCTGACCTATCGCTATGCCTGCCGCGTGGGCATGTGCGGTTCCTGCGCGATGATGGTCAACGGCCAACCGCGCTGGACCTGCCGGACCCATGTCAAGCGTGTGCTGGCGGATGGCAAGCTGCAGATCGGTCCGCTGCGGAACCTGCCGGTGATCAAGGATCTGGCGGCGGACATGGACCCGTTCTTCGACAAATGGGTGGAGGCCGGCGGCGTTCACAAGCCCAGCCGCAGCCGCGCCGAACCGATTCAGGAGGTCAGCCCGGAGGAGCCCGGCCGCGTCGTTGCGAATACCGCGATCGAATGCATCAACTGTGCGGTCTGCTATGCCTCCTGCGATACGGTCGCGGGCAATCCCGATTACCTCGGCCCGGCGGCGCTGCAACGCGCCTGGACGCTCTATAACGACGTGAAGGTGGAGGACCGGCAGGCCGTCCTCGACACCGTGACCGGGCCGGGTGGCTGCACGAACTGCCATTCGCAGGGCAGCTGCACGCGCTTCTGCCCGAACGAACTCGATCCGCTGAGTGCCATCGCCGGGCTCAAGCGCGCCGCCGCGCGGTCGTTCCTGAAGGGGAGGGGATGATGCTCAATCTTCATTACTACATGGCGCAGCGGCTGAGCGCGATGGTCATGGGGCCGCTGGTGCTGGGGCATCTCGCCGTCATGATCTACGCCATCCAGGGCGGGTTGAGCAGCGCGGAGATCCTGTCGCGCACGCAGGGAAGCATCGCCTGGTTCCTGTTCTACGGCGCATTCGTGGTGGCGGTTTCGGTCCATGCGGCCATCGGGCTGCGAGTGATCGTCCACGAGGTTACCGGCCTGCGCGGGCGGTGGCTTGAGATCTTCACCTGGGGCGTCGGGATCGTCCTTCTGTTCATGGGGGCGCGCGCCGTTTCGGCCGTGACGATGCTGTGATGATGAAGCCGTATCGCAAACACCCGCTCTGGCTGGCCTATATGCTGCACCGGCTGTCGGGGCTGGCGCTGGCCCTGTTCCTGCCCGCGCATTTCTATGTGCTGTCGCTGGCGCTGACGCGGCCGCAGCAGTTGGACCGCTTCCTGAGCTTCGCCGACAACCCGCTGGTGAAATTCGCGGAATTCGGGCTGGTTTTCCTGTTGGCCGCACATTTCTTCGGCGGGCTGCGCCTGCTGGCGCTGGAGTTCCTGCCCTGGTCGCCGCGGCAGAAAAGCCTCGCGGCGGCAACGATTGCCGGCGCCTTCCTGATCTCCGGAACCTTTCTTCTGCGGGCGGTGTGAACCATGCCATTGAAATTCGACATCGAACGGGACGAAACCGACATCCTGATCCTCGGTTCGGGCGGGGCGGGGCTGTTCGCGGCGCTGCATGCCCAGCAAAGCGCGCCGCCGGGCACGCGGATCACGCTGGCCGTCAAGGGGCTGGTCGGCAAATGCGGCTGCACGCGCATGGTGCAGGGCGGCTATAACGTCGCGCTTGGCGGCGGCGATACGGTCGAGCGGCATTTCATGGACACGATCAACGGCGGCAAGTGGTTGCCAAACCAGGACATGGCCTGGCGGCTATGCGAGCAAGCCGTCGTCCGCATCCGCGAGCTGGAAAACGAGATCGGCTGTTTCTTCGATCGCAACCCGGACGGCACGCTGCACCAGAAGGCTTTTGCCGGCCAGACCGCAGACCGCACCGTCCACAAGGGCGACCTGACCGGCATCGAGATCATCAGCCGGCTGATGGAGCAGGTGCTGGCCCGCCCGATCCGCAAGCTGCAGGAACACCGCGCCATCGGGCTGATCCCGACCGCGGACGGGGCCTCGCTGGCGGGGGTGCTGTTCATCGACATGCGGACAGGCCGGTTCCGCTTCGTGCGCGCCAAATGCGTGATGATGGGCACCGGCGGCGGCCCGACCATGTACAAGTATCACACACCCTCGGGCGACAAGACCATGGACGGGCTGGCCATGGCGCTGCGCATCGGCCTGCCGCTGCGCGACATGGAGATGGTGCAGTTCCATCCCACGGGCCTGCTGGCGGGCGACCACACCCGCATGACCGGCACGGTGCTTGAAGAAGGCTTGCGCGGCGCCGGCGGTCAGCTTCTGAACGCGCGCGGCGACCGCTTCATGTTCGACTATGACGCACGCGGCGAGCGGGCCACGCGCGACGTGGTCAGCCGCGGTATCTATGCCGAGATGCGCAAGAACAACGATCCTGCGCAAGTCGGCATGTTCATTTCCATGAGCCACCTCGGCCCCGAGAACGTGCGCAAGAAATTCGCAGGCATGGTCAAGCGCTGCGCCGACAGCGGCTTTGACCTGGCCGCGGGCAAGGTCGAGGTGGTGCCGACCGCGCATTACTTCATGGGCGGCGTTGTCGTTGATCCCGATACACGCACCGAGATGGAGGGGCTTTATGTCGCGGGCGAGGATGCCGGCGGCGCGCATGGCTCGAACCGTCTGGGCGGCAATGGCGTGGCGAACTCGACCGTCTTCGGCGGCATCGCCGGCGACGTGATGGGCGCCGACATTCGCCGCATGGGTGCGCTGCGCGATCCCGACGAAACCGTGTTGGCGGCCGAGGTCGCGCGCGCCTGCCATCCGTTCTCGCGCACGGCGGCGCCGATCCAGCCGCTGCGCCACAAGCTGCAGGAGGCGATGTGGGAGGATGTCGGCGTCATGCGCACCGGCGCCGGCCTGCAGCGCGGCCAGAAGCGCATCGCCGAGATCCGGGACGAGCTGATGCAGACCGGAGTCGATCCGGCGAACCTGGCCTTCAACCTGACCTGGCACGACTGGCTGAACCTGGCCTCGCTGGTCGAGGTGTCCGAGGTCATCGCGCGGGCGGGCGAGTTGCGCGAGAACTCTCGCGGCGCGCATTTCCGCGAGGATTTCCCCGAAAGCGGCGATCTTGAGACCTCGTATTTCACTCTCGCGCGGAAACAGGGCGACGACCTGACGCTGAGCCGCGAACAGGTGCAGTTCACCATCGTCCGCCCTGGGGAAACGATCCTGCCCGCGCATGAACCCGAAACGCTCGTTGCAACCCAGTGAGAGGGGCCGGGCGCGCGTCCCGGCACAGGAGGAAGCTGACGTGATACCGATCAACCTGATCCAATCCACCGCCGAGGATCTCATGGCCAAGGCCGCCATCGAGATTCCCGACGATTACCTGCAGGGACTACAGGCCGCCGCGAAGACCGAGGATGGCGACCTGTCGTCCTTCGTGCTGCAGGCGATGCTGGAGAATTACGAGGCTGCCAAGCAGGACCGGCGCGCGATGTGCGGCGATACCGGCACGCCGCGCTGGTATGTCAAGATGGGCAACGACACCCGCATCGAGGGTGGTCCCATCGCACTCGAGGAGGCGCTGCGCCGTGCCACCGCCAACGCCACGAACGGCGTGCCCCTGCGGCCGAACCGGGTGCATCCGCTGTGGCGCACCGACCACAACAACAATGTCGGCATCGGCGCGCCCGAGATCGAATATGGCTATGAGCCCGGCGGCGAATGGATCGATCTGATCACGGTCCACAAGGGCGGGCTGTTCGGCACCGATTACCGGATGCTGTTCCCCTCGGACGGCATCCAGGGCATCAAGCGGTTCTATCTCGACAGCCTGGTGGCCTTCGGCAAGCGCGGGCTGGCCTGCCAGCCGGCGATCATCGGCATCGGGCTCGGTGGCTGCAAGGACACCTGCATGGTGCTGGGCAAGCGCGCCGCCTGCCTGCGCACGGTGGGCGACCGCAACAGCGATCCGCGCATCGCTGCGCTGGAGGAAGAGTTCAAGGAACTCGGCAATTCCATCGGCATGGGTGCGATGGGCTTTGTCGGCAAGAACATGGTGATCGATACCCATATCGAGGTCGGCTACTGCCATACCGGCGGCATGCAGATGTCGGTCCATGCCTTCTGCCTCTCCTCGCGCCGCGCCGTGGCCCGCATTTATCCCGACGGGCGGGTCGAGCATCGCACCGATCCCGACTGGTTTACCCCCTATCAACGCCGCGAGACCGTGGGCTGGGACATGGCGATGGAGGCCGCCGAATGAAACCGCGTGAAGTCATCCTGTCCACCACCCCCACGCCCGAGGAGATCGCCGCGCTGCGCATGGGCGACATCGTCTATCTGAACGGGCTGATGTATACTGCGCGCGAAGGCGTCTATATGCGCGCGCTGGAGGACAAGGCGAACATCCCGATGGAACTGCCGTCGCAGAGCGCGGCGAATTTCCATTGCTCGCCCGCCGCGACCATCCGCGAGGATGGCAGCTTCGACATGGGCGCCGTCACCGCCACGGCCAGCTTCCGCTTTGCGAAATGGCTGCCCGAGTGGATGGCCAAGACCGGCGCCAAGCTGATCATCGGCAAGGGCGGCATGTCGTCCAGGGACTACAAGGAATATTTCGTCCCGAACGGTGCCATCTACCTGTCCACCGTGGGTTACGGCACCGGCGCGCTTCTGGGCCGCGGGGTCGAGAATGTCGAGGCCGTGCACTGGAACGAGGAACTCGGCCTGGCCCAGGCGATGTGGGTGATCCGCTGCAACCGGATGGGGCCGTTCCTGGTGGCCTCGGACCTGGAAGGCAACTGCCTGTTCGAACGCGAGAACGCCAAGATCGCCGAGAACCTGGAGCGCGTCTACGAAGGCACCAAGCCTGCCGTCCTGAAGCGGTTCGGCGAGACCGATGACCGCCGGGATGAACTCATCGGATGAAGCAGTTTGCTCTTGCTACGCCATCCATAGCGCGGCTGCTGTTCCCCGGCATTCTCTCGGCTGTCACGGTAGCGCTGGCCGCACGCTTCCTCTCGGATCACTATGGCGCGCCGATCATGCTTATGGCCCTGCTGCTCGGCATGGCCTTCACTTTTTTGGCTGAACCGGACTCCTCGACCGCGGCTGGCATCGAGTTCGCCGCAAAGAAGCTTCTGCGTTTCGGTGTCGCTCTGCTGGGCCTCGGTATCACGGTTCAGCAGATCGCAGCAGCGGGGCTGGGTGTCGTCTTCATTACCTTTGCCGGCGTCGGGCTGACCATCGCTGCGGGCGTGATCTTGTCCCGACTGTTCGGCCGCTCGCTGTCCTTCGGCCTGCTGACGGGCGGCGCAGTTGCGATTTGCGGTGCCTCGGCGGCTCTGGCGATCTCGTCGGTGCTCCCCAAGGACGATCCCAATCACGAGCGCGACACCATCTTCACGGTCATTGCCGTCACCGCGCTGTCGACACTGGCGATGATCGTCTATCCGATGGTCGGTGCGGCACTCGGCATGTCCGAACATGCGATGGGGGTCTTTTTCGGAGCCACCATCCACGACGTGGCACAGGTCGTTGGCGCCGGCTATTCCGTCTCAGACGAGACCGGGGCGACCGCCACCTTCGTCAAGCTGCTGCGCGTCGCGCTGCTGGTCCCGGTGGTCGTCACAATCTCGCTATTGTTTGGCAAAAGCCGCGCGCCCGGCCAGTCGCTGCCGATTCCTTTCTTCGTGATCGGCTTTGCCGCGCTGGTGCTGATCGGCAGCGCCAAGCTCATCCCGCCCGAAGTGACGGCGTTGTTGCTTGAACTGTCCCGTTGGTGCCTGGTCACCGCCATCGCCGCGCTCGGAATGAAAACCTCGCTGAAAAAGCTGGGCGAGGTCGGCGGTACCGCGATCGGCATCGTCTGCTGCCTGACCGTGCTGCTGGCTGTCTTCGCGCTGGTCACCATCCACCTGCTTCATTTCTGAACCAAACCTGACTGAAGGAAGATCGCGATGTTCATCGACATGCGGACCTATACGCTGAAGAACGGCAATGTGCCCAAATTCCTCAAGCTGTATGAAGAAGAGGGACTGTCGGTGCAGACCCGCATCCTTGGCAACATGGTGGGCTATTACTTCACCGACATCGGTCCGCTGAACCAGATCGTGCATATGTGGGGCTATGACAGCATGGACGACCGTTGGGAACGGCGCAGGGCGTTGCAAGCGTCGGAGGAATGGCAAGCCTATGCCGTTCAGATGCGCCCGCTGGTCGATCACATCGAGAACAAGATCCTGATCCCGGCGCCCTTTTTCAAGCAAGCTTGAACTTCCGGACTGGAAAAGGGGGCCGGCAACATTCGCCGGCCCCTTTTCACATGAGTTCGCGCAGGGCAAGCGCCACGCCCGAGGCGAACATCACCCCGATCAGCAACCGGCGAAACTGGGTGTCGTTCAGGTGGTGGAACAGCCTGATGCCGAGCTGAGCGCCGATGATGGTGGTCGGCAGAGCCATCGCGATCAACAGCAGGGTTTCGCGGTCGTAGAGGCCCTGCAGGGCAAAAAGCGCGACGGCCATGCCCAGGATACCGACGTTATAGGGCTGCAGCACCGCGCGGGTCTCGCCTTTGGGCCAGGGGCGCATGGCGCACCACATCGTCGGCAATGCCCCCGACAGGGATGCCGCGCCGCCCAGGACGCCCCCCGTAAAGCCGATGCCGACGTCAATCAGGGGCGTCGGTTGTTCGAAACGGGGCAATGAACGGCGCAGCGTGAAGAAACCGCCATAGGTGATCATGAAGCCGGCGATCACCAGCTTCAACACCGGCGCGCTGATCACGCTCAGCAAGCTCACCCCCAAGGGCAGCCCGATCAGCCCCGGCGCGAGAAAGCGTGCCAGCCGGCCTGGGCGGTCGCGGATCTCGCGCCGGGTGATCCACAGCCCCTGCAAGCCGCTCACCACCGACATGACCACAACAATGGCCACCGCCTGTGGCGGCGGCATGATCTGCAACCAAAATCCCAGGGACAGCAGGGCCGTGCCGAATCCCGCCAGGCCGTTGATGAACCCGCCGGCGAATGCTCCGGCAAGAAGCGCCGTGATGAAGCCTGTCGTCATGGGGTCGGCGTCCTTGCCGGATATGCGGGTGAAGTCGCGCTGCCTTTCAAGGCAGGGCAGGTGAGGCCATTCGGGGTGATCCGGGCAGGTGATAGATGATCGGTCATGATTGCTTTCGGGTCGATGCGGCGGCCAGCCACAATTTCTTCTTACAGTCATGTAAATAAAATCTTATATTATTTACATATACTTAAGATGCGCGCCCCGCAGCGGCAATGCAAGTGCAACCTTCCCTTGCGGTACGTCACGAGATCCGGGCGATCGTCTCGGGCGAGAAGATACCCACCTCGACGGCGCGCTCCATCGCGCGGGCGATCTCGCCCAGGACGCGGTTCTTGGTGCTGTCTTTGCGCTGCACCAGCCCTAGGTGCCGCATGGGGGCGTCTTTGGGCGCCAGCGGGATGCGCCGCAAGGGAGGCGGATTGGCGATCCTGACGCAGGATTCGGGAACGATCGAGACCCCGAGCCCGGCCAGCGCCATGCTGTAGATCGCCTCAAGCCCAGCCAGTTCCATGCTGTCCTTGGCGGCGATATTGTTGGATAGCAGCCATTTCTCGATGATCGAGCCCACCACGGCATCGCGGGTGAACCGGATGAAAGGGTTTTCATTCAGGATCCTGACCGGGTCGTCGTCCTTGATCTGTTCGGAACAGATCAGGACCAGTTCCTCGGAGGCGATGGGATGCCAGATCAACTCACGCGGCAGCATGTCGGGCTTGGAGATCAGCGCGCCATCAAGTGCGTTTCGCTCGACTTGGTGGATCAGCGGGATGGACAGGCCAGGGAACAGCCCCACGTGCAGTTCCGGGCATTTCGTTTTCAGCATGGCGGTGGCAAAGGGCACCAACCCGATCAGCGTCGTCGGCACCGCGCCCAAGTTGAAATCGCCTTTGAGGCCATCGTCGCCCAGAACCGACGGCACGATGTCGTCATAGGCGCGCACCACCTCGCGCGCCTTGGCCAGCAGCGCCCGCCCGATCGGGGTTAGTTCCGGGGTGCGTTTCGAGCGATCGAAGACCGCGACCTGCCATTCCGCCTCCAGCGCGCGCATCTGCTGGCTGACGGCGGCATGTGTGACGAAAACCGCGTCTGCCGCGGCGCTGAAGGTGCCGTGATCGGCGACGGCGATGAGTGTTCTAAGTATTCGTATGGACATGGCGGCCCTCCATGCCAAACAACAATAGTTATGCTTACATTTAATGCAACCATAATTTTATTTGATTTAGATATACTTTCATTTCAGAGCAGGCAGGGGATGCAAGCTCATTCAGCAGCCAGCAAGAGGGAACCGATGGGGGGCGCTTTTCAAACGACCCGCGCTTTGCGGCAGCGGGCCTGTTTCGCGGGGGCGTGGCGTAGCTCGTCGGACAGTGCAAGCATCGCCGTCACCTGCCCCGCGACGGGCGAGCATATCGGTGACGTGCCGCGACTGACGCGCGAGGCTGCCGCCCTGGCCATCGAGGCTGCCGCAACGGCCTTCACCGAATGGTCTGCCCGCACCGCCGCACAGCGGGCGCAGATCCTGAAGCGCTGGCACGCGCTGATCCTGCAAGAGCGCGAGAGGTTGGCGCAGATCCTGACCCTGGAACAGGGCAAGCCGCTGGCGGAATCACCTGTGGAAATCGACATCAGCGCCGCCTGTGTCGAATGGTTCGCCGAGGCCCACCAACAATGACAGGATGAGCAAGACGGAAAGGGTCATGCGGGTGGGCCTTCGCTGCCAGGCGGTTACATGGAACGGGCGTGGGAGCACCGAAGGCTCGCCAGATTCTCACATCAAGATGCTGCTCGCTTCCACGTCACGGGAACCGCAGAGAGACCGTTGGCGAGCGCAAACCCGAGGCAAGGCGCGCCCGCCTTCCATCTTCATCGGGGCCTGCAAGTCGAATCGCGGATCCCCGATCGTTCGTGCAGGCAATGCTGGTTGTCGTATGGCTCCTTGCCGGAGCCATGCGATTTGATTCACGCGATTCTGGACAGCAGCGTCTCGGGCAGTTCGATCCCTTCGGCGGCGGCCTTCCGGCGTTGAGCAATGCGTCGCGAGCCGGGGATGCGGGCGTTTTTCTGCGCTTCAATGGCGGCGGCCAGGTGCTCGACATGGCTCAGCGTGCTCGATCCACCCAGAACCCGGGGGTCGAGGGTGATGATCAACTGCCCCGTGGAGGGTGGCCCGCCCTGGTCGTCGAGGAAAGACGAGGCGTTGGCCGCGTATTGCGCCCCCGTCAGCCCCGCCGCCAGCAGTTCGACCATCAGCGCCAGTGCCGTGCCCTTGGCATCGCCAAGCGGCAGCATGGTTCCCGCCAGCGCTGCGACCGGATCGGTGGTCGGCTGGCCCTGGGCATCGAGCGCCCAGCCCTCGGGGATCGGCGTGCCCTTTTGCTTGGCCGCCATGATATTGCCACGCGCCACCTTGGAGAGCGACATATCGATGACGATCGGTGCGCCGTTTGTGCGTGGGCAGGCGAAGGCAATGGGATTGGTGCCGAACAAGGCGGTGGTGCCGCCCCATGGCGCGATGGCCGCAGGGGTATTGGCGAACAGCAGGGCCGCCAGTCCTTGTTCGGCCAGCCGCTCGACCACGAGCCCAGCTGCCCCGCAATGATGCGAGCGATGGATAGAGGCGGCGGCGATGCCGGTTTCCCGTGCGATGGCGGGAAGCTGCTCGACCGCAAGATCGAGGGCCGGATAGGCGAAGCCATGGGCGGCGTCGATGCGCAAGACCGAGGTCGCGACGCGCTCGGCCACAGGGACGGCGCTGGGGTCGATCTTGCCGCTGCGCACCTGCGAGAGATAGCTGGGCAGGCGCGACAATCCGTGGCCCTTCAGCCCGTCGGCCTCGGCCCCGACCAGGGCACATGCTACGGACAGGGCCGCTTGTTCGGCAACCCCCTCGTCGCGGAGGGCGGCGGCAACGGCGGCCTGCGCCTGTGCAATGGATGCTTTCGTCATGCCTGTTCCCGCTCCAGATGGTCGAGGACATTCCTGACCGTCAGCCACGAAACCCGGTCGTTCGATTCCACCGTGACGCCGGCGATATGGGGTGTCAGCACCAGGTTGGGCACGTCGGCGAAGGCTGCGCCTGCCTCGGCGCTCAGCGGCTCGGTCTCGAACACGTCGAGGGCGGCACCGCCAAGCGTTCCGCTTTTCAGCGCGGCGACGGTCGCGGCCTCGTCCACGACGCCGCCGCGCGCCGCATTGATCAGGATCGCGTCGTTGCGCATGCGCGAAATCGCCGCCGCATCGATCATTCGCCGGGTGTCCGCGGTCAGCGGCACATGTAGCGAGACCACGTCCGATCCGGCCAGCAAGTCATCAAGGGACAGCGGTGTGACCTTGCCCCAGCTCTGGGTCCAGACCGGACTGTCGGCCGTCAGGAAGGGATCATAAGCCACCACCGTCATGCCAAGAGCTACGGCCCGCTGAGCCGTCGCCCGTGCGATGCTGCCAAAGCCGATCAGGCCCAGCACCTTGCCGGAAATCTCGCGCCCGGTCAGGCGGTTGCGCGGCCATGTTCCGGCTACCAGATCGGCATTCGCGCGATAGGCCCCCCGCAACAGCAGCATGGCAGTGCCGATAACATATTCCGCCACCGAATCGTCGTTCGCGCCCATGGCGGGGCAGACCGCGATTCCTCGCGCCTTGCAGGCTTCCATGTCGATATTGTCCAGCCCGACCCCCAGGCGGCCGACAACGTGCAGATGGGGTGCAAGATCCAGCAAGGCCGGGCGGACCTGCGTGCGGTTGCGCACGATCAGCGCGCGGGCATGGGCCAGATGGCCCGCCAGTTCGTCGGGCTTGTCGACGAGCATGGGGTCATAGACCACATCCCGACCGGAGAGGCCTTCGCGAACGGCGGCCTCGTCCATGAATTCCGTAATGACTATCATAGTGGTTCCTCAACAAGAGCAGATAGGAACCAGGCGGTTTTCCCGCCCGGTCGGGTTTATTCGGCCTGGTTGCCCAGAACCCGTTGCCATGTCGCGATCTCGGCCTGCAGCTTTTCGTCATGGGCAGCGGGGCTGCGTTGATCGGTAGGGAAAGGTGCGGTGCCAACCGCGGCGAAGCGGTCCACAATTTTCTGGTCGTCGAGGGCGACCTGCAACGCGGCGTTCAGCGTTTCGACGATCTCGGGCGGCGTGCCGGCGGGTGCGTAAAGCCCGTGCCAGATGGTGAAGTCGAATCCGTCCAGGCCCAGTTCCTGCAAGGCGGGCAGATCCTTCAATGCCTCCAGCCGATCGGCCGAGGTGACGGCGTAGCCCTTGACCGTGCCGCCTTCGAGCTGCGGGATCGCGGTTGTGGACTGGTCGCACATCACGTCGATGCTGCCAGCCATCAGGTCGTTCATCGCCGGCCCGGTGCCCTGATAGGCGGCAAGCGTGAACTTGGCGTCCATCGCATTTTGCAGCAGCACCGCGCAGAGATGCGAATTCGATCCGACGCCGGCATGGCCCACGGAAATATCCTCGCCGCCTTCCTTCATCCGTTGGATCAGGGTGGCGGCGTCGGGGGCGTCGAAATCCTTACGGGCCAGCAGGACCATCGGACCTTGATTGATCATCCCGATCGGGGCGAAAGCCGTCGCGGTGTCATAGGTCAGGTTGGGATAGAGGGTCTCGCCCGCCGCCAGTGAGACATGCGCGATCAGCAGCGTATAGCCGTCCGGATCGGCACGGGCCACGCGCGCCGCGCCAAGGGTGCCGCCGGCACCGCCTACGCTTTCGACCACCAGTTGCTGGCCCAGCGTTCCCGACATCGACTGGCCGACCAGACGCGCGATGGCGTCGCTTGGCCCGCCCGCAGCGAAAGGCACGACCAGGTTGACGGGACGTTCAGGATAGGTTTGCGCCCCTACCATCCCCGCCGCGAACGTAGCTGCGGTCGAGACAAGCACACGCAGAAAATTCCGCATGGATATTCCTCCCATGTTGTTGCTCCCGCTCCTCCCCGGAGCGGCCGGCACCTCTGTGCCGTCTTGCTCTTATATCATATCTCTTATATAAAACTATAGATGATTGACCGAGATGAACGTCTGCTGTGGAGGGCGGCGTGCAACCGGGATCACATATCAGGGAGGAGAATAAATATGTCTCAAGACCCATCGCAGCCAACACAGTCCGAGACAATGAGGCCCCCCGGAAAGGGTAGGGGTCGGCTGCTGAATCAGAGCTTTATCGGAGGGTTATGCCTGCTTGGGCTGGCTGGTAGCGCCTTCCTGGCCATGGGGGATCTGGCCAGCGGCAGCTTGCGGGCGATGGGTCCGGGCGGGATGCCGCGCGGCACGGCCTGGCTGATTGCCGTGATTGGGGCGGGGATGGTCGTCGCCGGCATTTTCCGCGGCGGTGAGCCGATTCCGCGAATCTCGGTGCGCGGGCCTGTCATCATCATGCTGGCCCTGGTCGTTTTCGCCTTCACGATAAGACCGACGCCCATCGGCTCGTTCACCACGCCTGGCATCGGCATCGTCGGAGCGGGACCGCTTGCCGTCCTGATCGCCGGCTTTGCCGAGCGGGACCGCGACTGGCTCGACCTTGCGATTCTTGCCGCGGCGCTGACGGCGTTCTGCATTCTGCTGTTCGGCTATCTGCTGAACCTGCCGATGCCCGCCTTTCCCGTGTCCTGGCTGAAATATTTCCCGGGCTGGAGCCAAAGGCAGGTGATGCTGCTGGTCTCGGGGGCGCTGCTGGTCGTTGCGCTGGCCTTATATCTTGTCCGGCGGCGCCGCGGAGGGAATGCCTGATGGAGCTTATCCAGAACCTTGGGCTGGGCTTTGCAGTCGCGCTGTCGCTGCAGAATCTGGGACTTTGCCTGCTGGGCTGCTTGGTCGGGACGTTGATCGGCGTGCTGCCGGGGGTGGGGCCCATCGCGACCATTGCCATGCTGCTGCCGATCACCTTCGGGCTGGATCCAGCGGGCGCGCTGATCATGCTGGCCGGTATCTATTACGGCGCGCAATACGGTGGCTCGACCACCGCCATCCTGGTCAATATCCCCGGCGAGGCCACTGCCGTCGTCACCACGCTGGACGGGCATGCGATGGCGCAGCGTGGACGGGCGGGGATCGCGCTGGGGATTGCGGCGATCGGGTCTTTCTTCGCCGGAACCGTGGCCACATTGATTATTGCCGCCCTTGGGCGACCCTTGACCGAACTGGCGATGCTGTTCAGGCCGGCCGAGTATTTCTCGCTGATGCTGATGGGGCTTGTGCTTGCCGTGGTGCTGGCCAGCGGTTCCGTCATCCGGGCGATCGGCATGGTGCTGGTGGGCGTATTGTTGTCTTGCGTCGGCACCGACATCGAGACCGGAGAAGCGCGGATGACACTCGGCTGGTTCTCACTTGCCGACGGGATCGATTTTTCCGTGCTGGCGATGGGGATCTTCGGCATCGCCGAGATCCTGCGCAACCTGGAAGTGACCGAGGCGCGAGACGTGGTGCGCGCCCGCATCGGCCGCCTGCTGCCGGGGCGCGAGGAAATGAGGCAGAGCGCCAAGCCCATCATGCGCGGCACGGTCCTGGGGGCCATCCTGGGACTATTGCCGGGCAATGGCGCGGTGCTGGGACCCTTTGCCAGCTATGCGGTGGAAAAGCGTCTGGCAAAGGATCCTTCGCGCTTCGGCAAGGGCGCAATCGAGGGCGTTGCAGGACCGGAATCGGCTAATAACGCGGGCGCACAGACCTCGTTCATCCCGATGCTGACGCTCGGCATTCCGCCCAACGCCGTCATGGCGTTGATGGTCGGCGCCATGACCATCTTCGGCATCGTGCCTGGGCCCCAGGTCATCACCGCGCATCCGCAACTGTTCTGGGGCATGATTGCCTCGATGTGGCTTGGCAACCTGATGCTGCTGCTGATCAACCTGCCGATGGTCGGACTTTGGGTGCGGCTGCTGAAAGTGCCTTACCGGCTGATGTATCCGACCATTCTGGTCTTTTGCAGCGTGGGGATCTATTCGATCAACTCGCAGATCACGGATGTGCTGTTCATCGGCTTCTTCGGCTATGTCGGCTATGTGCTGGTCAAGGTTGGGTTCGAACCAGCACCCTTGCTGTTGGGTTTCGTGTTGGGATCGCTGATGGAGGAAAACCTGCGCCGGGCACTGGTCCTGTCGCGTGGCGATCCCTGGGTGTTCGTCACCAGCCCGATCAGCGCGGTTCTGTTGCTGATCTCGGTCGTAGTGCTGGTGCTGGCGTTACTGCCCAGCGTCAGGCGTGAACGAGACGAGGTTTTCGCGGAGGCAGATTAAGCCGTCCGTCCTGAACAACCCCGAGGGTGTTGGTCGCGTTGGTCGTGGCGATCTGCTTGAAATACAAGAAAGCCCGGATCTGTCGTTCGGGCTTTCTGCTTCTTTTCGCTGTGCATAGGGCACCAGCCCCGAGCTTGTTATGTGGCCTGGATCTTATATATTATAAGATTACTGGAGGTATGCCGTTCCCGCAAAGCGAGCGGAAATCTGCGCCTTGTAACCGAGGAGTTCCGATGTCCGACGATCTTGTCGCCGCCAAGCCCCTTTACGCGCAGGTGCGCGACCAGCTTACGCGGCGATTGGTGTCGGGGGAATGGGTGCCGGGCATGCTGATCCCCAGCGAACATGAACTCGCCCGGCAGCTTCGCGTCAGCCAGGGCACGGTGCGCAAGGCGCTGGACGCGATGACGATGGACAATCTTCTGGTCCGGCGGCAGGGGCGCGGCACCTTCGTATCCCAGCCCGAGGATCCCAAGCTGCTGTTCCAGTTTTTCCGCCTGACGGCCGACGGCAAGGAGGCGGAGTTTCCCCTTTCGCAGATGCTGGGGAACGCCGAAGTGCCGGCCCCGCAAGAGGTTGCCGAGCCGCTGGGACTGGCCGAGGGCGCCCCGGTCGTTCGGATCGAGCGGGTGCGCTTGATGGCGGGCGCCCCGGTCATCAACGAAGTCTTGTGGCTGCCCGCCGCGCGCTTCGCCGGACTGGCCGGGCTCGATGGCATTCCCAACAACATCTACAAGCTTCTGTCGGCGAAATGGGGCGTGACGATCGCCCGAGCGGACGAGCAGCTGCGCGCCACGCTGGCCGATGCGCAGGATGCCGAGCGGCTGGGTTGCGCGGTCGGGCATCCGCTGATCGCTATCCAGCGGATCGCCTATGACCTCGAGGACAAGGCGGTGGAGCTGCGCCAGTCGCGCTGCCTGACCGATGCCGTGCATTACTCGGTCAGCTTGCGTTGATCCGGCATGCAACCGCGGCCCGGCGTCCCGATACCGTAAAGGTCCGTTGACGGTATCGGGACGGTGCCGGGCCTAGGGAACCAGCACGACCTTGGGCGAGGCAATGGCATTGCCGACCATGCCGGCGAAGGCCGCGGAGCCATCGGCCAGGTCCCGGATGTCGGTCCAGTCGCAACGCCCGAGGCGGCCCTCGATGATCGCGGCGGTGCATTCCTCGAAGTCGCTGTGGCTATAGGTATAGGTGCCGATGAAGGTGATCTCCTGCAGCGTCATGCGCCGGATGTTCAGCCCGTCGGTCGCCTGCCCAAGGCCGATATGCAGGATGACCCCGCCTGGCCGCACCGTTTCGGAAGCCACCTCGCGGGTGGCGCTGAAGCCGGCCGCGTCGATCACCAGGTCGGGGGCAGCGCCAGACGGCGCACGTTCGACGACGGGGAAATCGTCGATCTCGGTCAAACGCTGGCGGCGGATGGCGTTCGGCTCGACGATGGTGACGTCGGTGCTGCCCAGGGCACGAGCGGCCAGGGCCGCACCGAAGCCGATCGCACCGCCGCCCAGGATCAGCACCCGCGTCGCCGGGCCGCCCAGGACGCGGTTGCCCAGCTTGACCGCGTGCCAGCCGCAGGCCAGCGGCTCGGCCAGGCAGGCGACGGTCGCCGGCAGGGCATCTGGAATGGCGACGAGGTTGCGCTCGGGCGAGGTGATGAATTCCGCGAACCCGCCCTCGCGCGGCGGCATCGAGATGATCTGCCGCTGGGGGCAGAGGTTGTCGCGCCCCTCTCGGCAGGCGGGGCAGGTGCCGCAGGTCGCCAGCGGGTTGACGGTGACGCGCTGGCCGGTGCGGGCGCCGCTGGCGATGGTGCCCGCGACCTCGTGGCCCAGGATCAGCGGCGCCGGGCGGCGCTCGTCATGGCCCAGATAGGCGTGGATGTCCGAGCCGCAGATGCCGACGGCATCGACGCGCACCAGAACCTCGCCCGGCTTGGGGACGGGGTCCGGCACCTGTCGCATTTCCAGCGCGCGTTCCCCCGTATAGACCAGAGCTTTCATTTCGCGGTAAATCCCCCATCAACCATCAGGATCTGCCCGGTCACATAGGCGGACGCCTCCGAGCAGAGGAAAAGCAGCGGCCCGTCCATGTCCTCGGGCTCGCCATTGCGGCCCAGGCAGGTCTGCGCCGCATTCCGTGCGGCCAATCCTTCGTCGGCAAAGACCGCCGCGGTCAGTTCCGTGCGAAAGAAGCCCGGCCCCAGCGCATTGGCGGTGATGCCCGAACCCGACCATGCCTCGGCCATGGCGCGGGTCATCTGCGCCACGCCGCCCTTGGAAGCGCCATAGGCGATGCCGGCGGCAAAGGCGCGGAAGGATTGCAGCGAGGCGAAGTTGACGATCCGGCCCCAGCCCTTTTTCTTCATCGCAGGCACCAGCGCCTGTGCCAGGAAGAAAGGCGTCGACAAGTTCAGCGCCAGCGTCAGATCCCAGCCCTGCGGCGTCACCTTGTCCGCATGTTCGCGCGTGTTCACCCCGGCCGCGTTGATCAGGATGTCCGGCGCGCCAAAGACCGATGCCGCCTCCTGCGCAAGCTGGGCAAGGCTGTCGCGGTCGGTCAGATCGGCGGCAAGGGGCTGGATGTGCCCCTCGCCTTGCCGGGCCAGTTCGGCAAGCTCGGCCTCGCGCCGGGCAATGGCGACGACATGCGCGCCGCGGCGGGCCAGAGTCAGGGCCGCCTGCCGCCCCAGACCACTGCTGGCGCCGGTCACGCAGGCGATCCGGCCTTCGACGGAAAACAAATCCTGTTTCATGTCAGGCGCTGGCATTCAGTTCGAACCGGGCTTCGGGAAAGTATTTCTTCAGCCGGATGTCGGCGGTGCGGGCGTGCCCCTCCATCCCCTCCAGGCGCGAGATGCGGGCTGTCGCCTCGGCGATGGGGCGGGCGCCTTCGCGGGTCGCGCGCTGCCAGGTCACGACCTTCATGTATTTGTGGACGGAAAGCCCGCCGGTATAGCGTGCCGCGCCCGAGGTCGGCAGGACGTGGTTCGGCCCCGAAGCCTTGTCGCCGAATGCGACCGTGGTTTCCTCGCCCAGGAAAAGCGAGCCGTAGCATTGCAGGCGCTTGAGCCACCAATCCAGGTCGGCCGCCTGCACGGTCAGGTGTTCGGGGGCATAGTCGTCGGAGGCCGCCGCCATTTCCTCGCGATCCGCGCAAAGGATCACCTCGGCATAGTCGCGCCATGCCGCCTCGGCGTTCATGCGGTTGACCTCGGGCAGGTCGGCGATCAGTTCCGGGACCAGTTTCAGGACGGCTTGTGCAAGCTTTTCATCGTCGGTGACGAGCCAGACGGGCGAGTTGTAGCCATGCTCGGCCTGGCCCACGAGGTCGGCGGCGACCACCAGCGGATCGGCGCTGGCATCGGCCAGGATCAGGCTGTCGGTCGGGCCGGCGAACATGTCGATGCCGACGCGGCCGAACAGGATGCGCTTGGCCTCGGCCACGAACTGGTTGCCGGGACCGACCAGGATGTCGGCCGGGGGGCAATCGAAAAGGCCGAAGGCCATGGCGGCGATGCCCTGCACGCCGCCAAGCGCCAGGATGCGATCCGCCCCGCACAGATCGGCAGTATAGACGATCGCCGGATTGATGCCGACGCCGGGACGCGGGGGCGAGCAGGCGGTGACGTGCTGGCAACCCGCGACCTTGGCCGTCGTGACCGTCATGATCGCCGAGGCGACATGGCTGTAGCGCCCGCCCGGCACGTAGCAGCCGACCGAACGGCAGGGGATGCTGCGCTGCCCGGTGGTCAGGCCCGGCACCAGCTCCAGCGAGAAGTCGCGCAGCGAATCGCGTTGCGCCTCGGCAAAGCGGCGGACGTTGTCATGGGCGAACTTGATGTCGTCCTGCAGCTTTTGCGGAACCTTGGCCTTGGCTGCCTCGATCTCGTCCCGCGTCAGGACGATGTTGCCGTCGTATTTGTCCAGCTCGAGCGCGTATTTGCGGGCGGCTGCCTCGCCGCCCTGCTCGATGTCGCCAAGGATCTTCTGGACGATCTCGCGGGTCTCGCCGGCGTCGGTGGTCGCGGTCTTCGGCGCTTTCTTCAGATAGTGCAGAGCCATGAAATTCTCCGGGTTCTCGTGATCGGCCTTGTGCTTCGACGGCTCTGATCGAGCCGGTTGCGAAGCGTCCTCCTCTTGGCCATGGCGTGATGTAAGCGCTTTCATTTGGGTGATGCAAGCTTTTCTCAACGGTTCTGGTCAAATTATTCGCTTGCTGCGAAAGTGGCTGCCGAAGCGCAGATCCAGCGAGGACAGGTTGTGAGCGAGAAAACGGTGCATGCGACGGTGGACGATGTGGCGGCGCTTGCGGGCGTGTCCACCGCGACCGTCTCGCGCTGCCTGAACGCCCCCGACCGCGTGGTGCCGGCGACGCGGGAAAAGGTCATGGAGGCGATTCGCGCCCTGAACTATTCCCCGAATTTCGGCGCCCGTGCCTTGGCGTCGCGGCGGACGGGCATTATCGGCGCAGTGATCCCGACGCTGGAGAACGCGGTCTTCGCGCATGGGATCGACGCCTTCGAACGCTCGCTTTCGCCGGGAAAGTTCGCGCTGCTTGTCGCCTCTTGCGGCTATGACCCGGAACGCGAAAAGCAGCAGATCGAGGCCCTGGTCGCGCGGGGAGCGGATGGTTTGCTGCTGGTCGGTTTCGATCACGATCCCGCGATCTATGAATGGCTGGCCATCCGCAAGGTGCCTTACGTGCTGGCCTGGGCCTGCGGTGATTCGCACCCTTACGCGGGCTTCGACAACGTGGCAGGCATGGCTGCGATGGTGCGCATGGTTCTGGACCTGGGCCACAGGAACGTCGCGATGATCTCGGGGCTGACCCAGGGCAACGACCGGGCCAGGGGACGACTGGAGGGCGCCCGCGACCTGCTGGCGGGCGAGGGGCTTGCCTTCCGCGGAGTGGCCGAGGTGCCATACGGCTTGGAAAGCGGTGCAAGGGCCTTTGCGGAGCTGATGGCGGATCGCAGCATCACCGCCGTCATTTGCGGCAACGACGTGCTTGCTGCCGGCGCCCTGCGCGCTGCGCATCGCATGGGGTTGCGCGTGCCCAGGGACGTGACGATCACCGGCTTCGACGACATCGACATCGCCTCGATCACCTTTCCCGAACTGACGACCGTGCGGGTTCCGCATACCCGCATGGGCGAGCAGGCGGCCGCCCTGCTGCAGCAGCTTATCGAGGGCAAGCGCGGCGAAAGCGTGCTTTTGCCGACCGAGATCGTTGCGCGGGGCACCCATGCGCCGCCGGCGGCGCGAAGGCGATTCGCCAAGGCGTAATGCCCTGCCACGAAAACCCCGCACTGGGCCGACCCAAGGCACGTCCCGATGCAACATGCTTATAACAAACGATAAAATATTGGATCTCCTTGATCTCTTCTGGATCTCGCGCGTCTTTTGACGCGGCCGGATTGGAAAAAGATTGACTGTCCCAGGCATCTATGTAACCGCTTACATAGCTAAGGGAGGACGAGGATGTCACGCAAGGCAGTGGTGGGTGGCGCGACCATATTCGCGGCTCTTGCCCTTTGGTATGTTGCGACTTCGGTGACGCAGATGATCTCACCGGGCCGGTTTCCCTCGCCGGCGGACACCTGGGCGGCTTTCGGCCAGATCACCGGCGTCGGCTATGCCAATGGGGTGCTGATCGACCATGTCCTGCGCTCGGTCACGCTGGTCACGCTGGGCTTTCTGGTCGCGATCTGCACCGGGGTTCCCCTGGGCCTGTGGATGGGCTGGAGCCGCAAGGCCGAGGCGCTGATCAACCCGGTCTTCCTGATCATCCGCCCGATCCCGCCGCTGGCCTGGATCCCGCTGGCCATCCTGTGGCTGGGGCTGGGTGACATGGCCAAGATCCTGGTGATCTGGTTCGCCGCCTTCGTGCCCTCGGTCATCAACGCCTATGCGGGCGTGCGCAACCTCGACAAGACCCTGATCGAGGCGGCGCAGATGCTGGGCACGCCCTTCCTGACCTTCGTGCGCGAGATCCTGTTGCCGGGCGCCAGTCCGATGATCTTTACCGGGTTGCGGCTGTCCCTGCAGGCGTCCTGGACCACGCTGGTCGCGGCCGAGCTGGTCGGCGCGATGACCGGGCTGGGCCGGGTGCTGAACGCGGCGCAGCAGGATCTTTACCCCGGAATGATCCTGGTCGGGATGATCGTGGTGACGCTTTGCGGCTGGCTGATGACCGCGGCCCTGGGCGTCGCGGAGCGTCGCGCGCTTTCGTGGAATACCGCCTCGCAGGCAGGGGAATGAGGGACATGCGGATCTTCGACACCAACAACACCGTGGTTCTGGGGCTGATCGGATTCGGCGGCTTCCTGGCGGTCTGGACATTGCTCAGCCTTTCGGGGCTTATCCCCAGCCTGTTCCTGCCGTCGCCCGCCGCCGTGGTCGAGCGTTTCGTCTATCTGCTGAACCACAGGTTCGCCGGCGGCACCCTGGTCGACCATCTGGGGGCCAGCATGCTGCGCTTTGCGGGCGGCTTCGGCCTGGCGGTTCTGGTCGGCATCCCGCTGGGCCTGCTCATGGGTTGGTTCCGGCTGCTCGACGACATCGTGACGCCGCTGTTCGATGCGGTCCGCTTCATCGCGCCGATCGCCTGGGTGCCCTTTGCCGCGCTGTGGTTCGGCACCGGCATCGGCGGGCCGATCATGATCATCTTTGCCGGCGCCTTCCCGCCCTGCCTGATCAACGCCTATCGCGGCGCGAAATTCGCCGACCCCCGCCTGATCGAGGCGGCGCGCATGCTGGGCACCCCGGACCGGCGGATGATCACCGAGATCCTGCTGCCCTCGGCCGTGCCCTCGATCATCGCCGGGCTGCGCATCTCGGCCGGGCTGGGCTGGCAGTCGCTGGTGGGGGCCGAGCTGATCGTCGCCTCGACCGGGATCGGCTACATGATGGTGCAGGGGCAGGGGAACGTTTCGACCACCACGGTCATGGCCGGGATGATCGGCATCGGCATCATCGGGCTTGTCATCGACGTCGTCCTGCGCCGGATCGAGGAAGCGATCCTGCGCCGCCGTGGTCTCTCAGCATAATTCGAAAGGAATGGACGAATGGGAGCGATCCGCTTCGACAATGTCGGCCGCATCTATGGCAACAAGCAGGACGGTTTCGAGGCGCTGAAGGGCGTCGAGCTGGAAATCGCCGACAAGGAATTCATGGCGGTGGTCGGCCCTTCGGGCTGCGGCAAGACGACCTGCCTGCGCTTTGTCGCCGGGTTCGACCGCCCCACCTCGGGCATGGTCAGCGTGGACGGGGTCAAGGTGACGAAGCCCGGCCCCGACCGCGCCGTGGTGTTCCAGCAATTCGCGCTGATGCCCTGGAAGACGGTGCGCGAGAACATCGAGCTGGGCCTACGCAACAAGGGCGTGCCCAGGGCCGAGCGCAGGGAACGCATCGACCGCATCCTGGCGCTGATGAACCTGACCGGCTATGCCGATGCCTTCCCCCACCAACTGTCGGGGGGCATGCAGCAGCGCGTCTCGATCGCGCGGGCCTATGTGCTGGACCCCGAGGTTCTGCTGATGGACGAACCCTTCGGCGCGCTCGACGCCCAGACCCGCGTCGTCATGCAGGAGGAGCTGGTGCGCTTGGCGCGGCGCAACCCGCGCACGGTCATGTTCATCACCCATGCCGTCGAGGAGGCCGTGTATCTGGCCGACCGCGTGGCGATCATGGCCCGCCAGCCGGGACGGGTGAAGGAAATCATCGACATCCGCTCGATCCGCGAGGCCGAGCGCTGGGACGACCACGAAAAGATCGAGGACGTGATGGACCTGGAAAGCTTCGTCCATCTGCGCACCCAGATATGGCGCAGCCTGCGCCAGGAAAAGGCGATGGAAATCGCCTGAGCAAGAACCAATCGATAACGGAAACAAGTTCCTGGGAGGAAAAACATGAGAACCGGCATTTGCGCGGGCCTTGCCCTTGGCATGGCGATGGCAGGCGGGGCGGCCAGCGCCGAAGCGATCCGCGTCAGCTATCAGCCATCGCTTTATTGGGCGCTGCCCTTCCATGTGGCGAGCGAGAAGGGCTGGTGGTCCGAGGTTGAGCTGGAGCCCGAATTCGTCACCTTCCCGGCGGGCGCGCCGCAGATTGCCGCCGCGCAGGCGAAGGACTGGGATGTCGGCGGCACCGGCTCGGTCCCCGCGATCCTGGGGGCCTCCCGCTTCGGGCTGAAGACCATCGGCCTGACCAACGACGAATCGCGCACCAACGCGATCATGACCGCCAAGGCCGACATCGAGGCGGTGAAGGCCGATCCCGGTGTGATCAAAAGCCTGCTGGTCACGACCAATTCGACCGCAGATTTCACCGCCCGCGCCTGCCTTGAGAAATGGGGTATCGATCCGGCCTCGGTCGAATTCGTGAATTTGGCCCAGGCGCAGATCATCTCGGCCGTGATCAGCGGCAACGGCCGCTTTGCCGGGGTTTGGGCGCCGAATACCTATACGCTGCAGGAACGTGCGGAATACGACTATCTGTGTTCCGGCGCCGATGCCGACGCCATCGTTCCCGGCGCGCTGGTCGTGCGCGAGGATTTCGCTTCGCAAAACCCCGAGGCGGTTCAGAAATTCCTGGCCGTCTATCTGAAGAGCATTCGCTGGATCAAGGCCAACCCGGAAGAGGCCAGGGAGATGCTGGTCGATTTCTATTCGGAGGGCGGGGTCGAGATCTCGGACGCCGGCGCGAAGGCCGAATTCGAACTGCGGCCGACCTTCACCCTGGACGAACAGCTTGCGCTTATGGCGCGGGAAGGCGGCGCATCGGAGGTCGATGGCTGGATGACGCGCATCGGCGAGTTCATGACGAGTGTCGGCACCATCCCGCAGGCGCCCGAGGCCGAAGGCTATATCGACCCCAGCTATCTGCAGGGCGTAAAGGAAAACACGGCGCTGGCCGAATTCGTCGACGCCGATTGAGGGACGCTTCCCCCGAAGCGCAAATGGCCGGGCGATGTCCCGGCCATTTTTCGTCCCTTGCCCGCCTCAGGTCAGCGACACCTGATAGGCCAGGCTGTCGGTCCGGCACAGGCTGCGCCTCCGCTCGACCGGACGTCCCATGATGTCGAAGGCCACGCGGTCCACGCAGAGCAGCGGCGTCCCGGTGCCGACATTCAGGGCCGCGGCGGACTCGCCATCGGCCAGGACCGCGGAAATCGATTCGTCAGCGCGCAGGATGATGCAGCCGTAGTTCTGCTGATACAGTACATAGAGCGTGTTCGGCAGCGGTGCGCGCTGGTCGAGGCCGACAAAGCGGCTTGCCGAAACTACCGCCGTTTCCAGCACGCTGGGCACGCCTTTGAGGCTGCGCACGCGACGGATCTCATAGACGTTCTTCGGCTCGCCATCCAACCCCTTGCGCTCAGCCGCCAGGGCGCGGCGGTTCGTCACCACCTCGCTGACCAGTTCGGGGCGGATCATCTGCCCGTCCGGCTGCCGCAAGCGAAAAAAATTGAACAACGAACTGTCCGGTGTCCGGGCCGTGACGAAGGTGCCACGCCCCTGTTCGCGCCGGACGATGCCATGCTGCTCCAGCATCATCAGCGACTTGCGCGCGGTTCCCTGCGACACGCCCGTCTCGGCGGCGATCTGCATCTCGCTTGGCAGCATCGAGCCCGGCAATAACTCGCCAGACGAGATCTGCGCCACGATTCTGTCGATCACTTTCTGGTAGAGGGGTGCGGCCATGTCCGGGTCCTTCAGGTTTGCCCACACCTATCATGCGGGCTGCGTGTCGCACAAGAAATCATGAAATAAGTCTTGTATAAGATGTCATGTATATGATAATTGTTGCCTCGTAGATTCATGCTGCTATCCAGAGGAGGGGCACTTGAGGAATATTCCACAACTTCTTGTCCACGATCATGCGGACAACGTTGGTGTCGTCGTGGTCGAGGATTTGAAGGCGGGCACCGAGATGCTGTGCGTCGTGACGTCCGACAACTCGGACTTTCGCCTGACCGCCAAGGCCGACATTCCTATCGGCCACAAGGTGGCGCTGAAGGCGCTGAAGGCCGGCGATACGGTCATCAAGTATCACGAGGACATCGGCAAGATGGTCGGCGATGCCGAGGTTGGCGGCCACGTCCATACCCACAACTGCAAAACGAAACGGTGGTAAGTCATGGCTCTTGATTTCAGCAATGCGACCGTCAAGGCATGGCGTCGCGAGAATGGCCGCGTCGGCGTGCGCAACCACGTCCTGATCCTGCCGGTCGATGACATCTCGAACGCGGCCTGCGAGGCGGTGGCCAACAACGTCAAGGGCACGCTGGCCATCCCGCACGCCTATGGCCGCCTGCAATTCGGCGAGGATCTGGAGCTGCACTTCCGCACCATCATCGGCACCGGCGCGAACCCCAACGTCGCCGCGGTGGTGGTGATCGGGATCGAGCCGGAATGGACGCAGGTGATCGTCGACGGCATCGCCAAGACCGGCAAGCCCGTCACCGGCTTCTCGATCGAGCAGAAGGGCGATTTCGAAACCATCCGCCAGGCAGGCTGGAAGGCCAAGGAATATGTCCACTGGGCGTCCGAACTGCAAAAGGAAGACTGCCCGATCTCGGACCTGTGGATCTCGACCAAATGCGGCGAAAGCGACACGACCACCGGCCTGTCCTCCTGCCCGACGGTCGGCAACATGTATGACAAGCTCTTGCCGCAGGGCATCTATGGCTGCTTCGGCGAGACCTCGGAAATCACCGGGGCCGAGCATATCTGCGAAAAGCGCGCCGCCAATCCCGAAGCGGCCGCCAAGTTCAAGAAGATCTGGCAGGCCTACTCGGACGACGTGATCTTCGCCCACCAGACCGACGACCTTTCTGACAGCCAGCCGACCAAGGGCAACATTCTTGGCGGCCTGACCACCATCGAGGAAAAGGCGCTCGGGAACCTGGAAAAGATCGGGCGCACCTCGACTTATATCGACGCCATGGGGCCTGCCGAAACGCCGTCCAAGGGGCCGGGCCTCTATTTCATGGACAGCTCTTCCGCGGCGGCGGAATGCGTCACGTTGATGGCGGCGGGCGGCTATGTCATCCACACCTTCCCCACCGGGCAGGGCAACGTGGTCGGCAACCCCATCGTTCCGGTCATCAAGATCTCGGGCAACCCGCGCACCCTGCGCACCATGTCCGAACATATCGACGTGGACGTGACCGGCGTGCTGACGCGCGAGATGACCATCGACCAGGCGGGCGATGCGCTGATCGAAATGATCATCCGCACGGCGAATGGCCGCATGACGGCTGCCGAGGCCCTGGGCCATCGCGAATTCTCGATGACCAAGCTCTATCGCAGCGCCTGAGCGATCATTGACGAACGCTAGCCCTGCCGTGGCGGGGCTGGCGGATGCCCTTGGCTCCATCGTTCTCTTCCTGCCGCTTCGTGCGGCCAAAAGGCGGCGGCACATGCCGTTAGTGACGGACGCGCCGTAGGACATTGCGTCCGGCGGTTACTCCTCATTTGATGCTCGGATCCAATCCAAATGGTAGAATCAGTAAACGAAGCGCGATCATCAGGGCGCGCGGGACGGTGGAAGCAGACCGGGGCGAAGCTGTTTCCCGGCATTGCCGTCTCGCTGCTCGTGGCGGTCACGGCGCAGTTCCTGTCCGACCATTACGGCGCCCCTGCCATGCTGCTGGCCTTGCTGATGGGGCTGGCCCTGAACTTCCTGGCCGAGGAAGGCACGCGCACCAAGTCGGGGATCGAATATTCGGCCCGCACGGTATTGCGGCTGGGTGTCGCACTGCTCGGGGCGCGCATTTCGGTCGACATGCTGACGGAACTCGGCGGCGTGATGATCCTGCTGGTCATCGGCGGCGTGGCCGCGACGATCCTGTTCGGAATGGTGGCGGCCAGGTTCTTCGGCAGGGGTTGGCGCATGGCACTGCTTTCCGGCGGCGCAGTGGCGATCTGTGGCGCTTCCGCCGCCATGGCCATTGCGGCTGTCCTGCCGAAAACCGACAAATCCGAACGCAATCTGGCCTTTACCGTGATGGCTGTGACGGTGCTGTCTACCATCGCCATGATCGCCTATCCGCCGCTGTCGTCCTGGTTCGGCTTCACGCCGTTGGAATCGGGTGTCTTTCTCGGCGGGACGATTCACGATGTTGCGCAGGTGGTCGGGGCAGGCTTCTCTGTCAGCCCCGAGGTCGGCGAGACGGCGACCGTGGTCAAGCTCATCCGGGTCTCGATGCTGGCGCCCGTGGTGCTGGTCTTTTCCCTGGCGATCCGCGCCGGCAGGCTGGATGCCGATGCGCCGGGCGGCACCAGGCCGCCCCTGCTGCCGTCCTTCGTCATCTGGTTTCTGGTGCTGGCCGGGCTGAACTCCTTCGGGTTCATCCCCGTATCGGTCTCATACCTGGCCGAGCAACTCAGCCGCTGGGCCTTGCTGGCGGCGATCGCTGCCGTGGGTATCAAGACGTCGCTGGTGCGCATGATGGAGGTCGGCGGCACCGCAATCGGCCTCGTCGTGGTCGAGACCATTTTCCTGGCCGGTTTCGTTCTGGCCGGCGTCCACCTGATTGGCTGAAGGCATCGCTGATGCGGATGATGTTCCGAAAGATCTTGGTAGCGAACCGTGGTGAGATAGCGATCCGCGTGATGCGGGCTGCGAACGAGTTGGGCAAGAAGACGGTCGCGGTCTATGCCGAGGAAGACAAGCTGAGCCTGCACCGCTTCAAGGCGGACGAGGCCTACCGCATCGGCGGCGGGCTGGGGCCGGTGGCGGCCTATCTCAGCATCGCCGAGATCATCCGGGTGGCCAGGGAATCCGGCGCCGATGCGATCCATCCGGGCTATGGGCTGCTCAGCGAGAACCCCGATTTCGTCGATGCCTGCCAGGCCGCCGGCATCGCCTTCATCGGGCCTTCCTCGGACACCATGCGCGCGCTCGGCGACAAGGCCAGCGCCCGGCGCGTGGCCATCGCGGCCGGGGTGCCGGTGATCCCGGCGACCGCGGTGCTGGGCGAGGATTTCGACGCGATCAGGCGCGAGGCGGCCGGGATCGGCTATCCCCTGATGCTGAAAGCCAGCTGGGGCGGCGGCGGGCGCGGCATGCGCCCGATCATGACCCCCGAGGAGCTGCCCGAGAAGGTGCGCGAGGGACGGCGCGAGGCCGAGGCCGCCTTCGGCAATGGCGAGGGCTACCTGGAAAAGATGATCCTGCGCGCCCGCCATGTCGAGGTGCAGCTCTTGGGCGACAGCCATGGCGGGCTCTACCATCTCTATGAGCGCGACTGCACCGTGCAGCGGCGCAACCAGAAGGTGGTCGAGCGCGCCCCGGCGCCCTACCTGACCGAGGCACAGCGCCAGGAAGTCTGCGGCCTGGCGCTGAAGATCGGCCGCGCCGTCGGCTACCGGAACGCCGGCACCGTCGAGTTCCTGATGGATATGGACAGCCAGGCCTTCTACTTCATCGAGGTGAACCCGCGCGTCCAGGTCGAGCATACCGTGACCGAGGAGGTCACCGGCATCGACATCGTGCAGTCCCAGATCTTGGTCGCCGAGGGCGCGACGCTGGCGCAGGCCACCGGCGTCGCCCGGCAGGAGGACGTGCACCTGAACGGCCACGCCCTGCAATGCCGGGTCACGACCGAGGATCCGCTGAACAGCTTCATCCCCGACTACGGCCGCATCACCGCCTATCGCTCGGCCACCGGCAACGGCATTCGCCTGGACGGCGGCACCGCCTATTCCGGCGGCGTCATCACCCGCTATTACGACAGCCTGCTGGTCAAGGTCACGGCCCATGCCCAGACCCCGGAAAAGGCCATCGCGCGCATGGACCGGGCGCTGCGCGAGTTCCGGGTGCGCGGCGTGGCGACGAACATCGAATTCGTCATCAACCTCTTGAAGCACCCGACCTTCCTCGACGACACCTATACCACCAAGTTCATCGACACCACGCCGGACCTGTTCGCGTTCCGCAAGCGCCGCGACCGGGCGACGAAGCTCTTGGTCTACCTGGCCGACATCACCGTGAACGGCCATCCCGAGACCGCCGGCCGCCCCCGCCCGCCGGCCGAGGCCCGCATCCCGGTGCCGCCCCGGCCCCAGGCCGATCCGGCGGCCGAGCCCGCCCCCGGCACCCGCCAGCTGCTGGAGCAAAAGGGCGCCAAGGCCGTCGCCGACTGGATGCTGGGCGAGAGGCGGCTCTTGATCACCGACACCTCGATGCGCGACGGGCACCAGTCGCTGCTGGCCACGCGCATGCGCTCGATCGACATGATCCGGGTGGCGCCCTCTTACGCCGCGAACCTGCCCGGCCTGTTCTCGGTCGAATGCTGGGGCGGGGCGACCTTCGACGTCGCCTATCGCTTCCTGCAGGAATGCCCCTGGCAGCGGCTGCGCGACATCCGCGCCCGCATGCCGAACCTGATGACGCAGATGCTGCTGCGGGCCAGCAACGGCGTCGGCTACACCAACTATCCCGACAACGTGGTGCAAAGCTTCGTCGCCCAGGCGGCCAGGACCGGGGTCGACGTGTTCCGGGTCTTCGACAGCCTGAACTGGACCCCGAACATGCGCGTCGCCATGGATGCGGTGATCGAGAGCGGCAAGATCTGCGAGGGCACGATCTGCTATACCGGCGACCTGCTCGATCCCGCGCGCGCGAAATACGACCTGCAATATTACCTCAGGATGGCGCGCGAGCTCAGCGATGCCGGCGCGCATATCCTTGGCCTCAAGGACATGGCCGGGCTCTTGAAGCCCGCCTCGGCCGCCATCCTGGTCCGCGCGCTGAAGCAAGAGATCGGCCTGCCGGTGCATTTCCACACCCATGACACCGGCGGGCTCAGCGGTGCCTCGATCCTGGCCGCGGCCGAGGCCGGGGTGGATGCGGTGGATTGCGCCATGGATGCGCTCTCGGGCAATACCTCGCAGCCCTGCCTGGGCTCGGTGGTCGAGGCGCTGCGCCACACCGACCGCGACACCGGGCTGGACATCGAGGCGATCCGCCGGATCTCGAACTACTGGGAGGCGGTGCGCGAGCATTACGCCGCCTTCGAGAGCGGCTTGCAGGCCCCGGCCTCGGAGGTCTGGCTGCACGAGATGCCCGGCGGCCAGTTCACCAACCTCAAGGCGCAGGCGCGCTCGCTCGGGCTCGAGGAGCGCTGGCACGAGGTCGCCCAGGCCTATGCCGAGGTGAACCGGATGTTCGGCGACATCGTCAAGGTCACGCCCAGTTCCAAGGTGGTGGGCGACATGGCGCTGGTGATGGTGGCGCAGGGGCTTTCGCGGGCGCAGGTCGAGGACCCGGCGGTCGAGGTCGCCTTCCCCGATTCGGTGGTCGACATGATGCGCGGCAACCTGGGCCAGCCCCCCGGCGGCTGGCCCGAGGCCTTGCAAGGGAAGGTGCTGAAGGGCGAGGCGCCGCTGACCGCCCGCCCCGGCGCGGCCATGCCGCCGGTCGACATCGCGGCCGCCCGCGCCGAGCTGGTCCGCCAGCTGGAAGGCAAGGCGGTCGACGACGAGGACCTGAACGGCTACCTGATGTATCCCAAGGTGTTTTTGGACTACATGGGCCGGCACCGGCAATACGGCCCGGTCCGGGTTCTGCCGACGCGGGCCTTCTTCTACGGCATGGAGCCGGGCGAGGAGATCGAGGCCGAGATCGACCCCGGCAAGACGCTGGAGATCCGGCTGCAGACCGTGGGCGAGACCGACGAGAAGGGCGAGGTCAAGGTCTTCTTCGAGCTGAACGGCCAGCCCCGGGTGATCCGGGTGCCGAACCGGCTGGTGAAGGCGCAGACCGCCGCCCGTCCCAAGGCCGATCCGACGAACGAGGGCCATCTCGGCGCCCCCATGCCCGGCGTCGTCGCCTCGGTCGCGGTGACGCAGGGGCAGAAGGTCAACCCCGGCGACCTGCTGCTGACCATCGAGGCGATGAAGATGGAAACCGCCATCCACGCCGACAGAGCCGGCCTGATCAAGACCCTCCACGTCAGACCGGGCGAACAGATCGACGCAAAAGACCTCATGATAGAGATGGAGCCTGCATCGATTGATGCGGTCACGGAAATTTCCAGGAAGGTTTCCGAACCAGCGGCAAGAGGCAACGATATCAGGGCAAAGATTGCTGCGCTCGATCAGGTCTGACCAGTCAGGATTTCTTCATCGGGTAGATGCAAGGGGCAATACGCAAGCCAGTAGGGAGGTGGCCTGGTGAAGATCGGCGGATTGAAGGAGATTTTTGAGGGGGAGGCTCGGGTCGCCATCACTCCGTCCTCTGCGGGGCATCTGCGCAAGCTGGGGCATGACGTGCATGTCGAGACTGGCGCGGGGGTTCGTGCGGGGTTTTCGGATGCGGCCTACGAGGCGGCGGGCGTCACCGTGCATCCCAATGCCGCGGCGCTGGTCGGGGCGGTGGAGGTGGTGGTCAAGGTCCGGCCGCCGAGCGAGGCCGAGCTGCGGCAGATGCGGCGCGGGCAGACCCTGATCTCGCATTTCTGGCCGGCGCAGAACCCCGACCTCCTGGAGCTGGCGCGCGAGCAGGGCGTCACCGCCATCGCCATGGACATGGTGCCGCGCATCAGCCGCGCGCAGAAGATGGACGCGCTGTCCTCGATGGCCAATATCGCCGGCTACCGGGCGGTGATCGAGGCGGCGAACAACTTCGGCCGCTTCTTCACCGGCCAGGTGACGGCGGCGGGCAAGGTGCCGCCGGCCAAGGTGCTGGTGGTGGGCGCGGGCGTCGCCGGGCTTGCCGCCATCGGCGCGGCGGTCAGCCTGGGCGCGCAGGTCCATGCCTTCGACGTGCGCCCCGAGGTGGCCGAGCAGATCGAATCGATGGGCGCGGAATTCGTCTACCTGGACTTCCAGGACCAGGTGCAGGACGGGGCCGCGACCGGCGGCTATGCCGCGCCCTCGAGCCCCGAGTTCCGGGAAAAGCAGCTCGAGAAGTTCCGCGAACTGGCGCCCGGGATGGACATCGTCATCACCACGGCGCTGATCCCCGGCCGCGATGCGCCGAAGCTCTGGACCCGCGACATGGTCGCGGCGATGAAGACCGGCTCGGTCATCGTCGACCTGGCGGCCGAGCGCGGCGGCAATTGCGAGCTGACCGTGCCGGACGAGCGCATCGTCACGGAAAACGGCGTGGTGATCATCGGCTATACCGACTTCCCGTCGAGGATGGGCGCGCAAGCCTCGGAGCTTTACGGCAACAACATCCGCCACATGCTCTCGGACCTGACGCCGGGCAAGGACGGCGTCATCGTGCAGAACATGGAGGACGACGTGATCCGCGGCTCGACCGTCGCCCATGACGGCGACGTGACCTGGCCGCCGCCGCCGCCCAGGGTCGCGGCCATCGCCGCCCAGAAGCCGCGCGAGAAGCCCAGGGAGCCGACCCCCGAGGAGCGGCGCGCGCAGGAGATCGCCGCCTTCCGCGCCCAGACCCGCAGCCAGGTCACGCTGCTCGGCGCGGGCGCGGCGGCGATGCTGCTGGTGGGGCTGTTCGCGCCCGCGAGCTTCCTGTCGCATTTCATCGTCTTCGTGCTGGCGGTCTTCGTCGGTTTCCAGGTGATCTGGAACGTCAGCCATTCGCTGCACACGCCCCTGATGGCGATCACCAACGCGATCTCGTCGATCATCATCGTCGGCGCGCTCCTGCAGATCGGCTCGGGCGGCTGGCTGGTGGTGTTCCTGGCGGCGCTGTCGGTGCTGATGGCGGGCGTCAACATCTTCGGCGGCTTCCTGGTCACGCGCCGGATGCTCGCCATGTTCCAGAAGTCGTAAGGGGAGAGGGCGCATGGAATACGGATTCACCACCGCCGCCTATGTGGTCGCGGCCGTGCTGTTCATCCTGTCCCTGGGCGGGCTTTCCGGCCAGGAAAGCGCCAAGCGCGCGGTCTGGTACGGCATCGCGGCCATGGCGCTGGCGGTGGTCGCGACGCTGATCGGGCCGGGCTACGGCAACTGGGGGCTGACGCTGGTCATGCTGGCCATCGGCGGCGCCATCGGCTGGGTCGTGGCCAAGCGGGTGCAGATGACCGAGATGCCGCAGCTGGTCGCGGCCATGCACAGCCTGGTCGGCCTGGCCGCGGTGCTGATCGGCTTCAACGCCCAGTTCGAGCTCTCGCGGGTGCTGCGCGCCCGCGCCGCCGACGCGGCGGCCGAGTTCCACGGCTTCGCCGCCGTGCTGGCGCACAAGACCCCGGCCGAGATCGCCATGCTCAAGGTCGAGGTGGCGCTGGGGATCTTCATCGGCGCGGTGACCTTCACCGGCTCGATCGTGGCCTTCGGCAAGCTCGCCGGCAAGATCGACGGCAAGCCCCGCAAGCTGCCGGGCGGGCACATGCTGAACGCGGCTGCGGCGGCGCTGTCGCTCTTGTCGGTGATCCTTTACTGCACTGCCGGGGCGCCGGTGCTGTGGCTGGTGCTGATCACGCTTCTGGCCTTCTTCATCGGCTATCACCTGATCATGGGCATCGGCGGCGCCGACATGCCGGTGGTGGTGTCGATGCTGAACAGCTATTCCGGCTGGGCGGCGGCGGCGATCGGCTTCACCCTGGGCAACGACCTCCTGATCGTGGTGGGCGCGCTGGTCGGCTCCTCGGGTGCGATCCTGAGCTACATCATGTGCAAGGCGATGAACCGCAACTTCGTCAGCGTGATCCTGGGCGGCTTCGGCGGCGAGGCGGGCCCGGCGATGGAGATCGAGGGCGAGCAGGTGGCGATCGACGCCGACGGCGTGGCGGCGGCGCTGAACGAGGCGGACGAGATCGTCATCGTGCCGGGCTACGGCATGGCGGTGGCGCAGGCGCAGCAATCGGTCAGCGAGCTGACGCGCAAGCTGCGGGCGCGCGGCAAGAACGTGCGCTTTGCCATCCACCCGGTGGCGGGGCGCCTGCCGGGGCACATGAACGTGCTTCTGGCCGAGGCCAAGGTGCCCTACGACATCGTGCTGGAGATGGACGAGATCAACGAGGATTTCCCCTCGACCGACGTGGCGATCGTGATCGGCTCGAACGACATCGTGAACCCGGCGGCGCAGGAGGATCCGAACTCGCCGATCGCGGGCATGCCGGTGCTGGAGGTGTGGAAGGCCAAGCAGGTGTTCGTCTCCAAGCGCGGCCAGGGCACCGGCTATTCGGGCATCGAGAACCCGCTGTTCTACAAGGAAAACACCCGCATGTTCTACGGCGACGCCAAGAAATCCATCGACCAGCTCCTGCCCATGATCGAGTGAGCGGGCGATCTCGCTGTTGGTGGCGGCGATGCAGCTCGATGCCCTCAGGTGTCTCCGATATATTCTAATAAACACAACGAGTTGCTGTTGTTATGGCTTTGCCGATGGGCAATGCTTTCCCGAAATGAAGTTGCAAGGCGCGTCCTGGAGGAGGGCCTTGCGGACAGCCGGTTGCGCGCAAAGCGCACCAAGCCACGGAGGAAACCCATGTCCGATAGAACCGATTCCACCTCGATCCCGCAGGATGCCGAGGCCCCGAGCGGATCGCGGCGCCGCTTTCTGAAAACGACGGGGCTGTCCGCGCTTGGCGCCATGCTGGGCATGGCCGTCCCGTTCGAGCGCAACCTGCCCGCCGGCTTCGTGCCCGCCGCCCTGGCCCAGGATACCGGCCTGGACCTGATGGCCGGCAAGCAGGGGCTCATCGTGCTGGGCGACCGGCCGCTGAACGCGGAGACCCCGGCGCATCTGCTGGACGACGACGTCACCCCCTATGAGCGGCTGTTCATCCGCATGAACGGCCTCGTGCCGCAGACGGCGCTGGACCAGGATGCCGAGGGCTGGGTGCTGACCGTGGACGGCGAGGTCGAGACCCCGCTGGAGCTGACCATCGACGATCTGAAGTCGCGCTTCGAGACCGTCACCCGCCGGCTGGTGATCGAATGCGGCGGCAACGGCCGGGCCTTCTTCCAGCCCGGAACCTCGGGCAACCAATGGACCGTCGGCGCGGTCGGCTGCCCGGAATGGACCGGCGTGCGGCTGGCCGACGTGCTGAAGGCGGCGGGCGTCAAGGAAAGCGCCGTCTATACCGGGCATTACGGCAACGACGTGCATCTGAGCGGCGACGAGGAGAAGGAGGTGATCTCGCGCGGGGTGCCGATCGAAAAGGCGCTGGAGGAGGACGCGGTCATCGCCTGGGCGATGAACGGCGAACCCTTGCCGGCGCTGCACGGCTTTCCGCTGCGGCTGGTGGTGCCGGGCTATCCGGCCTCGGCCTCGCAGAAATACCTCGACCGCATCCGGGTCCGCGACAGGGAACATGACGGCGCCAAGATGACCGGCGATTCCTATCGCATCCCGGCCTATCCGGTCGCCCCCGGCACCGAGGTGCCCGAGGAGGACATGGTGGTGCTGACCGAGATGCCGGTGAAGTCCATCGTCACCTTCCCGCAGACCGGCGCCGAGGTGAAGGCGGGCGAGGCGGTCGAGGTCCGCGGCCATGCCTGGTGCGGCAAGGGCGACGTGGCCGCGGTGCATGTCTCGCTGGATTTCGGCCAGACCTGGCAGGACGCGGAACTGGAGCCGGCGGCGAACCGCTTTGCCTGGCAGCGCTGGCGCGCGACGCTGACCCTGCCGCAGCATGGCTATTACGAGGTCTGGGCGCGGGCCACCGACCAGGACGGCATCGGCCAGCCGCCGCTGTCGCCGGTCTGGAACCCGCGCGGCTATGCCAACAACATCCAGCACCGCATCGCGCTGGTCGCGGTCGGGTGAGGGGTGATGGCGATGCGCATTATTCTGACGACCGTGGCTGCGACCCTGGCCGTGCTGGTGCTTGGCGCCGGGCTGGCCGTGGCCGAGGCCAGGCTTGACCCGATGCAGGCGCTGGCGGGCCGGCCCGCCGGCGCGAACCCGCTCGACCCGATGACGGCGATCCGTGCCAAGGCGGATGCGGGCGAGGCGCGGGCGGGGAACGAGGAATTCGGCGGCCTGCCCGACGGCGCGGGCGCCGAGGAGACCTATTACCAATGCGTCGCCTGCCATTCGACCGAGATCATCAAGCAGCAGCGCGTCACCGACCACCGCTGGGACGAGCTGTGGCGCTGGATGGTCGAGGCGCAGGGCATGGTCGAGCCCGAGCCGGAAACCAAGGCGCTGATCCTGGCCTATCTCAAGGCGAACTTCTCATCCGAGAGGTAAGGGCTACGGCGCTTTCTCCACCTCCTCCGCAAACTCCTGCCTGAGTTTCGGCCCCTGCACCAGTCGGCGCCCAAGCGTGGTGACGAAAGCGTCGTAGCGCTTTGCGGCGCTGGCGCGGGCGGCCTGTTGGGCGGGTTCGGGCAGGGGCGGGCTGGTGGTGAGCCAGAAGCGGATGAAGACTGCGAGCGTCTCGACGGCGATGCCGAGATCGCGCTCCAGCCGGGTCAGGTGGCGGTCCATCTGGTCGAGGCGGCGGATCAGCGCCGCCTCCTGGCGCTCGGCGGCGTCGGGGGACAGGAAGGAGGCGATCCCGGCCTCGGCGATCAGCGACAGGGACTGGTTGCGCCGCGCGGCATGGGCGGCCAGCGCCTGCATGATCTCCGGCTCCAGATAAACCGAGAGGCGCTTCTTGCGGGGTGATTTCGCCATGACGTCCTCCTAGAGTTCGATGCCGTCGCCTTTGTCCATGGAGGCCTGTCGGGCGACGCTCAGCATCCTGCGGGTCATGCGGCTGCTGCGGGCGATGTCCTTATCCGTGTCCTCGGCGGGCTCGCCGAAATCGAATTCGTTCTCGATCGGCTGCTGGCGCTCGACGGTCTGGCTCGTTGGGGGTTCAGCCTATGCCGCGGTCTGCCGATGCAGCCAGCGGCGCTTTTCGACGGTCCTGGTGTTGATCTCCTTTCGCCGTTTGAGAAGGGTTTCGGGAACACCCATCTGCTCGTCCAGCCTGTCTTGGTGGCCGACGGCTCCGTGGAAATTCTTATAATAGGCGAAGACGTGGCGGGAATCCAAAGGCGGTCAGGTTGGCGATCCCGACCGGTCAGGAGGGGCGGCTGATGGCCTGAACCGAGCCAAGCGCATGCATCGGCTTGATCAACGAGCAGGTATGCGTTCGTCGCCCCACAGCTCTTTTCGCGCGATGACCTTCTGGCGAAAATCAGCCTCTGCCTGCGGGTCCAGCTTTTCGTCGGTATAGGTCTCGAAATAGGTGGCGACATAGGACAGCCGGACCGACAGGGGCTCTCGCACGTTCAGCGCGTAATATCCCATCTGCGTATAATAGAAGTTGCGCGCCCGGATGATCGCCTGGCGTTCGGCAAAGCCATGGGCCGCGAACATGGCGATCAGCGCGTCCATCCGCTGCTGGTCCGATTGCGCGATGACCGCCTGAAGCGCGGCATCGCCCCGCGCCCAGTCGCGCACGGCGAAGTCGAGCCGCGGATCGAACAGTTCGGGATCCAACCAGCAGATGAACAGGGCCAGGATGCGGTCCTGAAGCGTGCCCGGCGCAGTCGCGGCCTGAATGACGCTGGCCGTGTTGGACTGCTGCCACACGTCCAGCATGGCCTCCAGCAATTCGTTGCGGTCGGCAAAGTGCCAGTAGAAGCTGCCGCGCGTCACCCCCAGCAGATCCGCAAGCCGGGTGATCCTGACCGCGTCGATGCCGTTCTGGATCAGCATTTCCAGGGCTTTTTCCAGCCAGTCCGCGCGTGTCAGCCGGGGCTGGGCATGATCCTCCTCGGCTTCCTTGCTGACACGCTCTATCAGCTGGCGCTTTTTCATTGACTGCTCCATACACGTCTGTATCTTCCAATACACCACTGTATGGCGTTGGACGATTCCTTTCTGCACCAGAACAGATGGCATGACCGTGGGGAAGAGAAAGATGACGAATGCCGACAAGGCGCCGGCGCGCCTGAACCGCTTTTCCGACCTGCGTTTCCAGCCGCGTTTCGCCTATCCCGCGATGGCCGAGGTCGCGGAGGTCGCCGGCCTTGCGGATCGCAGCGAGCTTGCGGGCGGCTTCGCGAGGTTCCGGGATGCGGACATTCCCTGGCAGGTCAAATACGACGAGCTGATCCTGGTCATCTCGGGGACATTCGCGGTCGAAACGCCGCAAGGCCGGCTGGAAGCCGGGCCCATGGACACGATCTGGCTGCCCGCCGGCACGGAGGTGCGCTATGTCTCGGAGGATGCGCTGGTGTTCTACAGCCTCCAGCCTGCAAGCTGGGCCACAGAGGCGGCTGCATGACGCGGATCTCGCTGCTTCCCAAGGACGACCGCACCAATGGCTGGTCCGCGCTTTTGCCGCCGCGCCAACCCAGGCCGTCGCTGTCCAAAGACATCACCGCCGATGTCGTGGTGATCGGCGCGGGCTATGCCGGGCTGGGTGCGGCGCGCCGTCTGGCCGAGTTGCGCCCCCATGCGAAGATCGTGGTGTTCGACGCGCAGCAGCTGGGCGAAGGGGCCTCCGGCCGCAATTCGGGCTTTGCCATCGACCTGCCGCATAATGTCGGCTCGTCGCTCGAGGAACTGGCCAAGGGCCGGGCCTATCTGCGCCTTGCCCGCGCGGGGATCGCCTCGCTGCGCGAAAGCGTGCAGCGCCACGGCATCGACTGCGACTGGAGCGAGGACGGCAAATACCATACCGCGAGCTCGGAGCGCGGCGCCGAGCAGATCCTGCGGCCCACGGTCGAGGAGTTGAAGCGGCTGGGCGAGCCTTACGAATGGCTGGATGCCGGGGAAACCGCCCGGCGCCTGGGCACGCGGCACTTCGCGGCCTCGGTCTATACGCCCGGCACGGTGCTTCTGAACCCGGCGGCACTGAACCGGGGGCTGGGCGACACCCTGCCGGAAAACGTCACGCTTTACGAGAATTGCCCGGTGCTGGAGGCGGATTTCGGCCCGACGATCACGCTTCGGACCGCGCATGGCTCGGTCCGGGCGCCCAAGGCCATCCTGGCGGTGAACGGCCTGGCCATGCGCTTCGGCTTCTGGAGGGGCAGGCTGCTGAACTTTGCGGCGCATGCGAGCCTCTCGCGTCGTTTGACGCAAGCCGAGCAGGCGGCCTTCGGCAATATCGCGCCCTGGGGCTCGACCCCGGCCAATGCCTTTGCCGGCATCACCATGCGCTATACCAACGATCGCCGCATCCTGATCCGGCAGAACATCCATTTCTGCCCCGGCCTGCGCCAGTCCGACGAACGCCGGCTGAAGATCCGGGCCGAGCACCAGCGCCTGTTCGACGAACGCTTCCCGATGCTGCGGGGCGTCACCATGGAGCATACCTGGACCGGCTATATCTGCCTGTCGCGCAACGGCGCGCCGGGCTTCGGACAGGTCGCCCCGAACGTCTGGAGCGCAGTCTGCCAGAACGCCGTCGGCGTCGCCAAGGGCACGATCAGCGGCCGGCTGGCCGCGGCCATGGCGCTTGGCGAGGACGATCCGCTGATCTCGGACATGATCGGCCTTGGCACGCCGTCGCCGGTGCCGCCGCGGCCTTTCCTGGACATCGGCGTGAGGGCGCGCTTTGCCTATGAGATTTTCAAGAACCGACACGAGGCCTGAAGACGGCCCGCTTCCTGGGGAGGGGAAGGGAATGGTCAGAAAGATGAATGGAATGACGGCTGCGGTGCTGCTCGCGGCGCTGGCGTCCGGCGCGACGGCGGCCATGCCCGCGATGGCGGAAACGCTGAAGATGGCAACCGATTCCGGCGCGAAAGGCTCGGATGCGGGCAATGCCATCGAGGCCTGGGCCAAGGAGATCGAGACTGCCACCGACGGCGCGTTGAAGGTCGAGATCTTCTACCAGAACGAGTTGGGCGGCCAGCAGGAGGTCTTCGACCTGCTCATGGCCGGCGATGTCGATCTGATGCTGAACTGGCCGATGACCTCATACGACCAGCGCATCTCGCTGATCTATACGCCCTACATGTTCACCGACTGGGATGATGCCCTGGCCGCCTATGGCAAGGACGGCTGGCTCAGCACGGCGCTGTCCGAGGTCTATGCCGATACCGGGCTGAAATACCTCGGTGCCTGGCCCGAGGGTTTCAACGGCGTCGGCACCAAGGGCGGCCACGCCACCACGGTCGAGGCCGCCAGGGCCTTCAAGGTGCGCGTCCCGCCGGTCTCGCCCTTTACCGAAACCATCGCCGCCATGGGCTATCAGACCGCGACCATCGACTGGGGCGAACTCTACTCGGCCATCCAGACCGGGGTCGTCGACGGCGACAGCGCCAACGTGATCTTCTACGACTACGAATATTTCGGCGACGTGCTGACCGATTACGTCCACAGCCGGCAGCAGTTCCTGACCGGCATCCTGACCGCGAACCTCGAAAACTGGGAGGCCCTGTCCCCCGAGCATCAGGAGGCAATCGCTGCCGGCGCGGAAAAGGTCATGCTGGCGCAGTTCGACGCCGCCCGCCGCTCGGACGAGGGCTATGTCGAGGCATGGAAGAAGCGCGGCCATACCTATGTCGAGCTGAGCCCCGAGGAACTGGCCACGCTGGGCAAGACCGTGCGCGAGGCGGTCTGGCCGCAGATGGAGCCGATGATCGGCGCCGAGCTTCTAGACCTCGTCCGGCGGAACGCCGCCGCCGAGTGATCCTCGTCACCCTCGCCGCATGGAGGTTCGCATGATCGCCTTTCTTGCCATGGCCGACCGGGTCTTTGCCTGGCTCCTGCGAGCCGTCATCCTGGCGACCAGCGCCATCGTCACCCTGTCGCTGGTCGCCCTGGTGGTCTTTCGCGTCTTCTTCAGCCAGTCGCTGCTCGGCATGCACGAGGCAAGCCTGCTTGCCGCCATGTGGCTTTACATGGCGGGCGCCGTCATGGCCTCGCGGCGGTCCGAGCATCTGGTCGTGGATTTCCTCGCGACATCGCTGCGCACGCCCCGCGCCCGGGCGATCCACGGCCTTGTCGTCGCGGTCCTCACGCTGGTCATCGTGGCGATCTTCGCGCTCTGGGTGTGGAAGATGCTGGCCTGGGGGATGAAGCGGCCGCAGATCATCCCGGTCCTGAACCTGCCCCTGTGGTATGCGCAGGCGCCGCTGGCTCTCGCCGCAGTGTCCGCTGTCATCTACGCCCTGCGCGATATCGCCCGCGCGGGTCTTCAGATCGCCCAACCCGGCAAGGAGGCCTGACATGGAGGCTCTACTGGTCCTGGGGCTGCTCCTGGCTCTTCTGGGGATCGGCCTTCCCGTCGCATGGTCCTTCGCCGGCGTCGTCGCGGCCTTGGCCTGGATCTATGACGCCAATCTCAACACGCTGATGTTGCAGGGCTTCCGGTCGCTGAACTCGGTGATCCTGCTGGCCTTGCCGCTGTTCATCCTTGCAGGCTACCTGATGCAGTCGGGGGGCATCGCGAACCGCCTGGTCGCCTGCATCGAGATGGCGATCGGGCGGCGGCGGGGCGGGCTCGGCAATGCGATGGTCGGGGCGGCGGGCGTGTTCGGCGCCATCGCCGGGACGGCCACGGCGGCGGTGGCGGCCATCGGCACGCTGATGATCGACCCGATGGCCGAACGCGGCTATCCGCGCGGCTATTCGGCGGCGCTGCTGGGGATTTCCTCGCTTCTCGGCATCCTCATCCCGCCCTCGATCACCATGATCCTGTTCGCGGTGGCGACCCAGCAATCGGTGGCGGCCTGCTTCGCGGCCTCGATCGTGCCGGGGATCATGCTGATGATCGGGCTGATGATCTTCAACCGCGCCCAGATCGGCCGCCGCATCCACGAAATCCACGACCAGCGCAGGATTCCGGCTGCGGAGAAATGGCGCATCACCCTGCGCACCATCCCCGCCTTTTCGCTGCCGGTCATCATCATCGGCGGCATCTATGGCGGGTTCTTCACGCCAACCGAGGCGGCGGCCTTCGCCGTGCTCGCCGCGGTCCTGATCGGCCTTTTCATCTATCGCGACATGAGCCTGGCGCGGCTGCGCGACAGCACGGTGGCGGCCGCCGAGACCACCGGCTCCATCGTGCTGATCCTGCTGTTTTCCTTCGTGATCGGCCGCATCCTTGTGGCCGAGCGCATCCCGCAGGATCTGACGGAACTGGTGGCGTCGCTGGTCAGCAATCCGATCGGCGTGATGATCCTGGTGAACATGTTCCTGATCATCGCCGGGGCGCTGATCGACGATGTCTCGGTCACGGTGGTGATTGCGCCGCTGCTGCTGCCGCTGATGGTGTCGGTCGAGGTGCATCCGGTGCATTTCGCCGCCATCGTCGCGACCTCGGTGGTGATCGGCGCGAACAGCCCGCCGATGGCGCCGATCCTGTTCATGGCCTGCCGGATCGGCAGGGCCTCGGTCCATCAGGCGGTCGGCCCGGCGCTGCGCATGATGGCCTTCGTCGCCTTGCCGGTGATGGTGCTGACGACCTTCATCCCCGCGCTTTCGCTGGGACTGCCACGCTGGCTGGGATTGCTCTAGGCGGGTGGGCTGGCCTGCGCGAGATGATCCTCCCCCACGGTGTGCGGAGCCGGAACCGACGCGCCCGGCCCCGAGCCGCCGGTCGAGAGACCGGCGACGCTGCAGCGCGGCTTCCTCGGACCGGACAGCCGTGCTTGCCGCAACGATTTGCCAGGGCTCGCCGAGACCAGGATCATCGTGGAAAGGTGGCGATGCCACGAGAATACCGTGCGCCCGCATGGATCGCTCGGCTACAAGCCTCCGGCTCGGGAAGTCTTCATCCCCGTGTTTCCAGCGCGGACAGCTCGACAACCTGGGCCAGCAACGCCGTCCGCGCTGGAAACACGACCAGCATTGCACCAACAATCAAAATGGGCCCGTCATCGGGGGCCGATGGACAAGGCAGCCGGGCGTCGATCAGGGTTCCGCAGACCGGCAGCCACGCCCCGGCGTCGCGTCAGGGTGAGGTGGATCCCTGCGCTGCATATACCAGCACGACGAGCCCTTTGGGCGGCAACGGCGAGAGCCGGGGGCGCGACCAGCATCACCGCCGGGCCGTATGCCGGTATGCCGGCCTTGCGCCGTCGCGCGATGGCGGGCAGGGGGGCTCCCGATCGTCCCCCCGCGCCTGGAAGGGCCTTCACTCATGGTTTTCCCGGTCGTTACGGGCCTGGGCAGGCCGCGCCCCGGTCTACGCCTCGCGATCCTTGCGGCGCTGCGTACCGCTCCGGTGGGTAATCGCCATCAGCACCGATGGTTCCCTGAGCCGCAGCCGATGCCAACTGCCCGCTGGCACGACCTGGCCGGTCCTCGGCGTCAGTTCGACCGTGCGGAGGCCGCTGGCATTCTCGATATCAAGCTCCAGCCTGCCGGAACAGAGGATCAGCAACTCATCGCCACCGGGATGCATCTCCCAATAGTCCGGGTGAACATCCTCGGGCCGTTCGGCGGAAAAGACGGCGAGTGTCTTTCCCTCCGCCGGACCTCCGCCGGACGCCAGCGAAACCGGGCGTATTCGCGGTCCATCCTCAAGATGCAGATGGAAGCGGCTCAGGTCGAGAGCGGAATTCGTATCGGTCATGGCGTTTCTTCCTTTCCGGCCGCAGTGTCCGCGACCTTGCTTGCGTTGACGCCTGGAATATGTGACGAATTCCTCATGTTTTGTATTCGCATTCCCGTTCAGGACGGGAGGACGGTGCAGATGGATGTGAATCCACGGAAAATTCCGCGCCAAAGCCGGGCGCAGGCCACGGTTCGCGCCATCATCGAGGCGACCGCTCAGGTTCTGGCGCATGCCGGGTTCGAGCGGATGACCACCGCGATGGTGGCGGAACGGGCCGGCGCCAGCATCGGCTCGCTCTACCAGTACTATCCGAACAAGCAGGCGCTGGCGGCCGCGGTGGTCGATCATTACGGCGAGATCTTTGCTGCGCGTTTCGCCCAGGCGATTGCCGCGCCGGGCGAGACGCTGGCCCAGGCGGTCGATGCCCTGGTCGCGACCGCCTTCCAGGACCACCCGCATGATCCCCGGCTGCACCAGGCCCTGATCGAGATCGCGCCGCGCGTCGGCCGTGGTGATCACAGGAAGGCGCTCAGCGCCCGGATCGCCGCGCTGATCGAGGCGCGGTTGCGGCGCCATGCGGACGAGTTGGCCGCCGATCTCGATCGGGCCGAGGCGGCGGCGATGCTGGAGGCCGTGCTGGAGACCGCCGCGCACCGGGCGCTCGAGCAGCATCCCGCCGGCCTGCCGACCGCAAGGCTCGCGGCCCAGTGCCGGCGGATGATCATGGCCTACCTCACATGCCCGGCGGGGCGCTCGTGAGGGAAGTTTTCATGTTGGCCGCTCCTTGGGTGTCCCAAAGCGGGGTGCCGGGGATATGTTCGACAGTCGATGATGAGCCAGGTTCTCGGCAACCTGGAAAGCCATAAACGGCAGTATCAGATGGCGGAAACCGCCCGCGAGGCAGCCTTCGCAGCCGCCCAGGTGATCGAAGAGGACTTCGGTAGATCCGGTTCCGGTCAGATGCCCAAGCCAGGGTTCCAGCGCCTTGTTGCTGAGGTCTGTGCCGGGTCGGTCGAAATACCTTGCTACATTGAGACATCCCTGCAGAAAGATGCCGCATAGCTCGCCATTTTCGTGGAATGTCCCTTTCTTGAATAGATTCCTGGCATAATCTCTTTTCTACAGCTGTTTGGTGGGATTCGAGCTGGTTGAAACAGACCGCTGAGAAAGGTTGTCACAACTGTTTTCAGGAAGCGTGGTGGTCGAGATGGTGATCAGGCCGGGTCCCGGATGACGTCCGCCCAGTCCGAGTTCTTTTCGGCTTCGCCGCGGACGAATGGGCAGAGTGGCACGATCTGCCGACCGCTTTGGCGGGCATCCTCCACCATCCGCTTGACCAGCGCCTGGGCCATGGTCCGGCTTCTTGCGCCTTTGGACATGGCAGTATAATAGGCCACGCGGAACTGCGGAGTCGGATCGGTTACGACCAGCTCCACATGAGGCCCGGAGGGGCGGGCGATATAGCGAGCTTTTCCAATAAACTCTTCGTATTCGATTTGCATGGAGATCGACCTTTTTCAAGTATCGCCTTATTAATTGAAAAACTGGCAGCTTCAGACCATGTGGTGGATGGTGCGCTATATCCCCGCTTCGTTTATGAAATGAATTTCAGCCTGCATCATGCCGTGTTTCATGCACAAGCAATGAACCGATGATCGCGACCATGGCTCCGAATACACCGCCACCCAGATATCCGTAGATAATCGACATAAGGCTCATGTCGAGAATCCAACAGGCAGTCGCGGTTAAAGCGATGATCATGATCGCCCATCCCGATACCAGAAAGAGGAATACGACGAGATAGGCCGATGGTTGATCATCATCCGAACTCGAAAAGGGAGAGCAATCCCTTTGATTGGCGCTACTGGCAGGACGCTTGCGTTTCGCTCTATTCATGCAATGACCGATTTGAGAACCTGAATAATCTTCACTATCACGCCGATTGACGTGCCTGTCGCCGGGAGCCACTAACGCTCCCTTGTCCCGGATGTTTCTCTGGCTTGTCCCAAGGCTGAGATATCTGGCAGTCTGTTTCGTGACGTGGCGTCCGTCAGGGAAACGACTGCAGCGGCGCGCGGGCTGAAGGGGCAACGCATGACGGGTGAGCAGAAGGGTATCCGGGTGCTTCTGGTTGAGGATGAAGAGACGGTGCTGCAGCTTCATAGCGCCGTGCTGGTCGGTGCGGGTTGCGTCGTGGACGAAGCGCCCACTCTCGCCTGCTTCCGGGACAGGATTGCCCGCTCGCGTTATGACATCGTTCTGCTTGATCTGTGTTTGCCCGATGGCAATGCGCTGGAGGCGATATCCGAGATTCGCCGGGGCACGTCGGCCGGGATCATCGTCGCAACCTCGAACCGCGACCCCGACGATCGGCTGACCGGCCTGGAACAGGGAGCGGACGAATATCTGGAAAAGCCCGTGCATCCGCGCGAGCTGGTCGCGCGCGTGCGCAACCTTGCGGGGCGGCTCGCGGTCGCGAAGCGCGAGGAGAAGATGGAGTTGGTCCACCACTTCCAGGGCTGGAGCGTCGATCTGGCGGCGCGAACCGTCAGGCTTCACGACGGCGACACGCTGCAATTGACGGAAAACGAGTTTCGCCTGCTGGACGTGCTGATCCGAAACGCTGCGAAGCCGGTGCATCGGGAACGCCTGCTGACCGCGTTGGGCAGCGACGAGGAGGCAACGGACCGGGCGGTCGACAAGGCCATCTATCGATTGCGGGTCAAGCTGCATGCGGTCCTGGGCCATGCCACCCCCCTGATCGAGACGGTGCATGGCTTCGGCTATCGCTTCATCGCGGAGATCCTCTAGCATGGCCGGCGTCCCGCCGGACTCCCGGAGAGCCGCGATGGCCGATGAAGCTGAAAGCATGACCACCTTCGCCGTTCTGCGGCCGGATGGGCTGATCAGCTATTGCAGCGCGCCCTTTGCGCACCTGCTTGGTTCCGAGGAACGGGTGGTTGTCGGCACGCCTATCGGTGCATGGCTTCGCCCCGTCGAAGCCGTGGATCTGGTAGAGGTCGATGTGATCCATCTGCAGCCGCTCCAGGCTGGCCTTGGCCTGCGCCATGATATGGCCGCGCGAGGCGCCGCGGGCGTTCGGGCCTTCGCCCATCGGCCCAAGAACCTTGGTCGCGATCACCACCTCGTCGCGCGGAATGCCAAGGTTGCGGATGGCCTGGCCGAGGATCCGCTCGCTCTCGCCGCCGGCATAGACATTGGCGGTGTCGATGAAGTTGATGCCGGCGTCGAAGGCCGCCTTGAGCAGCGTGTCGGCCTCGTCCTGGCGCAGCTGGCCGATCTGGCCCCACAGGCCGTCCGAGCCGCCGAAGGTCATGGTGCCGAGGCAGAGTTCCGAGACCAGCAGGCCGCTGGGGCCGAGAGTGCGGTAGCGCATGGGATGTTCCTTCATGTCGGGTGGAGCGCCGGGGCGGGATGCCGCCGGGTCAGGGCGAAGATAGGGCTGCCCTGCCCGGGGTCGCGACGCCGATCCTCGCAAATCCTTGCACGATCCTCTCATGCGCGCCGATTTCGGGCTGCGCACTGCGGGCAGGGATCCTAGATTGCGCGACATGGAAAACGATCATCTTGCCCCGCTCAAACAGCTGATCGCCCGCCAGTGGCAGGCGCATGGCCGGGAAACCCCGATCGAGGAGCTGTTTCTGACCTCGGTCACGGCGCCGACCGGGCCGATCCATGCCGTTTATTGTCCGTCGCTCTGCGTCGTGGCGCAAGGCGCCAAGACCAGCATGCTCGGCGAGCGCGCCTATCGCTATGACGCCGGGAAATGCCTGATCGCATCGATGGAGGTGCCGATCCGGGCCGAGATCACCCGCGCCACGCCGGACCGGCCCTACCTGGCCTTCAGCCTTGCGCTGGACCCCGCGACGATCTCGGACCTGCTGCTGGAACTGGATGGAACCGACGACGCCCCCGCCGGAGCGGCGCTGGCGGTCCATGCCTTTGGGCTGGAGCTTGCCGATCCCCTCTGCCGGTTGCTGGCCCTGTGCGACCGGCCGCGCGACATTGCGATCCTCGCGCCGCTGGTCCGGCGGGAGATCACCTGGCTATTGCTGAACGGACCGATGGGGCCGGCGCTGCGCCAGATCGGCCTCGCGAGCAGTCCCATGGCGCGGATCGGCCGCGCCATCGCCTGCATCCGCGAGGGCTTCGCGGATCAGCTGAACGTGCGGCAGCTCGCCGAGGTCGCCGGGATGAGTCCCGCGACCTTCCACCGCCACTTCAAGGCGGTCACGGCGATGACGCCGGTGCAGTACCAGAAACAGCTTCGCTTGCAGGAGGCCCGTCGCCTGCTGCTTTCCGATCACGCCGATGTCGCCCGGATCGGCTACGCCATCGGCTATGAGAGCCCGTCGCAGTTCAGCAGGGAATATCGCCGCCTGTTCGGATCGCCGCCGGGCCGGGATGGGCAGGAGATCCGCAGGAGCCTCGCGCCGCAGGTCGATGGCTGAGGGGGCGGCGACATGTTGGGCGGAGACTGTGTAAAAACTCCTGTTTATGCTACACTTCCACATGGTTGGGAGGCTTGGCATGTCGGGTTTCATCGAGGGCGTGAGCCGGGATCAGACAACGCTCTTTCCGAGTGTCTGGAGGACTGGATCGGAGAAGATAACCTTGCCCGTGTCGTTGATCTCTTCGTCGATGAACTCGACCTCGCCGCCCTTCACTTTCATCGTCATGCAGCCGCTCGGACGGGACGGCCGGGCTATCATCCGGCGGTGCTGCTCAAACTGTTCATCTACGGCTAGACGCGCGGTCATCATCGTCAGATAGGCAAGCATGTCATTGGTGCCCGGGATCAGCCGGAGTGACAGCAGGATGTCTGCCGGCTTGCCGGGAACGGAGGTTACATCTTCAAAGGTTTCCTCGGCTGAATCTCCCCATGACCAAGTGTCATCGAAGGTGGCAATCTGCGCGTCGGCTGACCTGCCCCCCGGTCGTCCCTCGTTCATAACGAGAGTCCTTTGGGTTGATATTGGTTGGTTTCGGGTTGGGCAAGCGGGTCGGGCGCGGAGCCCCCAGTTTGCTCAAGCGCCCTGCGCGCTTCTGCCGGGGTCTGGTTGCCGAGCGAGGAATGCGGCCTGACGTGGTTGTAGTCGTAGCGCCAGAGGGCCAGCTTTCGGCGGGCATCGGCCAGGCTTTCGAAGATCTCCTCGTTGAGGCATTCGTCGCGCAGGCTGCCTTTGAATGACTCGATGTAGCCATTTTGCCGGGGCTTGCCCGGATCGATATAATGCCATTCGACGCCGGCCTCGTTGGCCCACTTCAGGATCGCCTTGCTGGTGAACTCGGTGCCCCTCCTCGGGAAAACGATCCGGGGGGGCTGTTGAAAAAGTTGTTTCAGGCTGCCGCCGGGTTTGGTCGGACTGCGCGCATTTCGATGATCGAACAGAGCAACAGCATCATTGCGGCTGCCAGTTTCTTGAGGTTCATGGCGATGGCCGTCAGGAGGGCCTGTATCCTCATGTTCTCGAGCCCCCTGCGGATGGCTCTGGCAAGTCCGTGGAGCGTCTTGGCGGTGCCGTGGGTGCCTTCGACGCGCCAGCGATGCCGGGTGTATATCGCATGGCCGTCCTTTCCCCATGCCAGCCGTTTGCGTCGAGCGCGCAAGATGGCCGCGTGGTTTGTCACGATATGCACCCTGCGGGATGGCGCGCCCCGGGGCAGGCATTGCGCCTTGAGAGGACAGCGCGCGCAGTCATGCCGGTCGGCGCGATACCATTGCCCGGATTTTGTGACGTTTCTCGGGGTCAGCCGCCTCCTCGCCGGACACCGGACCACATCATGATGGGGATCGAACTTGAACCGCTCGGTCGGAAAGCCCTGCGCCCCCTTGCGACGGGGGGCACGAAGAGGCGGGATGACGGCTGCTATCCTGCGGTCTTCAAGGGCGGCGTAAATCCGGCCAATGCCATAGAGCCTGTCCGCCGTGATCCGGCCCGGGGTAACTCCAAGGGTCGCTTCGATCGCTTCCAGGCGCTCGTCGAACCGGCCCGTGTCATGTTCTTCGCCGGTCACAATCTCCACATCGACGACGACGCCCGCAAAATCGTCAACGGCCGTGTGCTGCTTGTAGGCCGGGCGCAGCGGCGCCTTGGAGGATGTAGCCATGGTCGCGTCCGGGTCTGTGCGGCAGAGCTTCTTGAACTTGCCGCTCGTGCGCGCGTCCCGCTCGGCGCCATTGGCGTCGTCGTGGGCGGCCTCGACCGCATCCAGATGGCGCGAAACCAGTGCGTCCATGCTGACATTCGCCCGGATCAGGCTGGCGTCAATGTGGACGGTTTCAGTCGAAATCAGGCCCGCCGCCTGGCACTGTCGCACGACATGTATGAAGATCTGGCGGAAAACATCTGCGCCCCAACGCTGCCGGATGCGCGTCAGCGAGGAGTGATCCGGCAAGGCCTCGTGCAAGGCGTAACCGACGAACCAGCGGATCGCGAGATTGACCTGCGCTTCACGCATCAGCCGCCGGTCTTGAACGATCCCAAGCAGGAAACCCGCCAGCATCAGCCGCATGGCTACCTCGGGATCGATACCGGAACGGCCATTGTCGGCACAATAGAGATCGGCCACTTCAGCGCGCAGCCATCCAAGATCAAGAACCTGATCGACCCTCACCAGCACATGGTCATCAGGGATCAGCCCCCGCAGCGACCCCGTGATGAAAAGCTCCTGTTGCCCGCGTTCTTTCCGACCCAGCATCGCTGCCCCAATATCTCTGTTCAGCCAAGTGAATCAGAGACATCGGACTTCTTCAACAGCCCCCACCGGATCGTTTTCTGATCCTCGTCGATCACTGACGACACAGGCCGGCTTGCCGTAGATCCTGACCAGCGCATCCAGTTCCCGCGCCACCCTGGCCCCCGAGATGCTGGTGTCGGCGATCAAGGCGAGGTTTTCGCGGCAGCAATCGTCGTTCACGGCCAGAATGCGGAACCTGCGGCAGGCCCCGAACGTGTCGGCCAGGAAGTCCAGCGACCACCGCTGGTTCGGCAGCAACGGCACTGGCATGGGGGTCCGACTGCCATGCGCCCGCTTGCGACCGCGCCTGCGCCGCACCGACAGACCTTCCTCCCGGTAAATCCGGTAGAGCCCTTCGCCCTACAAACGATCCCCCGGATCGTTTGTAACGGCCCGATTGTTACCGCCTGCCTGAGTTTGGGCTGATGGATTAAGGCACATGCATAGTGACGTCGTTAATGACGTGTCTTATGCGGGTGTGGGGATGCGGGGCGATATTCTTGGACTGGAGCGGCGGCGGCGGTGGAGCGACGAGGAGAAGCTCGAGATCGTTTTGTCGGTCGGCGTGGACGGGGCGACAGTGACGCAGGTTGCACAGCGGCACGATGTAACACGGCAGCAAATCTATGCCTGGCGGCACCAACTGAAGAAGAAGGGCGTGGTTTCGGCGTCTCCGGAGGCGCTGTTTCTGCCGGTTGAACTGGACCGGCCCACGGAATTGGTGATGCAGTCAGCGGCCATCTGCGCAGGAACGCCTCGGCCTGCCCAGATCGAGTTGCAGTTGGCGAATGGTCGCTGCCTGCGCTTCGATCCGGCTCTGGATACCGTGACGCTGACACATGTGATCCGTGCGGTGGAAGGGGCATGATCGGGCCGGGAACCGGCGTTCGTGTCTATCTGGCCTGCGGCGTGACAGATATGAGGAAGGGGATCACCGGGCTGGCTGCACTTGCCCAGGATGTTCTGCGCCAGAAGCCGACCGGCGGTGCGGTCTTTGCATTCCGTGGGCGTCGCGGCGACAGGTTGAAATTGCTTCATTGGGACGGGCAAGGCTTCTGCCTGTATTACAAGGTGCTGGAAAAGGGCCGCTTTCCCTGGCCTACACGTGGTGATGGTGCGGTTCGCCTGACCTCGGCGCAGTTGGCGATGCTGTGGGAGGGCATTGATTGGCGTAGGCCGGATTGGGGCGCGCCGCCGGCCCGGGTGGGCTGATTTATCCTGCTGAAACACCTCGTTTTTATGGTCAGGATCGCTGCCCTGTGGTAGTCGGACGCATGTCGAATGCGGCCCAGACCCTTCCCGATGACCCGGCGCTTCTGAAGGCGCTGATCGTGGCGTTGCAGGCGGAAAACGCGAAGATCTCGGCCACGCTGCGCGCCCATGACCAGTTGATCCAGACCCTGCGACTGCGCATCGCCAAGCTGAAGAAGCAGGTCTTCGGCCAGTCCTCGGAAAAGATCGAACGCGAGATCGAGCAACTGGAACTGGCGCTGGAGGATCTGCTGATCGCAACGGCCGAAAGTGAGACCTCAGTTCCGGATGACAGTCAGGGCGATGATGTGCTGGAAACGTCAGCCACCGATGAAGGCGGTGACCGCCCATCCCGCCGACGCCCCCGAGTCTCGGACAGCACGCCGCGCGAGCGGCAAGAGCTGGATCCCGGCAGTTGCTGCCCCGATTGCGGTGGTGATCTGCGCCTGGTGGGCGAGGATGTCAGCGAGATGCTGGATCTGATCGCGGCGCAGTTGCAGGTCGTGCAGATCGCCCGGCTCAAGAAATCCTGCCGCCGCTGTGAGCGCATGGTGCAGGTTCCGGCCCCCAGCCGCCCGATCCCCGGCAGCATGGCAGGCCCGGGCCTGCTGGCGCATATCCTCGTCTCCAAGTTCGACGACCACCTTCCGCTTTATCGCCAGCATGAGATCTTCACCCGGATGGGCGCCGACATCCCCGACAGCACACTGGTCGACTGGTGCGGTCGGGCAATGAGGGTGCTGGCCCCATTGATCGAACGGATCGAGGTGGATGTGATGGCCAGCGACCTGCTGCATGCCGATGACACACCGATCCGGGTGCTGGATCGCGCGGGCCGCGACAAGGGGTTGGGCAAGGGGGTGAAGAAGGGCCGGATCTGGGCCTATGTCCGCGATCAGCGCCCTTGGGCAGGCGCCTCACCGCCCGGCGCGGTCTATGCCTTCGCGCCCGACTGGAAGGAAGAGCACGTTCATCGCCATCTGGCCCGGACCCGCGGCATTCTCCAGGCCGATGGCTACAAGGGCTATGCCAAGCTCTACGACCCGGACCCAGACGGGACGCCGCGCCTGCGGGAGGCCGCATGTTGGGCCCACCTGCGGCGGGACTTCCATGACGAATGGGACAAGACCAAATCCGCGATCGCCCGCGAGGCGCTCGACCGCATCGGCGCACTCTACGACATCGAGCGAGAGATCACCGGCCATCCCGCTGATATCCGCCTTGCCGCGCGCCGGAAACACAGTGCCCCGAAGGTCGAGGCCTTCTTCGCCTGGTCGGAGCAGCAGCTCCCGCGGATCCGCGGCAAGGGGGATCTGGCCAAGGCCTTCCGCTATGGGCTGAGCCGTCGGGACGCCTTCAGCCTGTTTTTTGAGGACGGCCGGGTGGCGATCGACAACAATCCTGCCGAGCGCGCGCTGCGCCCGATCGGTGTCGGGCGCCGCAACTGGCTCTTCGCCGGTGCGGATACCGGAGCCGAAACGCTGGCCCGCGCCATGACGCTCATTGAAACTGCCAAGATGAACGGCCTGGATCCCCAAGCCTATCTGGCCGACATCCTGGCCCGCATCCACGATCACAAGATCAATCGGCTCGACGATCTGTTGCCCTGGAACTGGTCGCCGCTGCCCTCCGCCCTGCACGAGGCCGCCTGATGGCAACCGTCACCCACGTCTGCACCCTCGACTACGTCGCAAAGATGCTGGGCGAAGACCCCGAGCTTCTCAAAGCCATCGTCTACAACGACGACAACCTGACCTATGGCTCGATCATCAGCGTCTATACCGGCCCGGATGACACCGTCACCGCCCTGACCGATGACGGTATCGATGAACTGAAAGACATGCTCAGGGACGCGCGCATCACCACCGAAACCTGGCACGCGTTCCTCGACGACTTTGTCGATGACGCGGAACTCGTCGCCCGCATCAAGGCACTGTCGCCGCGGTAACAATCGGGCGGTTACGGTTGTCGGGCGGCCGCTTGCGCCGCACCGTCTTCGGATCGACACCGATCAGAACGCAGGCGCGACGTTGAGAGATCGGATGATCCCTCAGCGCCCGCAGCACCGCGTCCCGCCGTTGCACCAGCGTCGTCAAGGCTTTCCCAGCAGATCCTTCAGCACCACGTTGTCAAGCATGGCATCGGCCAGCAGGCGCTTGAGCTTCGCATTCTCGTCCTCAAGCTGCTTCAGCCGCTTGGCGTCGGACAGGTCCATGCCGCCATATTTCGCCTTCAGCTTGTAGAATGTCGCGGGGCTCAGCCCATGCTTCCGACAAAGCTCGGACGTGGGCAAACCAGCCGCCTGTTCCTTGATCATCCCGATAATCTGTTCATCGGGGCTTACGCGGCCCCACTGGGGCCACGGTCCCCTCTTCATCGGTAAAACGGCTCTTCCTCATCTCGTCTGCTCCTTCAGATTGGGCAGACGCTACATCACGGCGAGGGAACTTCCGGGGGGCAGGTCACAAGCCGCATCCCCTGTCTATGAATAAAATGATATGATTGCAGAATTTTAAATAGAGAAAGTGATCCGACAGCCTGGTGCGGCCAGCTCTTCAGGCTACCTTGTTCTGCAAGGAGGTTTCGATATAACGAAGCGCGCCCAGGGCCATGTCCGGGCTCACGCGGCTAGCGACAGCATCCTCTTGTCCGGAAGCGACCCGAGCCAAGTGCCTGCGCAGTATTTCCACGGAAAGCCCACCCTCTTCCCTTAACGCGGTGATGGCAATCCGCCCGATGGTGAAGGCTGCCATGTCCGGGGTGGCCACGTATTCCGGTGCTTGGCGGCGTCGCCGCATGATCGTTGCGTCGCTCATCAATCCCTCGCGTTGCAAAACCACCAGTCCGAAGATCGGTCTGGCGCTCAATATCCAAGCTGAACAATTTATTGCGCACCAGCCGTGCGCCCTGCGTGGCCGCTCTAGAGGATGGCGATCCGCGTTGTCATACGCCGATTGGTGTATGCAGCTCAGTTTCGGTGTGCCAAGGCGATGATACGATCAAGGATGAGGTCATTGCGCTGGTAAAAAACCAACTCGGCCGCATCGGTGACCGGCTCGACGGTGATCAGGGGATTGATCCTTTCCAGTTGCCTGCACGAAGCAAGATCGATACCGGGATCTTCGGTGGGCGCCAGATATCGCATGGGTATGCGCAACTCGCGCAGCGCGGTGTCCATGCTGTGGCGCGAAAGCTGCAATTCCCGCACAAAGGTCGCGTGGCCCTGCTTCAGCAGATGCTCACAGGCGTTCCGGATCAATGCCGTCCAATCGGGGTTACGCACCGTTTGCTGGTTCAGCGGCGTATGGCGGAAGGCGCGTTCCAGATACCAGTCCAGGCCGTGCTGGCGCATCATCCGGTGTCCCGATTTGGCCATCAGTTCGGCAACCCATGGCGCACTGTCTGCGAGTTGCAGCATGATGCGTTGAATCTGCGGCAGGCGCTGGACTCCCGAAGGATCGATCCCGCACGAGAAGCCAATCGCCAGTATTCCGTGGAAGCGCGTGGGATTTGCCACCGCTTCGACGACCAGAGGCAAGGTGCCGCTGGCCAATCCGACGCCAAGGCAAGGGCGGCCGATGACCTGGTCGAGAAAGACCCGCAATGCGACAAGATTGTCGCTCATCACATCAAGCGAGGAGTCCATGGTGCTGTTCCCGTGACCGGGTCGCGACGGAACATAGAGACAGATGCCAGCGTCGCGCAGCCGGGCTTCTCCATCGCCAGGCAGCAGATAGGTCATCGGCAATCCCCGCAGCATGACCACGGGGATGCCCCGCTTCGCGCCCATCCAGGTCCAAGCGATCTTGCGGCCATCGGGCATCTCGATCAGCTTTTCGCGGCCCAGGGGATCGTGCCAGACAGGGGCTTCGCCCCGAAGCCCGACATGTTCACGGCTGGCGATCATGGCCAGCAGGCGCATCAGGTCGATATTCGAGGGGGCGCCCATCTTGGCCATGATCGTCTTGATCTGGGTGCGCACCGTCAGCAACGACACGCCTCGCTCTGTCGCGATCGATTCGAGGTTGCGCAGGCGAAAGAACAGATGCGCGACCTCGGATTCGGCCTGCGTCAGGCCGAAGGCCTGTTGCAACCGCTCGGCGATCCGCGGCCCCCAGGCGATTTCCAGGGAACGGATGGCGATATGGGCGCCGCTCTGGCCCGGCACGCGGATCAGGTAGCCCTCGGCCAGGAAGGATTCGCCATAGCCCTCGGTGGCCGGCAGGATCGTCAGGATCGCTTGCGCCGCGTTGCCCTGACCGGTGGCGGCACGCAACAGGGCACGATAGTCCTCCAGAGAATTCGGCGCGATGACTGCAGCGTCCATGAACGCGCCCTGGCGCTTGCCGAACGCGCGTTCGCCCGCAATGTTGATGACCGCGACATTGCCGTTTGGAGACAGCACAGTCGCCGGTCCCGGCACTTCGGAAACCGCCAGTTTCAGCGGGTCGTTCTCGGTCGGGACGTCCAGCTTTTCCAAGGTGTTGCGGAAGGTCAGCAACTGGCTGAACAGCCCCTTGGAGACTTTGGGATGCTCAGCATCTCCGCCGGACGATGCGAGCTTGGCCTCCCAACTCGCCACCATCTCATCGAAAGCATGCTCATCGATGATCGAGCGATAGGTGCTGGCGATGATGTTCAGATCGATATCGTCGTCCGAACTCTGGCCTTCGCTCAACTGAGGCGACAGAAAGAAATGCTGATCGGCCAATGGTGTCTTTGGTTTGGATTCGAGCACGATGGAACCTTTTCACTAAAGCCACCGCGGCGTTGCATCTTATCGGGTGGCCTTCAATCGTCAGGACCCGGCATCACGGGGACCTGCACAAGGTTGAACGCAGCGCCAGCGTAATCGCTGATCCGGGTATTAGCCACACGAATATCTGGTCGAATAACACCCCGCTGGCCCGTTTTGCATCTTCCTGCTCATCTCAGGGCGATCCGGCGGACGCTTCCGCCTTTCTTCCCCAAGGCACCCACGTTCCGACGACAGCAAAGTTCTGAGTCGAACATGATCACTCCCGCGGACGGACTCGCTGCCTCCCCTTTCTCATCCCCACCGCGTCGCCCGCAGCCGGAGGTTTCACTCCTGTCGGGATGAACCGGCAGCGAGTTTATCCCTGACCTCCCTCAAGGCGGCAACGGCTCGTCTCGCACTTGACGCCAGGATGTCTCGGTCTTGCCGCAAGGACGCTGTCGGGCTGTCGCCCCTGTCGCTCGCGAGCCGCCTGCAATGGGTTGCCAGATCCAGCAGCCCCAGCGCGCCGGCCGCACCGGCAAGCGTATGGGCGGCATCGGCGCGCTCCCTTGCATCGGCGCCGGACCAGATACGAGACAGCCGACCGTCCAAGTTACCGAGGAAACCCGCAATCGCCTTCCCAACCGCATCCGGTCCGGCATAGGTGACCTGGGCGGCCAGAAAGCTCTCATCGAGCACGGGTGTCGCATCCGTCCTGATAGAATCGTCCGGCTCGGTGTCACCTGCCGAATGATGCAGGTGGCCCTGCACTTTCGCGCGCAGTGCCGTAGGGGTGAAGGGCTTGGCGAGAAAGCCGTCGATCCCCGCCGCCTGCATCTGCGCCTTATCGGGGGCAATATTGGCCGACACCGCTACGATGGGAACGTCGGCCGCCCATCCGCCCAGGGCCCTGATCCGAACTGCCGTTTCATAGCCGCTGAGATCGGGCATCCTCAGGTCCAGCAGCAGGATGTCGAAGGATTGCCTCATCGCGCAATCGATCGCCGAGCGGCCCGACTCCATCGTTATCACCTGGGCACCGGAGGCCGACAACACCCATTGCGCGACGAGCCGATTTTCCTCGCCGTCATCGGCGACGAGAACCCTGATCCCCGCCAGCGAAAGCTCTTTCTCCGGTGCCGGTCGCGGATCGGGCGCCGCCCTGCCCTGCAGGACCGCAAGCAGCCTCGGCGGAGCCAGGGGATAAGCCTCCACGCGAAGCCCGCTTTTCTCGGCCAGGGTGCGATAGGACGCATTTCCAAGCGGGGCCAATACCAAGACCCTGTCGCTCAGGGCCTTGGCTGCGGCGAACCAGTCCGAAAGGCTGGCGGTGCCATTCGCATCCAACCCCTCCGAAGCGATGGGCAGGATGATTAGCGCTGCGTCCATTTCCGAAGACGATGCGACCAACTCTGGCTCGGCGGTATCGAGGACGCAGGCACCCACCCCCTGCCTCTTCAGGATCGCTTCGAATGCCGCGCGGGTCCTGGTGGCCGGGCCGAGCAGGGCCACGCGGCCTTGCAAGGGTTGGCGCAAGGGGTCCTCGGCAAGCTCGCCGCATGTTACCAGCGGCAAGGTCACGCGGAAGGCACTGCCCCGGTCGACCTCGCTTTCGACCCTGATCGTGCCGCCCATGGCCCGGGCCAGCCCGGCCGAAATGTTCAGGCCAAGTCCTGCGCCGTGGATCTCGTGGTTGGCATCAGCGCCGATGCGGGAAAATCGTTCGAATATCCGCTCCAGATCGTTGGGACGGATGCCGATCCCGGTATCGGTCACCTCGACCAGCAACTGGGGTTCCGCGGTTTCGCCCGTGACATCGGCCCTGACCTCGATCCAGCCTTTCCGAGTATATTTGATGGCATTGCCAACAAGGTTGAACAGGATCTGGCGCAGCCGCAGCGGGTCCACCATCGCGGTTGCGGGCAGCCGCTGTCCGAAGGTCAGGACGATATCCAGCCCCTTCCGATGCGCCAGCGGCGCGACGCCGCGCACGGCTTCTTCGCAAAGCCGGCCGATATCCGTCGCGGCGGGGTAGATCTCCAGGTGGCCGGACTCGATGCGGGAAAAGTCCAGCACATCGTCCACGATGGCGGCCAGCGCGCGTGCGGAACTGGCGATGCCGGACAGATGGGCCGCGGCGGGCGCAGGGTTGCCGTCCTCGATCAGCAACTCGGCCATGTTGAGCAGTGCATTCAGCGGCGTGCGGATTTCATGGCTCATGACCGACAGGAATTGGCTCTTGGCCTCGTTCGCCGCCTGGGCGCGTTCGGCCGCCTCGGCAAGTTCGCGGTTCTTCCGCACGATCTCCGCGGTCCGCTCGGCGATCCGCTGTTCGAGTTGCCGGTTCAGCGCTTCGAGTTCCTCTTGCGCCTTCTTCACTTCGGTGATGTCGTGCGAAGCAAAGAAGGCCAGCTTCCGGCCCGCATGTTCGACAAGCTCGGCGCTGACCAGGATGTCTCGCAGCTTACCGGTCCGCGTCCGCATCCGGGCCTGGAAGTTCTCGATCTTTCCATCCTCGCGCAGCCTGCGAACGATTTCCGTCCGGCTCGTATCGCCCTGCTCCCACACCTGCATCTCGCTTGCGGTGCGGCCGATCACCTCCTCGCGCCGATATTCCATGTTCCTGAGCCAGGCGTCGTTGACATCCAGATGCTCTCCGGTGTCCAGGACCGAAAGGGCGGACAGGCCGGGATTGAGCTGGAAGGCCCGCGCATAGATCGGGTCGAGGTTTCCGGTCCCGTGCATCAGATGCAGCACCGCACCGCCCCCGGCCATGGGATCGAGCCGGTAACGGAATTGCCCGACCCCACCTGTCCGCAAAAGATGTCCCTCTGACTGCCGGACGGCAGCGAACCATCCGGACGCCGCCCCCTCGATCCGCTGACCCCGATCGCCGAGACGCTCGAGGCGCTCGATACGCTCGTGCGGCAGGGCCATGTGCGCTACATCGGGTTGTCGAACTGGGCGGCCTGGCAGATCGTCAAGGCGTTGGGCATCACTGATGCACGCAAGCTGGCGCCGATCCTGTCGCTGCAGGCCTATTACACGCTGGTCGGCCGCGATCTGGAACGCGAGATCGTGCCGATGCTGCAAGCCGAAGGCATCGGCCTGATGGTCTGGAGCCCGCTGGCGGGCGGCTTCCTCTCGGGCAAGTACAGCGACGGCACCGCCGCGAACGACGGTCGTCGGGCGAGCTTCGACTTCCCGCCGGTCGATCTGGCGCGTGGCGATGCCGCCATCGCCGTGATGCGCGGGATCGCATCGGCCAAGGGCTGCACGGTGGCGCAGGTGGCGCTGGCCTGGCTTCTGCACCAGCCGGTGGTGACCAGCGTGATCGTCGGGGCCAAGCGGATCGACCAGCTGCAGGACAACATCCGCTCGACCGAGGTGGCCCTCACCGCCGAGGACCTGGCCGCGCTCGACAGGGTGACGAGGCTCCCCGCCGAATATCCGGGCTGGATGCTGGAACGCCAGTCGCAATACCGCGCGCCGTTCGCTTCGCAGAAGGGCTGACATCCCCGCGTCGCCCCGCCCATAGGCGCGGGGTGACGGCGCTGGTGCCGGGCGGCGTTCGAACGGTTGAGACTATGCTCGAATCTGATATGATCGAGCATGAAGGAGATGTCGCCATGCCCAACGTCCATCTGACGGAACCGATGCGGGATTATGTCGAGGGCCAGATTAGGTCCGGTGCCTATGCCAACCTCAGCGAGGTCGTGCGCGCGGGGATCCGCCTGCTGATGGAGAAGGACGGCGCAAGACAGTTCTATGCGCTGAAGGCGGAACTTGAGGAAGCTGCCGCCGCAGCCGAGGCGGGGGGCTTCGCGGAGTTCGACGCCCGTGCCTTCGAGCCGGACGCCTTCCGAGGCTGACCCTCCGAATGGTGATCAGGCTATCCGACCTTGCCCGGCAGGATCTGGAGGAGATCCGCCAATATACGGTCGAACAGTGGGGCAGGGAGCAATGGCTGCGCTATTATCGGGGTCTCGCTTCCGCATTCGAGCGGATTGAGCAGGCGCCGCTCTCGGGCCGACCACGAGATCTGTTCCTGCCGGGGATGCGTTCGCTCAATTACGGAAAGCACATCATCTTCTACGCGCCGATCAAGGCCGCAGGAGACGCGGTCGTCGTGCTGCGGATACTGCATCAGAGGCGGCATCTTCCCGCGCTGGTCTATTATGAAGATATTGAATGAAATTGGGTTCGGAACCTCCCAGGTCTTCGGAGCGCCCTTGGGCTGGACGGTGCCAGCCACACTTGAAAGTCCGACAGGAACTAGATATTCTGTTTTTATACAATCGCTTACAGGGAGTGTTGGTCTCGGTAGTTGCGCGCCAACGCAACCAATTTGATCCAAAAAATCTATATAAATCAATATATTATACACAGAGCGCCAAACGGCGCGCTGTGTCCATTTCTACGGGAAGCGCCCAGACTAGAGCACACTATCAAGCAATATCAATCGCTTGGGTGCGCCTGGGCGTAAATAGATTCAAATCGAAGGTAGCGGAACACGCAACCACACACAAAGCACATCGCTAAGATCTTGATCGCTGTGATCGCCGTAGAGGAAGCGTCTGGACCCATGTGATCGCGCAAGCATGCTCCATCGGTCCGATAAGCTTTCCGCCCGCGAAACTGCACAAAACGATCCAGGTTGCCGTGGTACCATGATGCCTGTCGGGTCAACCGAAGTCAGGGTGGACCAGGGGCAGGAGGTATCGCCATGTCCGTCGATTTTCTGCCTGCACTTCGGCCTGAGCACCCAGCGTGGAACAAGGGTCGCATCATCGGCCAGAAGCGCCCACTGCTGCCGAAGCACATCTGGTCCATCCGTGTCCGCCTCGAGATGGCGGACAACCGGCGCGATCTTGCGCTGTTCAATCTGGCCATCGACAGCAAACTCCGTGGTTGCGACCTAGTTTGCCTGAAGGTGCGCGATGTCTTCGCGGCAGGGAGGCTAAAGGAGCGTACGTCGGTCACCCAGAGCAAGACGGGCAAGCCCGTTCGCTTCGAGATCACTGAAACAACACGGCAATCCCTAGAGCGCTGGATAGCCGATCCGAAGATGCTCGGGCTCGAGTATCTGTGGCCGAGCCGACTTCACCGCAGTGAGCATCTGTCGACGCGCCAGTATGCCCGGATCTTGCGCGACTGATCTCGGTTCTCATCGGGAGGTCGGCGCCGTTGACACGGAGATGGATCTTGGTTGAAAACCGACCTCTCGAACGGCCAAGAGCTTCTTTCGGAGTCCCCCTTTTTCGCCCGCCGCATGATGGTGGGTTCGGCTTCCTGTTCTGCCGACGATCTGGAGTTTGTCCGGCGCGATTCCGCATGGTTCAAGGCGTCCAGAATGTCCTCCCAAAGTCCCGCAATGGTCCAACCACGGAACTGGCGGCAGATCGACGGCCAATTGCCGAACTTCTCCGGGAAATCCCGCGACGGCGCTCCTGTTCGCTCGATCCAAAAAGCGCCATTCAGAACAAGACGATGATTTTTAGGCTTGCTGCCGTTCGGATGCTGGACCGCCTGGATGAAGCCCTCAAGAAATATCCATTCGACGTCCGAAATAAGGTTGCGCGCAAAGATCCTCTCCTGGGTAGAGATGATCTTCAATCACAAGACGCCGCAGAGCGGAATCTCTTTCGTCAACACGATTTGGCCGCGGGTATGTCAAGCAGGTGCGACATAAGGAGATCTTGTGGGCCGAAAGCGTTGGCTTGTTGTCACTGTGGGTGCTGTGCCAATCAATCGGATCAGGTGTTGGTTCCCCAGGCTAAGGTCCGTTGCAAGGATATGGCCATGCAATCACATATTTTTCTTCAGGCTGGAAAGAGAAACAGGTTTCAGCTGTGGGCGCTGGACTTTCGTCGAATCCCGTGGTTCTCTGCAAAGATCTACGCGAGGATACGTTCATTGAGCACCAAGACATCATCCAGATCCATCCCGCGACGTCTTTCAAGGCATGACAGGACTACGCTCATTCTCAGAAACGCGCGAGCCGTGATTCGTGAAAAAGGATTCGAGAATTTCCTGCCTTTGGAAGTCGCGCAACGCAGCGGCGTATCCGAGGGGATGGTCTATAAATATTTCAAGAGCAAGCGCGAGCTGATGGAGCGTGTTGCGGAGGATTGGTTCGAGGAGTTTCTAAGTGAAGCTCCCGTTCCGGCTTCCGATCTGCCGCTGCGCGATCAATTGTTCCAAGTGATCTGGAGCTCGCTGATGTCGATCAAGCGGGAACCGGCGCTGACCCGGTTCGTGCTGATGGAGTTGCGCGCTGATCCGAATTACCGCAACTTGCCGACCTATCAGCAAAGCCGCCGTTTTGCAAAATCCGTCGTGGATGTGATCGAGCTTGGTATCGAGCAGGGGGCTATCCGCGCAGATTTGAACCGCAAGCTTGTCCGCGACATGATTTTCGGGGCGATCGAACATTCGACATGGGCCTTTTTGCGCGGTGAGGACGAGGAATTTTCGGTTGAACTGACGGCGCGCGGCATCACCGACATGATTCTGGACGGGATAAGGACACCAAGGCCGCCCACCAGCGAACTGGTCGAGCGGCTCGAGCAGTTGACGCGACAGCTTGCCGACGAACTGCGCCATGTGCGGCCGGAGCCCTCCGAGGAATAGTTTTTCCGCCTCTCGCCTGCACATATCTGTGTCGACATTGCCGGATTCGATATTGCGTTGCAATTCCAACCCGACCTCAGCTATCGACCGGATCGTGAATATGCCACGCGATTGGACAACGGCTTGATTTCCGATCCGGCCGTTGAAGTGGCAGAGTGTCATATGCGCTAAGTGTTCAATAATTCGCTTTGTCCTTTGACCATGCGCCGCACCGGATCAAGAATTCGACAACAAGCGGCACTGTCGACATGATTGAACTATGATACCCTGGATGTCCTTGCGTGCAGGGGGTTCCGATAATCGCAAAGTGTCTGCCATGACCCTGCCATGGCAGACACCAGTCGGATTGAGATGGTATTTCAGACAGCGAAATTCGATCAGGAACCAGTTGCTTCGCCGCCCCCATGAGCCGGTCCCAGCATCCGGTGGAAACCCGCGCCGTAGGTCAGGGGATACCACCCCGCAGGCCGTGGCGTATCCCTGGCATCGAAGGAGGAAGATGATGACTTATGTGAATGCCATGGTTGCGGGGTGGTTCCGTTTCGGGGGGTTGCCACATTTCGTCAGATGTGCAGATAACGGTTCTGAACTTCTTCGTTCTCGCGCAGTTCCGCTGCGGTTCCGTGATAGACGACGGATCCTTTTTCTAAGACATAGCAGCGGTCGCTGAGATCCAGAACGAAATCGAGGTTCTGTTCGGCCATGATGATCGAAACGCCGGAATCGCGCAATTCGCGGATCTTCTCGCCGATCTGGGCGACGATCAGCGGGGCGACCCCTTCCGACGGCTCGTCCAGCAGCACCAGTTCGGGATTGCCCATCAGCGTGCGCGCGATGGTCAGCATCTGCTGCTGCCCGCCGCTGAGCAGCCCGCCCGGCCGATCCCGGAACCGTTCGAGATCCGGGAAAAGTGCAAATACCCGCTCTTCGTCCCATGGCTCGAAGCCCGCGCGCGGCGGCAGCCGGGCCACGTCGAGGTTTTCCCATACGGTCAGCGAGCCGAAGATGCGCCGTTCCTCGGGGACATAGCCCAGCCCGTCGCGGGCGTTCAGATGGGACGGTCTTCTGGCGATCTGTCCGCCCTTCCAGACGATCCCGCCCGAGGAGGGCGGGGTGATCCCCATGATGGCCCGCATCGTGGTCGATTTGCCGACGCCGTTGCGCCCCACGAGCGCGACAAGCTCGCCCTTGTCGACGCTGAGGGAAACGTCGTGCAGAACCTTGCTGAGGCCATAGGACACGTTGATTGCCTCGACTTGCAGAAGGCTCATGTCATTCCCTCCCCAGATAGATGCGCTGGACATCGTCATTGGCACGGACCTCGTGCGGCAGGCCCGTTGCGATGATCTCGCCGTGATGCAGGACGGAGATCGTGCTGGCGATCTCGAACACGACATTCATGTCATGTTCGGTGAACAGCAGCGTGATGCCGCGTTCCTGCACGATGTCGCGGATCAGGCTGATGCTGGACAGGGTCTCGGCGATGGACATGCCGGCCGTGGGTTCGTCCAGCAGCAGGACTTTCGGGTCCGCCGCCAGCGCCACTGCCAGTTCGAGCTGCTTTTGCTTGCCATGGGCCAACTCGCCCGCGCGCCGGTCGCAATCCGCGGACAGCTTTACCTGCTCGAGCAGCTGCATCACCTCGTCCCTGAACAGGCCGGCGGCGCCGCGAAACGGGTTGAACTGCAGCTTGCGATTGGCGATCAGGGCGACCTGCACGTTCTCGAAGGCCGTTTTCCTGGGAAAGACGTTCACCTTCTGAAAAGACCGCGCCATGCCGATCCGCACGATCTCATGCGGCTTCATCCGGGACAGGCGCTTGCCGTCCAGCATGACGCTGCCCGTGGTGGGCAGGATCAGCCCCGAGATCAGGTTGAACAGCGTGGTCTTGCCGGCGCCGTTCGGACCTATGATCGCGTAGCGTGCCCCGCGCTCGACCGAGAACGAGACATCGTTGATCGCGACGAAGCCGCCGAATTTCTTGGTCGCATTGGTGATTTCAAGAAATGCCATGTCACTTGCGTCCAAGGCGCGCATAGAGTTTGCGGAACAGTCCGATAAGCCCGTCGGGCAGAACCAGGACGACGACCAGAAGGATCAGCCCCATCACCAGCGGCCAGTATTGCGTATATTGGTGAATCGTGACCTCCAGCAGATACAGCAGCGAGGCACCCAGAATCGGTCCGACGAAACTGTGGACGCCGCCAAGCAGGACGCTGATCACGATATGGCCGGACTGGGTCCAGAAGGCCGATTGCGGATACATGCCGCGCAGATACATCGCCATCAGGCTGCCGGCGACGGCGGCGAAAAGCGCGGCCAGGACAAAGGCGATCAGTTGCATCTGCCGGACATTGACGCCCAGGAAGCTGGCGCGCGTCTCGTTCTCGCGGATGGCGACGAAGGTCCGGCCCATGGTGGATTTGCTCAGTAGCCACATCAGCACCGTCGAGGCGGCGACTACCGCCAGCGTGAACCAGTAGAAGCTCTGCGGCGATGCCAGGAACCGGGGCAGGGCGATGCCCACGAAACCGTCGTCGCCGCCGGTGACGGGTTTCCACTTGATGATGATGCCCCACACCAGCATCGAGAAGGCCAGCGTCAGCATCGCGAAATAGATCGCCTTGAGCCTGACGCAAAGCATCCCGATCACCAGGGCGAAGGCCGTCGCCAGAAGAATGGCCAGCGGCATCGCGGCGCCCAGCGGCAACTGCCACCGGGTCAGGAAGAAGGCCGTGGCATAGCCCCCGATCGCAAAGAATGCGGCATGGCCGAAGGAGACCAGCCCGACATGTCCGACCAGGATGTTCAGGCTGAGAGCCAGCAGGCTGAAGATCATTACCTGGACCGCCAGCTCGGTCAGGTAGCGCGACCCCAGGAAGGGCACGGCCACAAGGACCAGGAACAGGCAGGCAAGGAAAACGAGTTGCGGACGGTTGGTCATCAATGGCGCTCCTCATCAGCCTTGCCGAAAAGTCCCCATGGACGCACCAGCAGGATGACCACCATCATCACGTAAGAGGCGACGATGACCCATTCCCCCAGGTAGATCGAACCCATGACGGTCAGGAATCCCAGGATCAGCGCTCCGACGAAGCTGCCCAGCAGGCTGCCCAGGCCCCCGATGATGACGATGATGAAGGCGTCGATGATGACGAGCGCATCCATGCCAGGATCGACCGCCGAACGCGGCGCGGCCAGCGCGCCACCCACCGCCGCCAGTGCCGCACCTGTGACGAACACGCCGGAATAGACCAGTTTCACGTCGGTCCCCAGCGCGTTGAGCATCACCCGGTCTTCCCGCGCGGCCCGCAGGATGCGGCCCCAGCGCGTGCGCTCCATGAAGAACCAGATCGCAATCGCGATGACCGGCCCCATGACACACAGGAAAAGGGCGTATTTTGGGTAGTAAGAGATCCCCAGGTTGAGGGCTCCGCGCAGAAACGGCGGCGCGCCGATGCTGTACTGGCCGGACCCCCAGATGATCTTGACCACGTCCTTGATGACCAGGACCAGCGCGAAGGTGAACAGAAGCTGCAACATATGCTCTTTGTCATAGAGGCGTGATAGCAGCCCCCGCTCGACGACAAAGGCGATTGCGCCCATCACGACGCCGGCGCCCAGCACCCCCAGCAGAAAGCCGAGGTTGGTGTCGCCCGTCACGCGCAGGATCGACAGCGCGACATAGGCGCCGACCATGTAGAAAGCGCCATGGGCGAAATTGACGATGCGCAGGACACCGAAAATCAGGGTCAGGCCGGCGGCGATGATGAAGAGATTCATCGCCAGGGAAAAAGAGTTCATGACCTGTATGAACAGGATGGTAGGGTTCGTGAACATGCGGCGGCACCTTGCGGCCGTTCAGCGCGCTTTGCGCATGATGGCCGGCGTTGCTGGGAAAGGGGCGCGCGCCCGCAAGAGGCGCGCGAGAATCGCAGCGACCGGCTTACTTCACCAGGCGAAGGTCGGTCATGCGCGATATGCCGGACCCTTCCCCGCGTTCGAACCGGCCGTAGAATTCTGGCGAATTGGCGCGGTTCGTTTTGGGGTCGATGGTGATTTCGCCCAGCGGGGTGTCGATGGTCAGCCCGTCCAGCGCGGCCGCCACGGCCGTGGGCTCGGTCGTTCCCGCGGTTTCGATGGCGGCGGCCAGGAACTTGACGGCATTGTAGCCGGTGATCGGCCACATGTCGGTTTCCTTGCGGCCCTGATAGGCGGAAAGCGCCTCCTGATAGGCTGCGTGGGATTCCAGCCCCTCGTAATACCAGACGTCGGCCGCCGAGGCCCACAGGCCATTGGGCAGTTCGGCGCCAAGGGCGGCCGCCACGGCGTGATCGCCCGTGTTCGAGCCCCACAGCACCTTCTTGGTCTCGAACAGGCCGAATGGCGTGGCCTGCTTGACGAAGGCGATGAAGCTGCCGCCGTATTGGGTGCCGATGATCGTGTCGCAGTCCGACGACAGCAATTGCGTGATCGTCGCGCTGTAGTCGGTCGCGTTCATGGGCACCAGGAACTCGCCCGCTTCGCGAATGTCGCCCATATTCGCACGGATGGCGGCGAACCAGTCATGCGTATAGGCATAATCGAAGCCGGTAAAGCAGATGCTTTCCGTGCCCATGCCGCGCAGGACCTCGACCGTGCGAACGCCGTCCACATCGGTGGTCGGCGCAAGCTGGAAGATGAAGTTGTGGAGATTGTCGCCGGCCGTCAGCGCCTCGGTCTTGGCCGAGGGCGAGATGTTCACGACCTTTTCTTCACGGGCGATCTGCGAGTTCGCCAGCGATGTCGCCGATGTCGCCGGACCGATGAAATGCTGGACACCCTCGAGCGTGATCAGTTCGCGCATGGCGGCGGTGGACACGTCCGGGCGAAGCTGTTCGTCGCGCAGCAGGACCTGAAGCGGACGCCCCAGAACCCCGCCGGCTTCATTGACCTGCTTTACGGCCAGATCCACCCCCGCATAGATGCCGTCGCCGACATAGGCGCCGCCGCCCGACATGGGCAGGATGACCCCGACCTTGATCGGTCCGTCCTCTGCCAGGGCCGCCGTTGCCATGGCAACCGCGCCGATCGCCATCGCGCAGGATTTCATCGCTTTTCTGTATGTCATTGTCCGTCAACCTCCCAGTGACGATTCAGTTATCCTGGCGGGCGCGTCGCAATTCTGTGCGGTTCGCGTCCGCCAGCCTCCTCCTCGGGTCGTCGCGCCGGATGGCGGTCAGACGAATTCCCGCCCGTAAAGTTGCCGGGCGATGATGATTTTCTGGATTTGCGGCGTGCCGTCCGCGATCAGCTGTCCGCAGACATCCCGCAGCCGCTGTTCGAGGGGCAGATCCTGCGTATAGCCATAGTGCCCGTGCAGCACGAGGCAGTCGCGGATGACGTCCACGCAAATATCGGGGACAAGGCCCTTGCAGACCGCCGCCTCGGCATTGTGAGGCTGGTTCTGGTCCCGCAGCCACAGCGTGCGCAAACAGTGCCAGCGGGCCATCTGAAGCCGCGACCAGGCTTCGGCGACAGGAAAGGCCACGCCCTGGTTGCGCGAGAGCGGCTGCCCGAAGGCCTTGCGGTCGCGGGTATAGCCGATGGTTTCGTCAAGGGTCTGCGCTGCGGCGCCGACGCACATCAGGCCGATCAGAGCGCGGGTGTATTCAAACGTCTGCATTGCCGAACCAAAGGCGCCGTTCAACGTGCCGATCAGGTTCGCTTCGGGAACGCGGACATCGTTCAGGAACAACGAGCCGCGCAGGATGCATTTCGATCCCATGTCGGCATAGGGGTGGCGGGCCACGCCGGGGGCGTCGAAGGGAACGAGAAAGGCCGACACGCCGCGGGCCCCGGCATCGGGGTCGGTCCGCGCGAAGACGATTCCCGCATGGGCTGCCATCACCAGCGTCACCGAGGCTTTTTCGCCGTTCAGGATGAAGTGGTCCCCGTCACGCTCGGCGCGGGTGCGGATGGCGGCGGCATCCGAGCCGCAATGCGGCTCGGTCAGGCAGACGCTGATGCGCGCGTCTCCCGCCGCCAGCCGCGGCAGCCATTCCCGGCACAAGGGCTTGCTTGCGTTGCGCGCCATCAGATCGCCGACGAAGGCGCTGTTCAGAATGCCGTAGCACAGGTTGAAGTCGCCACGGGCGACCGCCTCGATGGCGATGCCGGCGGTAACGCAGTCAAGTTCCTGGCCGTCATATTCCTTGGGGATCCGCAAGCCGAACAGGCCCATCTCGCCCATCTGCCGCCAGGCGTCTTCGGGAAACGCGCCCCCCCGGTCCCGAGCCATGTAGCCGGAAAGCAAGGCATTGGCGACAAAACCTTCCAAGGCTGAGGCGATACTCGCCTGGTCCTCAGTATAGGAAAAGTCCAACGATATTCCTCCTCGTCGCGCTCGATCCCTGGGCGACCGAGGCTTCATTTGCTGTCATGCTGTCCGTCTGGACGAAGTGCCTGCCAATCAGCTTCGGCCCGCCGCTGTCCTCGCTTCCCTGTCGCCGAACTCTGCGGCGACCCGCGAAAACCATTCCTTCGACCCCCGCGATCCGGTCCTGCCGAGCCGGGCGGGCTGGCCGCAACCTGTCGGTCCAACCATGGTAATAGATACTTACCAACTTATGACAGGAAGCACATCTTCGCCCGATCCGTTTGCTTGATTCCTTGGATGAATCTAGGTCAAACAAGGAATAATTGGCAATAGTAATCTTGCTTTCTAATTTTTATTGTTCGATCTGTCTTTGGTAAGTTACACTCAAGCATGCGAATCGCGACCAGGCCGGACCATGCGGCGGGTGCGAGGAGGAGGAAGCGATGGACGAGATCCTGGCAACTATGGCTGCCGTAGCGGCCGATCCCCTGGGTTATGCGCGTCAGTGGAAGAACGAGACGCAGGGCCGGGTGATCGGCCTGTTCCCCATGCATTTTCCCGGCGAGCTGGCGCATGCGGCCGGTGCCCTGCCGGTGATCCTGCAAGAGGACGATGAGCCGGTCACGGTCGGCCAGGCGCAGGTGTTCAACTTTTACTGCGGCTACAACCGTTCGATCATCGACCAGGCGCTGCGGGGCGAGTTCGAGGTTCTGGACGCGATCCTGTTCGGCGATCATTGCGTGCAGTTGCTGGGCACGGCCGACGTGATCCGTGCCAGCCTGCCCAGGATGCCGATCCTGTTCAACCAGCTCTGCTCGATCCTCGACGCGGATTGGGCAAAATCCGAAACGACCCGCACCTTTTCGCAATTGTGGAAGGAACTCGAGGCGCTGATCGGCCAGCCGATCCCTGCCGCGCAGGTGCAGGCGTCGGTCCGCCTCTTCAACCGCAATCGTGCGCTGATCCGCGAGCTTTATGATTTGCGGCGGGCGGGCAGGATCGCGCTGACCGGCCGGCAGATGCAGGACATCGTGAAGTCCTCGATGGTTATGGACCGCGCGCAGCACACCAGGCTGCTGGAGAAGCTGGTCGCCGGGCTCGAGCGGCGCGGGCCGCCCGCGGATGCGGTGCGGGTCTTTCTTTCGGGGCATCTTTGCCATGCGCCAAAGCTGCCCGTGCTGGACCTGATCGAGGAATGCGGCGGCGTGGTGGTCGACGACGACCTCTATCACGGGTTCCGCTTCGTGTTCTGGGACGTCGCCGAAACCGGCGATCCGGTCGAGGCGCTGGCGGATTGGTATCTGCTGCGGTCGACCAAGGTTCCCTGTCCGACCCGTGCGGTCAAGGGGCTGGACTGGGAGGATTATCTGCTTCGCAGCGTGGGGGCGTCGGGGGCGCAGGGGCTGATCGTGCTGATGGCCAAGTTCTGCGAACCCCACATGTATTTCTACCCCGAGATCAAGGATGCGTTCGACCGCCACGGCATTCCCCATCTTCTGGTCGAGACCGAGCACGAGGAAATGCCCATGGAGGCGCTGAAGACGCGCGTCGAAACCTTCATCGAAATAGCGAAGCGCAGAATGGCCGCATGACGCGGCCAGATGAACCGGAGGATAGAAGATGGTTGCAGAAACGCAGGAACGCCCAAAGGCCAGCCCGGTCTTCGGCAACGGCGAGCGGGCAAACCGCCTGAAGGCCACGCGCTTCGGTGGAAAGCTGGTCAACGACTACTGGGAGAACCTTTTTGCCGCAAAAGAGCAGGGCAAGAAGGTGGTCTGGTACAACGGCACCTATATTCCGCCCTTCTTCCATGCCCATGACGTGGCGTGGGTTCACGGCGAGGCCTGGTCGGCGATGCTGTCGGCCAAGCACCGCGAGGTCACGGCGCAGGCGCGTGGCGATCAGAAGGGCTATGACCGCGAACTTTGTTCCTATGCGCGGACCCATATCGGCCAACTTCTGATCGAACTGGACAAGGTGAAATCCGGCACCTCGAGCATGGCCCCGGACGACCCGCGCATCGAGACGCTGCTGAAGCTTCCGCCCCCGGACATGATCATCAATGCCTACCCCTATTGCTCGTCCGGGCAGCAATGGGATGACATCACCTATCGGCTCTTCGGCAAGAAGGTTCCGATGATGACGATCTCGATCCCGCTTCTGTGGGGCGGGCGCCCCGATGCCGGCTATCTGCGCGGCGAGGAATGGAACGAGCGCTCCCGCTATGTGGCCGACCAACTGGTCGCCATGACGCGGTTCATGGAAGAGCATACCGGCCGCAAGTTCGACTTCGACCGCCTGTCCGAAGTGATGGGCTATATCAAGAAGGCGGCGCAACTGCGGCTCGAGGCGATGGATCTTTGCACGGCCCAGCCGTCGCCGGCCTCATTCTTCGACTGGATCGTGTCCATCGCCCCGGTCAACTTCCTGCCCGGCGACCAGAACATCGTGACCTATTTCGAGGGCGTCCTAGCCGAATGCAAGGAGCGGATCGCCCGCGGCGAAGGTGCCGTGAAGGACGAAAAATACCGGCTGTTCTTTGATGGGATGATGAACTGGAACAAGGTCGGCTGGCTGGCCGACAAGTTTGCCGCCGTCAATGCCTGCGTCGTTGCCGGACGTTATACGCATATGTCCTTCTGGCAGGAGCCGGAACTGATCGACCTTCGCGATCCTGTGCTGGGCATGGCGCAGAACTATCTGATTTGCCCCAACAACCATGGCGCTCCGATCATGATCGGCGAGATCGAGAAGATTTGCGACAAGTTCAAGATCGACGGCATGGTGATGCACGCCGCGCGGACCTGCCGCGGCATGACCAATTCGCAGTTCCTGATTGCCGACAGTGCCAAGCGCCACGGCCGCCAGGCGCTGTTCTTCGAGGGCGACGTGGCCGACGAATCCTTCTACAAGGACGAACTGCTGAATGTCCGGCTGGAGGCCATGGTCGAAGCAATGGATGCAAAGGCCCGGGCCGCCTGATTGCATCGGACCCGTCCTGGCAACCGGGCGGGTTTTTTTATCGCAATAAAATATGCTTGCATACGGTAATGTTAGAAACAATCGTATGGGGCGATTCTGGGAGGAGACAGGACATGAACGATGCGATCAGGCGCACGCCGATCTCTTTTGACAAGGCCAGCGCGCTGATAACCGGCGGCACCTCGGGGGTGGGGCTGGAAACGGCCTGTCAGCTGGCCGAGGCAGGAGTGCGCCGTATCGCGGTCGTCGGGCGCAATGCCGAGCGCGGCCAGGCCGCGCGGGCTGCGATCCTGGCCCGCAAGCCCGAGGTTCATGTCGAGTTCCTGCAGGGTGATTGCAACAAGGCCGAGGATGCCGTCGCGGTTTGCGAGGCCGCCCAGGCGGCCTTCGGTTCCGTCGACATCCTCGTCAACTCGACCGTCGGTCCCTATGGGCCGACGCTGCTTCACGACATTCCGGTCGAGCAATTGCAGGACATCGTCGTCAAGCAGATGATGGCGCCCCTGCTGACAAGCCGGATCGTCCTGCCCTGGATGTCCAAGAACGGCGGCGCGATCATCAACATCGCATCGGATGCAGGCAAGCTGACCACGCCAGGCGAGGCGGTGATCGGCGCGGCCATGGCCGGGATCATCATGTTCAGCCGCACCATGGCCATCGAGGCCAAGCGCCACGGCATTCGCGTCAATATCGTGACGCCCTCGATCATCGAGGGAACGGCGACCTACCAGCAGGTCATGTCGGCCGAGTTCTCCAGCAAGTTGTTCGGCAAGGCGATCAAGATGGCGCAACTGGGCGTGGTCAGCCCCGCCGACATGGCGGCCCTGATCGTGTTTCTGGCCAGCCCGCAGGCCGCCAAGATCACGGGGCAGGCGATCAGCTGCAATGGCGGGATCTCGGCGGCATAGGCCTTGGGCAGGTCGGTCACGCGCCGTCCTGCCTGCGATGACAGCAACGATACGCAAGCATTCCGATGCCGGTTGAGGAGTCGGCGGGATGCAAGGGAGGAAACCGGAAATGACCCAAACCCAGAAGTTCACCATGTCCTATTTTCCGGCCGAGCCGGGAGAGCCGCTGTGGGACATGTCCGTGCCCGAATTGATGCAATGGAATGCCAAGGAGCATCCCGACCGCATCGCGCTGGTCGAAGGGATCGCGGACCCGGCCAGCCGGCGGCGATGGACATACCGGCAGCTGGTCGACGAGGCGACCGCGGCAGCGCGCGGGCTGCTTGAACGCTTTGGTCCAGGCGACAAGGTGGCCATCATCGCCCCCGAGACGCCCGAATGGGTGATCTTTCAGCACGCTATCTGCATGGCCGGGCTGATCATCGTTCCGATCAATCCCGCCTATACCGAACGCGAACTGGAGTTCATCCTGCGCAATGCCGAGGCGAAGGGCATCGTCTTCGCGGAAACCTCGCGCGGCAAGGAATTGCGCCCGATGATCGAAGCGGTGCAGACCAAGATTCCGCATCTGGTTCACGCCATCTGCATTGCCAATCTGGACCAGCTGAAATCCGAAGGCAGTCCCGACCGGGACCTGCCCCGGCTGCACCCCGGCGACATGATGCAGATCCAGTATACCTCGGGAACCACCGGCTTTCCGAAGGGGGCTTGCCTGCATCACCGCGGCGTCATCAATTCGGCCCGGCTGATCGTCGAGCGCGCCGATTTTCCCGTGGGCGGGGTCTGGATCAACTCGATGCCGATGTTCCACATCGGCGGCGGCATCGTTTCCGCCATCGGCACGTTCAGCCGCCACGGCACCTTCGTGCTGATGCAGCAGTTCGACCCCGGCCTTTTCCTGGAACTGATCGAGGCCGAGCGGGTGAACTGTTCGCTGATCGTGCCGACCATGATCCTGGCCTTGCTGAATCACCCGGACATGAAGACGCGCGACGTCAGCAGCTTCCGCTCGATCCTGTCGGGGGCAGCGGCGGTTCCGGCGGCGCTGGTCCATCGCGCAAAAGAGGAATTCGGCGTCGATTTCGCCATCATGTTCGGCCAGACGGAAAGCAACGGCCCGTTCATCGAGACGCTGACGACCGATCCGGTCGAACTCCAGTCCGAGACCATCGGCCGTCCGGTCCCGCATGTCGAGGTCAAGATCGTCGACCTCGAGACGCTGGAAACGGTTCCTGTCGGCACGGTCGGAGAGCTGTGGATGCGCGGCTTCGGCACCATGAGGGGATATTACGGGCAGCCCGAGGCGACGGCAGCGGCCCTGACCAAGGATGGGTGGCTCAGGACCGGCGACCTCTGCACGATGGACGAAAACGGCTATCTCCGGATCGCCGGGCGCCTCAAGGAGATGATGATCCGGGGCGGCATGAACCTTTATCCCAAGGAGATCGAAGAGGTTCTGTTCGACCATCCCAAGGTTTCGCAGGTGGCCGTCCTAGGCTTGCCTGATGAAACCTGGGGCGAAATCGTGGCTGCCGTCGTCCTGCCCAGGTCCGTCGACGATTGCCCGGCGGCGGAAGACCTTTATGCCTATTGCCGCAAGAATCTGTCGCCGCAGAAAACGCCGGAAAAATGGTTCTTTGTCCAGAGCTATCCCATGACCCCGACCGGCAAGATCCAGAAGAACGTGCTGGCTGACATGATCCAGGCGGGCGAACTGGCCGAGGCCGTTTGGGTACGTCCGGTCCGCAACTCGGCGGTTGGCTAGGCCCATGGAGCCCTCTGTTGCTTTGGTCACGGGCGCGGGCGGGGGGCTGGGCACGGCTATTGCCCATGCCCTTTCCGATCGTGGCCACGACCTGGTGCTGAACGATCTGGAGGCAACGGAAGGGCTTCTGGCGCTGGCCGAAGACTTGCGCGCTTCGGGCCGCCGGATCGAGATTATGCCGCAGGACATCGCGCAGGTAGGGCAATTGCCCGCTTATGTCGCCGATGTGGCTGCGCGGATGGGTCGGCTCGATGTGCTGGTGAACAATGCGGGCGTTTCGGTGCTGTCGCGGGGCGATCTGCTGGATGTCAGCCCCGAAAGCTTTGATCGCTGCCTTGGCGTAAACCTGCGGGCGCAGTTCTTTCTGACGCAGGCCGTGGCGCGCAACATGCTGGCTGCGCCATCGGCGCGCCGCCGGACCATCGTGACGATCACGACAGTGGCCGTGGATCACGTCATCGGCAAGGTGCTTGCCGAATATTCGATCGCCAAGGCGGGTCTTGCGCATATGGTCCAGCATTTCGCGGCGCGCCTCGCCTCCGAGCATATCGACTGTTACGAAATTCGTCCGGGCATGATGCAGACGACCATGACATCCACCAGCCGCGAGAAATACGACAGGCTTGTCGCCGAAGGCTTCGTGCCGGCGGGACGCTGGGGGGATCTCGCCGAAATCGGAAAGGCGGTCGCCGCGATGGCGTCGGGCGAGTTTTCCTATGCCGTCGGCCAGACCATCCACGTCGACGGCGGCATGCGGATGAAGGTATTCTGATGCAAGGGGCCATCCCCCTTGCCGCAACCATCGGCATCTGCGGCGGAAACGATCTGCACGTCCCCGCCGTCAATTGACGGTGGTCACTATGATCGTAACCAATTCGACATAGCTTTTTCCCAGGTAGTATCCGAAGCCGAGCGCGAAAATCGCAGGCACGATCACGAAAAAGCCGATCAACGGGTATAGCACCGCCACGGCGGCAGCCGAAAACAGCACGCCGCAGCACAGCGCCCACCAGCGGCCCATCCTCAAGATCAATCGCAATGCCGGAAAGTTTTCCATGGTCAGAGATGCGACTGAATGCGCTTCCACAGCGCGGCAGCGTTATCGAGCCGGGCGCCAGAGCGGATCGCCAGTTGCGGGACGCCCTTGCAACCGGGAACGCAGGCCTTGTCCAGGGCCATCTGCGCTTCCAAGGCATCGTCATCTGGTGTCGCAAGCTCATGCCGATGCTCGCTGCGATAATCGTCCAGGCCAATCAGCGCGGCCCCAAGCGCGCCGGCGATCTGCGGCGTTTCGGGAAGGATCAGTTTTTCACCCAGGGCTTGCTCGATATAATGCACCGCAGCCTTGTTGCGCGCGACGCCGCCGGTCATCGCGATCGGGCCTTTGCGACCCACGCGTCCAACCAAGCCCACCGTCCGCGTGGCAACCGCGGCGTGGACCCCGCCCAGAATATCCGCCTTGGATTGTCCCTCGGCCAGCAGGGATATGACCTCGGTCTCGGCGAAGGTCGCGCACATGCTGGAAATCTTCAGGGACTGCTTTGCCTGCAACGCAAGATCACCGATGTCTTCCAGTTCGATCTGCATGGCCCGCGCCAGAACCTCGAAGAACTTCCCGGTGCCGGCCGCGCATCGGTCGTTCATGGTGAACTGCATGACAAGCCCTTGGGGATCGACCGCAATCACCTTGCTGTCCTGGCCGCCGATGTCGATGACCACCCGGACATCGGGCACCATGGCGACGGCGCCGCGGGCGTGGCAGGTGATCTCGGTATAGTTCTTGTCGGCAATGTCCAGCATCCGGCGGCCATAGCCGGTGGCAACGGTGCGGCCGATGTCAGCCTGCGCCAGCCCGGCCGAGTCGAGCGCACCTGCGATGGCGGCCGCCACCCCCTCGCCGCTGACCGCCCCCATATGGGCCACATGCGAGGACAGCATCCGCCCCTGAAGGTCGAGGATCACCGTTTTGGCGGTCGTAGAGCCGAAGTCTATCCCCATCACGCAGGACTTCATTCCATTCATCCTCCCGGCAACGTCGCAACAATGGTAAGTATAACTTACTTCTGTTGAATGTCAATCTTGCTAGAGGTGTTCACGGGTTTCGGCAAGGTCTCGGCGGTGAATGAAGGGGCGCGAAAACCACTTTATGTCCTCTAATAAGTATATATTATATAATGAAAATATTAGATCCTCTCAGAATGCGGCCCAGGATCTTCTTGCCGCTAAGCGACAAGGGGGAACCTCAAGGTCTGTTGGCCTCACCATTTCAAGAATATGAGTATTACTTACATGATTCGGGCGATGTGACTGCCCCCTGGGGTTTCCCGCTGTCGAGAGCGTCTTTTGGAACGGGGTCAGGCCGTCCGCTACCAGGGGATCTCGGGCGTTCGAGGGTGCCCTCCGCACGATGGAATGGGACGACCGCAGGTTCCCGCTGGCCGCGTGGATGGCATTCACGGGAAACTGGCGGCGCGCGCTGAATAACGCAGCACGGCAGAGGTTCGGTTCGCAGCGCCGAGCTTGCGGAACACGTTCTTCAGGTGCCATTTTATGGTGTTGCCACTGACACCCAGATGTTCAGCGATGTCTGCATTGCTCATGCCGCTGCCGACCAGCTCCATCAATTCCTGCTCGCGCGTGGTAAGGGCCTCGCTTGGGGCGTTCTCTTCTGCGAGGAAAGGGGCCGCCAGCCCATCGTTCAAGTCCAGCGCGGCCAGAACGCGGGTAATGAACGCCCGTCCTTCCCGGCGGGGGTAAAGTTCCATACGCAGCGGTATTTGCTGCAACAGCGGCCCGATGACCGTGCGGTGACGCTGAAATGCCTGGAGCATGTCGCGGTCCTGGGCTTGCCTAAGCGCGGATCCAAGCTGGCGGCTGGCATCGGCCAGCCTGCCTTGGCTGAAGAAGATCGACATCTGGATCAGTTCCAGCCTGACCGCGCGCAGAACCCGCCCTCCGCGGCGCGCCTCGCGCAACTCGGGCCCGATCATTGCCAGAGCAGCGGAGTGTTCGCCGGAGGCGTGCAGGAACTCGATCGACGTCATCACCAGAAGATCGCGAAAGCGCGGCAGAATCTCTGTGGGGCTGGTGCGCAGACGTCCCTGGCGTACATCCAGGTCGATCTCGTTTATCCATGCCTCAGCCCGGTCGATCTGCCCAAGCTGCACCAGGCGGCGGACGATGTGGCACCGGAACATGACCGCCAGCCGGGGCGCGTAATTGCCGATGGTCATCGACAGGCGCTGAAAGACCGGATCGCTTTCGTCGCCGTTCCAGAAGGCCAGGGCGGTTTCGACGGCGCAGGCGCTGGACCCGACAGTGCCGTGCCGATCCATGCTGCGCAGGCCGCGCGACAACATTTCTTGGGCACGGTCGTGATCGCCCATCTCGAAGGCACATTTCGAACCGATGGCGCAGATCGTGTCGCAGATGTCGGAATCCCGGCCAAGGCTCGCCTCGGTCCGGGCCAGCGTGTCCTCGATGATTTTGCAGGCACGGGGCAAATTGCCTTCATAAAGCGAGACCGTAGCCAGAATCAGGTCGCACCACCCCGCCAGGTAGGGCGAGCCGACCTCGCGCACGATCGGCGCGGCCTGCCGCAGGCAAGCGCGCGCCTCGGCGAAGCGATAGGCGGTCAAGTGATGCACCGATAGGATCGACAGCACCCAGCCCAGATCGAAGGGTTCGCGTTCCGCGTCCGAGGTCAACCAGTTCGTCGCATGCTTGCCCGCCGCCTGCATGTCGTCAGCCAGAAAGGCCAGCGCGATATGCAGATGCTCCAGCCGATAACGGTGATAGGCATCCTCGCCTCCTCCTGCCTCGGACAGAAGCCGGATCAGGCGCCGGCGCTGGTTGTCAGCGGAAACAAGGCGCAGGTGATAGGTCAGTGCATAAACATACCAGTATCTGGCCTCGAACCCTAGCGGCATCTTCCGGGACAGCAACTGTTCCACGCTCTCGACAAAGACCTGCATCTTTCCCAGGTCACGCACGATGCGCGGGGCGACGCAATCCAGTGTCTGCACGATCAAGGCCTCGTCCTGGCTCAGCAGGGCGGCATCAAGGGCCTCTTCCCATTCGCTTTCTTTCAGCGCCCAGCCGGCCATGCGACGGTAGCATTCCTGCAGGCGTGCCGCCGGAATGCAGCGCAGGGCGTCGGCGCGAAGCCGGTCGCGAAACAGGCTGTGAAAGCGGTATTTGGCGCTCAGAGCGGACAGCGGGTGGATGAACATGCCGCTGCCGATCAGCGTGCGCAGATGCCGCCATGCATCGGCGATACCGGCGACCGCGGTCAGTTGTTCCGCCGAGAAGGCGGGGAACAGGGAGGCGTAATGCAGAAACTCCAGCAGTTCCTCGGGTACCGCGCTGAGAACGTGATGGTCGAACCAGTCCCGCAGGTCGGGGATGTCGTCCGACAGCTTTTCGATCAGCACGGGATCGGTTCCCGTCTTGTCCAGCAGGATCGCGCAAAGCCGCAGGCCCGCGACCCAGCCTTCTGTCTTGCCCAGCAGCATGCGCAGAGCTTCGGCGTCGAAGGTTTTGCCGCCTCCCGACAGCAGGGCCTGCGCCTCGTCTGCAACAAAGGCAAGGTCGCGGGCATCATGTTCCCGCAGGTTGCCTTGCAGGCGAATGCCGGTGCGGTCGAAGGCTAGCCGGTGATTGGCCGTCAGGACGAAGTGGACCCCGGCAGGTGCCAGCGCGAACAGATCGTCCAGCAGGCCCGGCTTCAGGGTGGCCGTGCAATAATCGATATTGTCGATGCAGATCAGGAAGGGCTTCGGAACCCGCTGCAGAACCTGGGCAAGGGTGCCCCTGATCCCCATCAGCCGCGCTGCGGGGGCGTCGGGACGTTCATCCGGGCAAGGCACGAAAGCCGCCGACTGCCGGGCCAGATGCATCAGCAGCCCATCGCCATTCGGGGCGTGATCCTTCAGTCCTAGCCAGATCCCGGCCCGGCGCCCGTCCCTGGCCCATTGCTGGTAAAGCCGGGCGACCGCTATCGTCTTGCCCCAGCCTTGCGGGGCGACGATCGTCTCGATGGCGGCAAGCTTGCAGTCATCGGCCAATGCGCGGCGGCACAAGTCCTGCATCAGCCGGGTCGTTACGACGTGGCAACCGAAGGGCGGCGGTGCGTTGGACAGGTCATGGCGGGGGCGCGGCGGATCGGCGGCGCCGTCCCCGACGGCCAATCCCGTCGCGACCATGGATATGCTGAAATTCATCTGCTTCCTCCCCCCTGCACCGCGCAGGCCGGGGCCGCGTCTGCCCCTTCGATCCGCGGCTTGCCTCCCTGTCCCGATCTGCCAAGGCCGGCGCGGAAAGATTGACGGGCGTGCGATGCGGGATTGCCCTTGCGCGATCCTCGCCACGCCCGCGACGCACCGATCTTGCGGCGGGTGAGGAAGCCCTCCTCCTGGCGATCTCCGGATCAACCGGGAACCCCGTCCCAATCCGCAGCTCATCATACACATGCGAACTTGATTTGCCTACTGCGAACTCAGCTCCCGTCGCAGGGACAGCGAAAAGCGGCGCATGAGCCCCGCCGCTTGCGCGTGCGGCCGTGGAGCGCCGGATCAGAAGCGCAGCGGCTCCAGCACCGGGCCATAGCCGTCCGCGTCCTGCAGGCGCAGGAAGCGCTGGCCGCCCTGCAGTTCGACCATCGGCTCGACCACCCGCGCCGGGCGCAGCGCCGCCGCCCTGACCGCGTCGGCGAGGCTGGCGCTCCGGGCCAGCAGCGACAGGTTCATGCGGGTCGGAAAGACGATCGTCCGCTCGCCCCGCGCCGCCAGATCCAGCGCCGTGCCCGCGGCGATCCACTCGGCCGAGACCGTCTCGCGCCCGTCGGCCTGCGCCACCTGCTCGGCAGGGGCCTCGACCAGGTAGAAATAGGTGTCGAACCGCTTCGGGACGACGGGCGGGGTGCGCCAGCGCGCAAACAGCGTCAGCGCCCGCAGGTCGGGCTGCAGCCCCTGGGCCTGCAGATAGGCCAGGAAGCTGGCCTCGCCCCGGTCCATGGCGCTGCGCAAGGCCATGGTGCCCCCAGGGTCCGCCGCATAGCCGTGGACGGCGGGCAAGATGCCGCATTCCTCGAAGGTTTCCCGGATGGCACTGATGCGGGGGCTGCGCTCGGCCTCGGGGATGTCGTCCCAGCCCTGGACCTGCCCGGCCCAGGCCGGATCCGCGTCCGAGGGCTCGACCTTGCCGCCGGGAAAGACCATCGCGCCCGAGAAATGGTCGATGGCATGGTTGCGCTTGACCATCAGCACCTCGACCGCCGACGCTTCGCGCACCAGCATCATCGTCGAGGCGGTTCTCATGGGCAGGGTTCCCGGCATGGCGCAGCTCCGTCGTTGCGAGGGGCAGTCAGTCGATCTTGCGGTCGCGACCCTGCCAATAGGGATCACGCAGCACGTTCTTGCGGATCTTGCCCACAGGCGTAACAGGCAGCCCAGCATGAAGGAACTCGACGCTGCGGGGGCATTTATAGCCGCCGATCAGTTCCTTGCAATGGGCGATCAGTTCGGCCTCGCCCAGCGATTGCCCGTCTTTCAGCACCACGACGGCATGGACGGATTCGCCCCACCGTTCGCTGGGAATGCCGATGACCGCTGCTTCCTTGACGGCGGGATGGGCATAGATCGCCCGCTCGACATCGACGGAATAGACGTTTTCGCCCCCGCTCACGATCATGTCTTTGATACGGTCGGCGACATAGAGATAGCCGTCGGCATCGAAAAATCCCGCGTCGCCGGAATGCATCCAGCCGTCCTTCAGCGTGGCGCCGCTGGCCTCGGGGTTGTTGTGGTAATGCGTCATCACATTGTCGCCCCGGATCAGGATTTCGCCGGTTTCACCCGGCGCGGCCTCCAAGCCGTCGGGGCGGGCGATACGGATGCGCATCCCCGGCACGGTGCGCCCGGCCGCCTTGAGGCGATGCGGCGCCAGCGCCAGCGCCTGCTGATGATCTTGCCAGGAAAAGGCGACGGCATAGCCTGCGGTTTCAGTCATGCCATAGATCTGGTGAAAGCCCCAGCCGGGCAGGGCCTTCAGCGCACCCTGCAGCACCGCCTCGGGCATGGGCGAGCCGCCATAGATGCAGGTGTGGATGCTGGACAGGTCGTAATCGCCCAGACGGGGATGCAGCATCAGCATGTTGATCATTGTCGGCACCAGCACGATATTCGTCGCCCGATGGGTGGTGATCGCTTGCATGACCGGCTCGGGCTCGAATTTCGGCAGGATGACATGGGTGCCGCCCGACAGGGTGACATACCAGGCCGGACCCGCCCCCGACAGGTGGAACATGCCGCCGGCATGCAGATGCGTCAGATCCTTGCGCCTGGGCAGGGTGGCCAGAAACGCGACTGAGACCGCCATCACGTTGCGATGCGACAGCACCGCGCCCTTGGACTGCGAGGTCGTCCCTGAGGTGTAGAGCACGATATAGGGATCATCGCCCCGTCGGTCGGCATCCGGCATCGGCGCGTGTCCAGCGATCAACGCCTCGGCCGAAAGCATGCCCGGCGGGGTCTTCTTCTCGCCGATGTGGATCAGCTGCATGGTCCCGATGTCGTCGATCTGGGCGGCATGGTCCAGGAAATCGTCATCGACGAAAAGGATCCTGGCCCCGGAATCCGCCAGCGCAAAGCCGTTCTCGCGGGGCGACCAGCGGATGTTCAGGGGGGTGAAGACCGCCCCGCTCCAGGGGATGGCGAAAAACAGCTCGAAATATCGATCCGAGTTCATCCCCAAGGCAGCCACGCATTCGCCGGGGCGGACCCCAAGGCGATGCAGCGCGGCGGCCAGCCGGGAGACGCGCGCCGCGACCTCGGACCAGCTGCGTTGCCGGTCGCGAAAGATGGTCGCGGTGCGCTGCGGCTGCTCCAGCGCGGCATGCATGAGGATCTGGGTAACCTGCATCTTTCCGCTCCTTTCCGCGATCGGATTACTTGAGGGTGCACTCGGGGCTAGGCGCAGGCATCGCGTCGCCCGCCGCCAGCACCCGCTCCAGCCGGTAGCCCATAGAACCATCGCCATTCCTGACCACCTCGTTGACGGTGAGGGGGCGGACAAGCTGGTGATCCTGGGCGCGGACCTCGGTCGGGCCGAATGTGGTCGCAACCAGCTGCCCTTCGAGCGCCGACACCAGGGGGCCGGCCTCGTCGGTTCCGGCGGCGCGCAAACCCGCAGCGATCAGCTGGATGGCGTTATACTGGTCGGCGGCGACATAGTCGGGATCGCTGCCGAAGGCGTAGCGATAGGCCTGGACGAACGCCTTGTTCTCGGGCGTGTCGATGTCGGGGGTCCAGCCCAGCAGCTGGATCACGCCCGCGACGCCCTGCCCCTGCGAGGGCAGCGTCGCCGGGGTGGCGAAGCCGTTGCCGACCACCTGCCGGTATTTGCCGAACAGGCCGAAGCCCTGCTGCTGCACGGCAAAATTGATCGCATCGGTGCCAAAGATAGCAACCAGCGCGCCGTCGGCGTTCGAGGATTTCATCGGGATGATGAAGCTGCCCATGTCGGGCGTCCCCGCCGGGACGAAGATCGGCGGGTTCGAGGTTTTCCCGTGGCGCTCCAGCAGCGCGGCGAAGCTGGCCGCGGAATCGTGACCGGCCGGATGGTCCGAGGCGATGATGTCGAAATGCGACGCGGGAGAGGCGGCGACCACCGCCTCCATTCCGTTGTTGATCAGCGCATCGGGTGTCGAGACGCGGAAGTAATTGCGGTGGCAATTCTTGCCGTTCAGGACATCCGTCTGCGAGAACGGATCGAACAGCACGAAATCCGCCGCCCTGGCGCGTGCCGCCAGCGCAATGGCCAGCGCCGAGCCGGTCATGCCGGTGATGATGCGGGCGCCGTCATGCTGGCGCAGGCGGAGGGCGGCCGAAACCGCCGCTTCGGGCGTGCCCGCATGGGTTGCGATCTTCAGCTCCAGCGGTTGCCCGTCGATTCCACCCGTGCCGTTGATCTGATCGACAGCCAGTTTCAGGGCGTTGTTGCTGCGCTCGTAATAGGCGGCCATGGGGCCGGCGTCGATCAGGACCGCGCCGATAGTGATCTTTTCCTTGGCATGGCTGGCGGCTGGCGCAAGGGCCAGGCCCATCGCCGCAAAGGCCGCTGCGACGAGTTGCCGCTTGATTGACATTGCTTTCCTCCCACGGGTTCGGTCTGTGTCCCGGCGCGCCCAGGACGCGGCGAGGGGACGGGTTTTCGGAAATATCAGGCAGTTTCCTTCAGGCGCTGGCGCGCGATGATCATCTTCATGATCTGGGCGGTGCCGTCGCCGATCTGGATGCCCAGCACGTCGCGCATGCGCTGCTGATGGGGCAGATCCTTGGACCAGCCGTAATGCCCATGCGTCAGCAGGCATTGCTGGATCGCATCGGTGGCGAATTTCGGCCCCATCCACTTGCACATCGCGGCCTCGGCGGTATGGGACAGGCCCGCGTCGCGCAGGCGTAGGGTCTGGATGCACAGCTGGCGGATCGCCTCGATCTGGCCCTCGTATTCCGCCAGCGGGAAGGTCACGCCCTGAAAGGCCGCCAGTGGCTCGCCGAAGGCGCGGCGCTCCTGGATGTATCGCCACGTCTCGTCCAGCGAGGCCCTGGCGGCGCCGATGCTGACCAGCCCCAGCAGCGCGCGGGAATAATCGAAGCCCTGCATGATCTTGGTGAAGCCCTTGCCCGGCTCTCCGATCAGGTGGTCGTCGGGGATGAACACGTCATCGAGATAGAGCGATCCGCGCCCGAGGATATGGCTGCCCAGATCGTCGAAACGGGTCCGGGACAGGCCCTTGGCGCTGGTGTCCAGCAGAAAGGCGCTGACACCATGGGCGCGTTCCTCGCGCGTGCCGGTCCGGGCAAAGATCAGGATCCCGTCGGCCTGATCGCCGGTCGAGCACGAGGTCTTTTCGCCGTTCAGCCGCCAGCCGCCATCCACCTTGTCCGCCCGCATCGTCAGGCTGGCCGCGTCCGAGCCGCCGCCCGGTTCGGTCAGTGCGACCGCCACGATGGCCTCGCCGGCGACGATGCGGGTTACCCAGTCCGCTGCCACATGCGCCGGGGCATGATCCGCGATGATCTTGCCCATCAGCGAGCCCATGATCGGCAGGTAGCCGATGTTGAAATCGCCATAGCCCGTTTCCTCGACGATGATGCCCGAGGCTTCCGAGCCTATCCCGAGCCCGCCGAATTGCTCGGGCAGTTCCGGGGCGATCAGCCCCAGCGCGCCCATCTCGCGCAGAAGGGCGCGGTCGACGGTCTTTTCGGTCCTTTCCCGCTGCATGTAGAAAGGCAGCAGCCTCTCGCGCGAGAAGCGGCGGGCGGTATCCCGGATCTGGTCATAAAGATCGGACAGTTCGGTCGCGGTCATTCGGTTCGTCCTTGCAGGAATTTTGCTTCGGCCCCAAAGGACCGCGCCACGTCTTGGGCTCCGAGTGTTCAACGGCCCTGATAGGTGATCGGCTTGCGCTCGATCAGCGACTGCAGGGCGTTCCAGCAGTCGTCCGTCCGCGCGCATCGGGCGATGGCCTGCGCCTCTTCCTCGAGCTGTGTCTCGATCGGGCGGTCCATATAGGTCGCCATCAGGCGCTTCATCTCGCCATAGGTCCGGGTCGGGCCCTCGGCTAGCTGCCGGGCCAGCGCACGCGCCTCGTCCAGCAGGGCGGCATCGGGAACGATACGGTTGACCAGGCCGTTCTGGGCGGCGCGAGGGGCGTCCCAGGTTTCGTTCAGCAAAAAGAACTCGGTTGCGCGCCGGCTGCCGACGCGGCGGGGGATGAAATGCGTGCCCGCGCCGTCGGCGACGAAGCCGATGCGGTTATAGGCGGCATAGAAACTGGCGCTTTCGGCCGCCAGCGCGAAATCGGCCGAGGCGGTCAGCGCGGTCGCCCCGCCGACGCAAAGGCCATGCACCGCGACGATCACTGGCGCGTCGCCGCGCGTCAGTCGGACAATAGCGGAATGCAGGGTGGCGGTCGCCTCTTTCAGCAGGCGTGGCAGCGCCTCGCGGTCACGGCCCAGCCATTTGAAATCCGCGCCGACGCTGAAATACTTACCCTCGGCCCGGATCAGGATGGCGCGCACCGTTTGGTCGCTGGTCAGGCGGCTGGCATGGTCGCAAAGCTCGGCGTTGAATATTGCGTCGAAGGGGTTGCCCTTTTCGGGGCGGGCAAGGACGATCTCGGCGATTCCATCGCTATATTCGATCCGGGTGGCTTCCGTCGTCATTCGTTCTCTCCGGTGAAGGTGTATCGGACCTGCTCGCGCAGGGTCTGCTTCTGGATCTTGCCCGAGCCGTTCAGCGGCATCTCTTCCAGAAGGTGCAGGTGCTTGGGCAGCTTGTAGCCTGCCAGCATTCCGCGGCAGTAGGCGTGCAATTCGTCCAGTTCCAGGCTGGCGCCGTCGCGCAGCACGACCGCCGCGACGACGCTTTCGCCCCAGACCGGGTCCGGCGCGCCGACGACAGCGGCATTGGCGATGGCGGGATGACCAGCCAGGACGCTTTCGACCTCGGCGGGATAGACGTTCTCGCCGCCGGAAACGATCATGTCCTTGACGCGGTCGCAGACATACAGAAAGCCGTCCTCGAGATAACCGACATCGCCGGTCCGGAACCAGCCGCCGGGCAGGAAGGCCGCCGCCGTCGCCTCGGGGCGCTGCCAGTATCCGGCAAAGACGTTGGCGCCGCGGATGGCGATCTCGGCCTTCTGGCCCGGTGCGGTGACGGTGGCGCCTGCGGCGTCCACCAGCATGGTCTCGCCCGTCAGTACCGGCTGGCCCGTCGAGCCGATCCTGTCGAAGGCCAGCGCGGGCCGCAGATAGGAATGCACCGAAGTCGCTTCGGTCATGCCATAGGTGTGGGTCACGGGAATATTGCGGTCGGCGCAGATGCGCAGCAGCGGCACGGGCGCCGGCGCACCGCCGACGATACAGAGCCGCAGCGACGACAGGTCGACGCTGGCGAAATCAGGATGCCGGGTCAGCGCCAGCAGCATGGTGGGCACGCCAAAGGTAATGGTGACGCGATGGGCCTCGATGGCAGCCAGAAAGGCGCCGGGCTCGAACTGGGACTGGATGACAAGATGCCCGCCCATCATCAGCACGGTCAGCACCTCGGCGAAAAGGCCGCCCGCATGAAACATCGGTGCCGTTGTCAGCATGACCTCGTCCAGCCCGCAGCCGTAGGCCAGGATCCAGTTCAGGTTGTTGGTCCAGATATTGCCATGGGTGATGATCGCGCCTTTCGGCTTTCCGGTCGTGCCCGAGGTGTAAAGGATCGTCACCGGATCGTCGGGTGAAACCGGGCAGGCGGGGCAGGGCGGGGCAAGGGTCGCCGCGGCGAACGCCGTCCAGCCGCCGCGCCCGCTCTCCGGACGGTCCTGCGGCGCCAGCGCGATATAGCCGCCGGGACAAAGCGATGGCCGCAGGGTTTCGATAAGATCCTCGAACTCCGGCCCGACCAGAAGCTGGGAAAGCCCCGCGTCATTGATGACATAGGCCAGTTCCGGCGCGGAGAGGCGGAAATTGACCGGCACGAAGATGGCGCCGATCCGCGCGGCGGCCAGCAGGGCGATCAGCACCTCGGGACAGTTGAAGGCCAGCACCCCCACGCGGTCGCCCTTGCCGACACCGGCCTGCGACCAATGTCCGGCCAGGCCGTCGACCCGGACCTTCAGGTCGCCATAGCTGAGGCTGCGGCCGTCATGAGTAATGGCCGTGCATGGATGCGCATCCCGGCAGCGCCGTTCGAACCAATGCGTGATGTCCGGCACCCTGCCCATTGCGCTTGCAGCGAAGCAATCCTCGACCACTGCTCTGCCCCCTTCCGTTTGCGTCGCGTGACAGATGATAGAAAGCGCAGGTCGGACCCCTCGCGCCCCACCCGAAAGTAGGGGCGGAGGTTTTTTGTCATTGTCCGGTGGGAAACAGCTTGTGGCCCGGCCGCAATCGTGCGGCCCCTGTCAGAACAGCAGCCGGGGCAGGAAGAGGCTGATTGCCGGAAATACGGCCAGGATGAAGATGCGCATGATGTTGGCCATGGCAAAGGGAATGATGCCCTTGACGATCGTGGTCAGCGGCACCTCGCGCGCGATCGAGCGGACCACGAACAGGTTGACCCCCACCGGCGGGGCGATCATCCCCAGTTCGCACAGCACCACCACCAGCACGCCGAACCAGACCGGATCATAGCCCAGTCCGATGACGATCGGAAAGAACAGCGGCACGGTCAGAAGGATCATCGACAACTCTTCCATCAACGCGCCCAGCACGATGTAGATCGCGCAGATCAGCAGCACCACGCCGACCGGTGGCAGGCCGGAGTTGTTGACAAACGCCAGCAGCCCGTCATGCGCGCCGGTATAGTTAAGGAACTCGGTGAAGACCGAGGCCCCGACCAGCATGGCGATCAGCATGACCGAGGTCAGCGCCGAATCGAGCAGGATGTCGTAGAGCGTCCTCCACGTCAGCCGCCCCATCGACCAGGCCAGCAGGAAGGCACCGAAGGCGCCGATCCCCGATGCTTCGGCCGCGGTGAAGAACCCGCCGTAGATTCCGCCGATCACCAGCACGAACAATGCGCAGATCGACCAGATCCGCTTGAGGGAATCGATCCTTTCGCTTCGTTCTGCGCGTTCGGCCACCGGCGCGCTTTCGGGTCGTTGCCACACCGTCCAGCGCACCGCCAGCACATAGCCTAGTATCCCCAGCATGCCGGGGATGAAGCCTGCCACGTAAAGCATCCCGATATGGGTCTCGGTCAGGATGCCGTAGATCACCAGCATGATCGAGGGCGGGATGATGATCCCCAAAGTCGCGCCAGCCGCGACCGAGGCCGTACTCAGCCGGTCGGCATAATGGTATTTCCGCATCGACGGCAGCGCGACCTTGCCGATGGTCACGACCGTTGCCACGCTGGAGCCGCAGACGGCGGCGAAGCCGCCGCAGGACATTACTGTGGCCGTCGCCAACCCGCCCCGCCGGTGTCCGAACCAAGCCTGCGCTGCGCGATACAGGTCGCCGGAAATCCCGGCCCCCGCCACGAAGTTCCCCATCAGGATGAACAGCGGAATGACCACCAGACCGTAGGACATGGTGCTTTCGCGCGCCATCAGCGCCAGCATGGCACCGGCCTGGTTCCAGCCGACGATATAGCCGAAGCCGACATAGCCGGTGACGCCCAGGGCGATGGCGATGGGCACCCGCAAAAAGATCAGTAGAAGCGAGGCGATGAATCCGATACCGGCAAGCAACATGGCAGGTCTCCGCCTTCGAGTTTTTCAGAGAATGCTGTTCTGAGGGTCGTGCGTCTTGGGCCGCGCCCGAAGCACCTTGGGCAGGCCACGCAGCGGCAGCAGGAAGCACAGCGCACCAAACCCTGCCAGAACCGCCACGATATAAAGGATCGGTGCGATTCCGATCCCCAGGCTGGCAGTCACGTCATGATAGCGCGCCGAGCGTTCGGCCATCAGCCACATCCGCCAGGCGATCAGCGCAAAGAACCAGCTGCCCAGCCCCGCCGTCAAGAGCAGCTGGAGCGCGTCGAGGATCCGGCTCTGGAAGACGTCGGCGACGTCGGCCACGATATGGCGCTGTTGCACGGCGACGATCGGAAACAGCAGGAAGCTCAGCAGGACCAGGCCGATCTCGGTCAGTTCGGTCGCGCCGCGGACCGGATGATTCAGAATGTTGCGTCCGACCACGTCGAACAGCGTCAGTATCATCAGCGCAAAGATCAGCACGGCCGCGGCCATGGCCACGCCCCTTTGAAGAAAACGCATTCTTTCCCCTGCCTTTCGATTCCCGGCGCGCGATTGCATCCTGGCGCGGGAATACCCGAACTCCTTTCGCCCTCCGCTCTCGTGCGAAGGAGCATATCAAGCATATTGTTATGAAGCATATCTTGTTCGTCAAGATATTTCCCTGACCGGCGCGGCGGCTGACCTCGCAAAAGGCGCAGGGCCTTGTCTTGCGCTGCTGCTGCGCGGGGAATCGCCGGGATCGGCTGCGCCGGAGCCCTCCGGTTTGGGAGCCCGAGGAAATAACCCGGCCCAACCAAGAAGCCCCGCACGAGGCGGGGCTGTCGGGTTCACATTTTGCATTCCGGCGAGGGCGGCGGCATGTAGTCCTCGGCGGGGATGATCGTGCTGATCTTGTAGTCGACCGTCTTGCCGCTGTCGGAGGCGCCGGGCACCACCTCGGCAAAGATATAGGGGCGGGTCAACTGGTGATCCTCCGCCCGCATCTCCAGCGGGCCTACGGGACTGTCGATCACCAGCCCCTCCAGCGCCTTGGATACGGCCGATGCGTCTTCGGTGCTGGCCTTGTTCATGGCCTGTGCAAGGGCAATGACCGAGGTATACATGTCGAAGGCGACATCGTCCGGCTCATGTCCGGCGATTTTCGAGAATGCGTCCGAGAACTTGCGCGGCCCGTCGCCCTCGACCTGCGGGATATAGCTGACGTTCTGGATGACGCCGACGGCGGATTCGCCCATGGCAGGCAGCACAGCCGGAATGGCGAAGTTGTTGCCCAGCACCATCTCGTATTTGTCCAGAAGGCCGAATTGCTGCTGCTGTTTCGCGAAGGTCACGCCGTCCGTGCCGTAGACGACCGCCAGAAGCCCCTTGGCCGGTTGCTGGTTGAGTTGCGTGATGTAGGTGCCGAAGTCGGCGTTGGGCACGGGGGTGAAAAGCTGCTTGCCGATCTTGCCCCCCAGTTCCTCTACGTCCTTCGCGAAGGAATTGGCATTGTCGTGGCCCGAGGTGGTGTCGCCCGCGATGATGTCCCAGGATTCCAGCGGATTCTGCTTCAGGAAGGCCTTGTAGCTTGCCCCCAGCATTTCGGTGGACGCCTTGACTCGGAAGTAGTTCTGGTTGCAGCGCGTGCCCGCAGCCGAAAGCGGGTCGATGATGATCGTGTCCAGCGCCGTCGCGCGGCCCGAGATAGCCAGCGCCACGGCGGTGGGGATCATGCCGGTGATGGCTGCGACCTTGTCGTTCTTGACCAGGCGTGTCGCGGTCTGCAAGGCGGCCTCAGGCGTGCCGGAATAGGTCATCGAGATTATTTCGACCGGGCGGCCGTTGATGCCGCCCGCCTCGTTGATTTCGACCACCGCCGTTTCCAGCCCGGCCACCGAATACTGGTAGAAGGCGGCCAGCGGGCCGCTGTCGATCATCAGCGCGCCGATCTTGACCGTCTCCTGCGCCCCGGCAACTCCGGCTGCTGCCGAAAGCGCGGCCGCCGACATGGCGACAACTGCAAGTTTCATTCCGTTCTCCTCTGGAACATCAGTATGGTTGACGGGTTTGGGTTTCAGGCGGGCGCGATGGGTGGCTCACCAATGATGGACTACGTTTTCCTCAAGCGCCGCCCGGCCGGTCCGTGCCGCATTCGCCGGGTGCGAGGGATCCTCGTAACCGAAGGAAATGCCCAGAATCAGCTTGTTGCTTGGGGCCACGCCCAGATGCTCGCGCACCAGGTCGCAATACAGCGCCAGCGCGCCTTGCGCGCAGCTGGCCAACCCTTCTTCGGTCATTTTAAGCATCAGAGACTGCGCATAGATCCCGATATCGACCGCCTCGCGCTCCCCCAACCCTTCCGGGAAGAACAGGAACACCGCATGGGGGGCGCCGAAGAACGCCAGGTTGCGGCGATAGGCCATGTCTCGGCCATCGCGGTCGTGGCGTTCGATGCCCATCGCGCCGTAAAGCGTGGCGGCGGCGTCGAACTGGCGCTCGCGATGAACGCCGGTGAACTGGTGCCTGGCGAAGAAATCCGGCTCGGGCGGAATGTCGTTCAGCGCGGCCTGGACTTGCGCTTCGGCGATCCGCTTCAGGGTTTCGCCCTGCACGATATGCGAAGTCCAAGGCTGGACATTGCAGTTCGACGGCGAAAGCTGTGCGGCGCGGAAGATGCGTGCGATCACATCCTGCGGCACGAGGTCGGGCAGGAATCCCCTGACCGAGCGGCGGTTTCTCAATGCGGTTTCGACGTCCAAGACCGAGCCTCCCTCAGGTTTGCATAGCCGCCGCGGATCACCGTGGTCTGGCGGCCGGGAACGCTGGCTTCAAACAGGATCTGCCGCCCCTCCAGAGCCCATAGGTTGATGGCCAGTCGGTCGCCCCCGAAAACAGGCGCGGTGAAGCGGGCGCCGATGCGGGCAAGTCGGGCGCGGTCGTACCCCGCTGCCGAAAGCACGGCCTGGCAGCAAAAGCCGAAGGTCGAAAGGCCGTGCAGGATCGGGCGGTGGAATCCGGCCTGCCTTGCCGCCTCGGGGTCGACATGGATCGCGATCAGGTCGCCCGACAACCGATAGATCAGCGGGGCTGCCGGGTCGATGTCCAGGACGATCTGCCGGTCGGGCTTGCGGTCGGGCATGGCTGCCAGCGCCGCCAGCTCGACCCGGCCCCGACCGGGGGCAGGCCCGCCAAAGCCTCCATCCGCGCGCGCGAATTCGATGCGGCGCAGTTCGGCCAGCAGCTGTCCCTTGGCAGTCTCGATCCGGCGATCCATCACCAGCAGCGCACCCCGGTTCACGCCCAGGTCGAAGACCTCGCTGAAACGAGTGTGGCAGCGGATCTCGCCCGAGACCGGAAGCGGGTGGTGCAAGACCAGATGCTCCTCGCCATGCAGCAGTCCGCTGGTAGTCAAGCCCAGCTGGGGATCGCTGCTCCAATCGGTATTCTCTCCCAAGACCGAGGCGAAGCTGGGCGAGACCTGCAGGTCTTTTTCATAGACATAGCGCAGCAGGTCCGGGTCCAGCGGGTCTCGGCCGAAGCCGGTGCCGAGGGCGTAGAGGATGCAGTCCTTGGGGCCATAACTCTGCCGCCCCTGCGGAAAGGCATAGTCCAGGATGTCGGGATAGCGGATCGTCATGCGTCATCCATTCCACGCCTGATCACAAGTGGCGAAAAGTTAATTCACTTGCTTACCGTATTCTAATTTATCACTCTGTCAATCCCCGGTTCCACCGCCGTTACGGCGGGGCAGGGCTTCACAGCGCACGCGAGATCAGCTCGCGCATGATCTCGGAGGTGCCGCCATAGATGCGGTGGATGCGCGCATCGGCATACATGCGGCAGATATCGTATTCGCGCATGAAGCCATAGCCGCCATGCAGTTGCAGACACTGGTCCACGATCCGGCCCTGCATTTCGGTTAGCCACAGCTTTGCCATCGAGGCCTCTGCCGCGCCCAGCTGCTCATTGACATGCCGCGAGATGCATTGGTCGGCAAAGGCCCAGCCGATGGTCAGTTCGGTCTTCATATCGGCCAGCTTGTGGCGGTTGACCTGGAAATCGCCGATCGGCTTGCCGAACGCCTTGCGTTCGAACGCATAGGCCAGGGTGATGTCATAGGCCCGTTGCGCGGCGGCCAGCGCGGTCACGCCGATGGTCAGCCGTTCCTGCGGCAGCTCCGACATCAGGATGTTCATGCCGCGGCCTTCGGCCCCCAGCAGGTTCCCGGCTGGAACGCGCACGTCATCGAAATAGATCTCGGACGTGTCGGCCGAAAGCTGTCCCAGCTTGTCAAGGTTGCGGCCGCGGCGAAAGCCCTGGCGATTGGTTTCCACCACGATCAGGCTCATCGAGCCCGAGCCGCGTTCAGTATTGGTGCGCGTTACGGCGATTACGATGTCGCAATGCTGGCCGTTCGAGATGAAGGTCTTTTGCCCGTTTATCACATAGTCGTCGCCGTCGCGGACCGCGGTTGTCCGGACGCCTTGCAGGTCCGATCCGGTGCCGGGCTCGGTCATGGCGATGGCGCAGACCACCGAGCCGTCCACCATGCCGGGCAGCCAGCGGGCCTTCTGTTCCGGGGTGCCGTGCTTGATCAGATAACCCAGACAGACGTCCGAATGGACCGAAATATCCGCGGCAGGCCCGGCAAAGCCGGAATAGGCCATCTCTTCGCAAACGACCATGTTCATGCGGAAGTCGGCGCCGATGCCGCCATATTCCTCGGGAACGGTAGGGCAGAGCAGGCCGGCTTCGCCGGCCTTGGACCAGAATTTGCGCGCAACGATGCCGGTCTCTTCCCAATGGGCAAAGCTCGGCGCAACCTCGGCCGCAACGAAGCGGCGCACGGTGTCCCGCAACTGCTGGTGTTCATCATCGTAGACCGCGCGATTAGGCAGCATATACCTTACCCCTCCAGGCTCCCGTCAGTAGTAAGATAGCATATCATATGTAAAGTTATCGAAAAAGGCATATTTTGCCGCCCAGTGATGTGATGGTCCGATCCGTCCTGTGCCCTTGCGTCAATATTGGATCGCGGCCCGGCCGATGCGGCTGCGCGCGATGATCTGCTTCATCACGCCGGCCGTGCCGTCGCCGATCTGGAGGCCAAGCACATCCCGCATCCGCTGTTGATGCGCGCTGTCGGTGACATAGCCATAGTGTCCCTCGGTCAGAAGTGCCTGGTGGATGGCATCGAAGGCGACCTTGGGGCCCAGCCATTTGCACATGGCGGCTTCGGCGGTATGGTCCTTGCCCACCTCGCGCAGTTGCAGGGTATGCCAGGCCAGTTGCCGCGCCGCCGCGACATGAGTGTCGTGATCCGCCAGGGGCCCCGAGACGTTCTGGAACTGGCCGATGGGCCGCCCGAAAGCCTCGCGCGTGCGGGCATAGGCCCATGCTTCGTCCAGCGAAGCCTGCGCCGCGCCGCAACACTCCAGCGCGATCAGGGCGCGGGAATAGTCGAACCCCTGCATGACCTGGGAAAAACCGCAGCCTTCGTCGCCCAGCATGAATTCGGCCGGCACCACCACATCCTCGAAGAACACCGACCCGCGCGAGATCTGCCGGCATCCCACATCGTCGAAGCCGGTCGTGGCGATCCCCGCCACGCCTTCGGGGATGAAGAAGGCCGAGATCCCGCGCGCGCCGCTGTCGACTGGGCCGGTGCGGGCAAAGACCAGATGGATGTCGGCTTCGGTGGCAAAGGTAATCGACGTCTTCTCGCCTGTCAGTACGTAATCCGAACCGCGTTTGCGGGCGCGCAGCCGGATGTTGGCGGCATCCGAACCTCCCTGGGGTTCGGTCAGGCAGATCGACATGATCTTTTCCCCGCGCACCATCTGCGGCACCCATTCCTCGACGATGGGTCTTGGTGCGTGGCGCAACAGGATCGCTGCATTCAGCGAGACGTTGACCGGCACCTGGCTGATCGAGAAATCGCCATAGCCCAAGGCCTCTGCCACCAGTCCGACCATGATCGAGTCGGCGCCGAGCCCGCCGAGTTCCTCGGGCAGGTCGGCCCCCAGAAAGCCCAGATCGCCCAATTCACGGATGAGATCGCGGTCCAGCACACCTCGCTTTTCGCGAGCCAGATAGCCGGGTTGCAGCACCTCGCGCGCGAACCGCATGGCCATGTCGCGGATGGCTTCCTGTTCTTCAGAGAAAAGCATTTTCAGATCCTTGATGAGGTTGCGATCTGCCGGGGCGCGCGCGTGCCAACTCTCGTTCCGGCAGCATGGGATGCCAGATAACATTATGCATGCGTATCATACTGTAAGCCCTATGTCTATTGGATCTGGTAGCGCAACATATGCTTGAGTATTATCCATTCTTGGAGCTGCCGGTCCGGGATGCCGGGTCGGAGGCACGCAGCAGCGCATTGCATGAAGGAAAGGTTTACCATGAGTGTCAAGAAAGCGGTCGCCGTCGACAAGACCGGACGTGCCAACAACGATCTGCGGATCGGCTATTTTGTGCATGACGTTTCACGTCTGCGGCGCACCTTGTTCGACCAGAAGATGAAGCCCTTGGGGGTGACGCGCTCGCAATGGTGGGTGCTGGCGCAACTTGGCAGGTCGGAAAAGACCTTGGGCGAACAGGGCATGTTGCAGACTGAACTTGCCAATGTGCTGGATGTCGGCAAGGTCACGGTTGGCGGGTTGATCGACCGGCTGGAGGCGGGGGGGTTCGTGCGCCGCATGCCCTGTCCCAACGACCGCCGCGCCAAAAGGGTCGTGGTGACCGAGGCCGGCCGTGCGACGCTGCGGCAGATGCAAAGCGTCAGCCAGGAGCTCAATGCCCTGATCTTGAACGAGATTCCGAAAGAATCCATTCGCACGGCCGAAGAGGTCCTGGCGAAGATGAAAGCCAATATCATGCAGGAACTGCACGGAAACCATGTGGGAGAAGACGAGCTGATCGACGACGATCTCTGAGCGGTCCCCGCCCTTGAATAATTGGTTTGCAAGTGTATTATGTGTTTAAATGCATAATCGGGAGTCCTCATGTCCGCCTCGGAGCTTTTGACGGAAATTTCCGCGGAAGGTTGGGCTATTCTGCGCCTGAACCGGCCTGAACGGCTCAACACGCTGTCCGTTTCCCTGCGCAGGGCACTCATCGCGGAAGTGGCGCGGCTCGAAGCGGACCCGGAAGTCCGGGTTCTGATCCTGACCGGGAACGGCCGGGCCTTTTCCGCCGGCCTGGAAGTTTCTGAATGGGACAGCGCCGGAGCGGCCGCGGCAGGTGCCTGGGTCCATGACCCGGTCGCTGCGCTGCGCGGCTTTTCCGGGCCGGTGATCGGCGCAATCAACGGGCTATGCGTGACCGGCGGGCTTGAACTGGCGCTTGCCTGCGATCTGTTGGTCGCCGCACGGGGATCGCGCTTTGCGGATACGCACAGCCGGGTCGGCCTGTTGCCGGGCTGGGGGGGGAGCGTCCGGCTTGCACGGCGCATCGGCCCGGCGCGCGCCATGGAGATGGCGTTGACCGCGCGCTTCCTGTCCGATCAGGAGGCGCTCGATTGGGGTCTCGTCAATCATCTGGTGCCGCCCGATGCGCTTTTGCCCGCGGCGATCGACTTGGCGCGGCAAAGCCTGTCGGCACCCCAGGGCGGCGCCGAGGCCTATAAGGCGCTGCTGCAGCGCGGTTCGGCGGCAACCTTCGAAGAGGCCCTGACGCTGGAACGCACTACGGCGATGGCCGTGAATTCCAAGGTTTCCGCGACTGAAATTCAGGAAAGGATCGCCGCATTGCGCGGCAGGGGATAGTCCAGGGCCGGGCGCAGGCCGCCTCAGGACGGGCTTTTATCCGCGACAAGCTCGTGAAGCTTGGCGACAAACGGGTGGGCCCATCCCCTTTTTGCCGCGGTCTCGACGATTTCGCCCAGCGTGATGCGCAGGTTGATTTCCGCACGGGACAGACGCAGAACGCCGTTCGGATCCCCTTCGCCGATGAACCAGGCGGCCTCGTGCAGGAGCAGGCGGGCGGAATGGAGCCGCGCTTCGAAAAGCTCCAGCTCCGCCAGTTCGGTCCTGAGCCGTGGTTCCGCCTTGCTGCGGGCCACCGCAGCATCCGAACAGCATGTCGCCAATGCGGCGCCTGCACGGCCAAGAAGAATCGCCGCGCGAAACAGGGTTTGCAGCGGCTGGCAGGCATCTTGCGCGCCCAGCTGGCTCAGGAACTCATGTCCGGCCAACAGCCGCGCGAGCCTGGGACTCTGGCCCGAAGCCGCCTCGATGAACAAGATCAGGTCGAGCCAAGGGAGATTGATCTTGCCGGGAAAAGGCAGCAGGCCAAGAGCGGCCGCCTCTTCCAGCAAATGCTCCAGCCCTTCCGCATCGTCGCTTGCTCTTTCAACGCAGGCGGCCAGATCTTGGATCAGCTCGGCCACCGCATGCTGTTCCTCATGCAAGGCGAAATCCATCGGGGCGTCAGCCTTGGGCAGCCTGCTTGCGCTGGCGCAGGTAATCCAGATAGGGGGTAGGCCAGTGGGTCTCGAACTGTCCCGATCCGGCAATTCCGTCCAGGGTCGCGGCGCAGCCCGCTTCGGTGATCGTGACCGGGTTGCGCTTGGAACTGGGGAAGCGTATCGCCGAAAACGTGCTCAGCCGCAGTTCCATCGGTTGCTCGGCCCCATAGTCGATATTCATGACGGCCGATTGCTGCATCATCTCGGCGTCATATTCCGTGTGGTCGCGGATCGCGGTGATGGGGCTGACCTTGCCGTCGCGGGCGACATAGCCGGCCACGCCGCGTTCACCGCCCGCGATCCAGATCCAGCCGTTCATGGTGATCGACCCGTCCGGCGTATAGGCGGCAAGCCATTTCCAGTGCTGCGGCATGGCCCATTCGCGCAAACCCCAGGAGTGGTCGCGATGTCCGATCCTGCCGTCCAGGGACACGCGCCTGCCGTCTATCTCGAGCCAGCCTTGCAGCATTCCGCTTTGCTCGATCCGATTCGTCGCCATCCAGGCCGGCAGCCCGTCCGCATTGGCATGGTAGCTGAAGGCCGCGTGCAATGCGGCAAAGCTGAAGTCGAGCTTCAATCGCGTGCCGGCATAGGAAAGCGTCGAACGCTGAGTGCCGATGTCCTGCCGCACCGACAGCCCACCCAGGCTGATACTGGAAAAATCGCAATCCTCGGGAATGCTGCCCGCGTGGAAATCGACCACGGCCGGGTCGATGCCCCCGCCCCACAGGCAGATGTTGCAGCCGGCATTGCCGTCATCCGTAGCGAAGAAGTAGATCTGAAGGCAGATATTTTCCTCTGCCAGGCTTACCTGCCAAAACAGCGAATCGCGCATCTGGCCGCCTGGGGCAGGGCGGTGGCGCAGGTCGTCCTCGGCGCGGACCAGGGCCGCAAGATCGGGCGCCAGTCGATGCAGGTAAGGGATGTCGGTCATCTTACTCCTCGCAATGTCCGGAGCCGGAAGGGTTCCCGGCGCTCATATTGTTTGCATGTATACTATAAATTTCAATATAAACCAGCCTTGAATGCCGGAACCCCATAACGCCCGCCAACGCAACGGCGACCGCCTGCTGTCATGCGCGTGGGTCGCGGCGCTGTTCAGGGTGCTGGATTGGCGGCAGGGCCTGCGCCGCAGCAGCCCTTCGGGCGGAATGCGCGGAACAGCCCCTGGTTTTAGCGGTCAGAGCGGGAAAGGCAGGGGCCCATTCCGCATATCGTCGCCGCTCTTGCCGGGGTGAACGCGGGCACCCGGAACCCGGATCAGCAGATCGCATCCCCGCATCTCGACCAGTTCCCAAGCCCTGCGCACAGGGGCGGAACGGTCACGCTTGCAATGGTCTGGGCGAGCCGGCTTCGGCTCGCCCCTTGGTCATGGTTCAGAATTCAAAGGTCGCACTCAGGTGCAGCCGGGTGTTGTCCACCGTCTGGCTGTCGAACTGCGTGCGCTTGTTCCAGATTACCTCTCCGCCAAGGGCGAGATTCTCCAGCAGGTTGTATTTCCCGCCGACATGGACCGATTCCAGCTTCTTCGTATCGGTTGCCAGCGCACCGGCATAGGGGTCGTAGCTTTGCGAGCCATAGGCCGCGAGAACCGACAGATTGGGCTGGATCTTGTGGCTGACGGCAAGGAAATAGCCGTCCATCTCGACCGCGTCCCCCGCCGCGTCCACGTCATAGAAGGTGCGGCCGCCCGTCGGGCTGGCCTGTTGCCCGGCATAGCTGCTGAAGCCCATGATCGAGGAAATCCCCTCGCCGCGCGTATAGCCGGCCTGGATCAGCCCGCCTTCCCAGGGCTTGAGCGTGGCGGCGATGTTCGCGCCCCAGCCGTCGACGTCGCCCTGGGCGCTGCGAAGCTCGCGATTGATATAGGCAAAGCGAATGCTGCCCTTGTCGAACTTCTGGCTTACCGCGAAAGTGACGGCGGGACGGTTGCCCCAATTGACGTAATCCTCTTCGATCGAGGCGTCGAAATGGGTGCCGGTGCCGAAATCGGTCGAATAACGGATCAGCGGCACGCGGAAGTTGGCCGGACCCGCGGTTCCGTTGAAGTCCCAGACCGCCGGAGTCTCGCCCAGGGCCGAGAATGTCGACCAGGTCTGACCGATGGTCCAGCCGCCGATCTGCCCATAAGCATGGCGCAGCCGCAAGGTGCCGCCGCCGCCGCCGAAGAAATCGCCTTCGATATTGAAGCGCAGTTTTCCGTATTCGGTGTCCTGTTCGGCGCGGAACCCGAAAAGGGTCTGATAGCCGTGGATTTGCTGATCGCTGCTTTCCGGGGTGCTGTCGGTGACAAGCGCCATCCCGCCGGTCGACGGGCCGAGCCCGTAGTTGTTATCCATGACGGCGTCGACCTTGACCTTGCCATAGAAGCTCAGCTGCATGCCGAAGCGATTGGTCAGTTGCACCGGCTCCTGCTCTTTCGCTTCCAGTGCAGCAATGCGGGCCTCAAGCTGCGTCAGCGTTTCCGCTTGGGCGCTGCCCGCCATCGACAGGCATGCAGCAGCCATTCCCACCGCGATCGCGGTGGAGGATCGGTAATTCCCGAACATGTCTTCTCCTCCCAGAGTGTATTGCGCCAAGTGTCGGCGCACGTCGCGGAGGTTACATGCAAAGCAAATAGTAACCAAGCAATTTATATATCTACCTAATGATATGCTTGCATAAAAGCAACTATAGCACAGGATAGCCTGGGGCGATCTCGGGCCGCCGGCCGGATGTCCGCGCAGGATTGCGCGGCGGGGCGTTCCCCGCCGCGGTCTGGCTGTCACGCAGGCCCGCCGTCAGCCCCGTTGAAACACCGGCGGACGTTTTTCCAGAAAGGCCGCCATGCCCTCGACCTGGTCGGGGGTTCCGAACAGGGCGTGAAACAGGCGCCGTTCGTAAAGCAGCCCCTCGGCCAAGGGGCCCTCTTCGGCGCGGTGCACGGCCTCGCGCGCCAGCCGGGCGGCCGGACGTGAATAGGATGCGATCTGCCGCGCCGCCTCCATCGCACGGGGCAAGACCTGATCGTCGGGCACCACTCGGGCCACCAGCCCGGCGGAAAGCGCCTCTGCCGCATCCATGTTGCGCCCGGTCAGGTGCATGTCCATCGCTCGCGCCCGTCCGATCAGCCGGGTCATGCGCTGCGTGCCGCCGATTCCCGCGATCACGCCCAGCCTGATTTCAGGCTGGCCGAATTTCGCACCTTCCCCGGCTATGGCGAAGTCGCACATCATCATCAGCTCGCAGCCGCCGCCAAGCGCATAGCCGTTCACGGCGGCGATCTTGGGGATGCGCAGATCGGCAAAGCGGCTCCATTCGCCGAAATAGTCCAGCTCACTCATCTCGGCCGCGGATTTGCCGGCCATCTCGGCGATGTCGGCCCCGGCGGCAAAGGCGCGCTCGGACCCGGTAAGCACCAGGCAGCCGATGTCGCGATCACGGTCCAATGCCTCGGCCGCCGCGATCAATTCGCGCGCCAGCGCGCTGTTCAGGGCGTTCAGCTGCTTCGGCCGGTTCAGGCGAATCAGCGCCACGTTTCCGTCGCGGGAAACCTCGACCAGATCAGGCATGGGCTTTCCCCCTTTTCACGAATCTCGGGAGCATTGCTGAGAAGTCCTGGCCCTTTCCGTCCTCGTCCTCGACGAAGCGGGCGTAGAGGGCTGCGGCGAGCTGGCCCATGGGGGTGTCGGCATCGGCGGCCTCGGCGGCCTGCTGGGACAGGCGCAGGTCCTTGAGCATCAGTTCCGCGGCGAAGCCCGGCTTGTAGCCGTTGTCGGCGGGCGATTGCGGGCCGACGCCCGGCGCCGGGCAATAGGCGTTCATCGACCAGCTGTAGCCCGAGGAGGTCGAGACCACGTCGAACATCTTTTGCCGGTCCAGCCCCAGCTTGTCGGCCAGGGCAAAGGCCTCGCAGGTGGCGATCATGGTCACGCCCAGGATCATGTTGTTGCAGATCTTGGCAGCCTGGCCGGCGCCCGCCTCGCCGCAATGCACGGCCTTCTGGCCCATGACGTCGAAAAGCGGCTTCACCTTGGCGAAGGCATCGGCCGAGCCGCCGACCATGAAGGTCAGCGTGCCGGCGGTGGCGCCGCCGACCCCGCCCGAGACCGGCGCGTCCAGCGCGCCCAGGCCCGCCGCCGCGGCCTGCGCCGCCGCCGCGCGGGCGCTGTCCACGTCCACCGTCGAGCAGTCGCAGAACACCGCGCCCGCGGCCATGGCCGGGATCGCCTCTGCCGCGACCGCGCGCAGGATGGCGCCGTTCGGCAGCATGGTGATCACCACCTCGGCGCCCGCGGCCGCCTCGGCCGCCGTCGCCGCCTTGGCGACGCCCTCGGGCATCGGCGCGGCCAGGTCGAAGCCTGCGACCGCGTGCCCCGCCTTGGCCAGGTTGGCCGCCATCGGGCCGCCCATGTTGCCCAGGCCGATGAATCCGATCTTCATGTCCGGTCCTCCCATTCGATTTCGTCCTCGCCCAGCGGCGCCAGCATGGCCGCGACATGCGCGGGGCCGGCATCGGCCGACCATCGCGGGTTGCGGTCCTTGTCGATGATCTGCGCCCGCACGCCTTCCAGGAAGTCGCTTTCCGCCGTGGCGCGGGCGGTAAAGCGCAGCTCGCGCGCCAGGCTCTCGCGCAGGCTGGCATCGCCGCGCGCCGCGCGCACCAGCGCCAGCGTCGCCGCCATCGACAGGGGCGAGTTGCGGCGCAGGGGCTTGAGCGCCGCCTCGTCGCCCGCCGCCTCCAGCGCGGCCGCGATCTCGGCCACGCTCGGACCGCCGAAGGCCGAAAGGTCGCGGCCCTCCAGCGGCGCCGTGGGGCGGGGGTGGGGCGCGATCGCCGTCGCGTCGCCGGTCTCGGCCAGCCGGTCGATCAGCGCCGGCCATTCCGCCTCGGGGATATAGGCGTCGGCAAAGCCGGTGAAGATCGCGTCGCCGGCGCCGATGCGCGCCCCGGTCAGGCCCAGGTATTCGCCGCAGCGGCCGGGCGCATGGCCCAGAAGCCAGCTGCCGCCCACGTCCGGGATCAGGCCGATGCCGGTCTCGGGCATGGCGATCTGGGTGGTGTCGCCGACGATGCGGTGGCTGGCATGGCCGCCGACGCCGACGCCGCCGCCCATGACGAAGCCCTGCATCAGCGCGACCACGGGCTTGGGATATTCGGCGATCCGCGCGTTCATGCGGTATTCGTCGCGAAAGAACGCGCGCCCGACCCGGTGGTCGCCCTCGAGCCCCGCGCGATAGACCGCGGCGATGTCGCCGCCCGAGCAGAAGGCGCGCTCGCCCGCGGCGTCGATGACGACCAGCGCCACCTCGGGGTCGTGCTGCCATTCGCGCAAGGCGGCGTCGATGGCCAGCGCCATCTCGTGGCTCAGCGCGTTCAGCGCCTGCGGGCGGTTGAAGGTCAGCCGGCCGGCGCGGCGGTCCTTGCGGGCGATCATCTCGGATTCGGGCATCTCGGATTCGGGCATCTCGGATTGGGGCATCTCGGATTGGGGCATCTCGGATTCAGGCATCTCGGATTTGGGCATCTCGGCCATCAGTCACGCTCCGCCAGCAGGGCGCGGCCGACGATCAGCCGCATGATCTCGTTGGTGCCTTCCAGGATCTGGTGCACGCGCAGGTCGCGCACGATCTTCTCGATGCCGTAATCGGCCAGGTAGCCATAGCCGCCATGCAGCTGCAGGCATTGGTTGGCGACCTCGAAGGCGCGGTCGGTGACATGCAGCTTGGCCATGGCGCAGAACTTGGTCGCGTCGGGCGCGCCGCGGTCCAGTTTCCAGGCGGCCTGGCGCAGGAAGATCCGCGCCGATTGCAGCGCCGTCTCCATCTCGGCCAGGCGGAACTGCAGCGCCTGGAACTGGTCGAGCGTCTGGCCGAAGGCGCGGCGCTCGCCCATGTAGCGCAGGGTCGCCTCCAGCGCCGCCTGCGCGCCCCCCAGCGCGCCGGCCGAGATGTTCAGCCGCCCGCCGTCCAGGCCGGCCATGGCATAGGCAAAGCCGCGGCCCTCCTCGCCGATCAGGTTCTCTTCGGGGATGACGCAATCGTCGAACTGCACCTGGGCGGTCGGCTGCGCCTTCCAGCCCATCTTGTGCTCGAGCGCGCCGAAGCTGAGGCCGGGCGTGCCGGCCTCGACCACCATGGTCGAGATGCCGCGCGGCCCGTCCTGGCCGGTGCGGGCCATGACCAGGTAGCAATCCGAATAGCTGCCGCCCGAGATGAAGGCCTTGGTGCCGTTCAGCTTCCAGCCGCCCTCGACCCGCTCGGCGCGCGTGCGCAGGGCGGCGGCGTCGGAACCGGCGCCGGGCTCGGTCAGGCAATAGGAGAACACCGTCTCCATGCTGCACAGGCCGGGCAGCCAGCGCGCCTTGTTCGCGGGGGTGCCGAACTTGTCGATCATGCCGCCGCACATGTTGTGGATCGACAGGAACGAGCCGACCGAGGGGCAGGCCATGGCCAGCGCCTCGAAGACCAGCGTGGCGTCCAGCCGCGAAAGCCCGGTGCCGCCATGCTCCTCGCCGACATAGACCCCGCCCAGGCCCAGTTCGGCCGCCTGCGCCCACAAGGCGCGCGGGATGGTGCCCGCCTCTTCCCAGGCGCGGGCCTGCGGCGCGATATGATCGGCCCCGAAATCCCGAGCCAGATCGAAGATCGCCGCCTGTTCCTCGCTCAGACCGAAATCCATGCTCTCCCCATTGATTTTTGCATCTCCGTCCTCTGCCGTTCGGGCTGAGGGCGGCATTTCTCCTAGCGCGAGATCTCCATCTCGTTCAGAACCCCCGACACCGCCGGCGACAATTCGGCGCGGCCCCGATCCAGCACGATCACATCGCGCTCGATCACCCGCGATCGGAAACGGATTTCCCCGGCGCCAAGATCGAAGATCTCGGTCTGGATGGTCTCTCCGGGATAGACGGGGCGCGAGAAGCGCAAGGACAAATGCCGCAGCCGCTCGGGCGCGCCGGGGCACAGCATCGAGATCAGAGCCCGGCAGGCGATGCCCATGGTGCAAAGCCCGTGCAGGATCGGACGATCGAAACCGGCCTTCCGGGCCAGTCCGGGGCTGACATGCAGCGGGTTCATGTCGCCGCTCAACCGATACAGCAGTGCCTGCTGGGGAAGGGTGGAGTGGCGCAGGACATGATCCGCGGCACGCTCGGGCAGGGGGGCCAGTTCGGGCTCGGGCGCGCCGAACATCCCGCAGCCGCCATCGCCCCGCAACATGTAGGTCGAGCTTACGCGTGCCACCGGCCGGCCCTCGGCATCGCTCAGATCCTTGCGCAGATAGAGCCACGCCCCCTTGGCCGCGCCGTCGTCGACGACGCCGGTGACCCGATATTTCGCATCCACCTCGCCTTCGGGGGGCAGGGGGCGCAGGATGTCGAAACGCTGCTCGGCATGCAGCAGCTTTTGCCAGCCCAGGCCCAGTTCGGGGCGTTGCACCCACAGGCCCGGATGGGCCAGGATATTGACCATCGACGGAACGGCGCGGAGGTCTTTCTCATAGGTGAAGCGAAGCTCGTCCTCGTTCAGCGGGTCGCTGCCGAAGCCCAGGCCGAGGGCGTAAAGGATGGTATCCTTCCGGGTGTAGCTTTGCCGGGTCTCGTCGAACCGGAAGCGGCGCAATACTTCAATATCCATTCTTCTCTCGTCACTTGTCCCGGCGGGCCAGGTAATCGGCGGCTGCGTCCAGGAAGGCGCGGCAATGCGCATGGTCGTCGTAGTAGCTGTCCTCTCCGCGCTGGCGTGACAGGACGTAGAAAACCGCGGTCTTCCAGGCCACGAAGGCGGCAAACCAGTCCAGATCGGCCAGAACCCGGCCCGTGCGTTCGCCATAGCGGGCCAGCAGGTCCGAGATCGCTGGAAACTCTGCCTGGTAGAGCGCCCGGCCTAGATCCTGCAACGGCGTGCGGGCGATCCCCGGCGCCGGATAGGCGATCATGAAATAGCCCAGGTCCAGCCGCGGATCGCCGATGGTGCTGAGTTCCCAATCCAGCACCGTCGCCAGCCGGGGCGGCAGGTCGGCCACCCACATCAGGTTGCCCAGCCGGAAATCGCTGTGGACCACGCATTGCCGGACCGCGTCCGGCACCCTTTCGTCCAGCCGCTTGGCCATGGCGCGCAGGGCCTCGCCTTCATGCCCGCCGAGCCCGGCGATCAGGCCGCGCATCATGGCGAAATGCTGGCGGTTGGCTTCGGAGTCGTCCAGCGGGCGTGCGGTGATCCGGGCGGCATCGACGCCGTGCAGATCGGCCAGCGCGTCGATCATCGCATGGGCCATGGCGCAGGGGTCCTGCCGCAAGGGCTCTGGCAGGTCGCCCGAAATGACGACGCCCGGCACATGTTCCATCACATAGAGCGGCACCTCCAGCGCCTCGCCCGCGGCGGCCATCGCCAGAATCCGCGGCGCCAGAACCCCGGCGGCGTTGAGCTTGGCGATATGGCGCGCCTCGCGCAGCACATCCGGCGCATTGGCGCGAATCACGGGTTGGTGACGGATGATGAGCCGCGAATCGCCCAGCTCGACCAGCGAGGTGATGTTGGAATGCCCCTCTCCGATGATCTTCAATTCCGGCCGGCTGTCTTGCGCCACCAACGCGTGGGCCTTGAGCCAGGTGATCAGCCGATCAGTGTCGGCCTCGGTCCAACTCCACTCCATTTCCTCGTCCTGTCTGAGGGTTATGTGCGCGGCAGCCGGGGCCAGCACGATATTTTGACTGCTGGCATATTATAATGCAAAGAACATAGTTCAAGCTTAATGTTATGCTTGCGTATCGTATGCATTAGTGCATATTTCCCTTGCACGGGAGGAGAAGGCATGGCGAACAGATCTATCAAAAGCACCGGCGCTTACCTGCCACTGCTGCGATTCGAGCGAAAGGCCGCGCGGGCCGAGCTGGCCTGGTCGGGGCTGGGCGGCAACGGCAAGGGCCGCCGCGCAGTAGCGGGCTGGGACGAAGACGCCCTGACCCAGGCGGTCGAGGCGGCACGCGAAGCCCTTGCCCCGGCGCAGGGAGCGATTGCGCGGGTGGTGTTCGCCTCGACCTCCTCTGCTTTCTCCGACCGTTCGCAGGCGGTGCTTCTGGCCGATGCGCTGAGCATCGCCCGCGACGCAGAGACGGCCGATCTGGCCAATTGCCGCCGGTCGGCCGTCTCTGCGCTGTTGCGTGCGTTGCGTGGCGCGCCGGGAGAGGAACTGATCGCGGCAGGGGAAAAGCGCGCGACCCAACCGGGCAGCCCGGCGCATCTGTCCTGGGGCGACGGCGCGGCGGCGGCTGTCGTCGGCGACGGGCCGGGCGTTGCGCGGTTGTTGGGGGCGGGCCGGGTCAACCTGGATTTGCTCGACAGTCATACCTCGGTCGCGCGGGGCCTGCCCTATGCCGCCGAGGAGCGTTTCGCCCGCGATGCGATCGTGTCCGAGGCGCTGATCCCCGCCGCGCAGGTGGCGCTGGCCGAAGCAGGGCTGCGCGGCGAGGATGTCGCGCTGGCCGTGGTGCCCGAGGCCGTGTCGGGGCTTTATGCCGCGGCCGCGCGCAAGCTCGGGATGTCGGCGCCGAACGTCATCGACCGGCTGGGTGCCGGGGCGGGCGATCTCGGCACCGCCGCGCCGCTCTTTGGGCTGGCGCTGGCGCTGGAGCAGGCCGAGCCGGGCCAGATCGTGCTGCTGGCGGGCTGCGGCAACGGCTGCGACGTGCTGGTGCTGGAGGTGACCGCCAAGACCGACCGTCGCCCGGCGCATCAGGCGCTGGACGAGGGCGCGCCGCTGGCCAGCTATTCGCGCCTGCTGTCGCTGACCGGCGGCATCGACCTCGACTGGGGGCCGCGCGCCGAGGTGAACCAGAAGGTTTCGGCCAGCGTGCTGGCACGCCATGGGCGCGAGATGCACGGCTTCGTCGGCGGCCGCGACCAAAGCGGCAACGTGCAGTTCCCCAAGACGCCGATGCCGGTCAGCCCGGCGCTGGCCGAACCCGGCGTCTACCAGGATGTGATCCTGCGCGACGAGCCGGCCCGCGTGGTCTCGATCACGGCGGACCGCCTGAATTTCACGCCCGACCCGCCGTTCTATTTCGGACTGGTGCAGTTCGAGAATGGTGCGCGCGTGGTGATGGAACACTGCGATGTCGAGGGCGAGGCACAGGAAGTGGGCGCCCCCTTGCGAATGCGGTTCCGCATCAAGGCGATCGACCGGCAGCGCCAGTTCCGCAGCTATTTCTGGAAGGCTGCGCCGCTGGCGCGCCCGCAGCTCGCAGCAAAGGAGTAAACCCATGGCGCAAGGCATCCGCGACAAGGCCGTCATCATCGGCATGGGCTGCACCCGCTTCGGCGAGCGTTGGGACATGAGTTCGGACATGCTGATGGCCGAAGCCTTCGAGGAGGCGCTGGCCGATGCAGGCATCGCGCGCGACGAGATCGGCGCGGCCTGGCTGGGCTCGGCGCTGGACGACGTGAACGTCGGCAACTCGGCCATCCCGCTGGCCACGGCGCTGCGGCTGCCGCCGATGCCGGTCACGCGGGTCGAGAACATGTGCGCGACCGGCACCGAGGCGCTGCGGGCAGCGACCTATGCGGTCGCTTCGGGGGCGGTGGACATCGCCCTGGCGCTGGGGGTGGAAAAGCTGAAGGATACCGGCTTCGGCGGGTTGCCGATCCGCACCAAGGGCTCGGTCAACGACCTGTGGATGCCCTATGGCTCGGCGCCCGGCACATTCGCGCAGCTGGCCGGCGCCTATGCGGCGCGCCACGGCATCGACGCGGCCGACCTCAAGCGGGCGATGGCGCATGTCTCGTGGAAATCGCACCAGAACGGGGCGCTTTCGGAAAAGGCGCATCTGCGCAAGCCGGTTTCGATGGAAACGATCCTGAACGCACCGATGATCGCCGACCCACTGGGCCTGTTCGATTGCTGCGGCGTTTCGGACGGCGCCGCCGCTGCCATCATCACGACACCCGAGATCGCCCGCAGCCTTGGCCGCGACGCGCTCGTCTCGGTCAAGTCGGTGCAGGTCTGCGCTTCGAACGGGTGGGAGATGCAATATGGCGAATGGGACGGCTCTTATGTCCGCAACACCCGCATCGCCTCGGCCCGCGCCTATGAAGAGGCGGGGATTTCCGATCCGCAACGCGACCTCGGCCTTACAGAGGTGCATGATTGCTTTTCCATCACCGAACTGGTGGCGATGGAGGATCTGGGCCTGTCCGATCCCGGACGGGCGGTGGCCGATGTGCTGGACGGCAAGTTCGACCGCGGCGGTGCCGTGCCCTGCCAGGTGGATGGGGGGCTGAAATGCTTCGGCCACCCGGTCGGCGCCTCGGGCCTGCGCATGGCCTATGAGGTCTACAACCAACTTCAGGGCCGGGCCGGGGCGCGTCAACTCGACAACATCGACTTCGGCCTGACGCATAACCTCGGGGGCCAGCCCTCGAATTCGGTGGTTGCGGTTTCGGTTCTCGGCCGCCTGTAGTTCTGGGAGAAAATCATGGCAGGACGCTATTACGAAGGTTTCAGCATCGGCGAGGTCATTTCCCATGCCGTTCGCCGGACCGTGACCGAGATCGACAACACGCTGTTTTCGACCATGACGATGAACACGGCGGCGATCCATCTGGATTACGAATATGCCAAGGGCACCGAATTCGGGCAGCCGCTGGTCAATTCGATCTTCACCCTCGGCCTGGTCGTCGGCATCTCGGTCAACGATACCACGCTGGGCACGACGGTCGGCAACCTGGGCTGGGAAGAAGTGAAATTCCCCAAGCCGGTCTTCATCGGCGACACCATCCGCGCCCAGACCGAGATCCGGGCCATGCGCCTGTCCAAAAGCCGGCCGACCCAGGGCATCGTCACCTTCCTGCACCGCGGCTGGAACCAGCGCGACGAGATCGTCTGCGAATGCCTGCGCAATGCGCTGATGCTGAGGCAGCCGGAATGACCGCCAGGCTGCGCTCGCTGCTGTTCGTTCCCGCCGACAGCGAGAAGAAATACCGCAAGGCCCGCGGGACGGCGGCCGACGGGCTGATCCTCGATCTTGAAGACAGCGTGGCCCCGCCGAACAAGGATGCCGCGCGCGCGATGGTGGCCGGCTGGCTGGACGAAGGGCTGGACGGGCCTGCGCTGTGGGTCCGGGTCAATGCGTTGGACAGCGGCCTGACGCTCGCCGATCTGGCGGCGGTGGTCCGGCCGGGGCTGGCGGGGATCATGCTGCCCAAGGCCAATGGCGGGCAGGATGTCCTGCGCGTGGCCCACTATCTCGACGCGCTGGAGGCCCGAGCCGGATTGCCGGCCGGGGCGGTCCGCATCATCGTCGTGGCGACCGAGACCGCGCAGGCGATGTTCAACCTCGGCTCCTATGCGCCGGCGCATCCCCGGCTGGCGGCCTTGACCTGGGGGGCCGAGGATTTGTCGGCGGTTGTCGGCGCGACCTCGAACAAGGATGCCGAGGGCGACTGGGCGCAGCCCTATCAGCTGGCCCGCAGCCTGTGCCTGATGGCGGCGGCGGCGGCGGAGGTGCCGGCACTGGATACGCTCTATGCCGATTTCCGCAGCGAATCCGGGCTGATCCAAGCCTGCGGGGTTTCCCGCCGCGACGGCTTTGCCGGCAGGCTGGCCATCCATCCGGCCCAGGTCGAGCCCATCAACCGTGCCTTTGCCCCCTCTGACGAGGATCTGGCGCTGGCCGCCCGCATCGTGGCCGCGTTCGATGCCGATCCCGGCCTCGGCACGATCGGCATCGACGGCAAGATGTATGACATCCCCCATCTGAAGCAGGCGCTGCGGACCCTCGCCAGTGTGCAGAAAGGATAACCATGTCCCAGAATACCGACAGATCCGCTGAGGAACTGGCCGAGACCCGCGCCGCGATCCGCGAGGGGGTGCGCGCCGTCGCCTCGCGCTTCGACGCCGATTACTGGCTGGCGCGTGACGAGGACGGGGTTTTCCCCCGTGAATACCACCGCGCGATGGCCGATGCCGGCTGGCTGGGCATCACCATGCCCGAGGAATACGGCGGTGCCGGCCTTGGCGTGACCGAAGCCGCGATCATGATGCACGAAGTCGCCAGCCATGGCGGCGGAATGGCCGCGACCTCTTCGGTGCATATCAACCTGTTCGGTCCGCATCCGATCGTCGTCCACGGCACCCATGAACAAAAGTCCGAATGGATCCCGCGGCTGATCGCCGGGTCGGATCAGGTCGCCTTCGGCTTCACCGAGCCCGACGCCGGCCTGAACACCACCCGCATCAAGACCTTCGCCGAAAAGGTGCCGGGCGGCTATCGCGTGCGCGGGCAGAAGGTCTGGACCTCGACCGGCCAAGTCGCCAACAAGATCATGCTGCTGACGCGCACCACGAAATTCGAGGATTCCAGGCGCCCGACCGACGGCATCACCATCTTCTACACCGACCTCGACCGCAGCCGGATCGACGTGCAGCGCATTCCCAAGATGGGGCGCAAGGCGGTGGATTCGAATGCGATCTTCATCGACGACCTCTTCGTGCCGGACGAGCATCGCATCGGCGATGAGGGCAGGGGCTTCAGCTATATCCTCGACAGCCTCAATCCCGAGCGCGTGCTGATCGCGGTCGAGGCCATCGGCATCGGCCAGGACGCGCTGCGCCGGGCGACCCAATACGCCAAGGAGCGCGTGGTCTTCGACCGCCCCATCGGCCAGAACCAGGGCATCCAGCACCCGCTGGCCGAACGCTGGATGTATCTGGAATCGGCCTGGCTGATGGCGATGAAGGCGGCCGAGCTTTACGACGCCGGCAAGCCCTGCGGGGCCGAGGCGAACGCGGCCAAGTTCCTGGGTGCGCGGGCAGGCTATGACGCCTGCGAAAGGGCGATCTTCACCATGGGCGGCTTTGGTTATGCCAAGGAATATCATGTCGAGCGGCTGTTCCGCGAGGTGGCGGTGACGCGCATCGCGCCGATCACCGAACAACTGATCGCCAGCTTCATTGCCGAGAAGGTTCTCGGCCTGCCGAAATCCTATTGAAAGGGCTGTATCAATGACCAAGGCAATGGAAGGCAAGGTCGTCCTGGTAACCGGCGCCGGCCGCGGCGTGGGGCGCGGCATTGCGCTGGACATGGCGCGGGCCGGGGCCGCCGTGGTGGTCAACGATCTGGGCGTGGCCCTGAGCGGCGCCTCGGAAAGCGGCCTGAGCCCCGCGCAAGAGGTCGTGTCCGAGATCGAGGCCCTGGGTGGAGCGGCGATCGCCGATGGCCATTCGGTCGCGGACTGGGAAGGCGCCCAGGCGATGGTGCAATCCGCCATCGACCGCTTCGGCCGTATCGACACGGTGGTCAACAATGCCGGAAACCTGCGCGATGTGCTGTTCCATCGCATGTCGCAAGACGAATTCGATTCGGTGATCGCCGTTCACTTGCAGGGCACGTTCAACGTCAGCCGGGCCGCGGCACCGCATTTCAAGGAACAGGGCTCGGGCGCCTATGTGCACATGACCTCGACCTCGGGCCTGATCGGCAATCTGGGCCAGGCGAACTATACCGCCGCCAAGCTGGGTATTGCCGGGCTGTCCAAGGCCATCGCCATCGACATGCATCGTTTCGGCGTGCGTTCGAACGCGGTCGCGCCCTTCGCCTGGACGCGCATGGTCTCGTCGATCCCGGACGAGACGCCGGAACAGAAGAAGCGGGTCGAGGGGCTCAAGAAGCTGGTGGCGGAAAAGATCGCACCCTTCGTCGTGGCGCTGTCCTCGGACGCGGGCAAGGAGGTCACGGGCCAGATCTTCGGCGTGCGCAACAACGAGATATATCTCTTTTCGCAGCCGCGTCCGATCCGGACTGCACATACTTCGGACGGCTGGACGCCGGAAACCGTGGCCGAACGGGTGTTTCCGATGTTCCGCAGCGACTTTTACCCGCTGCACAAGTCTGGTGATGTCTTCACCTGGGATCCGGTCTGAACAGATCGGAAAGCCCCGGTTCGCTGCGCTCTTCGCGGGGCGCGGCGTTCGTTCAACAAAAGGGGGGATGTATGAACAAGCTTTATCCCAGCGCCGGGTCTGCGCTTGAGGGAGTGTTGCGGGACGGGATGTTGATTGCGGCCGGGGGTTTCGGGCTTTGCGGCATCCCCGAGCTCGCCATCGAGGCGATCCTGCGGGCGGGGACCAGGGACCTGACCATCGCCTCCAACAATTGCGGCGTCGACGGCTTCGGGCTGGGCAAGCTGCTCGACTCGCGCCAGATCCGCAAGATGATCTCCTCCTATGTCGGCGAGAACGCCGAGTTCATGCGGCAATACCTGTCGGGCGAGCTGGAGCTGGAGTTCAACCCGCAGGGCACCCTGGCCGAGCGCATGCGGGCGGGCGGCGCCGGCATCCCCGGCTTCTATACCCGGACCGGCGTCGGCACCGTGGTCGCCGAGGGCAAGGAACACAAGGATTTCGACGGCCAGACCTATATCCTGGAACGCGCCATCGTCGCCGACCTGTCGATCGTCAAGGGCTGGAAGGCGGACGAGACCGGCAACGTGATCTTCCGCAAGACCGCGCGCAACTTCAACGTGCCGGCGGCGAAATGCGGGCGCATCTGCGTCTGCGAGGTCGAGGAGATCGTGCCGACGGGCAGCCTCGATCCCGACGCCATCCACTTGCCGGGGATCTATGTCCACCGCCTGGTCCAGGGCAGCCACGAGAAGCGCATCGAGCAGCGCACGACTCGTTCGCGCGTCTTCGACACGACCCGCAGGAAGGAGACCGCGTGATGGCCGCCGAAATCAAGGGCTGGGATCGGAACCAGATGGCGGCGCGGGCCGCGCGGGAGCTGCAGGACGGCTGGTATGTGAACCTCGGGATCGGCATCCCGACGCTGGTGGCGAACCATATCCCCGAGGGGGTGCATGTGACGCTGCAGTCGGAAAACGGCATGCTGGGCATCGGCCCCTTCCCCTATGAGGGCGAGGAGGACCCGGACCTGATCAACGCCGGCAAGCAGACGGTGACGGAATTGCCGCAGACCGCCTATTTCGACAGCGCCGAGAGCTTCGCGATGATCCGCGGCGGCAAGATCGCCATGGCGATCCTGGGGGCGATGGAGGTGGCCGAGAACGGCGACCTGGCGAACTGGATGATCCCCGGCAAGCTGGTCAAGGGCATGGGCGGGGCGATGGACCTGGTGGCGGGCGTGGGCCGGGTGGTGGTGGTGATGGACCACACATCGAAGCACGGCGAGTCGAAGGTGCTGAAGTCCTGCACGCTGCCGCTGACCGGCCAGGGGGTGGTGGACCGGATCATCACCAACCTGGGGGTGCTGGACGTGGTCGAGGGGGGCTTGCGCATCGTCGAGCTGGCCGATGGCGTCAGCGAGGCCGATCTGCGCGCCGCGACCGAGGCGGCGATCGTCGGGTGACGCCCGCGACGGGAGGGGGCTGTCTGCCCCCTCTTGCGGCAAAGCCGCAATTCACCCCCGAGAGTATTTGCCGAACGGAGAAAGCCGGAACGGCACGCCTCGGGATGGAAAAGCAGGGGAGGTGGCCTTGTGAAGATCGGCGGATTGAAGGAGATTTTTGAGGGGGAGGCTCGGGTCGCCATCACTCCGTCCTCTGCGGGGCATCTGCGCAAGCTGGGGCATGACGTGCATGTCGAGACTGGCGCGGGGGTTCGTGCGGGGTTTTCGGATGCGGCCTACGAGGCGGCGGGCGTCACCGTGCATCCCAATGCCGCGGCGCTGGTCGGGGCGGTGGAGGTGGTGGTCAAGGTCCGGCCGCCGAGCGAGGCCGAGCTGCGGCAGATGCGGCGCGGGCAGACCCTGATCTCGCATTTCTGGCCGGCGCAGAACCCCGACCTCCTGGAGCTGGCGCGCGAACAGGGCGTCACCGCCATCGCCATGGACATGGTGCCGCGCATCAGCCGCGCGCAGAAGATGGACGCGCTGTCCTCGATGGCCAATATCGCCGGCTACCGGGCGGTGATCGAGGCGGCGAACAACTTCGGCCGCTTCTTCACCGGCCAGGTGACGGCGGCGGGCAAGGTGCCGCCGGCCAAGGTGCTGGTGGTGGGCGCGGGCGTCGCCGGGCTTGCCGCCATCGGCGCGGCGGTCAGCCTGGGCGCGCAGGTCCATGCCTTCGACGTGCGCCCCGAGGTGGCCGAGCAGATCGAATCGATGGGCGCGGAATTCGTCTACCTGGACTTCCAGGACCAGGTGCAGGACGGGGCCGCGACCGGCGGCTATGCCGCGCCCTCGAGCCCCGAGTTCCGGGAAAAGCAGCTCGAGAAGTTCCGCGAACTGGCGCCCGGGATGGACATCGTCATCACCACGGCGCTGATCCCCGGCCGCGATGCGCCGAAGCTCTGGACCCGCGACATGGTCGAGGCGATGAAGACCGGCTCGGTCATCGTCGACCTGGCGGCCGAGCGCGGCGGCAATTGCGAGCTGACCGTGCCGGACGAGCGCATCGTCACGGAAAACGGCGTGGTGATCATCGGCTATACCGACTTCCCGTCGAGGATGGGCGCGCAAGCCTCGGAGCTTTACGGCAACAACATCCGCCACATGCTCTCGGACCTGACGCCGGGCAAGGACGGCGTCATCGTGCAGAACATGGAGGACGACGTGATCCGCGGCTCGACCGTCGCCCATGACGGCGACGTGACCTGGCCGCCGCCGCCGCCCAGGGTCGCGGCCATCGCCGCCCAGAAGCCGCGCGAGAAGCCCAGGGAGCCGACCCCCGAGGAGCGGCGCGCGCAGGAGATCGCCGCCTTCCGCGCCCAGACCCGCAGCCAGGTCACGCTGCTCGGCGCGGGCGCGGCGGCGATGCTGCTGGTGGGGCTGTTCGCGCCCGCGAGCTTCCTGTCGCATTTCATCGTCTTCGTGCTGGCGGTCTTCGTCGGTTTCCAGGTGATCTGGAACGTCAGCCATTCGCTGCACACGCCCCTGATGGCGATCACCAACGCGATCTCGTCGATCATCATCGTCGGCGCGCTCCTGCAGATCGGCTCGGGCGGCTGGCTGGTGGTGTTCCTGGCGGCGCTGTCGGTGCTGATGGCGGGCGTCAACATCTTCGGCGGCTTCCTGGTCACGCGCCGGATGCTCGCCATGTTCCAGAAGTCGTAAGGGGAGAGGGCGCATGGAATACGGATTCACCACCGCCGCCTATGTGGTCGCGGCCGTGCTGTTCATCCTGTCCCTGGGCGGGCTTTCCGGCCAGGAAAGCGCCAAGCGCGCGGTCTGGTACGGCATCGCGGCCATGGCGCTGGCGGTGGTCGCGACGCTGATCGGGCCGGGCTACGGCAACTGGGGGCTGACGCTGGTCATGCTGGCCATCGGCGGCGCCATCGGCTGGGTCGTGGCCAAACGGGTGCAGATGACCGAGATGCCGCAGCTGGTCGCGGCCATGCACAGCCTGGTCGGCCTGGCCGCGGTGCTGATCGGCTTCAACGCCCAGTTCGAGCTCTCGCGGGTGCTGCGCGCCCGCGCCGCCGACGCGGCGGCCGAGTTCCACGGCTTCGCCGCGGTGCTGGCGCACAAGACCCCGGCCGAGATCGCCATGCTCAAGGTCGAGGTGGCGCTGGGGATCTTCATCGGCGCGGTGACCTTCACCGGCTCGATCGTGGCCTTCGGCAAGCTGGCCGGCAAGATCGACGGCAAGCCCAGGAAGCTGCCGGGCGGGCACATGCTGAACGCGGGGGCGGCGGCGCTGTCGCTCTTGTCGGTGATCCTTTACTGCACCGCCGGGGCGCCGGTGCTGTGGCTGGTGCTGATCACGCTGCTGGCCTTCTTCATCGGCTATCACCTGATCATGGGCATCGGCGGCGCCGACATGCCGGTGGTGGTGTCGATGCTGAACAGCTATTCCGGCTGGGCGGCGGCGGCGATCGGCTTCACCCTGGGCAACGACCTGTTGATCGTGGTCGGCGCGCTGGTCGGCTCGTCCGGTGCGATCCTGAGCTACATCATGTGCAAGGCGATGAACCGCAACTTCGTCAGCGTGATCCTGGGCGGCTTCGGCGGCGAGGCGGGCCCGGCGATGGAGATCGAGGGCGAGCAGGTGGCGATCGACGCCGACGGCGTGGCGGCGGCGCTGAACGAGGCGGACGAGATCGTCATCGTGCCGGGCTACGGCATGGCGGTGGCGCAGGCGCAGCAATCGGTCAGCGAGCTGACGCGCAAGCTGCGGGCGCGCGGCAAGAACGTGCGCTTTGCCATCCACCCGGTGGCGGGGCGCCTGCCGGGGCACATGAACGTGCTTCTGGCCGAGGCCAAGGTGCCCTACGACATCGTGCTGGAGATGGACGAGATCAACGAGGATTTCCCCTCGACCGACGTGGCGATCGTGATCGGCTCGAACGACATCGTGAACCCGGCGGCGCAGGAGGATCCGAACTCGCCGATCGCGGGCATGCCGGTGCTGGAGGTGTGGAAGGCCAAGCAGGTGTTCGTCTCCAAGCGCGGCCAGGGCACCGGCTATTCGGGCATCGAGAACCCGCTGTTCTACAAGGAAAACACCCGCATGTTCTACGGCGACGCCAAGAAATCCATCGACCAGCTCCTGCCCATGATCGAGTGAGCGGCCGCGAAGCCTAATTTTCCGCCCCGCCACCAGCCAGCCAGGGAGGCCGAGCCATGTCCGAAATTGAACGCGAGTCGATGGAATACGACGTTGTGATCGTCGGCGGCGGCCCGGCGGGGCTGTCGGCGGCGATCCGGCTCAAGCAGGTGAACCCGGACCTCGGCGTCGTGCTGCTGGAGAAGGGCTCGGAGATCGGCGCGCATATCCTCTCGGGCGCGGTGCTCGACACCGCCGGCCTCGACAAGCTGATCCCGGACTGGAAGGACAAGGGCGCCCCGGTCAGCACCGAAGTCACCCAGGACAATTTCTACATCCTCGGCCCGCAGGGCCAGGTCCGGGTGCCGAACTGGCCGATGCCGCCCCTGATGTCGAACCACGGCAAGTATATCGTCAGCATGGGCAATGTCTGCCGCTGGCTCGCCGAGCAGGCCGAGGCGCTGGAGGTCGAGATCTTCCCCGGCATGGCCTGCTCGCAGCTGGTCTACGAGGGCGACCGCGTCGCGGGCGTCGTCGCCGGCGAGATGGGGCTCGACGCCGACGGCACCCCCGGCCCGAGCTACGAGCCCGGCATGGAGCTGCGCGGCAAATACGTGCTGATCGCCGAGGGCGTGAGGGGCTCGCTGGCGAAAGAACTCATCCAGAAATACGACCTCTCCGCCGGCCATGAGCCGCAGAAATTCGGCCTCGGCATGAAGGAGATCTGGGAGATCGACCCCGCCAAGGCCCGCCCCGGCACCGTCACCCACACCATGGGCTGGCCCTTGGGCAAGAACGCCGGCGGCGGGTCGTTCATCTATCACCTCGAGGGCAACCAGGTGCTGGTCGGCTTCGTCGTCCACCTGAACTATGCCAACCCCTACCTCTATCCCTACATGGAGTTCCAGCGCTTCAAGCACCATCCCATGGTCGCCGAACTCCTGGAGGGCGGCAAGCGCGTGGCTTACGGCGCCCGCGCCATCTCCGAGGGCGGCTGGCAATCGATCCCGAAGCTGGCGGTGCCCGGCGCGGCGCTCTTGGGCTGCTCGGCCGGGCTGGTGAACGTGCCGCGCATCAAGGGCAACCACAACGCCATGCTGTCCGGGATCGCCGCGGCCGAGGCGGCGGCCGCCGCCATCGCCGCCGGCCGCGCGGGCGACGAGCTCACGGACTACGAGGCCGACCTGCGCTCGGGCCCCATCGCCCGCGACCTCAAGCCGGTCAGGAACGTCAAGCCGCTCTGGTCGAAGCTGGGGCTGTGGCCGTCGCTGGCGCTCGGCGGCTTCGACATGTGGGTGGCGAACCTGACCGGCTGGAACCCGCTCGGCACCTGGAAGCACGGCAAGACGGATGCGCAGGCCACCGGCAAGGCCGCCGATTTCCAGCCCATCGACTATCCCAGGCCGGACGGCAAGCTCTCGTTCGACCGGCTCACCAACGTGGCGTTTTCCTTTACCAACCACGAGGAAAGCCAGCCCTGCCACCTGAAGCTGAAGGACCCCGCGATCCCGATCGCGGTGAACCTGCCGCTCTATGCCGAGCCGGCGCAGCGCTACTGCCCGGCCGGGGTCTACGAGGTGCTCGAGGACGCCGCCAATCAGAACGGGGGCGGCCCGCGCTTCCAGATCAACTTCCAGAACTGCGTGCACTGCAAGACCTGCGACATCAAGGATCCCAGCCAGAACATCAACTGGACAACCCCCCAAGGCGGCGACGGGCCGAATTACCCGAATATGTGACAAGGCAGAGGCGCGCCGCGTCGGGTGCGGTCGGCCATCCGCGGATTTTGCGCCCGGCATGCCCGGCCGAACGTCAAAAAACCCTCCTCCCTCTCCTAAAGGCTGGGCCGCACGTCGGCGAATCGTCCTAGCCTTCATCAGCTAGATGACATTCCGCATGCGTCCATAAGGGCACCCAGCCCGGCACCGCGAAGTCCAGAGGCTTCGCCCCGTGTCCGGCCGCATGCTGCACCGGCACATCAGGGAGGAGGGCACGGATGCTGCAAACGGCCATTGTCGAGGACAGAAGGGACCATCCCAGCCGCGAATGGATCGAGGTCTTGCGCCGCGCCTATCCGACCGAGGCCGAATTGGACCGGATGCTGACGCGCAAGATGCTGCGCCGGATGGAGCCGTCCCAGCCGGGCCGTTATTCGATGCACGAACTCGGCTGCGCATTGCACCGCTTTTTCGATGCCCAGCTCGACGGTCCCTATGAGATTTCGGATCTGCGCTGGCTCATGGGTGGGGCGTCGAAGATCCAGCTTGCCTTCACCCTGGACTGGTCGGAGGCCGGCGTCGCGCAGCGGCGGCGGCTGGTCATGCGGATGGAGCCCGAGGAATCGCTCAACTCGACCAGCCGGTTGCGCGAACAGCAGATCTTCACCTTTTTCCGCGGCATCTTGCCGGTGCCGAGGGTTTTCTGGCTGGATGCGGACGGCACCTGGCTGCCGCAGGCCGCGATAATCTATGAATGGCTGCCCGGAGTTTCCACCCCCAGCCGCAAGGAGCGCCGCGTCGCGGGGATCGGACAAAGCTTTCAGCCGGAACTGCGCCAGAAGCTGGGCCCGCAGTTTCTGGAGGCGCTGGTCCGCATTCACACCGCCGACTATCGCCAAGGGGATCTGAGCGCGTTCCAGGTGCCTGCCGAGAACAGCACCGAATCCGCCCTGCTGCATCTGAACCGTGTCCTGCGCATCTGGGAAGAGGATCGCGGTTTCGAGTTTCCGGTCTTCGACCTGGCGATAAGCTGGCTGCGGCGCAACATGCCGGTACTGGATCGCCCCAGCATCCTGCACGGCGATTTTCGCGCCGGCAATTTCCTGTTCGATGAGGCAACCGGGCAGATTACCGCCTGGCTCGACTTCGAGCGCGGCTATATCGGCGACCGGCATCGCGACCTGGCCTGGACCACGTTGTCGAGCTATGGGAACCTGGCCGAGGACGGCAAGACCTTCCTGGTCTCGGGCCTGGTGCCGCTGGACGAGTTTCTGTCCTCGTATGAACGGCTTTCGGGACTGAGCATCGACCCGATGCGGTTGAAATACTATCGCGTTTTCAATTCCCTGCAGAACATCCTTGCTGCGCTGGCCTCGGCCTGGCGCGTCGTCCGGCTGGGCAAGACCCATCAGGACGTTCTGGTCGCCATGCTCGAAGGAATAGGCCATGCGCAGGCCGACGAGATCTGCTGCCTGCTAGAGGAGGATTTCTGATGCCCAACACTCTTGGCAATACGCTGCAGGCCTGTGTCCGCGGGCTTGAACAGATGATCGTGCCCGCGATCGACCCGGCCAATCCGCTGGCGCTTGAACAGGCGGCGCTGATCGCAAAGACGATCCGCTTCACCATCGCGCGCCTGCCCCATGTCATCGCCCGCTCGCGCCAGGAGATGCGCCTTTACCAGGAGATGGCCGAGAACCTGGTGCCCGACATGGCTGTGGTTGCCCCGGCGGAATTGCCCGCCCTGCGGGACGAGATCGCCCGCGCCGACGCGCTGTGGCACGACCCCCATGCCGGGCTGGAACGGATCGACGCTTGTGCCGAAGCCCTGGCCGGACGGATCGCGGCGCTGGTCCGGTCGTGCCGCGACGACGACAGCGCGGCGGCGCGCAGGATCGAGCGCGCGGTGCTGCGCCACAGCCCAGGGATCAACCGGCTGAACCGCTCATGGCATGTCCTGTCGGGGTTCGAGACCCGGCCGGAGGAGATCCCCTCGCTGCCGACCCTTTTCCCGCACAGCGAATGACACCCTGAACGAGGTTTTGCAATGAACGCTCCCCATCCTCCGATCACGCCGCAGACGCTGGATTTCCAGGCGCCCGCCGACGCAGACCATCACTGGATCGAGACGATGCTGATCCCCTTCGTGCTGCCGGAGGAGGGGATCTACGGCCTGATCTATCTGTATGTCCGGCCCGCGCTGGAGGTGATGACGAACCAGATCATTATCTGCGGGGCGCTGTCGGACAGCCGCGGCGACCTGCTGCATTATGCCGACAACCAGCAGCTGCCTGCCATCTCGACCTTCCGCGACTTTACCACGCCGCTGGGGCTTTCGGTCCGATTTACCCGCGGGGTGCGGGATTTTCGGGTCGATTATGTCGGCCGGGACGGCACCGAGTTCCACTTTGACTGGACCGGCCTGATGGACCCGTTCGACATCCACAACCCCGCCCACAGCCCGCAAGCCGGAAAGGCTCGCGACATCCATGCCGACATCGAGCCGGGGCAGGCCCATCGGGCCGGGCATTTCGACGCGACGGGGCACGTGTCCGGGACGTTGAAGCTGCGCGGCAATACCTATCGCATCGATTGCATCGAGCGGATGGACCACAGCTGGGGGCCGCGCGACGCCACCGTGATCCGGCCGACCTATATCGTCTCGGCGACATTTTCCCGCGACCTGTTCTTTCACATGATCTGTCCCTGGGATCCCGCGGCCACGGCGGGAGAGCAGCTTCGCCTCAGCCACGGCTATGTCTGCGAGGGCGGCGAGGTCTTCGGGCTGACGGATGTGGCCCGGATCGAGGCGCAGCATTTCGGCAATATCACCGTCGGGCTGCAGATGCAGGTCACGGACACCCGCGGCAAGACTTGGGATCTTGTCGCCTCGCCCAATGTGGGCGCGCCCTGGTACGGCTTTCCCAGTGCGGTGACCTATCTCTCGCTGATGCGGTTCTTCATGGACGGGCAGCGCGGCTACGGCATCGTCATGGCCAATCACAACATGGGCTGGCTGAACGAAACCCGCGGCCGGTTTCTGAACGATCCCTGCCCGCGAATTCTAGCCTGACACAAATCAACAAACGGCGCGGCACAGCGCGTGCCGGGCCCTTCAGGGAGGAGAAACATGACAATCCAGACTTCCGCCATGGCGATGCCCGACCAGTCCGAGAGGATGACGCCGGAAAGCCGTCGGGCGATATTCTCAGCCAGCTTCGGCACATTCGTCGAATATTACGATTTCATCGTCTACGGCTTTCTCGCCACCATCTTGGCGGGGCTGTTCTTTCCAGGCGACGATCCGGTGACAAGCCTGCTGATCACCTTCGGCGCCTATGCCGTCAGCTATTTCGTCCGCCCGCTGGGGGCGATCCTCATCAGTCCGATCGGAGACATCTACGGGCGAAAGGCCCTGCTTCTGGTCGTCATCGCGCTGATGACCTTGCCGACGGCGGCCATCGGGCTGCTGCCGACCTATCATCAGATCGGTATCCTGGCGCCGATCCTGCTGACCCTGTGCCGGGTGCTGCAGGGCCTGTCGGCCGGCGCTGAATATGGCGGCGCCTCGGCTTTGGTGGTCGAATATGCCCCGGCCCGCCAGCGCGGCTATTATTCGGGCTACCTGACCCTGACGATTTCGCTTGCGATGGCGGTGGGGATGGGTTTGGGCCTGTTCATCACCAAGATGACATCGACCGAGGTGATGCAGAGCTGGGGCTGGCGCGTGCCCTTCCTGCTGGCCCTGCCGCTTGGGCTGATCGGACTCTACATCCGGCTGCAACTCGAGGAAACGCCGGTCTTCCAGAAGGTGGCGCAAAAGGCGCATGACAAGAAGAAGACTCCGCTGCGCACGACGGTCCAACGCGACTGGCGCGCGGTGCTGCTGGGCATGAGCGTGGGTGCCACCCATGTCATCACCGCGTCGATCCTGTTCTTGTTCGTCCCGACCCACCTGATCCGCAATCTCGGCTATCCGCCTGCGACGGCGATGTCGATTGCGCTGTGCGGGCTTCTGGTCTGGTCGCTGTTCATGCTGCCGATGGCGGCGCTGACGGACAGGTGGGGGCGCAAGCCGGTGGCGTGGCTGGGTAGCCTGGGCCTGATGGCGTTGTATTACCCGGTCTATCTGGCCTTCGGCGTCGGCCCGATGGCCTCCTATGTCGCGATCATGGTCGCGGCTCCGTTCGCCTCGATGGCCTCGGCCTCGCTCGGGCCGATGTTCGCCGAAATGTTCAAGACCGACAACCGCTCGACAGGGATAAACCTGGGCTGGCAGTTCTCCACGCTGATCTTCGGTGGCCCGGCGCCCATGATCGCGATGTGGCTGATCGGACGCAGCGGCAATACGAACGCGCCGGCGCTGTTCGCCATGTCCTGCATCTGCTTTACGCTGTTCGCGCTGTGCTTCATTCGGGAAACCAAGGGGATAGACCTCAGCCGGATGTGACCGTCCTCGCTAGCCGGCCGACTAGCCGCGGCAGGCCGTCCGAACCCGGCGGCCTGTTTCGTCACCCCCGAACGCCTGCCCGCCGAAAGCAGAACACCCCCTGTTGCCAGGGGGTGTTCGGGCATCGGTGCGGTTGCGGTCAGACCCAGATCTTGGGGCACAGTTCCTCGGTCAGGCGGCCCTTTTTGGCGTTGAGCCAGGGCAGCGAGTAATTGGCCAGCACGACGCCATAGCCCTCTCGCCCGTCCATGAAGAAATTCATCAGCCCGTTGTAGGTGATGGCGCTGGGATAGGGCATCCACGGTGCGCCCAGATTGGGCGAGGCGTTCATGCGGTAGGATTTGCCCCGCACGTCCTTGACCGTCATCTGCAGCCCGACGCAGGGCAGGCCCAGATGCTGCGACGTCATCTGAAGCTCGCTGGTCAGGCCGTGGACCTGGCCGCCCTCGCAGACATAGCCATGGGTCAGCTGGAACTGGTTCGCCTTGGGCAGGTCGGGATTCCACGGACAGATCATGTGAAAGAACAGGTCCTTACCGAAGGTGGCGGAAACGATATACATGTTCTTGATGATCGTGGGGTTGCGCGGCCCCCAGCTATGGTCCATCCGCTCGATGCTGTCCACGGTGTAGGTCTTGCCGCGGATGGTCAGCGTGCCTGTGGCATGGCCGGTCAGGTCGTAATGCCCGGCCTTGTGGCTTTGCCCGACCGAAATGTCGGCATGCATGTCCTCGACCTGCGCGGCTTGCGGGCTGTGGTTGGGGTCGTGGATGTCGAAGGGGTCCATCAACCCTTTCCAGTCGACGTGGAACGCGGTTCCGTCGTCCCCTTTGTAATCCAGCGTGAAATCGCGCGGTGCATTGGTGAACCTGACGCGCAGCCCGATGTCGGAGCCGAAGTCGGTCAGGCGCTGCGGTGCGGGCAAATGCTGGTTGTCCTGATAGTGCAGCAGGTCCGAGCGGTTGTCGGACAGCGACCCGCAGATCCAGACCTGATTGGCCATGACGCCCAGTCCCGGCCGGACGCAGACATAGACCAGGCAATAGATGTTCGCCTCGCGCGCGATGAAGGGGATCAGCAGCGTTTCGACCCAGGCCGGGCTAGCGTCGGTCCCGTTCTGGAAATCGACCATTTGCGGTGTGATCATGGATATGTCCTTGGTTGAGGGAAGGAAATCAGGGCTTCGGCGCGGCCAGCAGGATGTCCAGCGGCGGAAGATGGGCCGTGTCGTCGAATCCGGTGGGGGCGAACCATGCACGATGCAGGTCGATCAGCGCTCCCTGGCTGTCGATGGCGATCCGCTCGACCTGGCGCGCGGCGGGGTCGTCGCGCGGTCCACAGGCGCCGACCGCGGTGCCGATAAGGCTGGCGATTGCGGCGGCACTGCGGTTCAGCGCATCGGTCGTGGCCGCGGGATCGGCCAACAGGTGCCCGGCGGCGCCCGTCTCGGCCTCCAGCCTGTCGGCAACGGTAGGGTCCAGGGCGCGCAGCGGGCCGGCCACGGCCAAGGCCGCGGACCTGTTCAGTTCAAGTTCCTTGCGCGCCTTGGGATGCAGCAGGGTGGCGCGGGCGCGCAACAGCCCCAGCATGCGCAGGACCAGCTGCGCCTGTTCCACCGCCAGCGGGTTCGCCTCGTCGATGGCTGGAAGGATCATGTCCTCCAACGCGCGCTGACAGGCCAGGAAAGCATTGTCGATGGTGTCGGGCATCAGAGTTCCTCCAGCAGAAGACGGCGCAACTCCTGCGCCTGGCTGTAACCCACACCCTCGACCCAGGCGATCAGCACGTCCTGGTGGGTTTTCCCCAAATGGACGATGCGCCAGGCCGAACACAGCGCCGTGGTGATGATCTGGTAGCAGTTGAAGATGCGGTAATAGCGCAGCCTTGCCGGATCGACTGGCAAGCCGGTGCGGCGTTCATATTCGTGGTAGAATTCATCCAGCGGGATCAGGCCGCTGACCAGAAAGGTCTTGCCGTCCTCGGCCAGGTTCCCGAAGGAGCTGGTGGTCGTCCATGCCAGATCGCGGTGGCGGTCGCCGATATGGCCACGCTCCCAGTCCAGCCAGGCGGTGATCCGGCGCGAGCCTTCGTCGAACAGGAAATTGCCCGCCCGGAAATCGCCGTGCAGGATGGTCGCATGGTCCAGCACCGGCAGGTTGCGTTCTAGCCAGTTGCCTGCTGCGTCGAACAGGGGGAAGCTGAAGTGGTGGTCCTCGTGCCAGACGCGACGCACCCGGTTCAGTTGCAACAGCGCGCTTTCCGTGGTGCCAAGTTCCGGCCGGTGAAAGGCCTCCAGCCCGACGGCCGCGGGATCGGCGGTGTGGATGCGCGCCAGGGCATCCATGAACTGGGGCGCAAGTTCTTGCCGCAGCTTGGTGGAAAACCGCTGGCCAATGCCGCTAACGCGGTTTTCCTGATCCGTGGGCCTGGTCACGCCCGAAGCGCGGTCGTAGATGATCGCGGGTTCGGGGAACCAGCGCGCATCGTCGTCCAGCCAGCGCACTTTCGGGACTGGTAGCTTGTCCTGAAAAAAATCCAGCAGCTGGACCTCGCGCAGGCGGCTGGTGGTATTGATCGACTCGGCCGGCTCCATCCGCATCACCAGATCAAGCTGCTCGGTCCCGCCGCCGTCGGCAGGCCGGTCCAGCGTGAAGGCGACCTGGATTTTCGAGGCGCCGCCAGCCATCCAGCGCGGATTGCCGATGCGTTGGCCAGGACCGCCGTGATCCTCAAGGAATCGTTCCAGACAGCCTACCAGCGCGTCCAGGGAATAGGCGGCCGGGTTGCGGGGCTGGGCGCGCTTGCGCATCTTGCGGGTCAGCATCCGGTCGAGTTCGGCTTCGACCGGGAAAAGCCTGCGGGACCGGGCGATGAAATCCTCGGTCGGGGCGTCACGTATGTCGGACGGGTCTTGTGTTGGAACGGTCATGGGCCTCTCTCGGACTGGGCTGGTTGCAAATGAAGACGCCGGGGACTTCCCGTGGATTCCGGCGTGCCGATGGGGTCGAAAGCCAAGCTAGCGCCGTTCCCCCCGCGCCCGCCCCCGCCCAGAGGAGGGGGTGGACGAATTATTCTTGGCGCTAGAATCATCCCACCGGCCGCCGGGGAGGGCGGGCGCGCACCCCGAAGGGAGGAGATGCAGAAGATGGACGGACCGCTCCAGTTCCCATCCGTATTTGACACCACTCCGAAGCTGGTCGATGGCACCAAGCAGCATGCAGGCAGTCGGATGGAACTGGCACGGTTGCTGGCCGAGTTGTCTGCCCGCGCGGTCGCCACGCCCTGCGGTCTGCCCGCGCTGACTTGGCTCTGCGCCATACCGGGTTCGGGCAAGACCTTGCTGCTGGCCCGGCTGTTCCGCCAGTTGCAGGACGCTGGCGAGACCGTCGTCTGGATCGGGCTGCGCGAAGCGGGCACTCCGGCAAGCCAGATCACCCTGAGGCTGGATTCCGAATGTGCGGCCGGCAGCCAGCGCCGCTTCATTCTGATCGACAATCTGGACCATTGCCCCGAGGCAACCGGGGGCAGGTTCATCGACGATCTTCTGGTGATGCTGGGCAGCCAGGACCGGCTGGTCGTGGCCAGCGCCAGCCGGTTGTCCTTCAGCGAGATCGAATTGCGCATCCGCGACCAGCTTCTGCTGCTCGACGACGGGCATTTCCGGTTGGATGCCGCCGAGATCGAGGCCGGGCTGCCGCCGGATGTGGTCGCGCGCATCGGTCCCGGCGGCCTTGCACGGGTCGCCGGGGCGTCCTCGGGGTGGCTGATCGCCGCGCGGCTGATCGGTTTGCAGCTGCGTCAGAAATCCTGCCCGGAACTGTATCTGGACGATCTGGACCAGCTGCTGAACGACCTGGACCCGTGGATCGAGCGCAACGTGCTTGATCCTCTTTCACCCGAACAGCAGCTGCTGCTGTGCCAGCTGGCGCAGTTCCGCAGCTTCGATACCCATCAGGCGGACTGGGTTTTCGACGATCCGCAGACCGGGGCGCGGCTGGCCTCGGTGGTTGCGCAGCTTCCCGGTCTGTTCATGTCGCCGGGGCAGGATGGTCGCCGCCGCCTGCACGAACCGCTGCATAGCCATCTGCGCCGCGTGGCCCAAAGGCGGCTGGCTCCGCCCGCCCGCGACCGGCTGCGGCAACGCCTGATCCAGTGGTGCATCAGCTTCGGGGAATGGCAGGACGGGCTGCATTACGCGATTGAGGCTGGGGACTGGACCGCGCTGGCCACCATCCTTGACTGCGGCGGTGAAAAGCTGGTGCTGCGTCTTGGCGACACCGAGACCTATGTCGCTGCGGTCCAGGCGCTCATCGCCGCCGGACAGCGGCCTTCCGCTGGCATCATGCGGCTTTATGCGTTCTGCCAGACCTTCCGCCTGCATGACATCCACCGTGCGACCTGGGATCAGGTTCTTGCCGCATCTCCGGGGGGCGATCTGGATGTTCCGACGCCCGAGGCGATCTGCAGACTGTTCTGGCACAATGACGACGAAGCCTTGCATCGGACCATCGGGCAATGGCTGGCCTCGGCCGGGCACAAGGAGCCGTTTGAAATCGTCTGGGTCCGCCATATCCAGGCGGCCGCCCTGATGCGAACCTATCAATTCGCCCTTGCGCGGGCCGCCCTGATCGAGACCGTGCCGCTGCTAGAAAAGATGAAGCTGCCGTTTCTCAGCAGCATGGACGACGCCATCCATTGCGCGCTTCTGCTTTACGAGGGGAATTGCCGCGAAAGCGACCGGCGCGCGTCGCTGGCGCTGGATCATGCGCGCCAGCTTCTGGCCGAGGATGCGATGATCGTGGACGTCTTCGCCGCCTTTTGCGCGAAATGCGCCATCGAGGCGGGACGGGACGATCGGGCGCGCGATTTCCTGCCGCAGGTGATGCGGCTGCTGACGCGGCACGAAAGCCTTGGCGCCAGCGCCTGCGCGACGGATGTGGCGCTGCATTTGTGGGACGGCAAGGAGCCTGCTGTGCTGGAGGAGGTCCGGCGCGCGATCGGCGCGCATACGCCCCGGCTGACCGTGACCTTCGACTGCTACCTGATCCGGCGGCTGTTGCGGCAGGGGGATGTCTCCGGGGCATTGCGGCAGGCGTCGCTGGCAGGGCTGGACCCGGTGCGGGCCAGCATCATCCTGCCCTCGGGCACGCGCGCGCATGACGAAAGAAACCTGATCGTAATGACATCGCTGGAATTGCTGATCGCCATGGACGACTGGGATTCCGCCCTGCCGCTGCTGGCCGCTCACAAGGAGCGCGCAAGATGCAATGGCCGGATCGGCCGGCTGGTGCAATACGAGTTGCTGGAGCTGGTCCGCGCGGTGAAACTGGGCGACGAACGTCAAGCGAACCGGATGCTGATTTCGGCCATCCGGCATGCCCATGCGCGTGAAATCTGGCGTCCGTTCCTTGAACACCGGCAGACGCTGCTATGTCTGTCGAACCGCGCGCCCATCGGGACGGCCTGGTTCACTGTGCGTTCCGAGCAGCAATTCTTCCTGCGCCTCGTGGAACGGCTGGGGCTTGCGACCTCCGAGGGTCGGGCGGCGCCCGAGGATCTGGCTTCTGAAGCGCTGACCGGCAGCGAAAAGCGCATGCTTGCGATGGTCGGGCAGGGTTTGTCCAATCCGCAGATTGCCCGGCTCGAGGGGATCTCGGACAAGACGGTTAAATGGCATCTGCGCAATGTCTATCGCAAGCTCGGCGCCACCAATCGCACCATGGCCCTGCGCTTCGCCAGGGAAGCCGGGGTGATCGACCCCTGAGCCCTGCCGGTCGTGGCCGGCCGCGGCTGGAGGGCAGCGCGTGGGGGCTTAGCGTTGCCGCGTCTCCTGCCAGACGCTATAGGCGCCTGAGGCGATGATGATCGACGCGCCCCCCAGCGTCCAGAAATCCGGGAGCTGGTCAAAGATCAGAACGCCCCACAGCACGCTCCAGATCATCAGCGTGTATTGAACCGGGGCAAGCGTCGCGGCTTCGGCCAAAGCAAACCCCCGGATTAGGGTAAGCTCGGCGCAACCTGCCGTGAATGCGATGCCCAGGAACATCAGCAAATCCCGCAAGCTGCCTGGTGCGGCACCGACAAAGGCCAAGGCGGTGGTCAGCGAAAGCGTCGTGATCAGGCTGGACCAGGCAATCGTGGTGCGGATGGGATCTGCACCGGCCAGAAGGCGCGACAGGATCTGTCGCAGCGCATAGGCCACGGCGCAAAGCAGGACCAGCAGCGTTGCCGGATGGGCGACACCCGCTCCGGGGCGGAGCACGATGAGCGTGCCGACCAGCCCGATCCCGACAGCGCACCAGCGTGCCAAGCTGACCTGTTCCTTCAGCAGGAAAGGGGCAAGCGCGGTGATCAGCAGCGGAGCGACGAAAGTGACGGCCGTTGCATCTGCCAGGGGAAGATAGCGCAACGCGGCGACGAAGGAGACGGTCGAGACGATCGAAGTCGCCCCCCGCAGGATCTGCAATCCAGGGCGGCGGGAATGCAATGTCGACGACAGCCCATTCGTCCCCAGCACGCCAAGGGTTCCGACGAAAAGGCCCGCTTGCCGCGCCCAAGCCACCTGCACCGGATGATAGCTGGTCGAGATCTGCTTGGTCATCACATCGCAAAGTGAAAACAGGAAGAAGGTCAGCATCACCCAATAGAAGCCGCGCACTTGTTGCTGGGGCCTGCACGGCGGGCTCGCAGGCCCGTTCATGGGGAAGCTCATCTGGGCCTGCCTTCTGCCGGAGAATGGATGCATGGGCGCAGGCCCCTTGCCAGTTATCGCAAGGCCTGTGCGGGAACGGATGCCGGATGCGTGCTTGTCGGGACAGCAAAGCGGCATGGATAAGTTATATACGCATGAATACTATTTGCTAGACCATTAAATTTGGAAGCCGGCCCATTCGCCCAGGCGGGTCAGTCCAGAAAGCGCCGGCGCAATGCGGCAAACGCGGCTTCATCAAGTCCGATCCTTTGCCGCAGATAGGTTTCGGGCGATCCGATGCTGGCGAGGAACGCGTCCAGATAAGCCGTTTCGACCTGAAGTATCGGCCGCAGCGCCGGATTGTCCATCGCCGACAGATGCGGGTGGCGCAGGCGAACGCTTGCGGCGATGTCGGGATAGGCATCGTTGCTGAGTAGATAGTCGTCGTTGATTGCTTCGTGTCCGACGCCAAGCGCACTCAGCAGCAGCGCCACCATGGCTCCGGTGCGATCCTTGCCCACCGCGCAATGGATATAGATCGGCCCCTCGCTGGTCAGCAGATCGGCGAAAACAGCCTCGAACGTCGACTGGAACGTCTTGTGGAATTCGCCATAGATTGCCAGCATCGCCGTGCGGTTGCCTTCGGCTCGGGCGGTTCCCTCGCGCACCATTCGAATAGGCGCGGCAAGATCGATGTCATGGTGGCGGACCGGATGGCGCAATCCCAGCCCGCGCAGGGCCGAGGGGCGCTCGGCCTCTTCGCGCCGGTTGCGCAGGTCGTAGACCGTCGTTACGCGATGGTTCTTCACGAGTCCGGCCGACGCGGGGTCGATGACTGCGCCGCCGCGAAAGATCATTCCCGGCCGGATCCCGCGGCCTTCGTGACCCCGAAGACCCGAAACTTCACGGAAGTTCAACAACATCGCGATATCCTTTCTGGAAGCTGGATCGACATGAGCCTGGCTGCGAGATGTGAGGCCCGAAGAGCCGCGGCCCGCGCTGCCTCGGGTCCGACCATCGCGGGGGCTAAGCATCCTGCATGAAGCGCCGCACTGCCGACGTCCGGTTCACGACATCCAGCTTGCGAAATACATTCTTAAGGTGCCATTTGACCGTATTCTCGCTAAGGCCAAGCAATCTTGCGATCACTGCATTGCTCATGCCGCTGCTGACCAATTGCATCAGTTCGTGTTCGCGTTCGCTGAGAGCGCCAAGGGGAACGCAACCACCCTCGGGCTGCAGGACCGACGAACCTTCGTCCAGCCCAAGCAGATCCAGAACCCGGCCGACGAAGACCCTTTCCCCGCGCATGGGAAAGCAGCTTTCCAGCGGCTGCCCCAACCTGCCGACAAGCGCCGCAATGACAGCGCGGTGATTCTGGAACGGCTGGAGGATGCCGCACCGCCCGGCCTGCCGCAGCGCGGCCAGAAGATGGCGCAAAGCGTCGGGTTGCCGGCCGGTCTGGAAACTGATCGACATGATCATCAGCTCAAGCCGGACGCATCGCAGCATCCGGCCCTCGTGCTTTGCCCGGCGCAACTCCCGCTCGGCCAGTTTCAGCGATCCTGCATGGTCGCCCCGGCCGTGCAGCACCTCGATCGAGGTCATGACGAGCAGGTCGCGGAAACGGGCGGGCTGTTCGTCGCGATGGCCGCGCAGAGCCGCCTTGCGCACGTCCAGGTCGATTTCGCGCGCCACCGCTTCGGCATCCTGCACCCGCCCGAGTTGGACCAGCCGCCGGGCCACCAGACACCGGAAGGTCAGCGCCAGACGCGGGGCATAGGTGCCGATCAGCGCTTCAAGCCGCTGGAAGGACGAGGCCGTTTCATCGCCGTTCCAATAGGCGATGGCCGTTTCCACGGCATAGGCGCTGGATCCGACGGTGCCGTGACGATCCATGCTGCGCAGGCCGCGCTCCAGCCAGGCCCGCGCGACCAGATGGTCGCCCTGCTCGAACGCGCATTTCGAGCCGATCGAACAGATCGTGTCGCAAATCTCGGCCTCTGGTCCCATGCTTTGTTCGGCTGCGACCAGCGTGGCGTCGATGATCTGGCGCGCCTTGGACAGGTTGCCTTCATAGACGAAGACGGTGCCGCGGATCAGATCGCACCAGGCCGTCAGATAGGGAGAGCCGGCTTCGCGGATCATTGGTGCGGCTTTGCGCAGGCATTCGCGCGCCTCGGCAAAGCGATAGGCCATCAGGTGATGGACAGCCAGGATTGACAGCACCCACCCTCGGTCGAACGGGTTCTGGGCCGTAGGCGCATTCAGCCACGCCTGGGCATGGCGCCCCGCCGCCGGGATGTCGTCGGCCAGAAAGGCGAAGGCTACCGACAGATGCGCCAGCCGGTGCGAGAAATCGGCATGGCCGGGGTCGGTCGCGTCCAGCAAGTCCGTCAGCCGCCGCCGCTGCGTGTCCGCCGAGGCGTGGCGCAGGTGGAACGACAGCGCAAAGGCATACCAATATCGGGCTTCGATCCCCAGCGATATACCTTGCGCCAGTAGGCCGTCCACGACCTGCATATAGGCTTGCAGGCGCCCCTGACCCTGAACCAACCGCGGTGCCGCCTGCTCTAGAACGGCGTTGATGAAGCTGTGGTCCCGAGATTTGACGGCCGCATCGATGGCTGTCAGCCAAGCGCCTTGCCGCATTGACCATTGGGCCATGCGGCGGTGGCATTCCTGACGCCGCACGGCGGGTATCTGCTGTTCGGCCTCGGACCGAAGCCGGTCCAGGAACAGAGTGTGAAACCGATAGGTTCGCTCATGCGCCGAGATGGGAATGATGAACATGCCCGCGTCCAGCAGCATGGACAGGTGCTGAGACGCATCGGCGATGCCCGCGACCTCGGCCATCTGCGCGGCGCTGAAATGGGGAAACAGCGAGGCATGGCGCAGAAAGTCCTGCGTCCGGGCCGGGATCGCCCCCAGCACATGATGGTCGAACCAGGACCGCAGATCCGGGGCATCGCCCGAAAACGAGTTGGCCACGGTGGTGCTGTCCGGCGCGTGGTCGAGCAGCAGCCGGCCCAGCCGCAGTCCGGCGGCCCAGCCCTCGGTCCTGGCGATCAGCGTGTTCAGCGTCGTGGCCTCGACCGGACCCAGCCCTTCCTGCAGGATCTGGCGGGCCTCATCCTCAGTCAGCGCCAGATCGGCCGTGCCATGGGACCACAGGCGGTTGTTCAGTCGCGCGGCCGTCAGGTCGCTGCCGGTCGGGCGGTTTGCGGTGACCAGCAGATGCACGCCCGCGGGTGCGGTCTGGGCCAGTTCCGCGAGGAAATCCGGGCCATCGCCGGAATTGGGATTGCCGGTGCAGTAATCGACGTTGTCGATGCAGATCAGGAACGGGCGGGGCAGCCGTTCCAGCAGATAGGCCAGATACGAGGGACAGGATTGCTCGATTCCGGCGTCAGCCGAGGTCGGAGAGCCCCTTGCATCGGCGACGGCACGATCAAGACGCGCGATCAGATGCGTGGAAAGCGCCCAGGAGCCGGTATTCGCCCGGTTGATTCCCAGCCACAGCCCTGGGCGTTTCAACTCCTCGACCCAGTGCTGATAGACCTGACTTGCGGCAACGGTCTTTCCCCAACCGTTCGGGGCGACGATCAGGTCGATCATCGCGGCCCTGGCGTCGGTCGTGGCCAGCCGCTGCAGGATGGCCGAGACCAGGCATGTCCTGACCGGCTTGAAATGAAACATCAGCGGCGCCGCCGCGAACAGGCCGTTCGGGGATTCGATCCGGGGCAGCACAGGCTCTGCCTCGGTCATGGCCATTATGGATTCGGCTTTCATCCGCGCCTCCCCTCGCGTTCTGGCTGCAAATGTATGCTAGCGAATTATGTGCCTGTGGGGAAGTGCCTTGTGTCAGAGGTCCGTGGCCTTGCGCTTGGGATCGTGCTGCAGGGCGCGCAGCTGCCTGGGTTCGGCCTGGTCGAAGCCCAGGGGTTGGAACCTCAGCCGTTCCCGCTTAATCCGGGTTCTGCTTGTCGCCAGAACCGCGTGGCGGATCGCACGGGCCTTTCCTGATCGGCCAAGTTCGCGCAGCGCCTCGGCCATGGCCGTGGCCGGCTGGTCACGGCAGTCGCGGATGTCGCTGGTGGTCCGTTTAGGATCGGCCAGCGTCTGGCGCGCACCACTCGCTCGACGCTGGTGCTGACCGAGGCATAGGCCTGGGCCGCATTCAGGATGCGGTAAATAGTCCAGCCTGCGCCGATCCACCTCCCACCCCGATGCTTGGCAATCACGAAGGGCAGGACCATGGTCTCGACTCAGTTGTGATCGGCATGGGGGCGCCTGGAAGCCGGTCATGTCGGCGGCGATCATCGCAATTTCCTCGTCTTGCTGTTGTCGACCTGGGGCAGGGCGCAACCGCGCCATTGCCGGAACAGCCCGGATTTTGCGAAGGGCGGACCGCCCCGCCAACCACACCCCAGTGTGGCGGCAGGGGCGGGATGCGGGGATTATCCAGATCGGGGACAGGGGCCGGTTCACCTGGCCGCAGCGGCAGCCAGCGGTCCACAGGCCGCTGGCGCGCACCGGTTCGGGGCAGGGAAGCCGAAGCAGACGTGGGGCATGTTGACTGCTAGCATATAGTTTGCTAGCTTTTTAAAATCCTGACTGTGCCGGTCGCCGATACGCCACAGCGGGGACCGGAAGGGGCCCTGTCAACGGGCCTGCCGGGACTTCTTCGCTTTGGGAGGGGCGGAATGATACCCACATTGATTTTGAACGCGCTGGCCGTTTCGTCACTCTATATCATGATGGCCAGCGGTCTGGCGTTGATCTTTGGCCTGCGGAGGGTGATGAACTTCGGCCATGGGGCAATCTACATGGTCGGCGCCTATCTTGGCTACACCATTGCCTCGGGGATGAACTTCTGGGCTGCGCTGATCCTCGTGCCGCTGATCATGTCGGTCTTTGGCGTGCTGCTGGAGCTTCTGGTGCTGCGGCCGCTGGAAAAGCGCCAGCAGATCGAGGTGGCGCTGATCACCTTCGGCATCGGCATCGTCATCGCCCAGATCGTGATTCGCATCTATGGCGGCACGCCGCTTTCGGTGTCGGCGCCGCCGCTTCTGGCGTCCTCGATCAAGATCTTCGGCGCCGACTATCCGGTCTATCGGCTGTTCATCACCGTGATCGGCCTTTGCTCGGTCATCGCGCTGGCGGTCTGGCTGAACACGACCCGGACGGGTATGTTCGTCCGCGCTGTCAGCCATGCGCCCGACGTGTCCTCGATGATGGGAATCAATGCCAACCGGCTGAGCCTGCTGATCTCGACTCTCTCGACCGCTTTCGCGGGACTGGCCGGGGTGCTGGTTGGACCCTATCTCTCGATCGACCCCGGCATGGATGTCGCGATGATCATCACCTGCATGATCGTGGTGGTGATCGGCGGCACCGGCTCGATCTGGGGGGCGATCCTTGCCGCGCTGATCTTCGGTTTCGTGCAGACCTTCGGCACCGTCTACCTGCACGAGATTTCCGTTCTCATCCCCTATCTGATGCTGATCGCCATTCTGGTTTGGCGTCCGCAGGGACTCAACTTCGGAGGAAGCGCCGAATGAGCAGCGCCACCCTGACCCTTCGCGCCGCTTCGCGGGCGCGCCTGCCCATCCTCGGCGGACTTGCGCTGCTCATATTCCTCGCCGGCTTCCTGCTGCCGGGCTATCTTGAGGGGGGCTACCTGCAGTCGATGCTGAACAATGGCTTCATTACCGGCATCCTTGCGCTTTGCGTGGCCTTCGTCATGCATCAATGCGGGCTGGTGCTGTTCGGGATCGCCACCTACTACGGGCTCGGGGCCTATGCCTGCGCCATTTTGGTGAATAGCTTCGGGTTCTCGGCGATGGCGGCGGCCGTGCTGGCGCTGCTTCTTACGCTTGTCGCGGCCTTTCTCATCGGGGCGATCGTTATCCGCGTGAAGCCACTTGCCTTCATGATGATCTGCCTGTCGCTGGCTGAGCTGATGCGCCATCTTGTCGCGCTTCCAAGCCTGCGCAGGACGACCGGCGGCAGCGACGGCCTGCTGTTCATGCCCGAGGGGCGGGTGTTCGGCATCGACGCGATGGACCTGCTGGATGCTTCGCGCGTCTGGCCGCTGATTTGGTCTGCGACCTGGGTGATCGCCGGAATCTTCCTGGTCGTAGCGCTGTCGCATTTCGGGGTCCGCCTGCGCGCGATCAAGGAAAACGAGGAGCGCATGCGCTTTTCCGGCTTCAATACCTATTGGCCGCGCGTCTGTGCCTTTGCCGGGGTGGGGCTGGCTGCCGGCGTCGCGGGGGTAATTCAGGCGCTGGCGAGCGGTTTCGCCTCGCCCGAGATGTTCAGCATCATCACCTCGACCAATGCCTTGCTGGCCGCGATCACTGGCGGGGTATCCTCGGTCGTCGGGCCGGTCCTGGGCGGGGTGATCTATACCTGGGCAATCAGCGAATTCGGCGCGATGGGCTATTCCCAGCTGTTCACCGGCATCGCCGTTATCCTTGTCATCCTGTTCATCCCGCGCGGCGTCCTGCATCCGCTGCGGCTGCTGCTGCGGCAAGGAGGCCGGGCATGATCCGTGTCGAGAATCTGACCGTCGCCTATGGCGCGTTCAAGGCGCTGACCGACATATCTGTCGATCTGGGCCAGCGCGGGCAGGTCCATTCCATCATCGGGCCGAACGGCGCCGGGAAATCGACCTTCATGGACGCCATCGTCGGCAAGCGCCGACCCAGTGCCGGGCGCATCTTCTACAAGGACCGCGACATCAGTCGCGAAACCATCCAGTGGCGTCGCAAGAATGGCATGGCGCGGTCTTTTCAGAAGACCTCGATCTTTCCGGGGCTGACGATCTTCGAGCAGCTTGACCTTGTGGCCAGCCATCTGAACGAACCGGATCTTGATGCGATCATCGACACGATGGACCTGCGCGAGGTGCTGAACGTCGAAGCCACCCGCGCCGCCTATGGCGTCCAGCGCCGCGTCGATGTGGCCCTGGGCCTGATCGGCATGCCCGACATCCTGCTGCTGGACGAGCCGGGCGCCGGGCTTTCCGCCGAAGAGACGGCCCACCTGTTCCGGCACCTGCGCAAGCTCGCCTCCGAACGCAACATTGCCGCCGTCGTCGTCGAGCATGATGTGGAGGCAGTCTTCGCCTTGTCGGATGTGGTGACCGTCCTTGATCTTGGCCGCCATCTTGCGACCGGCACCCCGGCCGAGATCCGCGCGAATTCGCAGGTTGTGGCCGCTTATCTGGGAACCGCAGCATGAGCTTTCTGGAAATTTCGGGCCTTTCTTCAGGCTATGGCAAGGCGACGATCCTGCGCAACCTGTCGCTTTCGGTGGATCGCGGGGAAGCCGTCGGCATCCTGGGACGCAACGGCGCCGGGAAATCGACGCTGCTTCTGTCGATCTTTGGCCAGACCCGCATCTTCGGCGGCGAGATCCATGTCGCCGGGACCCGCATCGACCGGCTGCCCGCCTATCGCGCTGCGCATCTCGGCGTGTCGTTCTCGCCCCAGGGGCGGATGATCCTGCCGAACCTGACAGTGCAGGAAAACCTGTGCATGAGCCTGGCGACGGGTCGCAAGGGCGACTGGAACCTCGAGGCGGTCTTCGACCTGTTCCCGATCCTGCGCGAGCGCGCCCGCCAGCCGGGCGTGGCGCTGTCGGGCGGGCAGCTTCAGATGCTGGCCATCGGCCGGGCGCTGATGGCCAATCCCGAGGTGCTGGTCCTGGACGAGCCGACCGAGGGGCTGGCGCCCGTCCTGGTTGATGTCCTGACCGAGGCGCTGCTGAAGGTGCGCGCCAGCGGCACCGGCATCCTGGTGGTCGAGCAGCACCATGCGCTGATCCGGGCGGTCACCGACCGCTTCGTGGTGATGGCGAAGGGGCAGGTCAGGGGCGGGGGGGACAGCGCCAACATGGCGGCCGAGGAATACGCCCATCTGTTCGAACTGTAGGTGTTCAGGCCCCGTCGGGGCTTGATCGAAATTGGGTCCGTGGAAGAAAGCCCCGCGGGCAGGAGGAAAGCGATGTCACATCTCTTGGGTCTGAGCATGGACCTGCCGCTGTTGATCTCGGCGATCAACGAGCATGGCGCCGAGGCGCATGGGCGGACGGAAATCGTCTCCTACGATCTGGCAGGCCGCCGCCACTGCTACAGTTTTCTGGACATGAACCGGCGCAGCAAGCAGCTGGCCAATGCCCTGACGGCGCGGGGCATGACCCTTGGCAAGCGGGTGGCCACCCTGGCCTGGAACACGCACCGGCACATGGAGATATTCTATGGCGCGACCGGGATGGGCTGCCCCATCCACACCGTCAACCCGCGCCTGACCTCGGAGCATCTGGAATATGTCATCAACGAAGGGGCGGCCGAGGTTCTTTTCCTTGACGCAGACCTTGTCCCGCGCGTGATCGAGCTTGCCGGGAAATTGCCGCATCTGCGCCATTTCGTGGTCCTTGAGCCGCGCGAGAACCTGCCCGACGGCGGGCCGCTGACCCTTGAATCCTACGAGGACTGGCTGGCGGCGGAATCGCAAGAGTTCCAATGGCCGGAATTCGATGAGCGCTCCGCCTCGACCATCTGCTTTACCTCGGGAACGACCGGGCTGCCCAAGGGTGTCGTCTATTCGCATCGCGCGACGGTGTTGCAGACGATGACCTTCACCTCGATGGGGTGGCTGCCGCCCACGCGCCGCGGTCGGCCAGTCCTGCTGGCGGTCGCGCCGATGTTTCATTCCAACGCCTGGAACTTTCCCTTTGGCGCGCTTTACGCGGGGGTTCCGCTGGTGCTGCCGGGACGCAACCTGTCGCCCGAAAACCTTCAGAGGGTCATCGCGCAAGAGGGCGTGACCTGCGCGGCCATGGTGCCCTCGATCCTGACCAATATCATCGAGCATGTCCGGGCGAACGGGCTGGATCTGGGCAGGCTGGAATCGGTCGTGACCTCGGGCGCCGGCGCGGCGCCGCGGCTGATCGCCTGGCTGCACGACAACGGCATCGCCACCACCCACACCTGGGGCATGACCGAATGCATGTTCGGCACCTCGGGCGCGCTGCTGAGCCATCATGCGGACCTGCCGCTGGAAGAGCGCATGCCCTATCTGCTGAAGGATGGCCGCCAGACCGCGCTCACCCGCATCCGGATCGTCGATGACGAGGGCAATGTCCTGCCGCGCGACGGCAAGGCGCGGGGCCATCTGCGCGTCAAGGGCCAGTGGGCGGCCAAGGGGTATCTGAACCAGGCCGAGAACTGCACGCTGGACGGCGACGGCTGGCTGATCACCGGCGACATAGCGACGATCGACCCCGACGGCTATCTGAAGATCGTGGACCGCGACAAGGATCTCATCAAGTCCGGGGGCGAGTGGATCAGCTCTTCCGATCTTGAAAAGATCGCGGCCAGCCATCCCGATGTGGTCCAGGCCGCCGCCATCGCGGTCAGCCATCCCAAATGGCAGGAGCGGCCGTTGCTGATCGTGCAATTGCGCGACGGCGCAGTGCTGGACGCGCGCGCGATCCTGGACCTGATCGGCAGCCAGGTGGCGAAATGGTGGGTGCCCGACGACGTGGTGCAGATCGCCGAGTTCCCGCTGAGCGCGACGGGCAAGGTCCGCAAGATGGACCTGCGCCAGACCTATGCGGATTATTACAACCAGCGCGCCGGCGCCTGACCTGCCCGCGGGCGGATGACCTGTCCGGCCCCTGGAGGCCGGGCGCGAGGGGAGAAACGAAAAAGCCCGCCGTCTGGCGGGCTTTCCTGTCGGTAGAGGAAAGGATCAGGCTTTGCGGCCTTGCTTTTCCTTTTCGGCCGAGGCCCGCAGCGCCTCCCGCGCGGCCGCCCAGTCCTCGGCGCTCATGTCCGAGAGATCGGCGAAGGTCGAGGGAGCCGCCAGATGGTGGCCACCATCCACCGCGACCGTGGCGCCGTTGATATAGGTGCAGGCGTCCGACATCAGGAAGGCGGTCAGGTTGCGCAATTCGTGCATCTCGCCGAAGCGGCGCAGCGGCACCTTTTCCTTTTGCGTCGCGCCGACCGACGAGCCGGGGATCGGGTTCAGCTTTTCCCAGGCGTTCGGGGTCGGGAACGGGCCCGGCGCGATGGCGTTCAGGCGGATATTCTTGGGGCCCCATTCGACCGCCAGCGACATGGTCATCGCCTGGATCGCCGCCTTGGACATGGCCGAGGGCGTGACAAAGGCCGAGCCGGTCCAGACCCAGGTCACCAGGTTCGACAGCACGGTGCCCGGCAGTCCACCGGCGATCCAGCGCTTGCCGCAGGCCAGCGTGGCGTAGAACGAACCGTCCATGACCGTCTGGGTGATCGCCTGATAGCCGCGCGGGCTGAGCGACTCGGTGGGCGCGATGAAATTCGCCGCCGCATTGTTGACCAGCCCGGTCAGCGGCCCGCTTTCCCAGATCTTCGCCACGGTCGCATCGACGCTTTCCGGATCGCGGACATTCGTGATCAGATAGTCCGCCGCGCCGCCTTCCGCCGCGATGGTCCTGCATGCCTCGGCAAGCACGTCCTCGCGCCGGCCGCAGATGAAGACATGGGCGCCGAGTGCGGAAAAGCCGCGCGACATTTCCAGCCCCAGGCCGGTGCCGCCGCCCGTGACCAGGATGCGCTTGCCCGCCAGCAGGTCGGGCTTGTAGGGGCTTTGCGCGCGGATCTCAGAATTTGACATGGGCAGCTCCTTTCAGCCCCAGCATGGCGCGGGCTTCGTCAGGGGTGGCGGTTTCGATCGACAATTCGTTCAGGATGCGGGTGATCTTCTCGACCTGCTCGGCGTTCGACTTGGCCAACTCGCCCTTGGCGATATAGATGCTGTCCTCCAGCCCGACGCGCACATGGCCGCCCAGCGTGGCGTTGGTCACGGCCATCGGCATCTGGTGGCGTCCCGCCGCCAATACCGACATCACATACTGGTCGCCGAACAGGCGGTCGGCGGTGCGGCGCATATGCAGCAGATGCTCGGTTTCGGCGGCGATCCCGCCGAGGATGCCGAATACGCCCTGCACGAACAGCGGCCCATCGACCAGCCCGCGATCCAGGAAATGCGCCAGATTGTAGAGATGGCCGACATCGTAGCATTCATATTCGAAGTGCGTGCCCTGTTCGGACAGGGCGCGGATACCGCGCTCGATCTGGGTGAAGGTGTTCGACAGGATGAAATCCTTCGTCATCTCCAGATAGGGGCGTTCCCAGTCGTGCTGGAACTCCTTGATCTTGGCCGCAGCGCCCGAGATGTTGAAGTTCAGCGAGCCCATGTTCATCGAGGCGAGTTCGGGCGCGAAGGCCAGCGCCGGGGCCAGCCGGTCCTCGAGCGACATGCCCAGGCCGCCGCCGGTGGTGATGTTGACTACCGCATCGCAATTGTCGCGGATGCGCGGCAGGAAGCGGGCATAGTCCTCGGGCTTTTGCGAGGGCGTGCCGGTGCCTTCGACGCGGGCATGCAGATGCAGGATCGCTGCCCCCGCGCGAGCGGCGTCGATGGCCTGCGTGCCGATGGTCTCGGCGCTGACCGGCAGATAGGGGCTCATCGTCGGGGTGTGAATCGAGCCGGTGATGGCGCAACTCACGATAACCTTCCTGGATGGTTGCAAGGCTTCCTCCTCCTCCTCAGGGATCCGCGCGGGTCGGGGCAAGGCCGTCACCTTCAGCGCATATCGTTTGCTATATTATGGTATGTCTATACACTATGCCTGTAAAGCGCCACGCGGGCGCTGGGGAGGAAAAAAATTCGGTTGCCAACAAATGTATGCTAGCATATCGTATCTATGCTAAATTCAAGGCGGGGCAGGATCGTCCGTCAGGCTTACCCTGCATCCCGGCCATCGGAGGAGAAATCAATGTCCAGCACGACCAGAACCGCCATCGTCACCGGCGGCGGGCAGGGAATCGGGCGCGCCATCACTTTGCGCCTTGCCCGCGAGGGTTACAATGTCGCCATCTTCGACCTTAAGCCGGAACTGGCCGAGGAAACCGCCGCAGAGGCCCGCGCGAGCGGCGTCGAAGTCAAGATCTACGGCCTGGACGTGGCGGATCAGGCGGCGGTCAATGCGGCGGTCGCCGATGTCGAGGCGAATGTCGGTCCCATTTGGGTGCTGGTCAACAATGCCGGCTGGGACAAGCCCGCGATGTTCCTGCAAACCGACAGTGATCTGTGGGACAAGATCATCGCCATCAACCTGCGCGGCCCGTTGAACACGCACAAGGCGGTTTGCCCGCATATGGTCGGCCGCAAGGGCGGCCGGGTCATCAACATCGCCTCCGATGCGGCCCGCGTCGGCACCTCGACCGAGGCGGTCTATTCCGCCTGCAAGGGCGGCGTGATCGCTTTCACCAAATCCATGGCGCGGGAACTGGCGCGCAGCAACGTGCTGCTGAACGCGGTTTGCCCAGGGCCGACCAACACGCCGATGATGGCCTCGGTGCTGGGCACGGGCGAGGATGCGGTGAAATGGAAGGACGCCATGGTGCGCGGCATTCCGCTGCGCCGCATGGGCGAGCCCGAGGATTATGCCGGCATTGTCGCCTTCCTGGCGTCCGATGACGCGGCCTTCATCACCGGCCAGACCATTTCGGTCTCGGGCGGCATGAACATGATCTGACCGGCCACCCGATGCTTGACGAGCCGAATCCGGTCGAGACCGAAGAGGCGGACAACCCGCCTCCAGGTTTCATACTGCTGGCGGAGAGTTCCGAATCCGAGCGGCTGACGGGGCCGTATTACGTGCGCCTGGACAAGGATGCGCCGGCGATCGGCTTTCGGGTCCGGCGCCGTCATCTCAACCGCGCCGGCATGTGCCATGGCGGGGTTCTGGCGACGCTGGCCGACATGAACATCACGCCGATCAGCCGCAGCCAGGATCTTGGCGAAGTCAATCCGACGATCTCGATGACGCTGGATTACTTTGCACCGGTAGTGCTGGGCCAATGGGTCGAGGCGCAACCCGACATCCTGCGCCGCACCCGCAACATCCTGTTCAGCCGCTGCGTGCTGACCGCGGATGGGGTGCCTTCGGTGAGCGCCAGCGTGGTTTATCGCATTGGCCGCCCACGCGGCGCGGGCAAAGGCGACACATCCACCTGACCGCGGCCCGCCGACTTGTCATCGGTCCGTTTTGAGAGGCCGAGCGCGAGCGATACGATCCAGCAGCAGGTTGCAAGAGCAAGAGGCGGGCCGAGCGCGATAGCTCGGCCCGCCAGGCCGTTTGCCGGACAATGCCTAGAGCCGGACGAGCTGCTTGCCGTTGTTGCGCCCCGACATCATCCGCAGGAACGCCTCGGGTGCCGCGCCGATGCCGTCCAGGATGTCCTCGCGGAATTGCAGATGCCCTTGGCGATGCCATTTCAACAGATGGGCAAAGGCCTCGTCACGGCGATGCCACCAGTCAAAGACGACCAGCCCCTGAACCGTCGCGCGGGTTACGATCAGCCGGGCGCTGGAGCGCAGGCCGATATCTTCGGATGCGGGCTTGTCGATGACAGCGATGCGCCCGACGATGGCGACGCGTGCGAAATTGGCGAGATTGGCCAGAACCGCATCGTGGATCGGTCCGCCGGTATTGTCGAAGAAGACATCGACGCCCTCGGGGCAGGCCTCGGCGACCGCGACCGCCAGATCGGGTGCGGTGCGATAGTTGATCCCGGCATCGAAGCCGATAGAACGGCAATAATCCAGCTTGTCGTCGCTGCCGGCGATGGCGACCACCCGCGCGCCCATCAGCCGGGCGATCTGGCCGGCAATCTGTCCGACCGCGCCCGAAGCTGCCGAAACGACCACCGTATCGCCCGGCTTGGGGCGGCCGATCTCGAACAGGCCGATATAGGCGGTCAGCCCCGGCATCCCCAGCCACGACAGCGCGGCCTGGGGTGGCGTGCCGGGCAGCACGCGATTGGCGGCGGCCGTGCCGCCCTGATCGGGCGCGATCACCGCATATTCCTGCCAGCCGAGATTCATCGACTCGACCAGGTCGCCCGCCCGCCAGCCGGGATGGTTCGAGACGATGACCTCGCCCACCCCGCCGCCATGCATGGTTTCGCCGGGGCGGACGCCCGCGGTGTAATTCTTTGCCGGGCTGATGCGCCCGCGCATATAGGGGTCCATCGACAGCCACAGCGTGCGGACCAGGATCTCGCCTTGGCCCGGCTCGGGGACCGGATTTTCGACCAGCCGGAAATTTTCGGCCCGTGCCGGACCTTCGGGATGGCTGGCCAGCACCCAGCTTCGATTCATGCTCATGCTGCTTTCCTTTCGTCCGGTGGGGAATGCCTAAAGGAACCCGCGCAAGCGGGCCACGCGCTCAAGATTGCCGGTGCCCTGCATCAGGATCTGGCTGCGGTTTTCCAGCTCGATCGCGGCCGCCAGGCTGCCGGCCTCGAGATTGGCCCACATGCCCCGCTTGGTCAGCCAGGTGTTCAGCCGGCCGTTCTCGGCAATGGTTTCGGCAAGCTCGAAGGCGGCCGGCATCAGCCCCTCGGCGGTGGTGCCGAGATGCACCAGCCCGATGCGGCAGGCTTCCTCCGCGCCGACCATGCGGCCGGTGAGCATCATTTCGAAGGCGCGCGAGGTGCCGATGGTGCGGGGCAGCAGATAGCTGACGCCGATGTCGCAGCTGGTCATCCCGACCTTGATGAAAGCCGCGTTGAATTTCGCCTGGTCCGAGCAGATGCGCAAGTCGCAGCCTAGCGCCAGGCCAAGTCCCGCCCCGCAGGCGGGGCCGTTGACCGCGGCGATCACAGGCTGGCGCAACGCCCGCAGCCGCGTAACCAGCCCAGCAAAGTGTTCCTGGCGGGCAGTCCAGTGGGCGGCGGTTTCGACAGCGTCGTCCTGGGTCTCATCCGCAGCCTCCAGATCGAAACCCGCGCAGAAGCCGCGACCTTCGCCGGTCACGATGACCGCGCTGGCATCCGTCCGGCCGATCCGGTCGAGCGCTGCGAAGAACGCATCGACCGCCAGGTCGTCGAAGGCGTTCAACCGCGCCGGCCGGTTCAGCCGAATGACGGGTATACGCGGATTCGTATCGTCCATGACGACTGGGTCTTGCAGCATGATCGCCTCTTGTGCCGGGCTTTGAGGAGTTAATTTCGAAGAGTATGATAAGCATGCGAATGAATATGGCAAGCCCCGCTGCCACATGGGTCGATCTTTGCTCACGCTCCGATCCGTCCGCAACGAAGAACCGCAGGCCGGTCCATCCTGCGGTGCGTCCTTGGCAGGACCCAGGTGATGGGAAGCGCAGGTGGTTATGCCCGCTAGGCATTCTACGGCCCTTCGACATCCGTCATCGCGCAAAGCCTGAACGATTTCTCTGGCAAGATCGAAGCAGTCGCAAACGCTGTTGTATTCCAGATCCAGGTGCTTGCAATCGCCGGTTTGTCCGAAGCCAGAACCGATCTTGTTGACATACAATCCTTGACCGCTACGTCTGGCGATAAGATGCATCGCCGATGCGTGACGCGGTCAAATCATGTTGCATCTATGTCCCGCCGCGTCGTCGGAAAACAGTTCATCGGGTTTCCTCCAGTTTCAGTCGTACGGTTAAGATTGTCGGTGTTTCGCAACCGGCGCTGAGCGAGAAAGCAAATTGATCGGAGGATCAGCTTCAGGTTATTCGATTATATCGAACAAAAGGGCAGGACCGATTGGCCAATGCAGGGATGATCCTGAACGGTAAGCTGGATGGATTTCTTTTCCGGTCCCGGTCCTGGGAAGCATGGCTTCGCAACTGCGGCGGCGGAATGTGGTCCAGGAAGATCGTCGGTTATTCAAAAATAACCTTGGGTTTGTCCATGCCAAAGCAATCGCCATCGAATACTCATAATTTTATTCTGATGGGATGGGTTGGTGGTCTACGTTCTTTGTTGCTCCGGGCGCTGATGAATTTCCTAAAGTTTAAGGATGTGAAGAACTATGGTTACGTGTCGTGGAATCAAACTGAAAGGTTTTCTGAGGGATCCATTACGGAGATACGGAACATATCGGCCGCCTTGCTTAACAAAGAAATCGCGTTTTCGACGTATCCCGCAATGCTGGAAGAGCGGTAGATACAGTACAGAGATTGTTCTGACGACCGATGCCTTTTCCATTATGCCGCTTGCGGCATCGGGTCATGGAAGCGGATTTGTGCCTGCCATCATGATGCGGCCTTAACGGTCAAGGTCGACATGATAGAGTTTCCCCAGAGCGATCTTATACGGCCTCTCGGCTTGATCTGGTCGAAATTAGTATTTATCGAGCCCGTTTGGAAATTTGGCGGTCGTGCCAAAATATATGAAGTTGTTCGCTCTGATCCGGTCAGGCTGCCCGGCATGCCTTTTGTATCGAATTGTGCCGCACTATGGTGCGGCACAATTGTCCTTGAATCGGTGCTGTCAGTATCACGAGGAGTTGCAGAGTTTGCACTCCGAATTGGGATTTCCAGCCACTTTATCCCAGGGAATGATGGTCTGGACAGCAAGGTCGGGTTTCCCGTTCGTCATCACGACCTGGGAAATCACGACGGGGCGCAGGAGCTGGTGATCTTCGGCCCGTATTGATAGTTCTCCCAGAAGCGACTGGAAGGTCAGGCCGGAAAGGGCGGAAACGATTTCCGGAACCCTAAGGCTTCCAGCCTTCTGTGCGGCCGCCTGTGCCGCCTGCACCGCGATATATTGGTCGGCGGCGACATAGTCGGGGATCGCGTTGAATTTTTCCTTATAGCGTTCTGCGAATTTCTTGCTTTCCTCGGTCGGAAAGTCTGCAAGCCAGCCAAAAGTCTGGTAGTTTCCTATCACGTTATCCGCTTGGCCACCCAAAGTTGTGCGGGTGATGTAGCTGTGACCCAGGATGATGTCGTATTTCTCGTTCAGCTTGAATTGGCGCTGTTGCTTGGCGAAGTTGATCGCATCCGACCCGAAGGTCGAGATGAACAGCCCCTTGGAGGGCGATGCCGCCAGCTGGGTGATCGACGTGCCGAAATCGCTTGTCCCCAGCGGTGCATATGCGACATGGCCGATCGATCCGCCATGTGCGGCCGCCATCTTCTGGAAGGATTCCGCAGCGTTGCGGCCGGTCGTATAATCAGCGGCAAGGATGTCCCAGGAGATCTGACCCTGCTCGGCGATCATCTGGTCATAGGCGCTCAGCACCAGTTGGTCGGTGGTGGCGATATGGAAATAATTCTTGCGGCAATGCTCGCCCGTCAGGGATGCGGCCTGCGCAAAGCCGTCCAGTACGGCGACGTTCAAGGCCTTGGCCCGAGCGGCAAGAATGATGGAGGTGGACGAAGGCATCATGCCGGTGATGACCTGCACCCCGTCTTCTTTGACCAGCCGGGACGCGGCCTGCAATGCCGTTTCGGGCGTTCCCGGATAGGTCGCGCGCCGAATCTCGATCCGGGGCGCGTCCGGCGCGCGGCTTTCATTCAGATCGGCTTCGGCAAGCTCCAGCGCCCTGACCTGGCCTTCGTAGAATCCGGCAAGCGGCCCGGTGTCGATCAACAGGGCGCCAATCTTCAGCACCTGTTCGGCGCGCACCTCCGGCGGCGCAAGAATTGCCGTTCCGGCCAGGGCCAGCGCAGCAAGAAAATGTTTGCTCATTATATCCTCCCAGTTTTGATGAGCTTTCTGCGGGCTTTCGGAAAAGCTAGTGAACGCGTCGATTTTGCTCTGCCCAGAAGCGTTCGCGCAGATGTCCCTTTTGGATCTTGCCCGCGGCCGACATGGGCATTTCTTCCAGAATCTCGACCGAGCGGGGGCATTTGTAATTCGCGATGCGGCTGTGGCTGTGGGCGATCAGCTCGCTTTCGCTGGCGGTATGGCGGGGCTTCAGCACGACGACCGCATGGACCGCCTCGCCCCAGCGCGGATCGGGGCGGCCTATGACCGCGCATTCCTGTACGGCGGGATGCGAGCGCAACGCATTCTCGACCTCGACCGAATAGACATTCTCGCCGCCCGAGACGATCATGTCCTTCAGGCGATCGACGACGGTGATATAGCCGTCCTCGTCCATTACGGCGACGTCGCCGGTATGGAGCCAGCCGTCGCGGATTGCCTCGCCGGTGGCTTTCGGATTGTTCCAATAGCCTTTCATCACGTTGAGCCCGCGCACGACCACCTCGCCGGAAACACCGGCCGGGACTTCGTTTCCGTCGGGGTCGACCAGCTTGAAATGCGCGCCATAGACGCTGCGCCCAGTGGCCCGGCGCTTATTGGCGGAGCCCTCGCCGAAATGCGCCGCCCAGGGCAGGCATGTCAGGATTCCGGCCACCTCGGTCTGGCCATAGCCCTGGATGAATTCCCAGGTCGGCAACTTCTGGATCATCAATTCGATCAGCACGTCGGGAATGGGCGATCCGCCATAGATGCACTTGCCCATGCTGGTCAGGTCATAGCGGTCGAATTCCGGGTGATGCAGCATCATGTTGATCATGGTCGGCACGAAGGTCGATGCATTGACCTTGTGCCTTTCGATCACGGCCATGGTGGGAACGGGATCGAATTTGGGCTCGATCACATGGCAGCCTCCGGCGACCGAGATGGCGACCAGCGGCATGGTGGAAATGATGTGGAAGAACCCGCAGATATGCAGATAGCGCGTCGCATCGGTATAGCCGCAGGTCGAAAGCAGAAACAGCCCGGCAAGGAACACGTTGGTATGGGTCAGCGTGACCCCCTTGGGGTGGCCGGTCGTTCCGCCGGTGTACATGACCCCCCAGACGTCGTCGCCGGACCCGTGATGCTCATCGACCGGGGGATGGAGCTGAAGCTCGGATTCCAGTTCAAGGAAACCCTCGGGGCAGGGGGCCTCGCCGATGAAGATGCCCCGCAGCCCAGGATTGTTCGCGATCAGCCGGCGCGCCATGTCCAGGAAGGCGTCGTCCACCACCAGGATCGGCGGGCCGCAATCCTTGATGGCGCGGTCAAGCTCGTCCAGCGACCAGCGGGTGTTCAGCGGCACGATGGCACCGCCCATCCAAGGAACCGAATAGAGCAGTTCGAAATAGCGGTCGTTGTTCAGCGCCAGCACCGCCACCCGGTCGCCCGGCCTGACGCCGAGCGCGGTGAACATGCCCGCCTGGAGGCGGACGCGGCGGACCACTTCCTTCCAGGTGATGATCCTGTCGCCATGAATTACCGCGGGCGCGGCGGAGTGCAGTTTTTCGCAGTTGTGCAATACCGATGTCATGCGCATCGCTTGTTCTCCCATGCTGCCTGTGCCGTCATTCCGGCAATGCGCGTTCAAGAATGGCGTCGAACTTGATGTCGGCGGGCAAGGCGCCGAAGCAGGTGCCGCCCTCGCGGCAAAGCCTGGTGCGCAGGAAGGCCTCGGACACCGCCTCGGGGGCGTGGCGCAGCAGCAGGCTGGCCTGCAAGGCGATCGCCATCCTTTCCGCCAGATGGCGCGCCGTCAGGTCCGACAGTTCGGAATCCCGCACCCGCTCGGCCAGGTCGCGGATTTCCGCGTCAAGCGGTGCGCTCTCGCCCTTGACCCGGTTCAGCTCGGCAAAGAACGCCTCGCCCGACTCGGGCTCGCGCCGGAAGGCGCGCAAGATGTCCAAGCTGATGACATTGCCGGGGCCTTCCCAGATGCCGTTCAGCGGGCTTTCCCGGAAATAGCGGGCGATCGGCGATTCCTCGATGTAGCCTGCGCCCCCATGTGTATCCATGCATTCATGGACAAAGGGCACGACGCGCTTGTTGATCCAGTATTTGCCGACCGCCACCGAAATCCGGCCGAACGCGCGTTCGTGCGGATCGTGCGCGTGACCGTCGAAGGATTCGGCCACCCGCATCATCAGGGTGGTCGCCGCTTCGGATTCGATGGCCAGGTCGGCCAGCACGTTGCGCATCAGGGGCTGGTCCACGAGACGGCGCTGGAAGGCCGAGCGGTGGCGGGTGTGGTGGATCGACTGCGTCAACGCCATGCGCATGATGCCAGCGGGAATGAAGCCGCAGCCCAGTCGGGTGTGGCGCATGAACTCCATCACCGTGGGAATGCCGCGGCCCTCCTCTCCGACCATCCAGCCATGGGTGTTTTCGAACTCAAGCTCGGTCGAGGCGTTCGAGCGGTTGCCCATCTTCTCCTTCAGCCGTTCCAGCTGGATCGGGTTGCGGCTGCCGTCCGGCAGCCAGCGGGGGACGAGAAAGCAGGACGGCCCCTTTTCGGCCTGCGCTACGACGAAGATCACGTCGGCCCCTGCGGCCGAACAGAACCACTTGTGCCCGCGGATCAGGTATTCCCGGCCCGGACCCGGCTCCCCGACAGGGGTGGCAAAGGTCGAGTTGCGGCGGATGTCCGAGCCGCCCTGCTTTTCGGTCGAGGTAAAGGCGATGGTCACGCCGGTCTTTTCCCAATGCGGGATCGGCCGCGGATCATAGTCCTGGGACAGCATCAGCGGCACCCATTGCTCGGCCAAGTCCGGCTGATGCATGCGCAGCATCGGAATGACGCCATAAGTGATGTCGATGGGGCACAGCACCCCGCATTCAAGCTGGGCGAACATCAGCTCGGCCGCGCTGCGCGCGACATGGGCGCCGGGCCGGGTTTCCCGCGCCGCAAGGGCGTGCAGGTCGTGCTGGAAGGCCATGCCGATGATGTCGTGATAGGCCGGGTGGAACTCGACCGTATCGACGCGCCTGCCGAACCGGTCGAAACGCTTTAGCTCGGGCGTCACCCGGTTCGCCAACTCGGCGCGCTCCATCCAGGCGGGGTCATAGATCTTGGCCCCGAGGCTGGTCAGGTTGGCTTCGGCCCAGCTGGCGCGGCCGCGCCGGACTGCTTCCTTCAGGGCGATGTCGTTTTCAAACGCGTTGAGCCCTTCCAGCGGCCCGGACTGGTTTTCGACGCTGTGGGTCCGCAATTCGGTGCGGGGCTGCAGATATGCCATTCTTGATCCATTTCTTCCTGTGGTGATGGGGCAGGGGGCGCGACTGATCCGGCGTTAGTCCCGTGCCTCGACTGCGAACGCATAGGGGGCGAAAGCATGCTTGAAGGCCCGGCGTTGTCCGTCGTCGCGAAGCACCGCGGCCAGGCCGCTGACCAGCGCAACGGGCCGCTTGTTGAGCGCGTCGATCCTGATTTGCGGCGAAACGCCGGGAAAGAGGTGCTGCAACTCATCCGCAACGGCGTCCTTGATCGCGCGGTGGCGCAGGGCGGGCTTGTCCAGCTTGCCCGCCCCGGTGATCGGCAGGCGGTCGAGGATCGAGATCCGGCAGGGCACGGCTGCGCGCTCGGTGATATGGGCGGCGGCGACGGCCATCAACTCGTCCTCGGTTGCGCTGCATCCTTTCCGCAACTGCACGAAGGCCATGGGCTTTTCCCCAAGCCGGGGATCGGGATAGCCGATGCCCACCGGAATCAGCACGGCGGGGTGTTTTTGCAGCGCCTCCTCGATCACCTTAGGGTCGATATTGGCCCCGCCCCGGATGATGAGATCCTTTTCGCGGCCGTGGATCCACACATAGCCGTCCTCATCGACGGTCCCGAGGTCGCCGGTAATGCCCCAGACCTGTTGTCCGGGGGCGTCCGTGACGAAAAGTTCATCCGCGCCGTCGCCGTGGTAGCCTTCGCCGACGCAGGCGCCCCGGACGACAAGCACGCCCTGCTCGCCCGGCGCGCATTCGCCACGAAAGCGACTTCCGTCCAGCTTGAACGCCTTGACCTCATGCCAGGGGTGCGCCCGCCCGGTCGAGCCCAGCCGGGGCATCTTGCCGTCGTCGGGATGGCCGCAGACCACGCCGTGGAATTCGGTCATGCCCCAGACCTCGCGCAGATAGATGCCGAACTTGGCGTGGAAGCCGTGGAGCAGTTCGACCGGGATAGTGGCGCCGCCGCAGGCGAAGGTATGGATGCTGCCGTGGCCTTTTTCGGCATCCGGCAGGTTCATGAAGGCCGCGGCGCTGGTCGGAGTGGCGATGACGTTGGTCAGGCCGAATGTCTTGGCGATCTGCCAGAAGCGCGCGACGATCTGGCTGTTGCGATAGCCGTCGGGCGACATCAGGACCAACGTCTGCCCATAGATCAGCGCCCGCAGCGCTGCACAGACTAGCCCGCCGACGTGGAAATGCGGCATCCCCTGGCCCACGACGTCCTCGCGCGCGCTGCCCATCAGCGCGCCCATCATCCAGGCGTTCAGCAGGGTCTTGATATGGGTGTGCCGGACCAGCTTGGGCGCACCCGTGGTGCCGCCGGTCGGCATCAGCGTGCATTCGTCATTGCCGCCGCGCCGGGGCAGTCTGGCGAAGCGGGTGCGGTCCACGTCCGCAAGGGCGCGTTCCAGCGACCGGGGGTCGTTCGGATCGCCGATCAGGAACACTGCCCGCAGGTCCGGCGCCGCCGCCAGCAGTTCGTCAAGCTGATCCCAGACGCCCTGTCCCAGGGCGGATGTCGCGCAGACGAGAATATCGGTTCCCGCCGCCTTCAACAGGGCCGTGACGCCCACGGGGGCAAGGAAGGGATTTACCGGATTGACCAAGCCGACCGACTGCGCGCCCCAGGTCGCGGCCATGGCCAGGGGGTGCAGCGGGGCGATCACCGAGACCACTGGCGGGCGGCTGCCGCCATCCGGGTTGACCGACTGGTGAAACAGCACCGCCGCCCTTTCGACCTGGTCCAGATGCTCGGCATAGCTGACGGGAACGGCATCCCCGGTCTCGGCGCCGGGCATGAAGACGATCGCGGACTTGTCGGGCTCGACCGCCGCCGCCGCGGCGATGCAGCCGTGGATGCTGTCGTCAGGCAGCATGCTGGCGGGCGCCATCGTCTCCAGCTCCAGCCGGTCCTCGACGGTGCGCAGCCGCATGCGGTGGATCGCCGTGCCCGCGGGCGCGCGGTCGATGGGCTTCTCGGTCGCTGATCCGGAATCGCGCATGCCAGGTTCCTCCCTTTTTCCCGGTTGGAACCTAGTCCGGCGTCCTGCTCCGGCTGCCACCCACGTGGGTAGGGCAAAGGTAAATTTCCTGAGCTATGCTCTTTGGCGGGAGGAGCAGGCCGATGAAGCAGCATTCAAGAATTATACAGGCTCCGGCGATACCGGAGCCGGCCGCAACCCGGACGGATCACAGTAGCTTTGTCGATGCCCCGCCTGATTTCCGGTTTCCCGTCGTCAGAACCCGTCTGCTGGCCGACTTGGCCAGTCGTGCGCTGCAAAGGCCCTGCGGGCTGGCCACGGTCGAGACTTTGCTGTCGCCGCACGGCTGGGGAAAGACGGTCATCCTGGCCGAGGTCTTCCGGGCATGGCGCCGGGATGCTGGCCTGCCGGGGGTCTGGCTGGGGCTGGGCTATCTGGACGACGACCTGGATACGGTCATCCTGCAGCTGTCGCGGCAGATCGCAGCATGGGTGCCCGGCATGGTGCGTAGCCTGCCCGCGGAACACGGTCCGATCTATGGGGCGCAGGACCAGGTCCTGTGGCCGCTGCTGGAAAACGTGCCGCGGCCTTTCCTGATCTGCATCGACAATATCGACAACTGCACCGCATCGCTGGTGCCCGGTGCGTTGGATGCGCTGTTCAACATCGCGCCGCCGGGGGTCCACTTCCTGCTGACCACGAACCACAGCCTGGGCTATGACCGGGTGGGCGCGTTGATGCGCGGCGCCTTGCGCGAGCATGGCGTGGACGAGCTGGCCTTTGCCGATGCCGAGGCCCGCGAGATGCTGGGCAGGACGGCGCAATCTATCGGGTCCGAGATCCTTCCCGCGCTGCTGAAACGCGCCGAGGGCTGGGCCGCGGGGCTGCGGCTGGTCGCCATGCTGCTGGATGGACCCGAGGGCGGATCGGGGACGCTCAGCCGGTTTTCCGGCGCGGCACCGGGCTTGCGCGACTGGTTCGACCGCAAGGTACTGGCGGCGATGCCGCCGCAGATGCATGGCTTCCTTTTGTTCGCCTCGCTCCTGCCCAGCTTCGAACCGGGGCAGGTCGGCAAGGCGATCGGCGTGGGCAATGTCCAGAAGCACATGGACAGCATGCTGGCGCAGGGCATGTTCATCGTGCCGGTGGCGGGCCGGGGCAATCGCTTCCGCATGCACCAACTGCTGCGCGACAGGCTGCGGTCCGAGGCTGAACAGACGATCCCCGAAACCAAACGGATGGCGTTCTGCCGGGAAATGGCCCTGCTGGCGCTCGAGGGCCGGCTGTGGGAGGAGGCGATTGCCGCGGCCCGCAGCACTCGGAGCGACAGCCTGATCGCCCAGGTTCTTGAACGCGCCGCGCCCAGCTTGGTGCGCGATATGTGTCGGATGCGCTATTTCGTCGAGGTGGTGGACGAGTTGATCGCGGCGGACGTTCCGCTGGGTTTCGAGACCCGCTATTGGCATGTCTTTGCCCTGACCTTCTACTTGCGCCATGCCTCGGCCGGTCGGCATCTGCAGCAACTGCGCAACATGGCCCGCGGTGGGGAAGGCGGCGGCAGTCTCATGCACCGGGTCGAGCATCTTTCGGTGGCGCTGGCGTTCCTGCGCGACGATCTGCCGGTTGCGGGACGCCATGCGCGGCAATGGCTAGAATCCGGCCATGACAAGGATCCGTTCGATCATGCCTGGGTTCTGTCCGTCATGGCGGCCTATCATCTGACCGCCTATCGCTTTGCCGAGACGCGAGAGTGCCTGTGGCGGGTTCGGGCCTTGGCCCATGAGGTGCGTTCGCCCTATCTGACCGGCTGGTGCGACCTGATCCTGGGCGCCAGCTATCTTTACGAGGGCAATGTCTTCCGCGCGCGCGAGATTATAGATCAGGCGCTTGTCCGGGCCGAGAGGGCGCTGGGCGCTGATGCCGATCTGTGCGACCTGATCAGTTCGGTAGCATCCAAATGCGCCATCGAAGCCGGCGATCATGAAGCTGCCCGCAATTTGCTGGCTCGCGCCTTGCGCAGCATGCACAAGCACGGGAATGTCGGAACCAGCATGTGTGCCGTAGATGCTGCGCTGCAGCTTTGGGACGGAGACGAGAGCGATCCGGTCTTCCTGCGGCTGAAATCCGTGGTGCCGTGCTATTCGTTCCGCCTTCGGCTGATGTTTTCCTGCTACCTGATCCGCCGTTTCGTTTCGTTGGGGCGGGTGGCGGATGCGCAGGCCGAGGCTGCGGCGATCGGCCTGGACCTGGCCGAGGGTTGTGTCAGTCCCGCCGATGGGAAGATGCTGCCGCGCACCCGCGACATCATTGCCATGACCGCGATCGAACTGTTGCTTGGCAGCGGCGAGTCCGGCGCCGCCCGCAAGCTGGCGGAGCGCGAAAGGAACATCGCGGAAAACGAGGGTCGCGCCCTGCGCCAAGCCCGGCTTGAACTGGTGCTGATGGCGATGGCAAGGCAGGGAGGCGATGCTTCGGAAGCGGCGAACCGCCTGCGGGCTGCGCTGCTGTTGGCGCGTCGCCGCGATATGGTCGAGGCGTTCCGCCGGCACAGTGCGGATATTGGCGCCTTGTTCGCCAGCCGGGCGATCCGGGCCGAGCATTTCCCGAACCCAGAGGACCGCGCCTTTCTGTCCCGGTTGCTGGAACGACTGGGTTTCGACGTGCCCGGCGGCAAGGAGTCCGAACGGCCTTTCGTTGCTGTGCCGCTGACGGGACGCGAGCGCGAATTGATGCGGCTGGTCCAGTCGGGGCTGAGCAACCCCGAGATCTGCGAGATCATGAATCTCAGCCGGAACACCGTCAAATGGCATCTCAAGAATATTTTCATCAAGCTGAATGTTCCGAACCGCACGGTGGCGGCCATGGTCTATTCCGAATGAACGGCGCTATTGATCGTCCAGGTGGCTTGCGGCTGTTCCCGATACATCAATGCGGTTGCCTGGACCTTGGGATCCCCGCGTGATGGAACAGCTTGGCCCGGAGACCAACCGATTGTCAGGAGATTTCCCCAGCATGACCGACCTTCCCGCCATTGAGTTTCCCCTTGCCGACCCGCCCGCCTATGGCGAGGTGCAGGCCATAGCGGATGGACTGCTATGGGTCAGGATCCCGCTGCCCTATCTGCTGGATCATGTGAACGTGTTTCTGCTGCAGGATCATGATGGATGGGCGGTGGTCGATACGGGAATCCTCACGCCCGAGGCACTTGCGGTCTGGCAGGCATTGTTCGCCGGTCCTCTGTCGGGCTTGCGGATCAGTCGCGTGATCATCACCCATTATCATCCCGACCATATCGGCCTGGCCGGCTGGTTCCATGAACGGCACGGCGCTCAGCTTCTGACCAGCCTCAGTAGCTATACACTGTGTCAGCTGATCTCGCAGGGACGCAACGAACAGGCGGTCCGGCAGAACTTCGATTTCTTCCTGCGCCATGGAATGACTGCGGAAACCGCCGGACTGGTCGCGATCCAGGGCAAGGAGTTCCTCCAGCGGGTCGCGCCTCTGCCCACGACCTTTCAGCGCCTCGTGCATGGCGACAGCCTGACCATCGGCGGGCGCAGCTTTCGCGTGCTGACCGGGGACGGGCATGCTCCCGAACAGGTCATGCTGCATTGCCCCGAGGAGGGTCTTTTCTTTGCCGCCGATCAGGTTCTGGAAAAGATCAGCCCCAACATCAGCGTCGAGGCGACCGAGCCGACAAGCGATCCGCTTGGGCATTTCCTGCGCAGCTTGCGGGTGATCGAGGCCGAGATTCCCGACGACGTGCTGGTGCTGGCCGGGCACCGCCGTCCATTCCGCGGGCTGCATACCCGCTGCCGCGAGTTGATCCGGCACCACGAAAACCGCTGCGACATCATCCTCGCCGCCTGTGCCGATCGTCCGCATTCTGCGGCGGAACTGGTTCCCCTGCTGTTCCATCGCCCTCTCGACCCCCATCAGATGGGCTTCGCCTTCACCGAGACGCTGGCCCATGCCAACCGGCTCGTTCGTCGCGATCAGCTTTCCATCATCGAAGAGAAGGACCGGACCCTGCTGGCCCTTGTGCGGTGACTGCCTGAACCGCTGCCTGGTCCGCGATGTATCGGCCTGGCCTCGCGCTTGCGGGGCATGCCGTGTTGGGCCGTCGGGACGGTTTCCTCTGGAAGCGTAAAATATTGCTGCGGAGGGCGGCGAATATGGAAAGCTTTATTATCTTATGATAGCGTAATGTTATGCTGACGTGTAGCATGAGTCATGGGCGGACCGGGGAGAGTGGTCCGGGGGGAGGTATCTTGAAACGTCTTGAAGGCCGAAGGGCAATCATCACCGGAGCAGGCAGTGGGATCGGACGGGCCAGCGCGCTGCGTTTCGCGGCCGAGGGCGCACTGGTTCTGGCAACAGGCCGGCGCGAGGCGCCATTGCAGGAAACCGCGGAACTGGTGCGCGCCGCAGGTGGCACCTGCATCGCCCATGTCGCGGACGCTGGTGACGAAGCGGCCGTCCAGGATGCCATCGACCGCTGCGTGCGGGAGTTGGGCGGGCTGGAGATATTCTTCGCCAATGCCGGAAACACCGATTCCGTCACGCCCTTCACGGAACAGACCGTGGAACAATGGACAGGCATGTTCCGCGACAATGTGATCCCGGCCTTCATCGCCTGCAAGCTCGCGGGCTGCTATATGGCCGCGCATGGCGGCGGGTCGATCATCCTGAACTCCTCGACCGGCTCGTTGCGTGCGCGGGGCGGGACCGAGGCCTATGGCGCGGCCAAGGCGGGCGTGAACCACCTGACGATGACGGCGGCCTGCGCCTATGCCGGTCAGAAGGTTCGGGTGAACGCGATCCTGCCCGGTCTGACCGAGACGGGCCTGACCAAGCCCATGTTCGACTGGGCGCGCCACTCGGGCAAGGAGGACCGGCTGGGCAAGCTGACCCCGCTGCAGCGTCCGGGTCATGTCGATGACATGGCGGCCGTCGCGGCATTCCTGGCGTCTGACGATTCGGCCTATATGGACGGTCAGCTGCTTCCGGTGGATGGGGGGATTTCCGCCACCCATCCGGCCGGAAAGTTCGTTTACTGAAAAACGGCACCGGCTGCCCCCGCGCAGGCGCCGGGGCGCGGCCGGCTTCTCCCGCGGCACAGAAGGCTTGACGCAACCGATTTTGCTATGCTTGAGTATAGTAGTCGAGCGTATCATTTTCCGGATTCCGCCAAGCTGGCATCCGCGCTGATGCCCCGGCAGGAGGAGGAAACCATGACCGACGGATTCGATCTCGCGGCGCATGCCCAAGCCATGCGGGTGGCTGGCTGGTGGCAGGACAGAACCTTCGACGATCTGCTGGAATCGGCGATCACCGCCTCGCCGCAGAAGAAGGCGGTGGTCGCCTATCGCAAGGATCGGGGCTTCGAGCGTCCGGCCAGGGTGATGACCTATGCCGAACTGGGCGATGCGGTGGCGCAGGCGGCGGGATCGCTGCGGGCGCTCGGCGTCGGTCCGGGGGACGTCATCGGCCTCATGCTGCCGAACTGGTGGGAATTCGTGGTCGCTGCCTTTGCCGCCTGCCGTATCGGTGCGGTGCCCAATCCGCTGATGCACATCTTCCGCGAACGCGAACTGCGTTTCATGCTGGGTTTTGCCGGGACCAAGGTGATCCTTGTCCCGAAAAACTTTCGGGGACATGACTTCCCGGCGATGATCGATCGGCTGAAGCCCGAGCTTTCCGCGCTGGAACATGTGATTATCGTGGATGACGACGGTCCGCAGTCCTTCGATCGGCTCATCATGCATTCCGGCGCCGTGCCGGTTCCGGCAACCAAGGGCACCCCCGCCGATCCTGGCGAGATGGCGGTGCTGATGTATACCTCGGGCACCACGGGCGAGCCCAAGGGCGTGATGCATTGCTTCAACACCCAGGTTGCATGTGTCACCGCACTGGGCAATCGCTTCGGCCTGACGCCGGACGACGTGCATTTCGCAGTCGCGCCCTTCGGGCACATGACCGGCTATACCGCGATGATGGTGCAGGGCATCCATTGCGGCGGCACGCTGGTGCTGCAGGACGTCTGGGAACCCGAGGCCGGGGCGGACATCATGGTGCGCGAGGGTGCGACCCATATGGCGGCCGCGACGCCCTTCCTGTCCGACATCTGCAACGTGATCGCCAATGGCGGCCCGGTACCTGGGCTGCGCACCTTTCTGTGCGGCGGCGCGCAAATCCCGCCGGTGGTCATCGAGCGCGCGCGGGAGATGATGAACTTGGACGTCTCTTCGCTGTGGGGCATGTCCGAAAGCCTCGCCGGCAGCCTGACCGAACCGGAACGCGCACAGGAAAAATCCGCCACCACTGACGGCCGCGCGGTCGACGGTGTGGAACTGCTGATCGCCGACGAGAACCTGACACCCCTGCCTCAGGGCGAGACCGGGCGGCTGTGGTTCCGCGGTGCCCAGCAGTTCCTGGGCTACTACAAGCGGCCGGGACTGGACGGTCGCGGGCCGGAAGGCTGGTTCGACACCGGCGATCTCGCCTATATGGACGCCGAGGGTTATATTCGCATCAACGGCCGCTCCAAGGACATCGTGATCCGCGGCGGCGAGAATATCCCCGTGGTCGAGATCGAATCGATCCTCTATCGCCACCCCCGCGTCACCGATGCGGCGGTTGTGGGCTATCCTGACCGGCGCATGGGCGAACGGGTCTGCGCCTTCCTGGTGCTTGCCGACCGCGAGCCGTTCAACATGGACGACCTTCGCGCCTGGATGGCGGCCTCGGCGGCGGCCAGGCAATACTGGCCCGAGGCGGTGGAGGTCATCGAGACCATGCCCCGCAACGCCGCCGGTAAGATCCAGAAATTCCTGCTCAGGGAACAGGCGGCCAAATACGCCGCCGACTGAAACGCGCACCGGGGGGCGCGGTGATCCAGCCCCGCATTCTTGCAACCACCCAGGAAAGTCACATGGATTTCACACTGCCTCAGGCCGTCGCCGACAAACTGGCCGAACTCGACGCTTTCATCGAGGCCGAGATCAAGCCGCTGGAACGCGAGAACATCAGGTTTTTCGACCATCGCCGCGAATATTACCGCACCGATTGGGAAAACGACGGCGCGCCAAGCAAGGAATGGCGCGCATTGCTGTCGGAAATGGAGCGCCGGGCCGACAAGGCCGGGCATCTACGGCTGTGCCTGCCGGAAAGTTGCGGCGGCAAGGCCGCCGGCAACCTGATGAACGCGGCGATCCGCGAATACCTGGCCGCCAAGGGTTTGGGGCTGCACAACGACCTTCAGGACGAGAACTCGATCGTCGGCAACTTTCCCATCGTGCCCGCCATCGCCGAATACGGAACCGAGGCGCAAAAGGTCTATATCGAGGGCATCATCACCGGCGAGCGTCACCTCAGCTTTGCGCTGACCGAGCCGCGGCACGGCTCGGATGCGACCTGGCTGGAAACCAGGGCGGTCCGGGACGGCGACCACTGGATCATCAACGGCCGCAAGCGCTGGAACAGCCAGGTCGGCCGCGCCGAGGCGAACCTGGTCTTTGCCCGCACCAGCGGAAAGGACGGCGAGGCGCGCGGCATCACCGCCTTCATCGTGCCGACCGACACCCCCGGCCACCGGATCGTGATGAACCACTGGACCTTCAACATGCCCACCGACCATTCCGAGGTCGAGCTGAAGGATGTCCGCGTGCCCGATAGCGCCATCCTGCACAAGGAGGGCGAGGGGCTGCGGATCGCCATGATGTTCATCCATGAAAACCGCATCCGCCAGGCGGCCGGCAGCGTAGGCGCCGCGCGCTATTGCATTCGCGAGGCGGTGCAATACGCCAAGGACCGGGTGCTGTTCGGCGAATCCCTGGCTTCGCGCCAAGCGATCCAGTTCCCGCTGGCGGAACTGCACGCCGAATGCGAGGTCGTGCGCAACTATGTCTTCCGCACCGCCTGGAAGATGGACCGGCAGGATCCCGCCACCATGTCGGACGAGGTGTCGATCTGCAACTACATGGCCAACAACCTGGTCTGCCGGGCGGCGGATTTCGCCATGCAGGTGCATGGCGGCATCGGCTATTCCCGCCACATGCCGTTCGAACACATCTATCGCCACCACCGGCGCTACAAAATCACCGAAGGGTCCGAGGAGGTGCAGAAGCGCCGTATCGCGCAGAAGCTTTTCGGCTTCGGGGGCAGGGGGGCGGCATGAGCGCGCCCTCTGCAACCCATGCGCCCGGCCTCGATTTCGACATCGAGGCGCTGCGCGGCTTTCTGAACGGCTTTCTGGGACGGGCGGTTCGCGACCTCATGGTCGTGCCGACCTCGGGCGGGATGTCGAACCCGACCTATTTCGTCACCGCCGACAATTGGCGGGCGGTGCTGCGCAAGCAGCCGGGGATGAAGCTTGCAAAGTCGGCCCATGCCATCGACCGCGAGTTTCGGGTGATGGGGGCGCTGCAGGCCAGCGCCGTGCCGGTCCCGCAACTCCATCACTACGAAGAGGACGCGAGCTTGCTGGGCACGCCCTTCTACCTGATGGAGTGGCTCGACGGGCGCATCTTCACCCAATATTCCCTGCCCGGCCTTGCGCCGGAACAGCGGGGCGCGATCTACAGGTCCATGGCGGCGACGATGGCGTCGATCCACAGCCTTGATTTCCGGGCGGCCGGCCTGGGCGATTTCGGCCGGCCGGGCAACTATTTCGAACGCCAGATCAGCCGCTGGTCGCAACTGTGGCAGCAATACCGCAAGGGGGATGACGACAACCCCGACCTGGACCGGATGATCGCCTGGCTTGGCGGCCGCATCCCGGACAGCCAACTCTTGGCCTTGTGCCATGGCGATTGCCGGATCGGCAACCTGATGTTCCACCCGACCGAACCGCGCGTGATCGGCGTGCTCGACTGGGAGCTTTCGACGCTGGGCCATCCGCTCGTCGACGTGGCGTTCAACACCCAGGCCTGGAACATGGCCCCGGACGAGAACGGCGGCCTTCTGGGCATCGACCTGGCGGCCGAGGGGATTCCGGCCGAGGCGGATTACCTGGAATGCTATTATGCCGAGGCCGGGACGACCGAGCGGATGACCGATTTCCATCGCGTCTTCGCCATGTTCCGTGCCGCGGTCGGCAGCGCCGGTGTCGCCTGGCGCGGCGAGCAGGGCAACAGCACGCTGCCCGATTCCGCGCAGGTCGGCCGCCGACTGGCCGCCGCCTATGCCCGTCGCGGCATGGAGATCGCCGCCCGCAGCGGCCTGTAAGGGGAAAAGCCGGGATGATGACCATCGACGAAGCCGTGGCAGGGCGCCGTTCCGTGCGCGGCTACCTGCCCGACGAGGCGCCGCAGGACATCCTGCGCGAGGTGCTGGGGCTGGCCCAGCTTGCGCCCTCGAACTGCAATATCCAGCCGTGGATAACCCATGTCCTGTCGGGGCCAAGCCTGCGCAGCCTTGGCCGGAAGATGGTAGAGGCAGCCCAGGCCGGGATTCCGCCGGACCCGGATTTCGCCGCGGACCGCAAGTTCGAGGGCGTCTATCGCGCGCGCCAGATCGACGCTGCCATGCAGCTTTACGGAGCGATGGGGATCGACCGGCACGACCGGCCACGCCGGGACTGGGCCTATCGCCGCAATCTTGATTTCTTCGGCGCGCCGCATGCGGCGCTGATCTTTCTTCACCATGCGTTCGAGGAGCGCGAGGCGGTCGATCTGGGCATCTATGCGCAGACGCTGATGCTTTTGCTGACCTCGCGAGGGGTTTCCTCCTGCGCGCAGGGGGCGCTTGGCCTGTATCCGACCATCATCCGGGACCATCTCGGCTTGCCCGAGACGCAGCGGCTGATCTTCGGCATCTCCTTCGGCTACGAGGATCCGGCGGTGGATGCGAACCGGGCGCGCGTCGGGCGCGCCGGATTGGAGGACGCGGTCATTTTCCATCGCGACCCAGCCTCGGGATGAGCGGGCAAGCGACCGGCAAGACGGGCTTCGACACCGGGTTCAGCTAACCCCACCTGACGATGCGGGGCCGGGGCGAACGGCCCGGTTGCGAATGCGGGCCGAAGCAGATCAAGGCTCGGGGCCGTTGCTCCGTCCATGTACCGGGCGAGCTTGCGAAACGGGACGACCTGATGCGACTGTTCGACAGATGGCCATGGCGGTTTTCGGCCGGGTCGACATCCTGGCCCGCGACATCCTGCCTTGCCAGATCACCGTGCTGGACAGGAAGGGGCGGTGCGCGGCCGTGGGCGTCAACCTGACCGGCGTTCTGCCGCTGCCGGACGGTCTGCTGGCAGTCCATGACCTGTCCTGGGCGGCGGTGGCGGTCGTTGTCGCGCATCCTGGACGTCAAGTTTGGTCCGCATAGCGGCGGTTACCACATCAAAAGGAGAAGCGAATGACGGGACGGCTGGAAGGATGTGTGGCGCTGGTGACGGGTGCCTCGAGCGGAATTGGCGAGGCGACGGCGGTCGAACTTGCCGCGCAGGGGGCCAAGGTCGTCCTGGTCGCGCGGCGGGCCGAAAGGCTGGTCGAGGTGGCCGGCAGGATCGCCGCGGCGGGCGGTGATGCCGGGGTGCTGGCCGCCGACATTGCCCGGCGGGGGGTGCCGGCGCAACTCGTGGCGGATGTGGTTGCGGCCGAGGGGCGGCTCGACATCCTCGTCAATGCCGCCGGCGTCATGCTCAACGGCGATTCCATCGAACGGCCGCTGTCGGAATGGGAGCAGATGGTCGACCTGAACCTGATGGCGCTGCTGGCGACCACCAAGGCGGCGCTGCCGCATCTGGTCGAGGCGGCCAAGGACCGGCGGGGCGTGGCCGATGTGGTGAACGTCAGTTCCATTGCCGGCAGGATCGCGGCGGGCACGGTGGGGGTCTACAATGCCACGAAGTTCGGTGTCACTGCCTTCAGCGAGGCGTTGCGGCAGGAGTTCGCCCGGCGCAATGTCCGCGTCTCCGTGGTCGAGCCTGGGGCCGTGCGCACCGAACTGTTCGACCATCAGGCCCCGGTCGCACAGGCGCGGCTGTCGCGGGTTCTCGCGGAAGTGGAGCAACTGCACCCCGAGGATCTTGCCGAGACCATCGTCCATATCGTCACCCGGCCCCGCCGCGTCGCATTGGCCGAGGTCGTGATCCGGCCCACCGACCATATCTGACCGCGGCGCGGCGACCCGCGCCGTCACCTGGAGCCGATCCGGCAAAAAAACCCCCTCACCACCGCGACGGACCCGAACCCGCACCGGCTTGAAAGGGCGTTCTGCAACCGGATGGAAAGGTTCCTGTCGTCCCAGGGCCAAGGCTGCGTCCAGATTGCGACAGACCGGGGCAAGATTGCCGGATCGCATCAATAAGAAGGGCGAGTCCCGAAAGACCCGCCCCCCGATCCGCGCAGGACAAGAGGGACTACCCCGCGGGCCGGTTCAGTTGGGCGTGGAAGAAGTCCAGCATCTCCTGCGGATCTTCCATCCCCGCGGCCTTGGCCTTTTCCAGCCATTCCGCGGTCAGCGGCGCTACTCTTTCCTTCATCCGGGCCAGTTCCGCGTCGCCCATGCGATGGATCGTCATGCCCTTGGCCTGCATCGCGGCGATGGCGGCCTCGGTTTCCTTGCGGTGCAGGTCGCCCGACATCCTGGCGACCGCCGCGCCGGAAACCTGGCGGATCGCCTGCTGGTCGGCCTCGGAAATCCTTGCCCAGGCATCGGGGTTGACCGAAACCAGCACCGTGGTCGAGCCGAGGCTGCCGGGCACGAAGGTCATCGTGTCCAGCACATCGTCGAGCTTGAAGCCGAGCAGCGCATCGGGCGGCGTCGTCGCGCCGTCGATCACGCCGCCGGAGGCCAGCTCATAGACCTCGGACACCGGCTTGTTGATCGGCGTGCCGCCCAGAAGCTCGATGATCCGGGTAAGCGAGGGGCTGGAGGTGCGGATCTTGGCGCCCTTCCAGTTGTCCGCCGCCGACAGGTCGCGTCCGGTGGTGAAGACGTGGAACACCCCGGTCTGGAACAAGGCCAGCGGCACGACATCGGGGAATACGTCCTTGTCGGCAAGGAACCTCTCGTAGGTGGCCCAGACGGCGGGTGATGTGCGGGATTCGTCGTCGCTGGCAAAGGGCAGTTCCATCGCCTCGACCTGCGGGAAACGGCCGGGCGCATAGCTCAGCACCATCAGCGACATGTCTGCCATCCCGTCGGCCACCACGTCATATTGCGAGGCGACGCTGCCCACCACCTTGGGGCTTTTCTGGATCTTGACCCGGCCCTGGGTCGCCTGCTCGATGGCGGCGATCCAGGGCTCCATCAGCTCGACGTCCAGCGCATAGCCCGCGGGCAGCCAGTTGGAATAGCGCAAGGTGACTTCTTGCGCCTGGACCGCCGCGGCGCCGGCCGCCAGCATGAGCCCGGCCAGAAGCCCGGCACGATTGAAAAACGACATTCTAAACTCCCTGTTTGTTGCCGCCGCCGGGGCAGATGAAGGGTCTGGCCCAGCGGGGGCAGACTGGCCGGTGGATCAGATCTTGCGCTCATGCCCCATCCAGTAGGGATCGCGCAGCACGTTCTTCATGACGGTGTTCTTGGGCGCCAGCGGCAGCGGTTCGCTGCGGAACTCGACCGACTTGGGGCATTTGTAGCCCCCGATCAGCGTGCGGCAGTGCGCGATCAGTTCCTCTTCGGTCGCGGTCGCGCCGGGCTTCAGGACCACGATGGCATGAACCTGTTCCCCCCATTCCTGGGACGGGATGCCGATCACCGCCGCCTCATGCACGGCGGAATGTTGGAACAGGGCGCGCTCGACCTCGATCGAATAGACGTTCTCGCCGCCGGTGACGATCATGTCCTTCACCCGGTCCGCGACATAGAGATAGCCGTCCTCGTCCAGATAGCCGGCATCGCCGGAATGCATCCAGCCGTCGCGCAGAACCTCGGCGGTCTGGTCCGGCTTGCCCAGGTATCCCATCATCAGGTAGTCCGAGCGCATGGCGATCTCGCCCAGCTGGCGGGGTGGCAGGGTCTTGCCGTCGGGCGAGACGATCCTGACCTCCACCCCCGGTCCAGGCTGGCCGCAAGAGCGGATGCGTTCGGCCTTGGGTCCGCTGAACACATGGTCGCGCCAGCGCAGCATGGTGGCAAAGCCGCCGGTCTCGGTCATGCCGTAGATCTGATAGAACCGCAGGTGCGGCAGTTTGGCCGCGGCGGCGGCCATCAGCGCCTCGGGCATGGGCGAGCCGCCATAGACGCAGGTTCGCAGGTTCGACAGGTCGTATTTGTCGAAATCGGGATGGCTGATAAGCATGTTGACGATCGTGGGCACCATCACCGCATTGCTGACCTTGTGGTCGTGGATGGCCTGCATCATCGCCAGCGGCTCGAACTTGGGCAGCACGACATGGGTGCCCCCGGCCATGGTGATGTAATGCACCGGGCTTGCGCCCGAGAAATGGAAGAACCCGCCGACATAGGCAAAGCTCAGATCCTCGACATCGGGGATCATGGCCAGCCAGGCGGTCGCGGCATGGCCGAGCGCCGCATGGCTCAGCGCCACGCCCTTGGGCTGGCCCGTGGTCCCGCCGGTATAGAACACGGCATAAAGATCCTCGCCCTTGCGGTCGGCATCCTCCATCCCGTCATGGCTGGCGATCAGTTCCTCATAGGACAGCATGCCCTCGGGCGTGGGGGCGTCGCCGATGTGGATCACGGCCCTGAGGCCGGGGAACGCCTCGCGCAGTTGCCGGCCCTGTTCGGCAAAGGCGTCGTCGACGCAGAGGATCACGGCATTGCAGTCCTGCAACGCATAAAGGTTCTCATGCGCCGACCAGCGCACGTTCATCGGCGCAAAGCATCCGCCCGCCCAAGGGACGGCATAGAACAGCTCCAGATACCTGTCCGAGTTCATGGCAAGCACGGCGACGAAGCCGCCGTCTTCCACGCCCAGCCGGTGCAGCGCCGCCGCCATGCGTGGAACCCGGTCGCCGACCTCATGCCAGCGGCGCTTGCGTGTCCCGCAAACCGTGGCGATGCCTTGCGCATTGCGGTGAACCGCCTGTTTCAGCAGCAGCGTTCCCTGCATGTCGTTCTCCTCCCTCTCTCGCCGACGATTCGCTCATGGACGGTCCGTGCCCCAGCCCTCGGCGGTGTCGGCAGGCCTGCCGATACCGCTTTCCTCTCTTTTGTCCCAAGAAGCGCCTTGCGGTTCTCGTGCCGTCGGACCGATCGTTTCGCCGGGTTGCCAGATTTGTTTTGCAATATTACTGTATGAAAGCGAATTTAAAACGCAAGCGCGCATTTCACCGATGAAGGGGTGGCGTGATCAGGAAATTTTCGCGCGACGCCGGCAGGCGATAGCTGTCGCGCCTGAAAGGGAGGAGACCACCATGACCGGACCCTTGTCCGATCTGCGGATCGTCGAGTTTTCGGGTCAGGGGCCGGGGCCGTTCGCCGGCGGGCTGCTGGCAGACTTCGGCGCCGATGTCATCCGCATCGACCGGCCGGCAGAGCCGCTGCTGCCGCCGAAATACGACTTCTACAACCGCAACAAGCGGTCGATCGCGCTGAACCTCAAATCACCGGCCGGGCGAGAGGCCGCGCTGGCGCTGGTTGCCGCCGCCGATGTGGTGATCGAGGGGTTCCGGCCGGGCGTGATGGACAAGCTGGGCCTTGGCCATGACGCTTGCGCCACCGTCAACCCGCGCATCGTCTACGGGTCGATGACCGGCTGGGGGCAAAGCGGTCCCATGGCGATGGAGGCGGGGCACGACATCAACTATCTCGCGCTGACCGGAGCGCTGGACGCCATAGGCTATCCCGACCGACCGCCAGCGCCCCCGTTGAATCTGGTCGCCGATCTGGGCGGGGGCGGGATGTATCTTGCCTTCGGTATCCTGGCCGCAGTCCATGAGGCCCGGCGCTCTGGCCAGGGGCAGAGGGTGGATGCGGCGATGATCGACGGCGTGTCGCATCTGATGTCTGCCTTCATGGCCTTCACCCAGCAGGGCACATGGACGGACCAGCGGGCGGACAATATCGTGGATGGCGGCTCTCCCGACTATGGCTGCTACGAGACGGCGGACGGCAAGCATGTCGCCGTGGGCGCGATCGAGCCGCAGTTCTATGCCGCGCTTCTGGAGGTGCTGGGCCTGGAGGCCGCGGATGTTCCCGACCGGGCGGACCGGGCGAACTGGCTCGCGCTGAGACAGCTTTTCGCCGAGCGGTTCCGGCAAAAGACCCGTGCCGAATGGGAGGCCGCCATGGCGGGGCGCGACGCCTGTTTCTCTCCGGTGCTGAGCATCGCTGAGGCTTGGGCGCACCCGCAGATGCAGGCGCGCGGGGTCCATGCACGATTCGACGGGTTGGTGCATCCCGCCCCCGCGCCCCGGCTGTCGCGCACTCCGGGCAGCCTGCGCCGCCCCACGCCCGCGCCTGGGGAAAACAGCCGCGAAATCTGCGCCGACTGGGGCCTGCCGCAGGCGCTTTGCGAGCGGCTGGAAAGCCAGGCGGCGATGCTCCAGGCCGAGCCCGCCGGAGCCTGAGCCATGGCGATCATTCCGCAACGGGCGCTGGCGGTCGACATCCCCGAACTGGTGCAGGCCTATTCCGAACGGGACACGATCCTCTATGCCCTCGGCATCGGCATCGGGCATGACACCACCGACCTGGGACAGGTCGGCTTCGTCTATGAAAAGGGGCTGAAGGTGGTCCCCACCATGGCGGTCGTCCTGGGCGAAACCATGGGCTGGGTCCATGATCCCGGACTGGGCATGGATGTGGTCCAGTCCCTTCATGGCGAGGAGCGGGTGATCCTGCACCGTCCGCTGGCGCCCGAGGGTCGCGTGGCCGGGCAGACCCAGGTCATTGGCCTGGCCGACAAGGGCGCGGGGCGCGGCGCTCTGGTCCACAGCCGCAAGGAGCTTCGCGATGCCGGAACTGGCGCCCTGATCGCCACTACGCTGCGAACCGCCTTCGCCCGCGCGGATGGCGGCTTCGGCGGCGTGCATGGCGAAACTCCCGCCCCCTTGCCGCCGGTGCCGGGCCGCGCACCCGATCTGACCTGCGAATTGCCGACCGTGCCGCAGGCTGCGCTGATCTATCGCCTGAGCGGCGACCGCATCCCGCTGCATGCCGATCCGGCCGTGGCGCGGGCGGCGGGGTTCGACCGGCCGATCCTGCACGGGCTCTGCAGCCTCGGGATCGCCTGCCACGCCATCCTGCGACTGGTCTGCGACTACGACCCCGTCCGGATCGCCGAGATAGGCTGCCGGTTCAGCGCCCCGGTCTTCCCCGGCGAAACCCTGCGCGTCGAATTGTGGCGCGACGGGCGGGCGGTCCATTTTCGCGCGCTGGTGGCGGAACGGGGCGTGGTTGCCGTGACCAATGGCCATGCGGTGCTGCGGATGCACGGAGGATGGAATGACTAAGCCCTTGCTTGGCAAGACCGCCATCGTCACCGGCTCCGCGCGCGGCATCGGGCGCGCCTATGCGCTGCGGCTGGCGCTGCTGGGGGCCGATGTGGTGGTGGCCGACCTCAACATGCAAGGCGCGGCCCGCATCGGCGAGCAGCTGACCGCCGAAACCGTCATGGCCGAGGTCGAGGTGCTGGGTTCCCGCGCGCTGGGGGTCGAGGGCGATTTGCGGGACTCCAGGACCGTCGAGCGGCTGTTCCGGGAAACGGTCCATGCTTTCGGCGGCGTGGATATTCTGGTCAACAACGCCGGCGCCGCCGTCTATCGCGACAGCGGCCCGTTGCCCAGTCAGACCACGCAGGAGGGATTCGACTTCCTGATCGACGTGAACCTGCGATCCTGCGTGATGTGCTGTCAGGCCGCCGTGCCGATCATGGCGGCGAAGGGGGCGGGGGTGATCGTCAACATCTCGTCCCAGACCGCGCTGGAGCCGCTGAAGGGTGGGGCGATGGCCGTCTATGGTGCCGCAAAATCGGCGGTAAACACCTATACCCGCAACCTGGCCGCCGAGTTGGGGCCGAAAGGCATCCGGGTCAACGCCATCGCTCCAGGGATCACGCTGACCGCACGGCTGCAGAAGCTGGATCCCGAAAACGGCGTGGGCACCCCCGAGCAGCTGGAAGCGATCGCGCTGCGCCGCTTTGCCACGCCCAAGGACATGGCGAATGTGTTGGAGTTTCTGGTCACCGACCTGTCCGGCTATGTTACCGGACAGGTGATCTCGGTCTGCGGCGGGGCGGTGCTGACGCCCGGCTAGGGCCGCGCCTCCCGGACGAAGGCCGCGACCTTGCCCCGCTGGCAAAGCTCGGTGACGGTGCCATGGCCGCCGCCCTTGGTGATCCAGCCGCGCCGCAGCGGCAGGTTCGGGATTGGCGGCTGATCATGGGCTTTGAGGCCACGCGTGCGGTATTCCGCGATGGCGGCGTCCAGATCCCGACCTCCCGCGCCACCACCACGTCGCCCGGCTGCAGTTCCGCCTTGCCCAAGGCTTCGACCAGTTCGATGATCCGCCCGGCGGTGTTGTCGAAGAACGCAAGCCACAGCCACAGCCCCAATTCCGGGATGCGCCGGATGATCGGCTCGCCCAGACCCGGCGTCCTGCCATGGAATTCCAGCGCGGGTCCATAGCGCCCGCGATGCCGATATGGTCCAGGATCGGCTTCATTTTCCTTGCTTCAATTTGATATGAATATTTATTGTAAACTAGCTGATAATATAAAACCAAGTCTGGCAACGGACGGACGGGGAAAGATGAACGATCCGATCAACCGGCAGCGGACTCATGCAGGGTCGCTGGAGGGCGCGTCGTGTCCAGGCCGAGACGCCGCAGTCCGGCCCGGCGCCAGGCAGGGCGGTGTCGTCACGGGCTCGGCCGAGCAGGGCGGGGGCGTGCCGGTCCCCACATCGCCTCTGGCCTTAGTCTTGTTGGCGACGGGGAACTTTGTCGTCGGTACCAGCGGTTTCATCGTCGTCAGCATTCTGCCCGCGATCACCGCCGGGCTGGGCATCAGCCTGGCTCAAGGGGCGCTGCTGTTCACCATCTATGCAGGAGCCTATGCCATAGGCTCGCCGCTGCTGATCTCCTTGACAGGGGGGATCGGGCGCCGGCTGCTACTGCTTGCAGCTTTGGCGATGGTGGTGGTCTCGGCCCTGGTCTGCGCCTTCACCCGCTCGTTCGAGGTGATGCTGGCGGCGCGGGCTGCCGCCGCCTTTGGCGGCGGGCTTTACACGCCGGTCGCTGCCTCTGTCGTATTCGCCACCGTGCCCGAGCCGCGGCGTGGTCGGGCGCTGGGTCTTGTCTTCGCCGGGCTTCAGCTGTCGCAGGCGGTCGGACTGCCGTTGGGCGTGGTCATCGCGCATCAGCTGAGTTGGCCTGCCGCCTTCCTGACCGTGGCCGGGCTGGGTGCGCTGTCGGCGGCCGGATTGTGGTGGACGCTGCCCCGCCGGGTCGTCGTTCCGGTCACTTCGCTGGGTACGTTGCTGGATGCGGGACGCGACCTCAAGGCGCTGGCGGCAGTGACGATCATGGCGCTGCATGCCTGCGCCCTGATCCTCTGCTATGGGCTGATCGCGCCGCTGGTCATGCGGCATGGCGGCAATGTCGGCCTGACGGTCGGGGCCTTCGGCGTCGGTGGGGTGGTTGCCGGGTTGATGATGGGCCTCGTCACCCAGAGGCTTGGCGCGGTGCGGGCGCGGATGATCGCGCTTGGCTCGCAGGTGGCGATCCTGCCGGTGCTGTCGCTGCCGCTGGTCGGCATCGCGCCGCTGCCGGGATCGCTGCTGATCGTGCAGGCGCTGCTGTGGCATCTGTTGGCAGGCGGCATGATGATCCCGCAGCAGATCCTGCTGATGCAGCGCAATCCCGAGCGGGGGGCGGTCGTGCTGGGCCTGAATGCGACGATGAATTATCTGGGCTTTGCACTGGGTTCGGGGCTGGGCGGCGTCGTGGTGGCCGGGCTGGGCTATGACTGGCTGGGCGTGGCGGGCGGCGCGGTGGCGGGGCTGGCAGTGTTCGTTTCGGTCCACAGCGAGCGGCTTTACCACCGCGCGGGACTGGGCCTGTGATCCTGCGGCAGCCAGGGCCTGCGGGGCCGGGGGAAATAATCGTTGCGTCGTAATCCCGGCAATATAGTATATAAGCGCACGATATGCTTCAGCCCGTTCCGGGAGAAATGTCAACAGGCCGGCCTTTGGCCCGCCGCAGCACCAGCGAGATGCGAATGCCTTACAATTCCGTGTATGCACCAGGTCTGTTCAAGGACCAGACCATCATCGTCACCGGCGGCGGCAGCGGCATCGGGCGCTGCACCGCGCACGAACTGGCCCATTTGGGCGCGCAGGTCGTGATCGTCGGTCGGAACCCCGAAAAGCTTGAAACCGTTCGGCAAGAGATCACCGAGGACGGCGGCAAGGTTCACGCCGCGACCTGTGACATCCGCGACGAGACGCAGGTCATCGCCGTGATCGATCAGACCCTGGAGCGTTTCGGTGCCATCAACGCGCTGGTCAACAACGCCGGCGGGCAATACCGCGCCGAACTCAAGACGATCTCGACCAAAGGATTCGAGGCGGTGGTCCGCAACAACCTGACCGGCGGCTTCATCTTCATGCGGGAAATCTACAACCGCTGGATGGAGGCCGACGGCGGCGCCATCGTCAACGTCATCGCCGACATCTGGAACGGCTGGCCCGAGATGGGGCATTCCGGCGCCTCGCGCGGTGGCATGTGGACGCTGACCGAAACTGCGGCCTGTGAATGGGCGCATTCCGGCGTGCGCGTGAATGCGGTGGCTCCGGGGGGAATCGCGTCCTCGGGTTTTGACCAATATGCCCCCGAGATCACCGAGCGGATCCTGGCCTATCCGGCGCAGGTGCCGCTGCCGCGCTATGGCACCGAATCGGAAATCTCGGCTGCGATCACCTATCTGCTGTCGCCCGCGGCCGCCTATGTGACCGGCAGCTGCCTGCGCGTCGACGGCGGCGCGCCGAACCGCAGGCAGACCTGGACCCAGAACTATCCGGCAACGAATATACCGGAATACAACGGCTTCCACCGTGCCGTGCAGCCGCAGATACTCAAGAACCGGACCTGAACCGCGCGTGCGGCAACAAGGACAAAGGCCCTCGCTCGTGCCGGGCCTTTGCTTTCGGCCGGGATTCCACCGGCTTCGGCGGCCAGCCGCACGATCACCTGCACGCCAAGGGCAGGGAGTGGGCCGGGTCGCCGTCTTCATGGTCCAAGGGAGGGAAATATGGCATTCATATCCAGAAATCTGCTGTCGGGCATTCTGCTGACGGTCATGGCTGCGGCGCCGCTGGGGGCACGGGCCCAGGCGGAATCGATAACCTTGCGCTATTCGCAATGGCTGCCCGCGACCTATCCGCTGCATGCCGAGATCATCGCGCCCTGGTTCGAGGAGATCGCGCGCGTGACCGAGGGCAGGGTGATCATTGTCCCGACGCCGAAAGTCGTCGGTGCCGTGGCGGGGCAATATGACGTGCTGGCGGACGGGCTTGCCGATGTGGCGCTGGTGGTGCCCGGCTATACGCCGGGACGGTTCCCGCTGTCCGAGGGGCTGGAGCTTCCGTTCCTGGGCGACGATCCGCGCGTCTCGATGCCGGTCAGCTACCGCACCTATGAAACCTATCTGGAGCCGACGGGGCTGTTCAAGGAGATCGTGCCCCTGGCCGTGTTCATCGGCAATCCGGCCCATATCGCGCTGCGCTCGGGCGAGGTGGCGGCCTTGTCCGACCTGGCAGGGAAAAAGCTGCGCAGCCCGCAGCAGGCGGCCTCGGCCTCGATCGACCTGCTGGAGGCGGTGCCGGTGTCGAAACCGATGTCCGAGGTCTACGAACTCGCCTCCAGCGGCGCGATCGACGGCGGCATCATTCCTCCCGACACGCTGCTGAGCTTCAAGCTGGCGGGCACGATGAAGGAATATGTGCTGGTGCCGGGCGGGGTGGTGAACACCGTCAATATGCTGGCCTTCAGCCACGAGGCCTGGGACCGCATCTCGCCGCAGGACCAGGCGGCGATCCGCAAGGTTTCGGGGTTGGCCCTGGTCACGAAAATGGGCGAGGTCTATGCGCAATCGCTTTCCGATGCGCTGACGGCCATGCCGGGCGAGGGCGTGCGGGTGCAAACGCCGCCGGAAGGCTTTGTCGCCGCCCTGAAAGAGCGGCTGGAGCCGATCCGAACCAACTGGTTCGAGGTGGCGCGGACATCCGGGCTTGAAAACCCCGAGGCGATGATCCGGTTCTTCGAAACCGAATACGCGGCCGGAAAGGCGGCACAGTAGGCCGGAAGGCGCGATCCAGGACGACTTCAGGCGATGCCCAGGCCATCGAGCTTGCCTGGGCATCCCACCGGCTAGGCGACCACCGAATAGCGTTTCAGCTCGGCCGCAGGCAGAGACTGCACGGCCAGCGCAAGAAGGGTTCACGCTGGAGATCGATCATGGTCGGCACCACGTCCTAGGCGTAAACGCCGTCGCCCTCGGTGCCGAACAGTCCGATGGTGCGCGGGATTTGATCTGCCCGCGTCGCGAAATGCGGCTTGTGGCCCCCTCTTGCAGGATCGAGGCGTGACTCGCCGGCAAACCGCCCAGAACGATGGTGGTTATCCGCGTTGATCTTGGTCGCAGCAAGGCGGGCTCCTGATGTTCCCTGCTCCTTCAGGTTGAGCAGACACCAGCGAGGGTGCTTCAGGGGGCAGGACAGGCGCCTTCGCCATCCTGGGAGGGACAGTCGCTAGGGAGGTCGTATTGCCGCGCCGGACCACTCGGCCCATATACCGGATGGGGGACAGCGGGATTCTAGCCCAGCTTGCCGGCCACGACGCGGTGCGCTGCGCTCGGCAGGCGCCGCATGCGCGGATCGCAAGGGGCCGGAAAACCGTAAAGCAGATCTATTCAGCATTGATATTATGGATTCATCCGGGCGGCAGGGAACCGCATTTGCGATGCGGATCGCGCGACCGTACCTATCCGCCCTCGCCAGCGATCCGCACCCGCGAGGGCCAGAGTTCGGCGCATTTCATATAGAACGGATGGCTGACATGATCGGCCTGGGAAGATATCTTGAAGATGCCGCGCGAACTCATGACCGGCGTATGGTCCACCCGTGCCACCATTTGGGTAAAGCACATCTTGCGGGTCTGGCGAATGATGTCTACCCGCGCCGAGACCCATTTTCCGGGCAGGATAGCCTGCAGGAAGTCGACGGACAGGGTGACCGTCGGCGTAATGATCCGGGAAAGACCGATGGCGTATTGCGCCCCAAGGGCCGCGTAATCCGCGAAAGCCGCGATTGCCCCGCCGTGACACAGGCCCAGCGGGTTCAGGTGGTGTTCTCCACAGCGGAAGCCCAGTTCAAGATGCTGGTCCTCGGACTCGCGGAAACCGACCAGACCGAAGGATCGGGCAAATCCGAATTCCAGGTCAAGGGGCGTCCATCCCGAAGGGATGTCCGTTCTGTCTGCCTTGGGATCGGCTGTCATGGTTCCCTCATTTCTGATTTGTGGCCGGGCGGCCCGGAAAAGGTCGATGAGGGCGCAGGCAGGATTGTTGGCCCCTGCCTGCGCCCCAATGCGGATCACGGCTTCAGCATGTCCCGCAGCAGGAATTTCTGGATCTTGCCGCTGGGCGTCCGGGGCATCGCTTCGATGATCTCGATCCGTTCGGGCCAATATTGCTTGGCGACCTTCTTCTCGTCCATCCAGACCCGCAGGTCGTCCAGCGAAACGGTGGCGCCGTTCTCCACCGTCAGAAAGGCGCAGGCGCGCTCGCCCAGTCGCTGGTCGGGATAGCCGACCAGCGCGGCGATGGTGATGGCGGGATGTTCGACCAGCAGGTTCTCGATCTCGACGACCGGGATGTTCTCGCCGCCACGGATGATGACGTCCTTGGTCCGCCCGGCAATGCGGATATAGTCGGTGCAATCGTCCTCGGCCAGGCAATAGGCCAGATCGCCGGTATCCATCCAGCCTTCGGCATCGAAGGTTTCTTCGGGCGGGATGCCCATATAGCCGATATGCAGTTGGGCACCGCGCACCAGCAGCCGCCCCCGTTCGCCCGCGGCAAGCGTCCTGCCGGCGTCATCGACGACCTTCACCTGCATCCCGGCGACCGGCCGGCCATCGGAGATCGAAGAAAGCTGCCCCGCCCGCTCGGGTTCGGTCATGGTCGAAGCCAGGCTTTCCGTCATCCCCCAGACCGAGGTGACGGTCGTGCCCAGCACCTCGTTGGCCTGGCGGACCAGCACCGGCGGAATTGGTGCACCGGCGCACAGGAACAGCCGCAGCGTCTCGGGGCGCGGCGCACCGCCCTGAACCTCGCGCACCAGATCGGCAAGGAAGGGCGTGGCGCCACCGCTGAAGGTGACCCGGTATTCCTCGATCAGTTCCAGCGCATGCCTGCCGTTCCAGCTTTCCTGCAAGACCATGGTCGCGCGGTTGAAGATCGCCAGGACCACCCCGGCCGCAAGGCCCAGCATGTGCCCCACGGGAGAGCCGACCAGGAACACGTCGTCGTTGGACAGATGCCCGCGCTTGGTCATGCTGCGGGCGGCGTTCACCATGCTGTTGGCGGTATGCTGCACCCCTTTGGGCGAGCCGGTGGTGCCCGAGGTATACATCAGCATCGATGTCTCGCCAGGATCGGTGATCGGCTTGCTTCCGTCGGGCGGCAGATCCACCCGTTCGCCCGAATTCAGCAGCGCCTCGAAACTGTCGCTGCCAGAGCCGTTCGCCACCACGACATGCTCGAGATGATCCAGTTCGTCACGAAGCTGACGGGCTGTGCCGACCAGATCCAGCGAACCATAGCCCTCTGGCACGATGAACACCTTGCAGCGTGCGAAGCCCAGCATGAAGCGCAGCTCGCGTTCGCGGAAGATGGGCATCAACGGATTGGTGATCGCCCCCAACCGCTGGGTGGCCAGCACGGCCACCACGAACTCCCACCAGTTGGGCATTTGGAGCGCCACCACATCACCTTTGCCTACGCCCAGCTTGCGCAGCCCGCCGGCGGCCCGAGCGACGCGATCCTCAAGCTCGCGAAAGGTCAACCTGACGACGCCCGAGGCACGATCCCCGACAACAGCCAGCTTGTCGGGGTGATCTTGCAGTGCCCGGCGCAGAAAATCGTCGTAATGCTCGTCCGTCCAATGGCCCTGTTCGCGCAACTTGCGCCTATGCACCCCGAGGTCGAATTTGGTCATGTGTCATCCTCCCATGGATTGGCGGATCGCCCCTCGATCCGGGGCGATGTCTCAGAAAGCGGCTGGATACTGTCGTTTCAGTCTGCGATCGGGGCGATCAGGCGCCGGACGCCATCGCTGCCGATGGAATCGTAAAGGGCAAACGGGCCGCCCAGATAGGCGGGGAAACCCGCCGCGTTGATGCTGTGGAAATCGGCCGCCCGGCGGCTGTCGGCGTCGAGCTCCCCACCGTTTTCCAATGCCGCCACGACCGCAGCGCCGAGCAATGCGCCAGCGATGACCTGATCCTGCCCTTGCGGCGCATCGATCCAGATCCCGGTGGCGGCGATGCCCCGATGTTCGCCCAGCACCTCGGCCAGGACTGGACGAGCCTGGCCATCTGCCGGGATCGTAATTGTCAGCCGCGCCCAGTGGGCCGCGCTTTCGACATCCTTCGGTTCGAAACGCGCCGCCACTTCGGCCCATGTCTTGCGTATGGCGGCAGCGATGGTGTCGTAAGCCTTGGGCAGGGCCTCGGCCTTGCGCTGCTTTTGCCAGATCTGCTTGCCCAGAAACAGGCTCGAGATCATGTCGCGCGGCTCGGGACGCTTGATGAGATCGGCGAAGATGTCGATTTCCTTGCTGACGGCGTCGTCCATCTTCAGCGGCATACCGAATTCGACGCAATCCAGGATGGCCGTGATTGCCGGATAGTGGCCGCCCGTCTCCTCTTGTCGCGCGCGCCGCAGGCCGGCCAGCCGGGCGCTGACCTCTGCCGCGGGGGGCATCACATGGTCCGTCCGGTCCCAGGGCTGCTGCGGCTGGGGATTGCCCTTGATCCATTCCACGCAGGCCGCGATTTCCTGGCCGGCGGGAACCACGCGATGGGCGACACCGGCCGCAACCGCGTCGGCAGGCGTGAAGCGGGCCGCGTCCAGCAAGACCGGCATTGCCGCCTCGATGCCCACAAGCCGGGGCATGCGTTGCGTGCCACCACCGCCGGGCAGCAGGCCCACCAGCGATTCCGGCAGCCCGAGAGCGGTCGACGGCGTGTCGGCCAGAACGCGGTAATGCCCGGCCAACGCGAATTCGCAGCCGCCACCAAGCGCCAACCCGTTGATGGCGAAGGCAATCGGCACCCCGGCGGTTTCCAGCTTGCGGAACGAGCGGCCGATGGGCGCGAAATGCTCGCGCCCGATCTGCCAGCGTTCGCTTTCCGGCGCGGCGATGATCATCGCATAGGCTTGCGCCAGCTCGCCCAGATCGGCCCCCGCACAGAAGGCGCTGTTCTTGCCCGAGGAGACCACCAGCCCTTTCAGCCCGCTCGTCCTGAGCCAGTCGGCTACGGCTTCCGATTCGTGGATTGCGCGATTCGAAAAGACGTTCATGGTTCGGCCGGGCATGTCGAAGATCAGGTGGCCGATGCCGTCCTCGATCAGCTCATACCGAAACTCCACGAGTTCAGGCGGTTGCGTCGTCATGTCCTGTCCTCCCCACGGGCATAAGTGCCGGCACAAATATAGTGCGCTTCAATATAATGCATATGCATATCTATTCGTCAATTCCCTTGCATCGGGCCACGCCGGGAAGACAGGTGTCGGTCGTCAAGCCGCAGTGGGCTTTCGCAGGAAAATGCCGGTCGCGATGGCGCTGTAGACGGCTGTTTTGTCCTGATTCTCGCCCTCCATCCGAAACGAGACGATTCCCCGATCGGGCTTCGACCGGGAAAGCCGGGCCGACAGCACCGTCACCCGCAGCCACAAGCTGTCGCCGGGACGCACCGGATGCAGCCAGCGCAATTCGTCGCAGCCGGGCGCCGCCAATCCAGCCCGCGACGGCAGGAAGTCATCGACCAGCAGCCGCATCATCAGCGCTGCCGTCATCCAGCCCGAGGCGATGACGCAGCCATAGGGTCCGGTTGCGGCAGTCTGCGGGTCGATATGGAACGACTGCGGATCATAGCGGCGCGCGAACGCGATGATTTCCTGTTCGGTTACCTCGATCGGGCCGAAAAGATAGGCATCCCCCGGACGGTAATGCTCAAACCAGCGATCTGCGGCGGAAGTATCGAAACCCATTTTTGGCGTCATGCGACCTGCTCTCTTGCGGCCAAGGGACGCCGCGTCAATTAAGTTGCTAGTTTACGATATGGTTGCATATTTATTTTACCCGATCTAATGTTGTCCATGCAACATAGCTCAGGGGGCGGAGGAGAGCATGGAGTTTCGCGGGCAATCTGTCAGGATGACCATGGAAGACGGGCTTGCCCGGATCGTGCTTTGCCAGTCCGATCGCGGCAATCCGATCGACGCGACGCTGGGTGCGGAACTGCTCGAACTGTCGGGCATGCTCTTTACCTCTGCGCAGGTGCGCGCCGTGCTGATGACGGCCGAAGGCCGCTTCTTTTCCGTGGGTGGCGATCTGAACAGCTTCAAGAATCGCATCGACGAGCTGCCCCGGCTGATTCTCGACTGGACCTCGGACTTTCACACGGCGCTTGTCCGCCTGCGCCGCATGGATGCCCCCATCGTCTGCGCGGTCGAGGGCGGGGTCGCGGGGGGCGCGGTATCCATGATGGCCTTCGCGGATGTGATTCACGCCGCCGACTCGGTCAAGTTCACGGCTGCCTTTCCCGCCATCGGCTTTTGCGCCGACAGCGGCACAACCGTCTCGCTGTCCGAACGGATGGGAATCGCCAGGGCGCGGCGCTTCATCCTGTGCAATGAAACGATCACGGCGGTCGAGGCCTGCGATGCGGGGCTGGTCGATCATTTGCATCCGCTTGCCGAGGTGCGCGCGGCAGCCGAGGCGACGGCGATGCGGTTGGCCCAAGGCCCCACGCGCGCTTATGGCATGATCAAGCGCAGCTTCTCGGGGGCGCTTGGTCGCAGCATCGACGAACAACTGGAGTTGGAGGCGCAGTCCCTGTCTCTCGTCGCCGGCTTGGCGGATGCGCGCGAGGGGATCGAGGCTTTCGTACAAAAGCGGAAGGCGGGCTTTACCGGCAGCTAGTCCTGCAACCGAACTTCGCTAGTCGCCAGAAGCACCCGCCGGACAGGCAGGAACCACTATAAAGAGGAAAAACCATGAAGCTTCTCGTCCCCGTGAAGCGCGTGATCGACTACAACGTGAAGGCCCGTGTGAAGGCTGACGGGTCTGGCGTCGATCTTGCGAATGTGAAGATGTCGATGAACCCGTTCGACGAGATCGCGGTCGAGGAGGCGATCCGGCTGAAGGAAAAGGGCGTGGCCTCCGAGGTCATCGCCGTCTCGATCGGCGTCAAGCAGGCGGCGGAGACGCTGCGCACGGCCTTGGCGATGGGCGCCGACCGGGCCATTCTCGTCACCGCTACGGACGACGTGCAGCAGGACATCGAGCCCTTGGCGGTGGCGAAGATCCTCGCCGCGGTGGCCAAGGCGGAAGGCACCGAGCTGGTCATCGCCGGCAAGCAGGCGATCGACAACGACATGAACGCGACCGGCCAGATGCTGGCGGCGCTGCTGGGCTGGGCGCAGGCGACCTTCGCCTCGAAACTCGAGATCGAGGGCGGCAAGGCCAGGGTGACGCGCGAGGTCGACGGCGGGCTGCAGACCATCGCGGTCAGCCTGCCGGCGGTGGTCACCGCCGACCTGCGCCTGAACGAGCCGCGCTATGCGTCGCTGCCGAACATCATGAAGGCGAAGAAGAAGCCGCTCGATGAAAAGACCGCCGCCGACTACGGCGTCGACGTCTCGCCGCGGCTCGAGGTGGTCTCGGTGCGCGAGCCCGAGGGCCGCAAGGCCGGCATCAAGGTCGGCTCGGTCGACGAGCTGGTCGGCAAGCTGAAGGAAGCGGGGGTGATCTGATGGCTGTTCTGCTGCTTGGGGAAGTGACGAACGGGGTGCTGAACCGCGACGCGACGGCGAAGGCGGTGGGCGCGGTCGGGTCCTTGGGCGAGGTGACGGTGCTCTGCGCCGGCGCCTCGGCGAAAGCGGCCGCCGAGGAGGCGGCGAAGATCGCCGGGGTCGCCAAGGTTCTGGTGGCGGAAGACGCGCTCTACGGCCACCGCCTGGCCGAGCCGACGGCGGCGCTGATCGTGGGCCTTGCCGGCGATTACGACCACATCGCGGCGCCTGCGACGACGGATGCCAAGAACGTGATGCCGCGCGTCGCGGCGCTTCTGGACGTGATGGTGCTGTCGGACGTCTCGGCGGTGATCGACGCGGACACGTTCGAGCGGCCGATCTATGCCGGCAACGCCATCCAGGTGGTGCGCTCGAAGGACGCCAGGAAGGTCTTCACCATCCGCACGGCGAGCTTCGACGCGGCGGGCGAGGGCGGCTCGGCCAGCGTTGCCGAGACCGCCGCCGCCGCCGATCCCGGCCTGTCGGCCTGGGTTGCCGACGAGGTTGCCGAGAGCGACCGCCCCGAGCTGACCTCGGCCAAGCGGGTGGTCTCGGGCGGCCGCGGCCTGGGCTCGAAGGAGAGCTTCGCGATCATCGAGGCGCTTGCCGACAAGCTCGGCGCCGCGGTGGGCGCCTCGCGCGCGGCGGTGGACTCGGGCTATGCGCCGAACGACTGGCAGGTCGGCCAGACCGGCAAGGTCGTCGCCCCCGAGCTCTACGTGGCGGTGGGCATCTCGGGGGCGATCCAGCACCTTGCGGGGATGAAGGATTCGAAGGTGATCGTTGCGATCAACAAGGACGAGGAGGCGCCGATCTTCCAGGTCGCCGACTACGGGTTGGTGGGCGACCTGTTCAGCGTCATCCCGGAACTGACCGGCAAGCTCTGAGGGGTCGCGTATCAGCAAAATTTCGTCGATCCGGTATCGGGTATGGCAGTTGCCGAAACAGATATGCATGCTGACAATATTAATACGAACCATAACCGCGGTATCTCGCTCGGTCGCAACCGCAGCCCTGCCGCATGACTGGAGGAGAGGCCAATATGGCAAACGCACCTGCTTTTGAGGACATCATCTATGAAATCCGCGGTCGCGCGGCCTGGATCATCATCAACCGCCCCAAGGTCTATAACGCCTTCCGCGGTCAGACGCTGGAAGAAATGATCCAGGCGTTGCATCTGGCGGGAAACAACAAGGACGTGGCATCGATCGTCATTACCGGTGCCGGCGACAAGGCGTTCTGCACCGGCGGCGACCAGTCCGCGCATGAGGGCAACTATGACGGCCGCGGCGTGGTCGGCCTGCCCATCGACGAGTTGCAGGGCCTGATCCGCGATGTGCCGAAACCCGTGATCGCCCGCGTGAACGGCTTTGCCATCGGCGGCGGCAATGTGCTGGCGACGCTGTGCGACCTGACCATCGCTTCGGAAAATGCCATGTTCGGTCAGGTGGGGCCGAAGGTCGGTTCGTTCGACGCCGGCTGGGGCACCGCCCTGCTGGCCCGCATCGTCGGCGACAAGAAGGCGCGCGAGATCTGGTATCTCAACGACCGCATCTCGGCCAGCGACGCCATGGGCTATGGCCTTGTGAACAAGGTCGTGCCGCTGGAGGAACTGGACGCCGCCGTCACGCAATGGACCGATACGCTGGCCGAGCGCTCGCCCACGGCACTGGCCTTCCTGAAGCGGTCGTTCAACGCCGACAGCGACGCGATCCGGGGCATCTCGAACCTGGCCCTGCATGCGGTCAAGCTGTATTACGCGACGCCGGAATCGCAGGAAGGGGTCAATGCCTTCAACGAGAAGCGCAAGCCCGATTTCTACAAGTTCGTGGAATAAGCGGGACCGGCCATGGCACCCCTGCGGATCGGTTCGGGCGACATAGCCGACCACCTTCCGGCCAGTTCCCGTATCTGGCTGCATGCCTGTTCGGGAGAAAGCGTCCTGATCCGCGATGGTTTAGAGGCCGCGGACCTGCGCGGCTTGACCTTTACCGGTATCTTCGTGCCCGGCCTGAATCGTCTGGCCGGGCTGCTGGCGGCGGGCGCGCGGATCGAAAGCTATTTCATGATGCCCGAGTTCTCGGGCCATGACGCGCAGGTGCGCTTCCTGCCGTTCTGCTATCGCGAGATCCGGCTGCATCTGGCGGCGAACCCGCCCGATGCGGCATTGCTCATGGTCTCGCTGCCGGACGAGGCCGGCATGTGCAGCCTTGGCCCGGTCAATGACTTCATTGCCGACATATGGCCGCGGATTCCGCGGATCATCGCCCATATCAACCCGCTGGTGCCGCGGACCAACGGCTGGTCGATCCCCTTCGACCGCTTCCATGCCGTGATCGAGGGCGAAGCGCCGCTGCCGGTCTCGGACCCCGGCATGGACGAGGTGTCGGCCCGCATCGCCGCGCTTGCCGGCGAAATGGTGCCCGAGGGCGCGACGATCCAGGCGGGCCTGGGCCGCACGCCCGAGGCCGTCCTGCGCGGCCTGACTGACCACCGGAACCTGTCGGTCCATTCGGGCTTGATCGGCAACTCGACGCTGGATCTGCTGGAAGCCGGTGCCCTGCGCCAGGATGCGCCGATCCGCGCCGGGGTCGCCATCGGCAACAGCCGGCTTTACGAGGCCGTGGGGCGGCCGGAGTTCCGCTTTGCCCCGCCCTCGATCACGCATGACGTCGCGCAGCTGGCGGCCATCGGACGCCTCGTGACCATCAATTCGGCCATCGAGGTGGATCTGGCCGGCAACAGCTATGCCGAAGCCACCCCCAGGGGCCTGGTTTCCGGCCCCGGCGGGGCTTCGGATTTCGCGGCCGGTGCCCGCGGATTGCAGGGGCTGCGCCTTGTCGTGCTGCCGGCGACCGCCGCCGGCGGCAGGGTCAGCCGCATCGTATCGGCCGGGCGGGCGACCGGACCGATCTCCCTGGGCCGGTTCGACACCGATATGGTCGTCACCGAATACGGCATTGCGGACCTGCGTGCGGCAAGCCAGGCGCAGCGCCGCGAAAGACTGACTGCCATTGCCGCCCCGCAACACCGGGCCGAGCTGGCGCAAAACTGATCCCGCCGTCCGGCACGACCTTGCGGCACTCGCCACCAGAGAGGAACCAACATGATCGAACGCAGCCTGTTCAACGAGGAACACGAGCTTTTCCGCGCCACCGTCAGGCGTTTCGTCGAGAAAGAGATCACGCCCCATCATGCGCAATGGGAAAGGGACGGCATCGTCCCGCGCGAACTTTGGCTGAAGGCCGGCGAACAGGGTCTGCTGTGCTGCACCGTGCCGGAAGAATACGGAGGGCTGGGCCTCGACTACCTGTTCGACGTTGTGGTGTTCGAGGAACTGTGGCGTGCCGGCGCCTCGGGGCCTGGCTTCCTGATCCACACCGACCTGGTGGCGACCTATATCCTGTCCTTCGGCACCGAAGAGCAGAAGCGCAGGTTCCTGCCCAAGATGGTCACGGGGGAATGGATCGGCGCGCTTGGCATGACCGAACCCCATGCGGGTTCTGACCTCAAGGCCATTCGCACCCGCGCCACCCGCGACGGCGACGATTTCGTCATCAACGGCCAGAAGGTCTTCATCTCGAACGGGCAGCATGCCGACGTGCTGGTCTGCGCCACCAAGACCGACCGCGACGCCGGGGCCAAGGGCGTCACCCTGTTCCTGATCGAAGGCGACCGCGAAGGCTTCCGCCGCGGCCGCAACCTGGAAAAGCTGGGGATGCACGCGCAGGACACGTCCGAGCTGTTCTTCGACAACGTGCGCGTTCCCGCCTCGAACATGCTGGGCAGCGAGGGCGACGGTTTTTCCCTGATGATGACCAAGCTGAGCCAGGAGCGGCTGGCGCAGGCCATCCGCTCGGCCACCGTGGCCGAGACGATCATCGAATGGACGCTGGACTATACCACGCAGCGCGAAGCCTTCGGCAAGACGATCTTCGACTTCCAGAACACCCAGTTCAAGCTGGCGGAGTTGAAGACCCAGGCCACGCTGGCCCGCGTGTTCACCGACAAATGCATCGAACTGTTCATGCAGGGCAAGCTGGATCCGGTCGATGCGGCGATGGCCAAGATGTATACGACCGAACTGCACTGCAAGGCGGCCGACGAATGCCTGCAACTGTTCGGCGGTTGGGGTTACATGTGGGAATATCCGATCTGTCGCGCCTATGCCGATGCACGGATCACCAAGATCGCCGGCGGCTCGATCGAGATCATGAAGACCATCATCGCGCGCGCCATGAAATCCGAGCATGATCGGCGTTGAAGACCCGGCTGCCCGCCCTGCGCCTTGCGGATCGGCGCCTGCCGCGCCGATCCCCGCGTAACGGTCACAGCCCCTGACGGGGATCCCTGTGGATCACGCTGTAAAAGGCTGCGGGCTGCAAGGCGCGACCCATATCCGGCGCTTCATATCCAGGTGGCGGCGACGAGGGGTTGCAGTGAGGATCTGACGCAGGATTGCGTCAGTCAAAAGACTGAGAAAACCGGGATGTCGACATGGGCATGATGCCGGCGGTCAGTTTAGTGGCTGATCGTCATCTGTCCGACGCGAAGGGCCGCGTGCTGCGCATCGACGCGGCGGCCGGACAATGCGTCCCGGCCGACTGATCGGCGCAGCCGACAGGAGGGGAGAGCACCTGCAGCCACCTTGGGCGGCCCTTCCTTCATCGACGTCGCCTGTTTCCGGGCAGGATACGCGGATGTGATCAAGGCTGTTTTCGACCCTGCCGGTGATGATGCCGGCTGAAAAATCAAGGCGGATCGTAAGAGTGGGCCGCCCTGACGGCCTTGGAAAGGATATGCCGCCCGGATCGCCGCTACCCTATCCAACTGGAAACGGGGCTCGGCTGCACCCGAGGCCAGGCGTCGACCGGATGGCTTGCACCGCAAGCGGCTGTGACGCGCTTTCGGTTTATGCAGAGCCGTGCTGCCTGGGACAGGAAGACTGTCTGTCCCGACCCCTCAATCGCCGGTGCCGAGGGTCCGGAGCGATGTGGGCTTCCCGTCCGTCGGGCCGATGTGGCCTGGTCTGGAAGCCCATGGCCGTTTCACGCGGCGCGGGTCCGCTGCACGTCGATGGTTTCCAGCATCGCCTCCAGACGGCTTTGCAGAACCTCGTCCTTGTAGAAGCTTTCGTCTGCGACATCGCCTTCGAAGAACATTGTCTGTATCCCCTTCTCCTGCGCCATTCGGGCAAGGAGGAGCTGTCCGTTGGTGGCTGACCGGCAGGTCCGGGTCGCGTGGAACACGATGCCGTCGATGCCGTATGTCTCGCAATCACGCAGCACCTGCTCGGCCAGGTTCTTTGCGCTATGGTTGAAGGGACACAGCAGATAGTGCTGCGCCATGCCAAGGATCGGATCGTCCTCATCGATCAGATGCGGCTCGTGCCAGAAACTGTTGTGCGTATAGCGCCCGCAGACGACCGCGGCGTCACGTTCGGCGAACTTGTTGGCAAGCCAGCCCACCTTATTCCAGTTCATGATGCCGTCAAATGCAAGGCGGTAGCGTTCGTTCGGAAGCGCGCTTACACCGTCTTGCAGCCGCTGCTCGATCTCGGTCTTTACGCCTTGGAAGTAATCGACCAGCGCCTGGTTGCCCGGCAGGAAGTTGATCGGCGCGATACTGGCAACCCAGTCCCAAAATACCGCCGGGGCGGGCCTGGCCTTGCACAGTTCAAGCGCATCAAGCCGCAATTGCGCGGCGCGCTTGATGTAATGCATCGATTCGCGCAGCCCCTCCCAATCGAATTTGTTGCCGGTCTGATGCTCAAGAAACTCGATCAGGTTGTAGATCTGGCCCGCGACGTATTTGGACGCGTTGTCCCATTCCTCGCCGCGCAGATATCCCGCGTCGGGCTTGTTTCCCCAAAGCAGGGGATAGGAGACCTTGAAAAGCGGCAGCTTCCTGTCGAAGACGCGATAGGAGATCTCGTCCCATTGCTGGCCGGTGCTGCATCCCGCATAAGCATTCACGAAAAGATCCGGCGGCGGCAGGCGGGCGGCCAGAACCTCTTTATCTGGGATGTTGGGCGAGCCGTCGATCTCGACCCTGTCCACCGCTTCCTTCTTGGTCAGCAGCGCACAGCCCAGGGTCGTGCGGGCATAGGAACAAAGTTCGTTGATATAGCCATAGGCCTCGCCGGCCTGTTGCGCGGGCCTTTCCAGATGCATTGCCGCAAGGCGCGCGCCGAAGGCCTCGCCATGGCACCACTCGACACCGGCTGCCTGCAGGATCGGGTTGATCGCGGCGCCGTTGTACCAGACGACCGTGGCACCGCGTTCGCGGGCGGTGAACAGGTTGTCCCAATAGTTTCTGATCATTTCCCCACCTGCGCGGGTGCTGACCAGGCGGTTGGCCAGCGGTGCGGTGCGGGCCGGGGCCTGACCGGGATTTGCGTGTTCCGTGATGGCAGACATCTTGTGTTCCTCCGAAGTCTTCAGGCCTCAGGCGGTTTCTCTGGACAGGGCAGGGCGGCGGATAACTTCGACCAGGGCCTCGACGCGGGTTTTCAGCATTTCCAGCGCCAACCCCTCGTGTTCCGTCTCGATCAGAAGGTGAGGAATGTTCCGCTTGCCGAATTCCTTGCGCAGTTCGGGGTAATAGAGCATGTGAGGTTCGCAGAACTTGGCCACGAGCACGATGACACCCTGCGCGCCGCTCTTTTCTAGCGCGCTTGCCAGATAGCTTTCCCAATCGACCGTCATCTGGGCCCGAGTAGAGCAGGGAACGTTGGCATTGCGGTTGAAATACCATCCGGCCAGCGCCGCGACCGGGTCAGAGCTGTCGGGGACATCGGTCGAGATGTAACGATAGCCGGTATAAATATCGTCATCGACCACGGTCACGCCGCAGCTTTCGATCATGTCGAGCAGTTCGGGCTTGGGTGCGTGGCAGAAATGCCCCGAGAGATGCAGCTTGACCAACGAGGAAGGCGCAGCCGGCTGTGCCTCAAGCAGCGTCACGAGACGTTCCATATGGGCGCTGTGCTCATCTACATCCATCACCATGGCGGATTTCACCAGCACCTGCATCTGTCGGCTGGTCAGCCTGATGAGGCCTGAACGGCGCATTTCATAAACCCGGCGCAACAGGCTGCGGTTGCGACTATAGGCCGTGATGCTGCGACGGATCGCCTGATCGTCGATCGGCGTGCCACAGAGTTCTTCCAGCTTTTCGCGCAGTTCGCTGATCCGGCCAAGAATCTGCGGTCGAGTCGTGGTCTCGTCCATCGAGGCGGTGAACTGGGCAAGAAAAACCGGCATGTCCGGCAGTTCAAAGCGAATCGCATCCACCGCGCCCAACAGGGCGACGCAATGATCGACCAGGAAAACCCCGTCATAGGGCTCAAGCCTTCCTGTTGCGGCCTGATCGACCAAGCTGCGCGTGTAGCCGCAGTAGAATTCGTGCAACAGGCGGCGGCCATAGGTGATCGGCGTATCGTCCTCTTGCACCGTGACAGGCAGCGCACCGGCCGCATGCACGATCTCGGCGGGGAAGTTCATCGGCAGTATGCCGATGACCTTGCGCCCGGTCTGGGCCTTCCAGGCGGTGGCATAGGCGCTTGGGCATGCGGCAATCTTGGCCAGATGCCCGACGATTTCGTCAATTTTGGCTGCCTGGTCCATTCAGCTCCTCCAGCTTCTGGTGAGTCCCACTCCGTAACTCGACACAGCTCTGTCACTGTCGAGAGCGCTGGAAAATGGGAAGGTAGCGTATCTTTCTTAGGCGAACATTCATTGCGAATCGTGTTCTGTCAACCGTGCAATCTTTGGCCTGATCCGCTCTCCAATTAAAATCTATTATAATTCAATAGTATAACAATTGCTTGTGCCTGGCATCATCTGATCCGCAGGGCAAGGCTGTGCATCCGTGCCTTCTCTGGCTGCTGGTTCGCGGGCTGATCAGGCTCCGTTCAAGGTGTTCCCTGCGTCGGCAGTGTTTTCGGCGTTACAGCATGATGCCGATGTGGAAAACCGTTATGAAACGTATTAATTTAATATATGAAAATCAATATGTTAATCTTACAAGTTTGGCAAAATCAAAAATAATCGTTGACCGAATGAGCGTCACTCATCACTATAGCTAATGAAGTGAGCGATGCTCATGATGCAACCAGGGGCCGCTGCAGCTAATGGCGGCAAGGAGGTAGCGTGTTGCCTTGGGAAGCTCTGTTGGAAGTCGATGCCGCCAAGGTTTCCCCTTGCAGGGTCCAACTGCGGGCCGGTCGCACGGAAACAGGCCCTGAAGAGGCCGGCGTGTGCAGGACGGCGAAAGCATAATGGCCATGAACAGGCACGTGATGGGGGTCGATCTTGGGTCGACCACGGCCAAGGCGGTCATCCTTGACCAGCATGGCCGGATTGTCGCCCGCGAGGTGGTGCAGATGGGTGCGGTCAGCGGCGACGCGATGACGGACGCGATACGGCGGGCATTGGCCAGTGCCGGGCTGTCCGAGGCGCAGATCGCCAATACCGTAGCGACTGGTTACGGCCGGCGGATGATCGACAGCGCCTCGAAATCCTATACCGAAATCACCTGCCACGCCCGCGGCGCGGCCCATATGGTGCCTGGCGTGCGGCTGGTCATCGACATCGGGGGTCAGGACAGCAAGGTGATTGCGGTCGCCCCAGACGGTCTGGTCGAGACCTTTGCCATGAATGACCGCTGCGCTGGCGGCACCGGCAAGTTCCTGGAGACGCTGGCGCGTTCCCTGGAGGTGCCGCTGGAAGACATGGGGGCCATGGCCTTGCAGGCGCAGGGCGAACTGGCGATCTCCAGCATCTGCGCGACTTTCGCGGAAACCGAGGTGATCTCTCTGCTGGCGGAAGGATCCTCGAAGCCCGATGTGGCAGCGGCGGTTCACGGCTCGGTCGCGCGCCGCACGCTCGGCCTGGTGTCGCGGGTCGGCTTGCGTAAGCCGATAGCGATGACGGGGGGCGTTGCACGCAACGCCGCGGCAGTGCGCGCCATCGTCAGGGAACTGGGGACGGAAATCACGGTCCCGCCCGATCCGCAGATCGCCGGTGCGCTTGGCGCTGCGCTTTTCGCGCTGGATGCGTTGCGGGTTGCCAAGCAGGAAAGCGAGCAGGCCGAGGAAGATCGGCTTTCGGCTGTCGCGATCCCAGGTTCGGACGCCCCGAAATGTCGTCTCGGACGTGGAGGCGATGACCCGTCCGCAACCATCGCCCCGCGGCCGACCGGCCCGTTGGCCCGGTTCCTTGGTCAGTTGAGCCCGTCAGGACGGGAGTGGAGGAAAAGATGACAGGAACCGGAGCTGGCAATGCCAGCCATTACCCAGGGTTTCCCCTGCGCAACAGTCACGTCGTCATCGGCGGCGGAACCTCTGGCGTCGGGCTTGAAACCGCCCGGTTGCTGCTGTGCGAAGGCGCGGCGCGGGTCGTTCTGATCGGCCGCAACCCGGACAAGGGCGCGGCGGCTGCGGCGGAGCTGAACACCGAAGGGCATGAGGGGGTGGCCAGCTTCGAATCTGTCGACCTGTGCGATCCGACGGCTGTCGCCCCGGCGATTGCCGCCGTCGAGGCCGCGGGCGGCCCGATAGACATCGCGATCAGTGCGGCCAATTCCAACGGTGTCCCCAAGCTGTTCCATTTGCTCGACCCCGCCGCCATCGTCGCCCAGCTGAACGAGCAGGCTCTGCCCGCGCTGCTGCTGTCTGCCGCGGTGTTGCCGGGGATGCGCCAGCGTCGGCGCGGGGCGATCATCCTGGTCGCATCGGACGCGGCCAGAGTGCCGACCCCTGGCGAGGCGGTGATCGGCGCCGGCATGGCCGCCATCACCCGCTTCGCGACCACGCTGGCGATGGAGGCCAAGCGCGACGGCATCCGGGTGAATGCGGTGACGCCCTCGCTGATCGCGGAAACGCAGTCCTATGACCGGATCATGGAAGACCCGTTCGCAGCCAAGCTGTTCCAGCGCGCCGAGAAGGCTGCTTCTCTGGGTCTGACCCGTCCTGAAGACATTGCGCCGACGCTGGTGTTCCTGGCCAGTCCTGCAGCCGCGCGGCTGACCGGGCAGGTGATTTCGGTGAACGGAGGCATTTCGGCCGCCTGAGACCGGGCGACCACTCCCGCCCTGCCGGGGGGAGGATGAAACAAAGTCCAGTGCTTTTGGGAGGAGGCAAGATGGAAACATTGACGCGCAGCGCGGCAGACGCCGCTGTTTCGCCCTGGCTGCCAGGGCATGCGCCCCGGTCCGGCCAGGTGGCGCGTGCGCGCTGCCTGACCCAGGCGGACCGCACGGAAATCGCCCGCTGGCCGATCGAGGCCCTGCTGCCCGCGGCGACCATCCTGGGCTGCCTGCGGGCGACTGCGGCAATGCAGCCCGACAAGACCGCGATCATCCAGCTGCACCGGGGCATTCCCGGCGGCCCGCGCAACGGCCTGTCCTATGACGATCTGCTCGACCGGGTCGAACGCGCGGGGCGGGTGTTTCAGGCCCATGCCGGGCCGGGCCGTCGCCCGGTGGTGGGCGTGGTGTTGCCGATGGTGGCCGAAGGGCTGATCGCCTCTTGGGCGGCGATGGCGGTCGGCACGCTGCTGCCCGTCAATCCCTATCTCGAGGTCGAGGCGCTGGCGGCGATCCTGCGTGCCGGCGGAGTAACCACCCTGGTCACCACGACCACCGCCGCGGGTGGCGATGGGGTCTGGCGCGATCTGGATCGGCTGCGGGCGATGATGCCCGACCTGGACCATATCCTGCTGGTCGGCGAGGCGGATCCCGCTTGCGGTTTTGACGCCGCCCTGGCCGGTGTTGGAACGGACGCGCCGCTGGCGTCCCTGACCGGCCCCGAAGAGGTCGTCGTGACGATGCCGACGGGCGGAACGACCGGAATGCCCAAGCTTGTCCGCATGTCGCAGCAGGGGCTGCTGACCGTTTCCTGGAACACGGGCATCCTGATGGGGCCCGAACCCGACGCCGTGGTTGCCCACGGCATGCCGAATTTCCATTGCGGCGGGTTGATCCCGTTGGCGACCCGCAGCCTGCTGTTCGGCCAGACGCTGTTGACGCTGACCTCGCTGGGGTTTCGAGACCGCGAGGTGGTGGCCAATTTTTGGCCGCTGATGCAGGAGTTCGGCGTCAGCTCGGTTCTTTCCACGCCAACGACGGCTGCCGCCATCCTGCAGGCCAGTCCCGAAGGCGAGATCCCCCACCGGATCACCGACTACCATTGCGGCGGATCGACCATCCCGGTCGATCTGATGGAGCGGTTCCACCGGCGCTTCGGGATCTGGCTGCGCGAGAACTGGGGCCTGACCGAGATGCATGGCACCATCACCGGCCATCCCGATCCGTCCAGCCGCCCGCAGGTGGGGTCGGTCGGCCGGGCTCTGCCCGGATATACCCTGAGGGTCGTCGAGCTGGACGACCACAGCCGGATCATCCGCGACCTCCCCGCGGACACCTGCGGGGTCGTGGTCGCACAGGGGCCAACCCTCATGCTGGGCTACAACATGCCGGACCGCGACCCCGAATTCTTTGTCACCGATCCGCGCGACGGCACGGTCTGGGGCAATTCCGGCGACATTGGACGGCTGGATGCCGAAGGTTATCTGTGGCTTTCGGGCCGGGCCAAGGATCTGATCATCCGGGGCGGCCACAATATCGACCCGCGCCTGATCGAGGATGTTCTGGACGCCCATCCGGCAGTGCGCCTGTGCGCCGCCGTGGCAGAACCCGATGCGGAAAAGGGCGAGATGCCGGTGGCCTATGTCGAGTTGATGGACGGGGCCGAGGTCAGCGGCGCGGCATTGCGAGCCTGGTGCGCCGAACGGATCGCCGAACGCGCCGCCCTGCCGCACGAAATCCGCATCCTGCAGGCGCTGCCCCTGACTTCGGTCGGCAAGATATCCAAGGTAGCGCTGCGCTTCGACGCCAAACGGCGCGCGCTGGAAACCGCGTTGCGGGACCGTTTCGGCGCGGCCGCCCCCGCCTTCGAGCTGAGCGCGGACCTCAGGGGTGACCGGGCGGTCTTTGCCGGCGCCGTCCCTGGAGACGTCGTCCCGGAGATCGCCGGGATCGCCTCTCGCTTGCTCTGCCTGACCAACCTCGACCCTGCATCCTGACCTTGAGGACCAAAGATGAAAGCCCTATTGCCACTCGTCATATCGGCCCTGATCGCTATCTCCGGCCAGGCCGTGGCGCAGCAGGTCACGCTGCGCGTCCACCATTTCCTGCCGCCCACCGCCTTTCCGGCGACCGATATGGTCGGGCACTGGTGCGAAACGATCAAGACGCGTTCGGAAGGAAGAATGGCCTGCCAGATCTATCCGGCGATGCAGCTGGGCGGCACGCCGGCGCAGTTGATCGACCAGGCCCGTGACGGGATTGCCGATGCGGTTTTCACCGTGCCGTCCTACCAACCCGGCGGCTATCTGCGCAGCGAGGTCTTCGAGCTGCCCTTCATCGGCGGAACCGAACCAGTGACCGCGATGGCGATGTATGAATACGTCACCGAGCATGTGTCCGATGAATACAGGGGCGTGCGTCCGCTCTGGGTCGCGGTTGGTGATCCTTCGGTCCTGCATTTCAAGGCTGACCCGTTGAAGACGGTTGCCGAGATGCGCGGCGCCAAGGTCCGCTCACCCGGCCGCTACGGCGCCATCGCACTGGAACAGGTCGGCGCCATGCCGGTGCAATTGCCTGCCAACGCGATCACGGAATCGCTTGCCCGTGGCGCGATCGACGGCGTCATGATTCCCTGGAGTGCAGTTCGCATGCTGAACATGGATGAGGAAGTGCATGCCCACAGCGTCTTCCCCGAGGGACACCGGCCATTCACCAGCTCGATCGCCATGTTCCTGGTCAGCGAGCGCACCTATAGCCGCCTGCCTGCCGATCTGCAGTCCGTCATCGACGAGGCTTCGGGGCTCGAGGTTTCGCGCTACATGAGCGAGATCTATCGCCAGAAGGGAATCGAGGACCAGGAGGCTGCCAAGGCACGCGGTGCCAAGGTCCATGTCATCGACGAGGCCCAGTATGGCGAATGGGTGACGCGGATGGACGTGGTCCGGCAACGCTGGATCGAGGAGGTCGAGCGCACCGGCGCAAACGGGGCCGCACTCTATGATACCGCCACGGCCCTGATCGAGAAATACGAAAACCAGTGAGCCTTGATCCGGCCCGCGACTGCTGCGGGCCTGGCCGCTTCGCTCGGCTACCATCTCTTTGCAGAGGGCAGAATGATAGACGTTCCAGGAAGGGCCGACCAGCCGGTCGGAGGTATGCCGCTGGAGGGCCTGCGCTCGCCGTGGCAACATGCGGCGACAGGATTGCGAAGGGCCGCACTGATTGCCGCGGGCGCCGGCGGCACGGCGCTTTGCGGACTTGCGATCCTGCTGACGATCTCGATCGTGGCGCGCAAGACCATGGGCTGGCAGGTGCGCGGCGATGTCGAGATCGTTCAGATGGGCGGCGCCGTGGCGTCCTCGCTGTTGTTTGCCTGGTGCCAGATTCGCCATGGCAATGTCGCGGTCGACTTTGCCACCAAATCGCTGCCGCGCGGCGTCCAGCAGGTATTGAACCGCATCGGTTATTTCAGCCTGGGCTGCCTTGGGTTGCTCCTGGCGGTGCGCACGGCGGCGCTTGGTCTGGGCAGTCTTGAGATCCATGCGGTATCGACCCTGCTCGCCTGGGGCGAAGGATATTGGCAACTGGCGATGGTTCCGGGACTGATGCTGTTCGGCATGATCGGCCTGTTTCAGTCGTTCGCGCCCCAACAGGTGGTCGACGACATGGCCCATATCTTTTCATGCAAGGGGAATTGACGCATGGACCCGATCACCCTTGGGCTTTTGCTTCTTGGCATCACCGTTCTGCTGATCTTGCTGCGCATGCCGGTGGGCGCGGCAATGTTCCTGTGCGGAGCAGCGGGCTTTCTATACGTGATGGGTTCGGTCGACGTCTTTCTGGCCTGGGTCAAGAACGTCACCTATGCCCGCCTGTCCAATTTCGACCTGATCGTAATTCCGATGTTCGTCCTGATGGGACAGTTCGCCACCCATGGTGGGCTGTCGCGTGCGCTGTTTCGGTTCGTGAATGCCGTGCTCGGCAGGTTTCGCGGTGGGGTTGCGGTGGCGACCATCGGCGCCTGTGCAGGCTTTGCGTCGGTTTGCGGCAGTTCGCTTGCGACGGCGGCGACCATGGGACAGGTCGCCCTGCCCGAAATGCGCAAGCGGGGATATTCTCCCCGGCTGGCAACCGGAACGGTCGCTGCGGGCGGCACGCTTGGCATCTTGATCCCGCCTTCGGTGCCGCTGGTGATCTACGCAATTCTCACCGGGGAATCGATCGGCAAGCTGTTCATCGCCGCTATCGTGCCCGCGATCATCGCCGTGATCGGCTATATGCTGGTGGTGATGCTCATCGTCTCGCGCAATCCCGGCTCGGGGCCCGCCAGCGTTCCGTCATCGCTGAACGAGATCCTGCGCTCTTTCATCGGCGTGCTGCCGGTGAGCCTTGTGTTTCTGGTGGTGATCCTCAGCATCTATCGCGGTTGGGCCAGTCCGACCGAGGCTTCGGCTGTCGGGGTCGTCGGTTGTGGCGTGATTGCCGCCCTGTCGGGAGAACTGCGGCCCGTCGCCTTCCTGCAATGCCTGTTGGGTACCGCCGAGGCGACGGTGATGATCTTTGTCATCCTGCTGGGCGCCGATATGCTGAATGCGGCGCTGGCGCTGACCAACATGACCCATCAGATCGCGGATATCATCGTCAACAGCGGCGTTACCCCGATCATGGTCGTGCTGGGCATGCTGATCATTTACATCGTGCTGGGCTGCGTGATGGAATCCATGGCGATCATCATGCTGACCGTACCCCTGTTCTTTCCGATCGTGATGCATCTGGATCTTTTCGGCCTGACGCCCCAGGAGAAATCGCTGTGGTTCGGCATTCTGGCGCTCAGCGTGGTGGAGATCGGGCTGATTACCCCTCCGGTCGGTATGAATGTCTTTGTCGTCAACAAGATGGCCAGGGATGTCAGCATGATGGAAACCTATCGAGGCGTATTTCCTTTCCTGATGTCCGATCTGCTGCGAATCGTGCTGCTGTTGGCGGTGCCGACGCTTTCGCTGATACTGGTCCGGACAATGTAACCAGCAGAATGTGATGGCCGCCTTGCCCCGATCCCCGAACAGCACTGCCATTCCGACCGCGAAATTGACCCAAACGATGACGGACTTGCCCCGGCGCCGGTCGCGCATGCCGCAAAAACAGCGGCTGTCGATGATCCTTTCCGTCGCGCGGCGGATGCTGGCCGAACGTGATTACAATTCCGTATCCATTGCCGAGATTGCGGCGGAATGCGGTATCGTCGAAGGAACGATCTACCGCTTCTTCAAGACCAAGCGCGACCTGATGCTGCGCGTGGCCGAGGACTGGATGGAGCAGGAATACCGCATAGGTGCGGGATATGCCAATCTCACGGGAACGCGTGAACGGATCTATTATCTGATCCATGCGGCGTTGCGCACGACCTATGATTTTCCCGGACTCTCCCGCTTCGTGCTGACCGAGGTGCGGCCAGATCCGAATTATCGCAAGATGCGGATCTACGAGCTGACCCGCACCTATTCCGCCGCGATCCGCGAGGTTTGTCAGGAAGCCATCGCCTCGGGCGAGTTCCACGACGCGGTCTCGACCCGGCTGATCCGCTCGGCGGTCTTCGGGACCATCGAACACGAGACTTGGGGCCATCTGCGTGGTGAAGGGCGACTCTCGGTTCCCGATGTCGCGCGTGAACTGACCGAATTGATCTACGAGGGCATGCGCAACCGCGAGACGCCGCCTGAACGGTTCCTGCCGTTGCCCGAACGGCTTGAACGAATCGAGGCGCGGTTGGCCCGGCTGGAAGCCGAAGCCTTGCCCCCCGAACGCGACGGCGGATCGCGGATCGGACCCCGAACAGCATAAGAGGAAAAGACATGGGCCCCTTGCAAGGCTTGAAGGTTCTGGAAATGGCGGGTCTTGGCCCGGCCCCGTTTTGCGGCATGCTGCTGGCTGATCTTGGGGCCGAAGTGCTCAGCGTCCAGCGACTGGCCAGCGCCGACCTGGGTTTTGATATTCCGACCCGCTACGACCTGTTGAACCGCAACAAGGAGGCGGTGGCCGTCGACCTGAAGTCCCCCGAGGGGATAGGGCTCATGCTTGATCTGGTGCGCGGCAGCGATCTGCTGATCGAAGGCTTCCGCCCAGGCGTGATGGAACGTCTTGGCCTGGGACCAGAGACCTGCATGGCGGCCAATCCCGGTCTGATCTACGGTCGCATGACGGGTTGGGGCCAGTCCGGCCCTCTGAGCGCCCGCGCCGGCCACGACATCAACTACATCGCGATGAGCGGCGCGCTGGCCGCGATCGGTCCCGAGCCCGGCGCCCCGCCGGCCGTTCCGCTCAATTACGTGGGCGATTTTGGCGGTGGGTCGCTCTATCTTGCCATGGGGTTGCTGGCGGCGCTGCACGAGCGCCGGCAATCCGGGCTTGGCCAAGTGGTCGATGCCGCCATGGTGGACGGCGTCGGGTCGATGATGGCGATGCATTACGGCTATTGGCAAGCCGGACAGTGGGAGCTGCGACGCGGCAGCAACACGGTGGACGGCGGTTCGCCCTGGTACACGACCTATCGCACGCGAGACGGGGGTTATGTTGCTGTGGGCGCGGTTGAAAGGCGGTTCTACGCCGAACTGCTATCGGTTCTGGGGCTTGCTGATGCCGATCTGCCCGACCAATATGACCGTGAAGGCTGGCCCCGGCTGCGCGCTGCTTTTGCAGAGGTTTTTGCCACCCGGAGCCGCAACGAATGGGAAGCGGCCTTCGCCGGGACCGACGCCTGCGTCAGCCCGGTTCTCGACATGGCCGAGGCGGCGGCCCATGAACTGGCCCAGGCCCGCGGTGCGTTCCTTCGCAACGATGACGTGATCGAGCCAGCCCCCGCGCCGCGTTTCAGCCGCTCGGCTCCGGCCGGAATTCGCCCGCCCCCTGTCGCTGCGCGGACTGGCGGCCCTGCGCTTCGGCAGCGCGGGGTCGACGCCGAGCGCATTGCCGATCTGATCCGCCGGAGGATTATTGCGGGCGAACCAGCCGTCCGGATGGCGTAATCGTCTGGGTCGTCTTGGCGGGAATGAATGTGACTGCCCCCCTTTCCGCTGGTGCCCGGTTCCTTCATGCTGGGCTGCCGATTAACCGAACGAGCCAGGGACGCGCGAACTCATGGCGCGCTGCAGAGCCGCAGACAGCTTATCGCCCTGGCGGATTTTATCCACCTGCCCATCGCGCTCCGTGACCTGATTGAAATAGGTGTCAACGCCGCGATTGATGGCCTCTGCGTCGAACACACCCGAGGAAAGGGCCGGGTTGAACTCGCGCTGATAGCCAGCGCCGCCACCGGTTAACAGCGCCGTGAGCGGGTTGAACCCGACCGCCTCGGCATCATTTGTCAATCGGCCCTTTAATTGCGTGCCTGGGTCAAGCCTTTTTTCAGTCCTTGCCGGGGTCATGGTCCTTTCCGAGGTCATGGCCTCATGATGAAGTTCGGGCCTGGCGCCTCAACGTGCGCAGCGCGGTTCTTCAGACCGCAGCCGATTGAACGAGGTCACCACAACCACCGTCCTGGCGGGACATCACAGGTCTGGTGTCAGGCCCGCGATCTCGAGGTAGTGTTGAGGGTCAGGCCGGCTCTTTTCCCCATTCGAACGAGGTGCCATCTACCCAGATGCAGTGCAGGATGACGGCGAGCTTCCGCGCCACCGCAACCTGCGCCTTCTTCATCCCATTTCGCTTGGCCAGCCGGAGTCCCCAAGCCTTCAGTGCGCACCAGCGCTTGGTCCGATGCAGCAGCACGCTGGCGGCTTCGAAGAGATAAGCGCGTAGGAGGCGGTTGCCCCATCGTGAGACATGGTCGGTGGTGTCCATCTCGTCCGACTGCCTTCGCCTCGGCGTAAGACCGAGATAGGCCCCGACCGACGCCGCGCTTCGAAACCGCGAGGGATCATCGATCATGTGCCGGAAGGTCAGCGCCGTAACCACGCCGATGCCGGGCACGGTCATCAACCGTCGTGTCGTCTCGTCGGTTCTCGCCATCTCCCCGATCTGCCGATCCAGCCCTTCAAGCTTGCCGCAGACATGATCATGCACCGAGAGCAGTGGTTGCAGGACAGGCCAGAGAACGTGCTCATCGCCGGTTAGTTCGATAACGCGGCGTCGGAACTGACCGGCAATCGCACGTGGAAAGATCAGCCCGTGTTCCTTCAGCATGGAGCGGATCTGGTTCTCCAAATCCCTGCGGATCGCCACCAGCCGCGACCTTGCGACCAGCAGGGCGCGGACCTGTTGACTGGCCTTGCTCTTGACCGCTACTTCCCGATACCAACAAATCCACACCAGTTCGGCTAGGCCACGGGCGTCGTTCTCGTTGCTCTTGTTCATCCGGACGGACAGAACGGCGTGCGCGTGTCGGGCATCGATACAGACCACCGGCAGACCGATCCCTTTCAGTTCATGCCAGAGCCAACTCGACATAGCGCCGGTCTCGAAGCCAACCATTTCTGCCAGCGGCGCCCTTTTTGCTAGGACACTGGCCAGAGCTCCTGGATCCGACTTGGCCCGACCCTCGAAGATCAGGCGGCCATCCTCGTCGACAACGCAGACTGCCGTTTCCTTCTGCGAGACGTCCAACCCCACATACTGCTTCATCGTCATATCCTCCCATGATCAGCGGGACGAGTGTGCCACCATCGACGGGTTGGAGAGATACGGGCAGCAACCCTGCATCCCGGCCACAATCGCCGCATGAAAGGTTGTTCAGACCGGAGCAATGAGACGAGGATTTCCGGGCCGGCGGCCGGGCACAGGCATGGGCGGGAATGGCCGCACCGGCTGCGGGGAGGCCGACCGGCGGGGCGGGCGATGGGATCGGGCGACCGGGTGGGGTTGGCGGCATCCTGCGGGCATGTCATGGTTGCCCGCGCGCACCCCCAAGGCGAACGGAACCGATGAATCACCCCAAAAAGCCAGCCGGCCGTATCATCCCTCTGTGGGAACGGATCGCCGAGGAACTGCGCGGCCGCATCGCCGACGGATCGCTTCCCGTGGACAGCTATCTGCCGAACGAGATCGACCTTGCGGGACAGTACGGGGTCAGCCGGAACACCATCCGCGCCAGCCTGCGCCAGCTTGCCGATCAAGGCTTCATCACCCGCATCCGCAAGAAGGGATCGCGCGTGGTTAAGAATGACGAGGTTCCCGTCGTGCGGACCACCGTCAACCCGTTCATCGCGCTGCGCGAGATCCACGCCAAGTCCCGGCTGAGGATCGATTCCTTCGAGCATTTCGGTGGGATCACCGGGCTTTGCCGGGATTACACCCCCTTTGGCCGCGACCCGGCCGACTGGTTCAGGCTTTCCTGCTATCGCATCCTGGACAAGACGCAGGAGCCGTGGAACCCGATCACGCTCTATTTCCCGCGCGAGTTCGAGGAGGCCGCGCGGCGGATGGGCAAGACCAAGGCGTCGGCCATCGACGTCATCAGCGATCTGGGCCTGGGCCGGGCGGTGTCGGCGCGGACCTTTGCCCAGCCGGTGCTGATGCCGGACGATTGCGCGGACTATCTGAAGATCCCGCGCAAGATGCTCGCCACCCAGATCACGACGCTGTATTTCAACGCCGACGACCAGTTCTTCCACCTCAGCGTCAGCCTGAATCCGGTGGACAGGTTCCAGATCGAACTGATCTTTCAGCCCTGACCTTTTCGGCCCCCACCTTTTCGGTCCCGACCGTCAGCGCCCTTCGCGGCGGGCCAGAAAGCCCGCGATCTCGCCCACGATGCCCTTGCGGAAGGCGATGACCACCACCACGAAGATCACGCCGTTGATGACCAGGATCCAGTCCTCGATCCCCGACAAGAACTCCTGGATGCCGATGATCGTCGCCGCCCCCGCGATCGGGCCCAACATCGTGCCGATGCCGCCGACGAGGTTCATCAGCACCACCTCGCCCGAGGTATGCCAGGACACATCGGTCAGCGAGGCCAACTCGAACACCACCGCCTTCATCGCCCCGGCCGCGCCGGACAGGGCGGCGGACAGCACGAAGGCCGCAAGCTTGTAGCGGTTGGTGCGGTAGCCAAGCGAGATCGCCCGGGTCTCGTTTTCCCGGATCGCCTTCAGCGTCTGGCCAAAGGGCGAATGCACGGTGCGGAAGACGATCAGGAACCCCGCCACGAACAGGATCAGCGTCGCCAGAAAAAGCTGGAACTCGTTGCGCGTGTCCAGCAAGCCCAGGAAATACCCGCGCGGGATCGACTGCAGCCCGTCCTCGCCCCCGGTGAACGGGGCCTGGATCGCCAGGAACAGCAGCATCTGCGCAAAGGCCAGCGTCACCATCGCTGTATAGATGCCATGACGGCGGACCGCCAGCACCCCGGTGCCCAGCCCCAGCAGGGCGGCCGCGGCGGCGGCCAGCACGATCCCCGCCTCGAGCGGCCAGCCGAAGGCCTTGATCGCGTGGCCGCCCACATAGGCCCCGCCGCCGAAGAACATCGCATGGCCGAACGAGACGATGCCGGTGAACCCCATGAGCAGGTTCAGCGCCAACGCGAACATGGCGAAGCACATGATCTTCATCACCACGAAGGGGTTCATCACCAGAGGCGCAAGCAGCAGCACCAGGACGATGGCGGCAAAGAGCCCGAGTTCCGCCCTCCGGCGGCGGCGGGTCATCAGGCGTTCGTTCCCGGGTGCGGAAAGGCTGGTCGTGTTGCCGGTCATCGGGCGCTCCCGAACAGGCCCGAGGGCCGGAAGATGAGGATCAGGATCATGATGAAGAAGATCACCGTGGTTGAAGCAGCGGGATAGAAGACCTTGGTCAGCCCCTCGATCAGCCCCAGCCCGAAGCCCGCGATCACCGAGCCCGCGATGGAGCCCATGCCGCCGATCACCACCACCGCGAAGACGACGATGATCAGGTTCGAGCCCATCGCCGGGCTGACCTGATAGACCGGGGCGGCGACGACGCCCGCCAGCCCCGCCAGCCCGACGCCGAAGCCATAGGTCAGCATGATCAGCCGGGGGATGTTGACGCCGAAGGCCTGCACCATGTCGGCATCCTCGGAGGCGGCGCGCAGATAGGCGCCGAGGCGGGTCCGCTCGATGGCGATCCAGACCGCAAGGCAGACGACCAGCGCGATGGCGATCGCCGCCAGCCGGTACATCGGCATGCGCATGAAGCCCAGATCGACCGCGCCCGGCAGCGGGTTGGGATAGGGCATCCCGGACCAGCCATAGGTCTGCGCCACCAGCCCTTCGAGGATCAGGGCGACGCCGAAGGTCAGCAGCAGCCCGTATATCTGGTCCATGTCGCGGAGATGCCGCAGCAGCCCCCGTTCCAGCGCCATGCCCAGCACGGCCACCACCAGCGGGGCGAGGACCAGCGCGCCCCAGAACCCGATCCCGAAATAGCTGAGCAGCATCCAGGCGGCATAGGCGCCCAGCATGTACTGCGCCCCGTGCGCGAAGTTGATCAGGTTCAGCAGCCCGAAGATGATGGCGAGCCCAAGGCTCAGCAGCGCATAGAACGCCCCGTTGACCAGCCCGAGCGCAAGCTGGCCGTAAAGCGCCTGTGCGGGAATTCCGAAAATTTCCATGCCGTTTCCCTTTCAGACGCCCAGATAGGCCCTGATCCGCGCCGATCCGGCGCCGAGGCCGTCCGAGGCGATTTCATCGACCACCCGCCCGTGCTCGACCACGTAATGCCGGTCTGCCAGGGCGGAGGCAAAGCGGAAGTTCTGCTCGACCAGAAGGATGGTGAAGCCCATGGACCGCAGCGATCCGATGATCTCTCCCAGCTGCTTGACGATGATCGGGGCCAGGCCTTCGGTCGGTTCGTCCAGCAACAGGAACCTGGCTCCCGTCCGCAGGATCCGCGCGATGGCCAGCATCTGCTGTTCGCCCCCCGACAGTTTCGTTCCCGGGCTGTGGCGGCGTTCCATGAGCCGGGGGAACATCGCCTGCACCCGGTCGAGCGTCAGGGGATCGGCGCCGATCACCGGCGGGAGTTCCAGGTTTTCCTGGACATCCAGCCGCGAGAAGATGCCGCGGTGTTCCGGGCAATAGGCGATGCCCATCCGTGCGATCCTGTGCGGCGGCAGCGCGATCGCCTCGCGCCCCTCATAGGTGATGGCGCCGCTGCGCTTTTTCATCAGCCCCATGATGGCGCGCATGGTGGTGGACTTGCCCGCGCCGTTCCGGCCGAGAAGCGTCACCACCTCGCCCCGCTCGACGTGCAATGTCATGCCGTGGAGCACATGGCTTTCGCCATACCAGGCATGAAGGTCGCGGACCGAAAGCATGGCCGTGTCTGCGGTCATCCTATTCTCCCATATAGGCGCGGGTGACGTCGGGGTCGGTCGAAACCTCGGCATAGGTTCCTTCGGCCAACACCTCGCCCCGCGCCAGGACGGTGATGCGGTCGGAAAGCTCCGCTACCACGGACAGGTTGTGTTCCACCATCAGCACCGTCATCGGCCCGCGCAGGCGGTTGATCAGCGCGGTGATCGGCGCGATGTCCTCGATCCCCATGCCCGAGGTCGGTTCGTCCAGCAGCAGCAGTTTCGGCCGCAGGGCCAGCGTCGTCGCGATCTCCAGCGCCCGCTTGCGGCCATAGGACAAGCTGGAGGCGAGCCTGCCCGCACGGTCGGCCAGCCCCACGTCGGCCAGAAGCTGCTCGGCCTCGTCGTTCAGCGACTCGGACCGGGTGATCGGACGCCAGAACCGGAAGGTGCCCCCCTCGCGGCGCTGGAGCGCGATCCGCACGTTCTCGATCAGGGTCAGGTGCGGGAACGTGGCCGAGATCTGGAAGGAGCGCACCATGCCGTCCATCGCCACGTCGGCCGGATGCCGCCGGGTGATGTCCTTGCCGTCGAAACGGATCATGCCCGAGGTCGCGTCCAGAAACCGGGTCAGCAGGTTGAAGGTCGTGGTCTTGCCTGCCCCATTGGGCCCGATCAGCGCATGCACCTTGCCCCGCGCCACGTCGAGGGACACGCCGTTCACGGCCTTGAAGCCGCCGAACTGCCTGGAAAGGTTGCGTGCTTGAAGAATCGTGTCGGTCATGGCGTTCCGTTCCGGCTGTGCCGCGCGCGGGCCGTCATTCGGCAGTCGCGCTGGTTTCAGGGTTGCCCGCATAACGGCCGAGCAGGGTTTCAAGCGCCGGAACCTCGGCCGGGGCGGGGTCGAGGCCCATGGGAAGATACCAGGCCCGTTCCATGGCGATGCGGTCCGCGGTGCCGTCGATCACGGCCAGGGCGATGCGGCGCGAGACCTCGGCCGGCAGGCCCGGGGCGGCTTGCACGATCCCGGAAACCGCATGATGGGCCCGGGCGGTCGCCTCGCGCAGGTCGGCGGTGGCCGCCCGGTGATCGGCCAGCAGATCGCCGGCCGCGGCGATCGCGCTTGCCAGCGCGGCGGTGTCCGGCGCGTCCGGGGCCGCTTCGCGCACCAGCACGGCCAGCGTCCGGGCATCGGCCAGCTGGAACCGTTCCCGCGCATGCAGATGGTCCAGCCGCGACCGCAGGAATTCCAGGTAGTGCACGATCAGGCTCAGCTGTTCGCGGGCCAGCGGGTCGTCCGGTTTCAGCGAGGGCGCGATCACGTCGGTCAGCGATTTGCAGACGGCGCGCAGGCCGGTGTCGGAGTGATCCATCACAGACGCTCCTTGAGACAAAGGGAGAGTTCGAGTTCGACGGTAGGCGCCATGCCCTTGACCCGGGTCAGCAGCGGGTCCTGGTGCGACTTGCCAAGCCGCGCGACGCGGTTGGCCGTCGCCACGGTCGAGGCGATGATCTGGTAGCAGTTCAGGATGCGATACCACGCCAGCCGGTCGGGATCGACCGAGAGCCCCGAGGCGCGGCTGTACCGGTCGAAGAATTCATCCAGCGGGATCAGCCCGCAGACGAAATAGGTTTTTCTGTCTTCGGAATAATGGCCCATGGTCGATTGCGTCATCCAGGCCAGATCGCGGTGGCGGTCGCCGATATGCGCCCGTTCCCAGTCGAGCCATGCGCCGATTCGGCCGGTTTCCTCGTCGAACAGGAAATTGCCGCTGCGGAAATCGCCATGCACGATGCTGGCGTGGTCGAGCACGGGCGCGTTCGCCTCGAGCCAGTTCGCGGCCACGTCCATCAGCGGGAAATCCTCGCCCCGGTCCTCTTCCCAGATGCGGCGGGCGCGGTTCAGCTGCCAGAGCGCCGCCTGGGTGGTCCCGGCCCGGGGCATGTCCATGGTCGAGAAGGACCGGGCCGAAAAGTCGAAATGGTGGATCGCCGCCAGATGGGCCATGAACTGCGGCGCCAGCTTCGCGCGCAGCTCGGGCCCGAAATTGGTCCCCAGTCCGCTGACCTGCCCCGTTTGCGTCGTCCGGCTTTTGGTGACGCCCGGGGCAAAGGCATAGATCAGCGCCGGCTGGGGAAACCAGCGCCCGTCCGGATCCAGCCAATACACTGCGGGCACGGGAATGATGTCCTGGAACGCCTCCAGCAGTTCGTATTCCCTTGCGCGGGACGTGGTATTGGATCCTTCGGACGGGTCCATCCGCAGCACCAGCCGTTCCTTCCTGCGGCCGCTTGCCGGGTCGTCCCATTCCAGGGTGAAGCCCATCTGGATCTTGGACACGCCCCCGGTGAACCAGCCCGGTTCGGTGATGACGAAGCTCCCGACGCCAAGGCCGGTCAGCATCCGGGTCAGGTTCGCCTCAAGCTCCTCCAGCGTGATGCGGCGATAGGGCGGGCCCGAGCGGTTCTGCATCTTGCGTGTCAGAAGCTCGTCCACCTCGCGTTCCACGGGGAATCGGTCGCGGATCGCGCGGATGAACTCGGGCGTCGGATTGTCGCGGATGTTGAAGCCGTCGTGCAGCGAAGCGGGTGCGGCGGTCATGCGATGCCCCCCGTCCGGACGCGGCGCCACGGCGCGGAACGCGACATGTGGCGGGCAAGGTAGTCCAGCCCGAAGATGTCGCCGAATTCGCCGAAGCCGACGCGGTTGTTCCAGGTGTAACGCATCGTGGTCTGATAGCAGACATGGCAGGGGTTGAACGAATGCCACGGATGCCCGCCGACCGCGGTGCCCAGGAACTCGAAGCTTTTGCCGCGGATGTCGGTGACGGTGATGCGGTTGCCGACCGGCTGCAGGTGGACACGGTTGGCCTGCACCTCGGCGCTGACCACGCCGTAAACCTCGCCATTCTCGCAGACGAAGCCGAACTGGACCGGATCATACAGCACCGTGCCCTTTTCGATCCGCATCGGCACGGCCAGATGGATGGCCAGATCGTCGCCGAAGTTGATGGAGACCCAGGTCACCGCGCGGGTGCCCAGTTCCTTTCGCGGACCCCAGGAATGGTCCATGCCCTCGTAGCAATCGACCTTGTAGGTTTCGCCGTAAAGCGTCAGCGACCCGGTGACATGGCCCTTGCATTCGAAATGGCCGTTCGCCCATTCCTTGCCGATGCGCGTGTCCTCGGCGCCCGTCGCCCGTTGCGAGAGCAGCGGGTTTTCCGCCGGGTCATGCGGGTCGAAAGGACGGTGCAGGCCGCGGAAGTCCAGGTCGAAGCTGCAGGCGCTCAGCTGGTTCTCATAGCGCATGTGATAATTCTGCGGACCGCCGAGCGCCTTGATGGACAGCCCGTTCTCCAGCGTGAAGTCGGAAAACTTCTCAGGACATTTCAGATGCATCTGCGGGTCGGTGAAGTCGATCTCGTAGGTGTGCAGGCAGATGCCGCGGCTGACGATGACCGAGGCCAGGCACACGCCCAGGTTCGGCCGGGCCAGCACGTAGCAATTGCCGAAGATGCCTTCTTCCGGGACCGCGAACGGCAGGAAGGTGGTCTCGGTCCAGCTCATGTCCGAGGGGTCGCGCGGATGGAAATCTGCATCGGCTGGGGTAATCATTGGCTTTGCTCCTGACGGGGATGGCGGATCGGTACGGGGCCGCGCACGATCCGGCGGTTTGCCTACGCGCCTTACTTCGCCAGCGCGCATTTCTCCGGTTCGGCCGGGCCGAAGGCCTGATCGCCGGGAATGGTCTTCAGCACCTTGACGTAATCCCAGGGCTTCGTGCTTTCCTCGGGGGTCTTGACCTGCATTACATACATGTCGTGGATGGCACGGCCGTCGGGCCGGATCGTCACCTGGCCGAACAGCGGGTCGTCGATCGGCTGCGCCTTCATGTCCGCGACGATGGCGCCGGCCTTGGACGACCCGGCCGCAAGTGCGGATTCAAGATAGTGATAGACCACGGAATAGACGCCCGCCTGTCCTTCGGACGGCATCGCGCCGTTGTGGGCGGCGGCGAAACGTTCGGAAAACGCGCGGGTCCGGTCGTTCGTGTCCCAATAGAAGGCCGTGGTATAGATCAGCCCCTTGGCCGCATCGAGCCCCAGCCCGTGCACGTCGTTGATGAAGATGGCAAGCGTCGCAAGCCGCTGGCCGCCGTCCACCAGTCCGAATTCGTTGGACTGCTTGATCATGTTCATCAGGTCCGTGCCCGCGGTGCCAAAGGCCACCACGTCGGACCCCGAGGATTGCGCCTGCAGCAGGAAGGACGAATAATCGACCAGCCCCAGCGGCGGCAGCACATGTCCCTTGACCTCGCCCCCCGCCTCGAGCACGAATCTGGTCGCGACCGCCTCGAGCCCCTTGCCGCCGGCATAGTCGGAAGTGACGAAGAACCAGCTTTTCCCGCCGGTCTCGACCGTCGCCTGCGCGGTGTTGCGGGCCAGCGAATACAGGTCAAAGGTCCAGTGCACCGTGTTCGGCGTGCATGCATCGCGGGTCAGCGCGTCATGCCCGCCGCCCGAGACGAGCAGAGCGGTGTCGCTATCCTTGACCAGCGTCGCGACCGCCAGCGCGGCGGCGGAATTCGGCACATCGACGATGGCGTTCACGCCGTCCCTGATCCAGTCCCGGGCGATGGTCGAGGCAACGTCGGCCTTGTTCTGGTGATCGGCAGAAAGCACTTCGATGTCGAAATCCGCCTCGGGATGCGCCATGCGGAAATCCTCGACCGCAAGTTTCGCGGCCACGACCGATCCCGGCCCGCTCCAGGCGGAAAAGCCGCTGGCCATGTCGTTCAGGACACCCAGACGGAGCTTGCTGATTTCGGCGAAGGCCGTGCCTGCGGTCAGGGTGAGCGCCAGCGCGGAGACGGCCGGAAGCCATCCCAGCAGCCGTCCCGGAAACCGTCCACGATTGATAGGTGCCATTGTCGCATATCCTCCCCGATATGTATGATGTATGGCGTTGTGAGGACGCATCGGTTGGCGCAGAAGCCATCGCCGGCCTCCGGCATGTGCCGAAACCTTTCTGTTCACTGTAGTTTTTCGCCCCCCGGCACTGCCTCCTCCGGCAGCCGATGGCCGGGCGATATTGGTACGCTAGAATAAGATAAATCTGCTGTCAAATGATTTGTTGGTACATAATAACGGACGGAAGGATGACGGAATCCGGGGTCCGGCCAGGCGGCCGAAGGGGCGCCAGGATTGAAAATACACAACAATATCAGTTTTGTGCCGGGTTTCCGGCCCGGCGCGTCCGGCTGGGAACCGGGCCGCGTCCGGGGGCAGGGGGCCCTAGCGGCCCTCGAATCGGGGGGTGCGGCGCTGGGAAAACGCGGTCATGCCCTCCCAGGCCTCGTCCGACAGCGAGAGGCGCGAAATCGTGCTCGCCTCGTCCTCAAGCGCGGCCTCGATCTCGCGCAGGCGCGCTGGCCATCGTGCGCTTTATTCCGCCATAGGCGAGCGTCGGCCCGTTCGCGAAACGGCCCGCCAGTCTTTCCGCTTCCGCCAGAAAATCCTCTTCGGCAAGGATTTCATCCACGAGACCCGATTGCTTGGCGTCCTCGGCCGAAATCGTGTCCGAAAGCAGCAGGAATTGTTTTGCCCGGGCATAGCCCATGCGGGCGGGCAGGGTCAGCGTGGTGCCGCAATCGGCGCTGAAGCCGATCATCGGAAAGGCGGGCGTGAAACGGGCGCGTGGGCTGGAAAACACGAAATCCGCCATTGCAATCAAGCCGATCGCGCCACCGGCCGCGGGGCCCTGGACTGTGCAGATGATGGGCGCGTCAAGCCGTAGCAGGCAGACGATCGCAGAATTCAGATCGGCCGTGGTGCGCCGCACGATTTCCGGTATTTTGCCGCGGTCGGAAAGAAACATGTTCATGTCCCCGCCGACGCTGAAATATTTTCCGGTCGAGGAGACAAGCACGTTGCTGGCCCGGATTGCAGAGCCATCAAGGGTGTCATTGCCAGCTCCGCCCCACAGGGAATCGCTTCCGGCCGCAGCTTCCAGTAAATCGTCTCCGTCCCGCCCGTCCAGAACATTGGCTCCCCCGTTTCCGACAAGCCGATTGTTTGCTGCTGATCCCAGTCTCCGATATTGGCGCTGCCTTGCAGCCAGACGTTTTCGACGTTGGCATAGGCCCCGTTTTCGCGGTCCAAGTTGACGCCGACCGTTGCGTTGATGCGGTCGACGCCGCCAGCGGCGCTCTCTGCAATGATATCGCCCGTGTGGTCCATGCGCCAGAGACGGTAATGGGCCGCAGCCAGATATCGTTCTGTTTTGTTGGAAAGCGAGGGGCGGTCCCAGGTCACCCCTTCAGGCTGCCCGCACTGTAGCAGGGCCGACGGCCGCTTGGACAGGCCCCCACTCTTCCGGATCAGGTGCGATCCTAGAGGGCGGTATTTCTACCGTAATGCTTATGCGGCCAAGGATTCTGCCGGTTGCCAGCCGCCTTGATACAAAGGCAAGTATTTCTGGAATCGCGTCCGCGCAACGATGTCTTCGTCGTTCCGGTCGCGGGGGATGCGGTGCTGCGCCAGCGCGCGGCACGGCTTGTGCTCCGTTACACGCGGCAGGACTGTCCGAACCTGGTCGATGCAGGCCCTACAGGGCGAGGGGTTGAAAAGCCTTCCCGTGCGTCGCCGTCAGGATCGGCTTCCAGCGTCGGATCGGCAACCGCCTTGCGCAGCCGGTCCTTCTTCTGGAGGTCCTTCCACTGGCGCGGCCGGTCCCGGCTCATGCCGCCGAGCTGCAATAGGTCAGCGCGGAAACGCCGATCTGGCGCCATCGTCCTGCCCTGGCCGCGCAGCACTTCAACCCGCCGCAACTTCGGCTTGTGCCGCATCCGTGCCATTGCGCCCCGTGCTTCATGGCCGGAACCATCTTCCAGGATGGACCCGTTCAAGGGAGGTGGATCGGTCGCGGACGATTGCATCCCTGCTCCGGGCGCGTTAGTTGCAATGACTACCAGTCGCCATTGCCCGCATTGGAGGGACGATCCCGTGGATATCGCAAACCCGCTTCAGACCCTTATTGCTGACCTGCAGGGCCTGCATTTCAGCGACTACGAATCCCGTGCCTATCTGGGGTTGCTGAAGATCCAGCCCGCGACCGCCTATGAGGTGGCCAAGGAAGCGGGGCTTCCCAAGGCGAATGCCTATTCGGTGCTGGAAAGCCTGGTTCGGAAGGAGGCGGTGCAGCCGGTTTCCGAAAGCCCGGTCCGCTATACCGCGACGCCGCCGGACGTGTTGCTGTCGGCCATCGTCGAGACGACCGAGCGGCGCGCGGCCCGGATCAAGGAAGGGATCAGCAAGCTCGGCAATGTGCCGCAGCAGGAATATGTCTGGTCGATGACCGGGGCGCATGCCATCAACTCGCGCATCTCGCAGATGATCGACGCCTCGACCACGCATCTCTGGATCAAGGGGTCGGAGGACAATCTCGAGGGGCATCTCGACCAGCTCGAGGCGGCCGCGCGGCGCGGGGTGGACGTGCTGATCGTGCTGTTCGGCACCAAGGTCGAGCAGTTCTCCTGCGGGGGTCGCATCACGGTCATGCTGCACGAGGGCAATGGCATTCCGGTGGCGATGGCCCCCTATCTGATCAGCATCACCCGCGATTTCGAGGAGGCGCTGGTGGCCGAGTTCGGCAGCCAGCCGCACGGTTCCTATACGCGCAACAAGCCCCTGGTGAACATCTTCGACAGCCTGATCCGGCACGAGATCTATTTTTGCGAGATCTTCGCCATCTTCGGCGACGAGATCCAGAACCGCTTCGGCCCGGCCCTGTTCGAGCTGCGGCAGAAATACCTTCCCACTCCGCAGGTCGAGACGCTTCGCAAGCTGATCGGCGTTGGGGACGACGCGAACCCCTGAGGCCCGCGCCGCATTGGATCGCGACGCCGGGTCCCTGCCGTTACCCGCAAGCGCCGCGCATGGCGGATGACCGGCGGTCGTCCTGTCCGTTGCGCGGCGGCCCTGGCGGATTTCCTGCAGGCCGATCCGCTGTCCGGTATGCCGGCGGAGGGCGGGGGCCGCGGCCAGCGGTCCCGCCCCTGGTGCTATTGCAGCAGGCCCAGATCGGTAAGCGAGGCCCTGAGCAGGTCGCGCTCGGTCGCAAGGAAGGTCATCGTCTCGTCGTGGCCCTTGACGTTTTCGGTCCAGTAATTCTCCGCGACTTCCTTTTTCCAGGCGTCAGTCGCGGCCATCTTCTGCAAGGCATCCTCCCAGAAGGCGATCTGCTCGGGCTCCATGCCTTGCGGGCCGATCACGCCGCGGAACGGGCCATAGACCACGTCATAGCCGAGTTCGGTCCATGTCGGCACATCCGACAGCGCCCCGCCCAGCCGCTCGGGCGCGCTGACCGCCAGGCATTTCACGTCGCCCGACCGGACATATTCCGCAAAGCTCGCGGCGGGGGCGATGGAAAAGTCGATATGCCGGCCAAGAAGCGCCGTCACCGCCTCGGACGCGCCCTTGAAGATCACGGTCTTGGGTTTCATCACGTCGAAGCCTACCGCCCCGGCAAGCTGCGCGAAGGCCACGTGGTTGTGGTTGCCCGGCGTGGTGGCGAAGCCGAAGCGGATCGCCTCGGGCTTTTCCTTCAGCGCCGCGACCAGATCCGCGGCGGTTTCCAGGTCGCTGTCGGCATGGACGGCAAAGCAGAGATATTCCGAAACCAGCGTCGCGATGGGGGTCAGGGCCTCGAAGGTCATGGGCGAGGTGCCCCGCAGCTCGTCGGTCAGGATGTTGGGCGAGGTGATCGAGATATAGTGCATGTCGCCCGGATGCCGGTTCATCGAGGCAAGGCCGACCGCCCCGCCGGCGCCGGGCTGGTTGATGACGTTGATCGGCTGGCCGACGATGCCGTCCTCCAGCACGCGCTCGATCGCTCGGGCGGTGCGGTCGAAGCCGCCGCCGGGCGAGGCGCCCACGATGATCTCGATCACGCGAGTCGGCTCGGCAGCCTGTGCGGCGGCGGCACTTGTGGCCACGGTCAGGGCCATTGCAACGATGCGGCTGAATGCAGCCATGGTGTCCTCCTATTGGGTTTGCGGTCTTTTTTCCTTTTTCGCCGCGCGCCGAAGCGCACGGTTCCGCGGGCTCATCAGCCGGGTGGCGGGCAGGATCGCCGCCAGCAGCACAAGAAGCGCGCTGAGGCCAAGGAACACCGCCGCGATGCCGCTGGGCACCAGCCCGGCCGGATCGCCGTCCGACAGGGAAAGCGCCTGGCGCAGGGATTGTTCCAGGCCGCCGCCCAGGGCGACCGCCAGCACCAGCGGGGCCAGCGGCACCTGCGCGCTGCGCAGCAGGAAGCCGATAACGCCGAAGACCAGCGCCACCTGGATGTCGAAGACGTTGTTGTTCAGCGAATAGGCTCCGGTGACGGCCAGCAGCAGGATGATCGCGTTGAGCGGCGCGCCGGGCATCATCAGCATCCGCACGAAGATGCCGATGAAGGGAATGTTGAGGATCACGAGCACCACGTTCGCGACATAGAGGCTGCCGATGATGCCCCAGACCAGGTCGGGATTTTCGGTGAAGAGATGCGGGCCCGGCTGGATGCCGAAGATCATCAGCGCCCCCAGCAGGATCGCCGTCGCCGACGATCCGGGCAGGCCCAGGGTGAAAAGCGGGATCAGCGCGCCGCCGACGCTGGCATTGTTGGCGGCCTCGGGGCCGGCCACGCCCTCGATCGCGCCCTTGCCGAATTCTTCGGGGTGGCGGCTCGACCGGCGCTCGGCGGCATAGGAAAGAAGCGTCGCCACCGCCCCGCCCGCGCCCGGCACGACCCCCACCATGAAGCCGATGACCGAGCCGCGCAGGAAGGAAAAGCGGCAGCGCTTCCATTCGGAGGGCTCCATCCACAGCCGTCCGACCGTTTCGACCTTGCCCCAGCGCCGGGCCATGATCTCCTGGATGTTGGTAAAGACCTCGGAGATGCCGAACAGGCCGATGATGACCGCGATGAGGCTGATCCCGTCGAAAAGGTTCGGCGAGTTCATGGTAAAGCGCGCCGCGCCGCTTTGCAGGTCGATGCCGACTGTGGCGATCATCAGGCCGATCACGATGGCCATGAGCCCCTTGACGGCCGCGCCCTGCATCAGCGTGGCGGTCGCGATCAGCGCAAAGGTCATCAGCGCGAAATATTCCGCAGGCCCGAAGCGCAGGGCGAAGCGCGCGATGGGCTCGGCCAGGAAGGTAAGCCCGACAAGCCCGACGCTTCCCCCGATGAACGAGGCGACGGCGGCGCAGAAAAGCGCGGCACCCCCGCGCCCGCGCCGCGCCATCGGGTTGCCGTCGAGCATGGTGATGACCGACGAGACGTCGCCCGGCGTGTTGAGCAGGATCGACGAGATCGAGCCCCCGTACATCGAGCCGAAATAGATGCCGCAAAGCATGATCATGCCGCCCGTTGGGTCGAGCCCGTAGGTCAGCGGCAGCAGCAGCGCGATGCCGGTCGAGGGGCCGAGGCCGGGCAGCATCCCGATCCAGGTGCCCACGAACGCCCCGATCAGGACATAGACGAAGTTCCAGCCGGAAAAAGCGGTGGCGATGCCCGTGGCAAGAAAGGCGACGGTGTCCATCAGAAGATCCTCCCCAGCAGGGTCGGCGGGAAATAGGTCTGCAGAAGCACCGTGAAGACGACATAGAACAGCAGGGTCAGGCCCGCCGCGTATAGCAGCGCAAGGCGCAGCGGCTCGCGCAGCGTCAGCAGGAAGCCCAGGAACAGCAGGAAGCTTGTCGCCGCATAGCCGACGACCGGCAAGAGCAGGATGAAGCCCAGGACCAGCGCCGCGCAGATCGCGATGGCGACAAGGGTCGCAAGCGGCGTGGCCGGCGCCTGCCGGGCCGAGGGCTGCACCAGCGTGATGATCGAGAACAGGATCAGCAGCGCGCCGAGGATCTGCGGAAAGGCCCGCGGCCCCAGCGGGTCGCCGAAACTGCCCTGCGCAATGCCGAGGGAAGCCGAGAGATAGAGCCCGGCCACGGCGATGCAGATCAGGGCAACCACCCTGTCGATGCCAAGAACATGTCTCATGGTCTTCTCCCTTCGTCCTGCGCCGCCAGGGGCTCGGCCAGGAAGGCGATATGCCGGTCCCAGCCGCTGTCCTGGTCGGGGCAATCGATGCGATAATGGGCGCCGCGGGATTCCGTCCGCGTGCCGCTTGCCTGGAGGATCAGGCGCGAAAGCACATACATGGCGTCGAGCGAGAAGCCCTCGACAGGGCCCGCCCCGGCCAGCGCCGCCTCGACCAGGGGGGCGAGGGCGGCGTGGCGGGCCAGCGCCCGCTCGACCGCGGCGCCGGTCCGCTCGATCCCCGCCCCTTCGACGAGGATCGCCCGGATCTCGGCCTTCAGCGCCGCGTGGTCCCTTGCGGCTGCAGCCCCGCCCGGCAGCCGGATGCCGATCATGTCGGACCGGGGCCGGCCGTTCGGGCGCCGCGGATCCTCGGCGATCAGGCAACGCACCATCCGCGGCGGAAAGTCGAAGCGCAAGGGCCGCTGGCCGGCCGTGCGGGCATGGTCCGCCGCGCTGCGGCCGGCGCGGATGCCAAAGACCGCGGCCTCGGTCAGCCCGTTGCTGTTCAGCCGCGTCGCGCCGTGAAGGCCGGCGGTGATCTCGCCCGCCGCGAAAAGCCCCGGCACGGCGGTGCGCCCGTCGATGTCGGCCACGACGCCGCCCATGGCGAAATGCACATCGGGCGCCACCTCGACGCGCTCGCGATAGGGGTCGATGCCGACCTTCGCGATCGCCCGCAGGAAGCGGCCGGAAACCTGCGCCACCGCCTCGCGGTCGGTTTCGGAAATATCCACCCAGACGGCGCCGTGTTCCGTGCCGCGCCCCTCGCTCACCTCGCGGAAAATCGCCCGCGAAAGCACGTCGCGGGTCGCCGCCTCCATCCGCTCGGGGTCGTAGCGGTGCATGAACCGCTCGCCCCTGGCATTCAGCAGCTTGACGCCGGGCTGCGCCATCAGCCCGCCGCCGGTGCTGGTGCCCCGCACCTGCGGCGGCCAGGCAAGCGAGGTGGGGGTGAACTGCACGAATTCCAGGTCGGTCAGCACCGCCCCGGCCTTCAGCGCGAGGTAATAGCCGCTGCCGTCCGCCAGGTCGTGGTTGCTGGTGACTGGAAAGATCCGTCCCATGCCGCCGCAGGCCAGCAGCACCGCCCCCGCCTCGATCGCAAGCCAGCCGTCGGGACCATGGCAGAGCAGCCCCGCCGCCGCCCCCTCGGCGTCCTTCAGCACTTCGATGGCGGTGGTATGGCCGACAAGACCTATCCCCGCCTCGGTCGCGCGTTCGATAAGCGTCGTCATCAGCCCGACCGCCCCCCCGTCCTCGCAGCGGACCGAGCGCGCGCGGGAATGTCCGGGGGCGGGGTAAAGGGCAAGGTCGCCGTCCTTCCGGTGGAAGGCCACGCCGAGCGACTCGAGCTTGCGGATCGCGGGCCCGGCCTCGGCCACGAAGGTCCGGGCGATATCGTCAAAGGCAAGGCCGCGGGCCGTCCGGCGGATGTCCTGCAAATGCAGTTCGGGCGTATCCTCGGGGTCCACGCCCGTCACCGCCGCAAGGCCGCCGCTCGCAAGCCAGCTGTTGGCGGACTTGCCGATCTCACCCTGGGCGACCAGGGTCACGGTCGCGCCGGCTTCGCGTGCGGTAATGGCGGCAAGCAGCCCTGCAAGGCCCGAGCCCACCACCACGACGTCGGCGCTTGCACGCGCCGCTTCGGTTATCACCACGTTTTCCTCCCCGATCTTTGGCCGGCCTCCCCGCCGGCGCTTGGTTGTCGCGCCTAAACCTCCAGTCCTGCGCGCAGTTCCTCGATCCTTGCGCGCGGGGCGAACAGGTCGCCCGCCATCAGCAGCCGCGCCGTTCGCTCGACCGCGGCGCTTTCGATGCGCCAGCCGTCCGCGGTCCGCGCCACCTGGGCCGAGACGGTCAGCACGCCCGCCGGATGGCCAAGCCGGGTCCGGTCGTCCCCGGCGCGGCACAGTTCCTGGACGATGCTTCCCGGCAGGCGGCTGGCCACAGCCGAGCAGACCGCCCCGGTCACGGCAAGCGTGTTGTGCGGCTTCTGCATGGCCAGTTGCCGGACGCAGACATCCATGCTTTCGGCGCTCACCGGACCATCCTGCGCGGCATAATCCTGCGGCGGGCCGACCATGATGACGCGCGGAATGTTGGGCGAGCGAAGCGTCGCCTCTTCGGGCCGGTCCACGAGGCCAAGGACGGTCGCCGCCCAGCCCCTGATCGCCTCCAGCTCGGCCATCAGGGCGGGATTGGCGCTGATCTCGGCGGGGCTTTCGGCACCCGTCGCCCCCAGCGCCCTGGCCGGGACGAAGACGAAGGGCGTCGCCGCATCCACGAAAGACACCGGCACCTCGCGTTCGCCCAGCCGGACCATGTCGCGGACCGATCCGGTGGGCAGCAGCCTGCCGCTGACCGCGCCCGCGCAATCGCCGAAATCAAGCGCGATGGCCGAGCCGGTGCCGGGCACGCCCGGTATGCGCGCCTCTCCCTCGATGCAGGGGCGGCCCTTTTCGACGCGAAAGCGTGCGGTGACGACTTGGCCCGTGTTCGTGGTGTGGATCCGCACCGACATCTCGGGCTCCCGCGGGGCGATCATGCCGCGCAATACCGCGAAGGGGCCCACCGCGGCCAGCATGTTGCCGCAATTGCCGCCCGCGCTGACCATCGGCCGGTCGATGCCCACCTGCAGGAAGGTATAGTCGAGGTCCGCGTCGGGGCGGGCCGAGCGGCCGACGACCGCCGCCTTGCTGGTCAGCGGGTCGGCGCCGCCGATTCCGTCGATCTGCCGACGGTCGGGCGAGCCGTAGCAGGCCAGCAGGAGCGCGTCGCGCTCCTGCCGGTCCGCAGGAAGATCCTCTTGCAGGAAGAAGGCCCCCCGGCTCGATCCGCCCCGCATGAAAAGGGCGCGGACCGAGACCTGTTGCGGATCGCTTATCGCGCCCGCCGCTTCTTGTGCGGAAACCTGGGGCATGGCCGCCTCAGGCTGCCCGGAGCGCGGGCTTGCGGTCGGATGCGACCGTAAGCGCGGGTATGACGCCCGCATCGCTTTCGGTCTCCAGCGCCATCAGGCGGCGGCTGATGTCCGCGATCCTGTCCTCGTCCAGCACCAGCCCGGCGGTGGTCAGGAACTTGCGCTCCAGCTCTTCCGCGGTCAGCGGGTTGGTGGGCTCGCCGCGCGGCTCGTCGCTGCGGTGGACAAGGCTGCGCCCGTCCTTCAGCCCCAGCGTCACCACCGCCTGCCGGCCGCCCACGCCGAAATCCGGCTCGGCCTCCAGCACCACCCTGGCCGCGAGGTCGTGGATCGATTGGTCGGCATAGCCGTCCCAATAGTCGCGCAGCCCGTTTCCGCCCCGCGCCAGCGCCAGCGCCACGCCGAACTGGGTGCTGCCCATCGCCGCGTTCAGGCTGGGGCAGGGGAACTTCGACGCCTGCCGGATGGCAAGGCCGCTCATCTTCACCGTGATCGTGTCGATCTCGTCCAGCGTGATCCCCTCGTCATGGAAAAGCTGCGCGAGGTCGATCGGGCCATGCGCATAGCGGCAGGCGGCATGGGGCTTGAAGCCCACCTCCATGATCGCGAACTCGGTGCCGAACCCGTCGAGCAGGTCCGAGGCGCGGACGCTGTCGGTGAAGGCGTTGAGGAAGCCCTCCTTCGATTCCAGCGCCTTTTTCGGCCCCGTGAAGCCGCGGCGCGCCATGACCCCGGCCAGCACGCCGTTGAAGGCGCCCTTGCCGGGACCAAAGGGCTTGGCCATGCAGGGATCGTCCAGATAGGACTGGATGCCGCTCGACTGCATCGCGGCCAGGCCGATGGCATTGGCGATGCCTTCCTCGTCGCAGCCCAGAAGGCGGGCGGTGATGACGGCCGCGCCCATCAGCGAAACGGTCGAGGTGGTGTGATAGCCGCGATGGCGGTGGCCGGGGTTGATCGCCTTGGCGACCCGGATCGCGATCTCGTAGCCCGCGACGACCGCGGCGACCAGATCCTCGCCCTTCGCGTGGCTGACCTCGGCCGCGGCAAAGGCCGCGGGGATAAGCACCGATCCGGCCTTGATCAGGCCCGAGCCATGCGCGTCGTCGAGTTCCACCCCGTGCCCCATCGCGCCGTTGCAAAAGGCGGCCAGCGGCGCCGGCACCTTGTCGCCATAGCCGACGATCGTGCTTTCGGGCTTGCCGCCCCATTCCTGCACGAGCTGCGTGATGGCGATCGCCGCCTCGCTGATGGCCGAGGCGGCGATCTGGTTGCCGACGCCATCGCGGATGATGAGCTTGGCCTTCTGCTGCACCGGGGCCGGCAGGTCTTGATAGCGCAGGTTCGCGGCCAGCTTCGCAAAGCGGCGCGTCAGGCCCTGGAGATCGGCTGTATCGCGGATGTGTTCGTTCATCGGCTCTTCCTTCGATTGAGTGTCTGGCAGGTGAGGGATGTGGTAGTTTCTAGCGCTGCGGCTATTGGTGGTATGTATAGCTACTACCATTTGCACCGACCTGTCAACGACGAGCAGCCGTTTTGCCGATCATGGGTCAAGGATTTGAAAAACTTGGTTTCCAAGCGGCCAGTTCCAGCCCGTATCCGGGTTACCGAACAATCTTGCGCTTTTAGGTGGTAGTAACTACAACCATTAAAGGGAATCAGGAGGCCCCATGTGCGACCGTTCCATCCTCGGGCCCTTGCCGGGGGCTGGTCCCGGCGGACCATGGCGCGGTCGCGGGGGCACGGGCTTGGGGAATATCGCAAGATGCAACATCAGATGCCGGGCGAGGCCGCGACTTCGGCGGAGGGGGTGACGCCGCTCAAGCTGTTCCTCGGCTTCGCCTCCATCGGCTTCGTGGGCTTCGGGGGCGTGATGCCCTGGGTGCGATGGCTGGTGGTGGACCGCAAGAGCTGGTGCAGCGCCGAGGAGTTCGACAATCTCTTCGCCTTGGCGAGCTTCCTGCCGGGCGGCAACGTGCTGGGCGTGTCGGTGATGGTGGGCGGACGGCTGGCCGGGCGGCGAGGCTCGCTTGCGGCGGTGCTGGGGCTCGTGGCGCCGCCGGCCGTGCTTGTCTGCCTCATGGCCGAACTCTATCGCCGGCACCAGCATCTCGAGGCGGTGCAGGGCATGATCGGCGCGCTGGCCTCGGCGGCGGCCGGGCTGATCGTGGCCATGGGGCTGCGCATGGTCTGGCCGATGCGGCGCAGCCCGCGGGCCCTGGCCATCGTCCTGGTGGTCGTGGTCGCGGCCGGGCTCCTGCGGCTGCCGCTGGTCTGGATCCTGCTGACGATCCTGCCGGCCAGCCTGCTTGCCGCCCGCCTGGTCGCAAGGTGACGGCCGATGGAGAATCCCGTCGCCCTGCTGACGCTGAAGATCCTTTTCCTTTCCTGCATCGCGGTCGGTGGCTTCATCGCGACGGTGCCGGAACTGAACCGCTTTGCCGTGCAGGTGCAGGGCTGGATGAGCGACGGGACATTCGCCACGCTCTTTGCCCTGTCCCAAGCCTCGCCCGGCCCCAACCTGATCATCGCGACCCTGGTCGGATGGGAGGTCGCGGGCTTTGCGGGCGCCGTGCTGGCGACGGCCGCGACCTGCCTGCCGACGCTGGTGATCGCCTATCAGGCGATGCGTTTGCGCGCCCATCACGGCCGCGCCCGCTGGTTCTTGCTGGTGGAGCGGGCGATCCTTCCGATCGCGGTCGGGCTGATCCTTGCCACCGCGATCCTGCTGACCGCCTCGGCTTCGGGTGCCGCGCCGCCGAAGCTGGCGCTGACCGCGCTGACGGCGGCCTTCCTCCTGGCCACCCGCCGCAGCCCGCTGGTCCCCCTGGCGATAGCCGCGGTGCTGGGCGGCGCGGGGTGGGTCTGACGGGGCCCGGCACCGCGCCGCCGCGCCGGCGGGGCAGGGGGCGCGGCCCTACTGGCCGCGTTCGCCCTTCATGGCGCGGTCGACCTCGGCCGAAAGGATCTCGGTGACCTCCTGCCGGTAGCGCCCGAGCCGCTGGTCCAGCGGGTCGCGCGGATGGGGCAGGTCGATCCTGACATCGGCCACGATCCGCGAGGGCCGCGCGCCAAGGATCAGCACCCGGTCGGCCATCAGCGTCGCCTCCTGCACCGAATGGGTCACCATCAGGATGGTCTTGCTGGCCGCGATCCACAGATCCTGCAGATCCTTCATGACATAGTTCTTCGTCTGCACGTCCAGCGCCCCGAAAGGCTCGTCGAGCAGCAGGATGTCGGGCTCGCAGGTCAGCGCGCGCGCGATCGCCACCCGTTGCTTCATGCCACCCGAAAGCGTGGCGGGATAGGCATTCTCGAACCCGCCGAGGCCGGTGAGGCGGATCCATTTCCGCGCCCGCTCCTCGGCCTCGGCCCGCGGCAGGCCGGCGATCTCGGGGCCCAGCGTGATGTTGCGCAGGACCGTGCGCCAGGGGAACAGCACGAATTCCTGGAACACGATGCCCCGGTCGGGCCCCGGCTTCACGATGGGCTTGCCGTCCACCTTCAGCACGCCCGAGGTGGTCTTCAGAAAGCCCGCGATCGCATAGAGCAGCGTGGACTTGCCGCAGCCCGAGGGGCCGATGATCGACACGAATTCGCGCTCGCGGATCACCGTGGTGAAATCCTCGACGGCGACGATGCTGCCAAAGCGGATGCCGGCGCCCTCGGCGGTGATTTTCGGCTTTGGGGCCAAGGTCGCGGTTTCGCCCACCGGATCGGACAGGATTTTCTCAACGTTCGACATTGACGCCCCATTTTTCAATCGTTCGCTTTTCCAGGGCGCCGATGACGCCCCGCTCGATCAAAAGCCCCATGACCGAGATCGTCAGGATCCCGCCGTAGATGCTTTTCATGTCCATGTATTCCTGCGCGTCGTAGATCATGAAGCCGAGCCCGTGAGAGCTGGCAGCCAGCATCTCGGCCGCGATCAGGGCACGCCAGGCATAGCCCACACCCAGCTTCAACCCGGTGATGAGATAGGGCAGGATGCCGGGCAGGACGACATAGCGCAAAGTCTGGAGGCGCGAGGCGCCCATGGAGGCCGCGACCCAGTAGACCTTGCGCGTCATCATCTCGATGCCGGTCACGACGTTGTAGATGATCTCGAAGCTGGCCGCGATGAAGACCACCGTGATCGTGGTGCGGTTGTCGATGCCGAAGACCAGCAGCAGCACGGGCGTCCAGGCCAGGGTCGGGATCGGCATCAGCGCGCTGATGATCGGCTTGAAGACCGCCCGGCCCCAGCCGGTCAGGCCGATGGCAAGGCCGATGATCGTGCCCAGCACGAGCGCAAGTCCCACCCCGGCGAGCAGCCGGTAGAGGCTCAGCGCGATGTCGAGCAGGATGCCATAGGGCGGATCGCCGTTCGGCCCCGCCGAGATCCAGAGCGCCGCGAAGATCGCGCTGGGCGGCGGGAAAAGGAAGGCGCTGATCGCGCCCGTGCGGGCCGCAATCTCCCACAGGCCGAAGAGAACCCCCAGCGACACCACCGGCCGGATCAGCTTCATGGGGGGCAACGGCAGGCGCCGGCGCGGAATCTCGGCGGTGTCCAGGGTCATTGGCGGCCTCCGGTCTGGGCGTCGCGGGCATACCAGCGATGGATGGTGGCGTGTTCCAGCGTGCCGAACAGGACATGCTCGATCAGCATGCCGATCGCGGCCAGGCAGACGACGCCCACGAACATGGTGCTGACGTCCATGTAGGAGCGGGCGGCAAAGATCATGTAGCCCAGCCCGCTGGTCAGCGCGGCAAGCATCTCGGCCGCGACCAGCGTCCGCCAGGAATGGGCCATGCCCAGCTTGAAGCCGGTGATGAGCGCGGGCAGGGACGAGGGGATCAGCACGCGGCGCAGGACGTCAAGACCGCTGCCGCCCATCGAGCGGACGACCCAGACGGGCTGCCTTCCGCAGGCGCGCACGCCCTGCATGGTGCTGTAGAGGACCGGAAACACCGCGCCGAGGAAGCAGACGACCACGATGGTCAGATCGCCCGGCCCGAACAGCACCAGCAGGATCGGCGTCCAGGCGACGGCCGGCAGCGGCAGCATCAGGCTCAGGATCGGGCTGACCCAGAGCTGGGCCTCCTCGCTCAGCCCGAGCAGGAAGCCCAGCGGCACGCCCACCGCCACCGCCAGGGCGAAGGCGACGAGCGCGCGCCTGAGACTTGCCAGGATATGACCCAAGAGGACCGCGCGCTCTCCCGTCAGGCCGAGCAGTTCGACCGCGCGGGCAAGGATGGTGCTGGGCGCAGGCAGGATGCCCGCCTGGGCAAGGCCGGTGCGCACCGCCAGTTCCCAGACCAGCAGCAGGCCCAGGATTGGCAGCAGGAACCGTATCACGCGCAGGGCGCGATCCAGGATTTGGAAGCCGATGGGCATGGGTCTGTCCTCTCCGGGGACGGGTCAGTGGGTGGCGGAGCGGGTCAGTTCGACCGCCTGCTCGTAGAGATCCTGCCGCACGAACGAGCCGAAGTCGGGCACCTCGGGGATCTTGCCCGCCGCCTTCATCGCCTCGGCGACCGGAATGAGTTCGGCCACCATCTCGTCGGTCACGGCGCGATCCACGCTGATCCGGGTGAAGGCCGTCTCGAGCGCTGCGGCCGGCACCGCGATCCCGCCCTTCGCGATCTGTTCGGCGGCGAGTTTCCCGGCCTCGGCCGGATCGGCCTCGATGAAGCGCGCCGCGTCGATGGTCGAGGCCAGGAACTTGACGATGGTCTCGGGATTGGCGTCGGTGAAGCTGCGGCTGGCGAGCAGGAAGTTCGGGCTTTCGTTCACGCCCTTGAGAGAGACGAGCCGCTTGACGTTGCCCATCTCCTCGGCGATGGCCACGAAGGGCTCCCACATCACCGCGCCGTCCACGAGCTTTTGCTCGACCGCGGCGCGCAGGTCGTCGATCTTCATGTTGACGATCTGGAAGTCGGCCTCGCTCATCCCCTGCTGCTGGAGATAGACGAGGAACGTGCCGTAGGTTCCGGTTCCCGTGACGACGCCGAGCTTGCGGCCCTTGAGATCCTGGATGCTGCCGATGTCGGAATCGGCCCGCACCACCACGCTGTAGCGGTCGCCGCCCGATTGCTGGGTGCCTATGATGTAGAAGCTTTCGGGCTGCTGGGCCGCAAGCGTCACCAGCCGCCCCGAGCCGCCATTCGCCACGGCGACCCGGCCGGCGAGGAAGGCTTTCAGCATGTCTCCGCCCGAGGAGAACTGCGTGGCCTTGACCTCGAGCCCATAGGGCTGGCCCCAGTCGCGGGCGATATAGACCTCGTCGGGCGGCACCTGCTGGACGCCGACCTCCAGCGTCTCGGCCTGTGCCGTTCCGGCGCCACCCGCCGCGAGGCAGGCCAGCATAAGCCCGCCCAGCATCCGCCGGATGCGGTGCAATCCGTCTTTCGCATTTCCCATGATCTCTCCTCCCGTTTTTATGTCGCGCAGCCCGCCCCTCGTCAGGCGGCCTGCAGGCTCAGCGCATGTTGGCCGGCATGCTCTCCCGCCAGCTTGCCGAAGACCGCCCCCGAGGTGAGGCCGGTGCCGCCCGGATAGTTGTGATAGAAGATGCCGCCCACCATCTCGCCGGCGGAATAGAGGCCGGGGATCGGCCTTCCGGCCCGGTCCATCACCTCGCCCCGCTCGGAAACCTTGACACCGCCGAAGGTGAAGGTCACGCCGCATGTGACGGCATAGGCCTCGAAGGGGGCCTGGTCGATGGTGTTGGCCCAGTTGGATTTCGGCACGGCCAGCCCGTCCGTCCCGCGCCCGTCCTTGACCGTGGGATTGAACGGGACCGAGGTGCGGACCGCCGCATTGTAGGCGCGCACCGTTTCGAGAAAGCGGCGCGGATCGACGCCGTCGAGCTTCCCGGCCAGTTCCTCGAGCGAGTTGGCAGTCACCTTGGTCACTTCGCGGATCCGGTATTCGTCGCGCAGCATCGGCACCACCTTCGCGTCGAATACCTGCCAGGCGAACATGCCGGGCTGGCGCAAGACCTCGTGCCCGTATTTCGCATAGGTGTAGTTGCGGAAGTCCGCTCCCTCGTCCACGAACCGCTCGCCATTCGCATTCACCATGATGCCGAAGGGATAGCTGTGCTTCTGGTAGTTGTCCCCGACGGCCAGGTCGCCATAGGGGGGTGCGTCGCGGTCCCAGCCCACGGCATGGGCGCCCGACCAGTGGCCGCAGGGCATGGCCCCGGCCTCCAGCGCCATCCTGATGCCGTCGCCCATGTTGAAGCGGGTGCCGCGGACCTTGGCCAGATCCCAGTCCGGCCCAAGGTAGCGGGCGCGCATCTCGGCATTGCTTTCGAAGCCGCCGCAGGCCAGCACGACCGAGCGCGCCCGGATCGACCGCCGCCCGGTCGCCGTGCGCACCACGACACCCTTCACCCCGCCGTCGTCGCGCACCAGGTCGACGGCCGGCGTGGAATAGCGGATCTCGATCCCGCCCTTGCGGCAGGCCGCGTGCAGCATCTCGACCAGTCCCGGACCGCCGCCCCAGACCTCGCAGGCCAGCCCGCCCCAGAAGCGGAACCTTCCGTCCACCTTGAACGCCTGCCGCCCGAAGCTGAGCTGGAAGCGGACGCCCTGCTCGCGCATCCAGCGCAGCGTGGGCAAGCTGTTGAGCACCAGGATCTCGACCAGTTCGGGGTCCGTGCGGAACTGGGTCATCCGAAACATGTCGTCGAAAAAGGCGCTGGCGCCGTAGCTGCCGAAATCGGTGATCGCCACCAGATCGTCGGGCACGTCGGGAACCAGCTGGTGCAGGTCGTCGATCCCGTCATAGACGACGCGCATCGCGCCGGCCGTATAGGTGGAATTGCCGCCGGCCTCGGCCTCGGGGGCGGCTTCCAGCATCAGCACGGTCCGGGCGCCGGCCTCGCGTGCGGCCAGCGCGGCACAAGAGGCGGCATTGCCCGCTCCGACCACGATCACGTCGAAATCGGGCGCTTTTTCGTCGTCGGGTGCCGCGTGCAGGGGCGGGGCATAGGTCATGCGGGGACTTCCTCTTCAGAGAACATCGAATAATCCACACCGCGCCCGATGCCGCGCCGCAGCCCCTCGAGCCGCAGTGCCTGCCCAGGGGCGATATTGGCAAGGCTGACATTGGCGCCGAACCGGCGGATCAGGTCGGCGTGCTGCGCGGGAAAGCGCAGCGGATCGGCTTCGATCAGGATGTCGGCGAACCACGGCTCGCGCGCAAGGCGGTCGAGGATGCCCGCATCGCTCCTGGTCGCCAGCTCGATCTCGGACTGCTCGACGATGACGTGATGCGCGCCCTTGTCGCGCACGGCGCCGATGATCCCGGCCAGGCGGTCGATATCCAGCGACTCGTCGGGCGTCTTGCGGCCGAATTCGTAGATCACGTCAAAACCGCGGTCGCGGAACCAGCCGATCCAGCGGTCGCGCTCGGCCGGGTCGAGCCGAATGTAGTTTTCCGAGATCTCGAGCCCCTGGATGCCGAGCCCGCGGAGCAGGGGGACCAACGCCTCCACCTCGCCCTGGCGATGGGCCCATTCGAAGAGGATGCCGCCCGAGAAGGTCGCGACGCCGGCCGCGCCATAGGCCGCGACGATCCGGGCCAGCGGCTCCTGCGGCATGAGCAGGGCGTTCATCGCATAGATCTTGGCGAAGTCGATATAGGGTCCGGCGATCGCCAGCAGATCCTCGACGCCCTGCACCCCGGTCCAGCCTGCGCTGTCGGGGCCGAAATCGATCACGGCGGTCAGCCCGCCGCCCGGCCCGCCCATGTCGCGCGGAGGAAGGCTGAGCGTCATCGGCCGGCCCCGGCTTGCGGGTGGCCGGCGAGGCGGGATGGTCGGCCAAGGAGCAGCCAGGATCGCATGATTCCCTCCATGCTTGGAATAGTAGCTGTTGCTAACACTATATGCTGCCTTCTATTATCCCAACAAGAAAGATCCTTTTCTTGGCAATAGCTTAGCTGGAAGCGGCATGCCGTGCCGGAGGGAACAAGTCCGTGCTACACGCCGTGAAACCAAGATTTCGAGGCTGCTTCGATAGTTTGCAGGGGTCCGTTCCCCCTTGGCCAGCCTGCCGCAGGCCGAGGGGCTGCTTGCCGGCCAGGACCGTGATGCGGGTTGGTTCCGCGACGCCCTGGAAAGGCAAGGGGATCAACCCACCGCCTGCCGCCGCCACGTGGCGGGATCTTGCGCTGCCGCGGACACCCGTCCGCCGTCGCCCCCTCTGCCGGATCGGCTGCGCCAAGCGCTCCTGGGGCGCGCAAAAATCAAGATCGCATTACAGCAGTTGAGCAGCTTTGACATGAAAAATTGTCGACAGTCGCCATTTTTGGTTGCCGCATGGGTATTTTCGGCTTAGCTGGATCAAGAACACAACCATCGACGGGTAAGGAATGCGCACGTCTGTCCTTGCGCCTTGCGTTCTCATCATCGCGGGACTTGCGGGATGGACTGCCTCGGCGCTGAAGTTGCCGCTTGCCTGGGTGCTTGCGCCGATGCTGGTGGTGGCGCTTGCCTCGATGGCGGGCCTGCGGATGCCAGAGATCCGCATGGGGCGGAAAATCGGACAGCTGATCGTCGGCTCGGCCATCGGCCTGACCATGACGCCGCAAGCGGCAGGGATGCTGGTCGCATGGTCGCCTCTCATGGTGCTGACCGCCTTTGTCGCGATCGGCGTCACCGGGCTGCTGACGGTGCCCTTTGCCCGGCTGTCGGGGCAGGATACGGCTACCGCCTTCTTCTCGCTGACACCGGGGGGGCTTTCGGAAATGGCCCATGTCGGCGCAGCCGAAGGCGCAAGGACCGAGGTGGTCGCCTTGGCCCAGGCGGTGCGCGTCGCCGTTCTGGTGACGGTTCTGCCGCTTCTTCTGCGCAGTTTCGGTGAGGACGGCGGCCTTCTGTCGCAGGAAGGTCGTCTGGATCTGCCGGTATTCGTCTATGCGGGGGTGCTGCTGGCCTGTCTTCTTTCGATCCGGCTGGTGCGCTATATCGGGGCCAACAATCCCTGGATGATCGGCGCGCTGCTGGCGGCGGCGCTTCTGGCCGGGTCGGGCTTGGTGTCGGGGCGCACGCCCTGGATGCCCTTTGCCCTTGGCCAGTATCTGATCGGCATTTCCATCGGCGCCCGGTTTGAACGCGAACGGATGAAAGGCATCCTGCGGATACTGGGCCTTGCCATGGCAATGGTGCTGGTCCTGTCGCTTGTGCTGGCGGGCTATGCCTGGCTGTTGTCGCGGATCAGCGGACAGGGGCTTTCCACGACGATCTTGCTGACCTCGCCGGGGGGAATGGCCGAAATGGCGCTGACTGCAACCGCTTTGCATCTGAATGTGATGCTGGTCACGGGCTTCCATTTCGCCCGGTCCTTTATCGTCAATGCCTATGTGTCGAACTTCTATCGCCTGTTCCTGCGGCTCGGGGTCTTCGGACATATGGAGCAGCTGCTGAGCAGGTTGGCGGGGGAGAAGCGCCGTTGATCGGCGCCGGTCATCTGAGGAGGAGAAGAAGGATGGAGACGAATGGCACCGCGGGCCGGATGCTGTCCGGGCAGGTCGCGCTGGTGACTGGCGGGGTGCGGCGCATCGGACGTTCGATCGCGCTCGCCCTTGCGGGTGCGGGGGCGGATGTGGTGATCAATGCCCGCAGTTCGGCCGAAGAGGCCGAGACGGTTTGCCGCGAGATCGAGGCCATGGGCGTGCGCGCGATGGCGCATCTGGCGGATGTGACGGATGACGATCAGGTCGCGCGAATGCGGCGGAAGGTGCTGGAGCGCTTCGGCCGCCTGGACATCCTGGTCAACAATGCGGCAATCCGGCAAGAGGCGGCGCTGACCGAGATGAGCCTTGCCGAGTGGCGCGGCGTGCTTTCGGTGATCCTGGACGGGGCTTTCCTGACCAGCCGGGCGTTTCTTCCGGCGATGGCAGGGCAGGGTTATGGCCGGATCATCAATATCGGCGGGGTCAGTTCCCATACCGGCGCCAGCCGGCGTGCCCATGTCGCTGCGGCCAAGGCCGGGATCGAAGGCTTCACCCGTGCGCTTGCCGTGGAATTCGCGAATTGCGGCGTTACCGCGAATTGCGTGGTGCCCGGCAAGATCGGCGGCAAGCGTTCGGCCACCTCGGGCGAATCGTTCAGCCTGCATGGCCATGAAGCCCGCCCCATCGTCGGCCGCGAGGGGCGGCCGGAGGATGTCGCCGCCATGGTCCTGACGCTCTGCGGCCCCGCGGGAGGGTTCATCACCGGGCAGTCTCTGCACGTGAACGGTGGTTTGTTCTTGACATGAGCGAGCGTTCTCGCAATCTTGAAATTGTCGACAGGCGACAATCGACTATCGGGGCGCAGGGAGACGCCCAGGGAGGAAATATGAAGCATCATGGAATCCGGGGGCTGCTGGGTGCGGCCGCCGTCGCCGCATCTCTTGTGGCTGCACCGCCGGTGCTGGCGGACTATCCCGTCCAGACCGTCCGCCTGATCACCCATTCCAGCCCCGGCGGCGGAATGGATGTTTTCCTGCGCAAGATTGGCCAGCATCTCGGCCCGATCATGGGCGTTCATTTCGTCGTCGAGAGCGTGACCGGCAGCGGCGGCGCCGCGGCCATGGCCGCCGTGGCGAACGGGCCAAAGGACGGCAGCGTCTTCTATGGCTCGACGCCGACCCATATCATCACGTCGCTGCTCAGCAACCCGTCTGTGACCTATGAAGAGATGGAGCCGGTGGTCAATCTCTTCAACGATCCGCAGACGGTCTACGTGCTGACCGAAAGCCCCTATCAGACGCTGGGCGATGTCGTGGCCGCCGCAAAGGAAAACCCGTCCAGCATCGTGGTCTCGGTCTCCACCCCCGGTTCACTCGACCGTCAGGTGATGGAGGAATTCCAGACCCTCACTGATAGCTCGATGATCGTGCTGACCCATGACGGCGGCGGCGATGCGATCCTCAGCGTGCTGAACGGCACCGCCCAGGTCGGCGTCAGCGAGATTGCGGAACTGCGCGGCCAGATCGAGGCGGGAAAGGTGCGCATCATCGCCACCTATACCGACGAGCGCGTGCCGGGAATCGGCGATGTGCCCACCGCCAAGGAGCAGGGCTATGACCTGGTGATCTCGAAGTTCCGCGGCATCGCGGGGGCGAAAGACCTGCCCCCCGAGGTGATCGCCGCCTGGGAGGAAGGCGTGGCAAAGCTGATGGAGGATCCCGAGTTCCGCGCCTGGTATGAGGCCGAGGGCCTGCAGAACGCCTATCAGACCCAGGCCGAGGCGGTTGCCGCGCGCGAGGCGTTCGTGACCTCGCTGCAGGCGTTCTTCGAAAAATTCGACATCAACTGACGGCGGAGGGGAACGACATGCGCAAGGCGACGCTGGCCGTATCGGCAGCCCTGTTCGTCCTGGCGGTGGCCTATTGGCTTGCGGCCGATGCCATTCCCGCAAGCCGTCTTGCGGGGCAGGTGGGGGCCGACGGCCTGCCGAAGCTGCTCGGCCTCGCGCTCGGGGTGCTCTCGCTGCTTCTGGCGGGGCAGACCCTGTTCGAGATGCGCCGCGCCGCCGCCGCAGGCGGGGGGGATGACCAGGACAAGGGCGAAGACCGGCTGCCGGGCTCGTGGCGCGAGCATCTGCGCGCGCTCGGCCTGATCGGGATCGGGGTGGGCTATCTCCTCGTGCTGCCCCATCTGGGCTACATGGTCTCGGCCGGATTGCTGTTGGCGGCGGTTGCGACCTATGCCGGGTTGAAGCCTTCGCCGGCCACCCTGCTTTTCGCGGCTGGCGGCGGCATCCTCTTCTATCTGATCTTCGTGAAGATCCTGCAGATTCCGCTGCCGGCGGGATTCTGGCCTGGGCTGCTGCGCTGAACGCAGCCCTCCTCTCCACCGTGTGATCGGAAACGTATAATGGATGGACTGACTTACGCATTGACCGCCGTGACCACGCCCTCGACGGTGCTGGCGGCGGCGGGGGGCGTGCTCTGGGGAATTCTCGGAGGGGCCCTGCCGGGGCTTTCGCCATCGATCGCGATGGCGCTTTTGCTGCCCTTCACCTTCGACATGTCGCCGCTGGCGGCGATCATCATGCTGACCGGCGTCTATATCGGGGCGGAATACGGCGGCTCGATCCCCGCCATCCTGATCCGCACGCCGGGCACCAATGCCGCCGCCGCGACGGTGATCGACGGCTATACCCTGCATCAGCAGGGCCGGGGCGGCGAGGCGCTGGGCCTTTCGCTGGTCGCCGGCACCATCGCCGGGCTGGTCGGGCTGATCTGCCTCGTGCTGCTGACTGCGCCGCTTTCCGCGCTGGCGCTTTACTTCAAGCCGCCCGCCTATTTCGCCCTGGCGTTCCTGGGCCTCAGCATCATTGCGGCCCTGTCCGAGGGATCGCTGGTCAAGGGGCTGATCATGGGGGTGATCGGGCTGATGGTGTCGACGGTCGGGACCGATCCCTTGTCGGGGGTGACGCGCTTTACCTTCGACGAGCCGGATCTTCTGGGCGGCATCGACTATATCTTCGTCATGCTGGGCGTTTTCGCGGTGGCCGAGCTGATGTCGAAAGTGGCCGAAAAGGACGGGGGCGACGGCGGCATCACAAAGACCGTGGCGCGGGTGAAGCTGCCGAGCCTGCAGAAGCTGTGGGAGTTGCGGCGCGCCCAGGCCATCGGCACGGCAGTGGGCATCATCGAGGGACCGATCCCCGGTGCGGGCGGCACCGTCGCGGCCTTCCTCTCTTATAACGAGACGAAGCGCTGGTCGAAGACGCCCGAGAAATTCGGCAAGGGCTCTGAGGAGGGCGTCGTCGCGCCCGAAGCCGCGAACAACGCCGTGACGTCCAGTGCGCTGATCCCGACGCTTTCATTCGGCATCCCCGGCTCGAACTCCATGGCGATCCTGCTGGGCGGGCTGCTGATCCACGGCATCCAGCCGGGGCCGATGCTGCTGAGTTCGCGCCCGGATCTGGTCTATGGGCTGTTCGGCGGCCTGTTCATGTCGAACATCTTCATGCTGATCTTTGGCCTTCTGGTCCTTGGTCCGGCGATCTGGCTGGTGAACCGGCCCAAGCCCTACCTGACCGCCGGGATCTTCATGGTCGTGCTGTCGGGGATCTATGTGATCAACCAGAGCCTGTTCGACTTCTGGATCGTGCTGGCGGCCGGGATCATCGGCTACGGGATGCGGCTGCTGAAATTCCCGGTCCTGCCGCTGATCCTGGGCATCGTGCTGGGCTACATGGTGGAATCCAACTATCGCCGCTCGCTTCTGCTGACCAATGGCGAGCATCGCGTGTTCTTCGAAAACCCGCTCAGCCTGGGCCTGCTGATCTGCGCCGGGCTGATCATCGGAATGGCGATCCTGAGCGAAATCCGCCGCTTCCGCCGCTCGGGGGTCGAGGTCCATGGCTGACAACGCAAGGGACCGCCTGGGGGCGGGCGGTCCATCGGTTCAGGGGAAAGGCACAACGATGGGAAAACACATGCGCGTTTCGGCCGGGACGGCAGTCGCGGAACAATTCGCCGCCTGGGCGGCGGGGTTGCGGGCGGCGGATCTTCCCGCCGAGGTCCGGGTCCGCGCGCAAGAGGCGCTGATCGACCATCTCGGCCTCGTCGTCTCGGCGCGGAACGAACCCTATGTCGCGGCCGTTCTGGCCGGGCTCGACAGCCGCGGCACCTGCACCGCCTTTGGCCATGAGGGCGGCCTCGACATGGCCGGGGCGGCGCTCGTGAACGGCACCGCCGCCCATGGCGAGGATTACGACGATACCTTCGAGGGCACACCCATGCACCCCGGCGCCGCCGTCATTCCGGCGACCCTGGCGGCGGCAGAGCATTCCGGCGCGGGGGGCGAGGCGGTCCTTTGCGGCATCGTCGCCGGGGCCGAGCTGATGTGCCGCATGGCGATCGTCGCCCCGATGGCGCAGCACCGGGCGGGCTTTCACCCCACGGCTGTCGCCGGGGCGATGGGCGCGGCTGCGGCGGTCTCGGTGGTGTTGGGGCTGGATGCGAAGCGGATGACGGATGCGCTTGGCATCGCGGGCAGCATGGCCTCGGGGATCATCGAATATCTCGCCGAGGGCACCTGGACCAAGCGGCTCCACCCCGGCTGGGCGGCGCAAAGCGGAATCCGCGCCGCCCATTTCGCCCGAGGCGGGTTCAGGGGGCCGCGCACCGTGTTCGAGGGCGAGCATGGATTTTTCCACGCTTTCGGCATCGAAAGCATCCCCCCCGATGTCACCCGCATCACCGACGAACTTGGCCGGCGCTGGCATTTCGCCGACATCGCCTTCAAGCCCTATGCCTGCGGCACCATGGTGCAGCCCTTCATCGATTGCGCCATCGCCCTTGCGCGCGAGGGGCTGGCGGTGTCCGACATCGACAGCATCCTGTGCAAGGTCGGCGAGGGCACGGTTCATCGGCTCTGGGAACCGCTGGCCGAAAAGCGCCGCCCCAGCACCCCTTATTCCGCCAAGTTCAGCGTGCCCTACGGGGTGGCCGTGGGGCTTCTCGACCAGGAGGCGGGGCTCCGCCAGTTCACCGAAAAGCGGATCCGGGATGCCGCGCTGCTGGATCTGACGGGGCGGATCAGCTACGAGATCGACCCCGATGACGAATACCCCCGCAACTACACCGGCACCGTCATCGCCACCCTGAAGGACGGCAGCACGCGCACCGCGCGGCAGCCCCATCTACGCGGCGGGCGCCGCGAGAGGCTTCCGCGAGAAGAGATTGTCGCCAAGTTTCGCGCCAACTGCCGTTTCGGCGGTTGGGACGATGCGCGGACCGAAGCGCTGCTTTCGTCGGCACAATCGCTGTTTATGGCAGAGAATATGGCTATGCTTGCAGGGTTCCGCGGATAGAACGCCGAGGAAGGATCTGGAGTTGACACAGGTGATGGAATGACGGGCGCAACCAGGCAGAAAAGCGAAGAATCCGGTCAGCCGGGCACGTCCGGCATCCGGTTCCTGAAGGGCAATTCCCTCAGCGAACTGGTCCGCCACGAGATCGAGGCCATGATCGTTGCCGGTCACTTCGCCCCCAACGAGCGGATCAACGAGATGAGCCTGGCCGCCCAGTGCGGCGTCAGCCGTGCTCCGGTGCGCGAGGCATGCCGGGCGCTCGCGGCGGTGGGGTTGCTGGAATATATCCCCAACCGGGGCCTTTTCGTGCGCCAGATGGACGAGGCCGAGCTGCGCGAGGTGGATATCGCGCGCGGCTTCGCCTTCGGCGCCGTCGCCTGGAGCCTCGCGGAAAACGCCACGCCTGCGCAACTGCATGAACTGCGCGGGCATATCCTGGGGATGGACGAGGCGGTCGCCGCCGATGACGTCAGCGCCTATTACCCGCTGAATGTCGCGTTCCACACCGCGCTTTGCGAGATGTGCGGCAATCGCAGGCTGGCCAACACCTATCAGGGTTTCGCGCGCGAACTGCATGTCCAGCGCTTCCGCGGCCTTTCGGCCCCGGCCAGCCTGCACCTGTCGAACCGCGAACATGGCCAGATCGTCGAGGCCATCGCGGCGGGCGACCCACAGGCGGCCTTCGATGCGGCGCGCGGGCATGTGATGAACGGCTATGCCCGGATCCTCGAACAGCGCCGCGCCATGGACGAAGGCCAGGCCGGGGAGACGGCCGAGGACCCCCCTCCTGAATGACGGACCTGCCCGGCAGTGCCGCGTGCGTGCCGGGCCGCTCCTGCGAATTTGACAACTGAAAGGCTATGAAATGACCGAAGTTTCGGTAACCCGCGATCTTGCGGAATGGATTGTTGCACTCCGCGCCCAGGATATTCCCGACGCCGTCCGGGCCGAGGGGCTGCGCACCTTCGTCAACTGGTTCGGCTGCGCCATCGGGGGGGCGAACCATGTCACCGCAGACCGCGCAATCGCGGCGCTTGCCCCCTTTGCGGGCCAGGCCCAGGCCGGGGTGATCGGCCGCGGGGAAAGGACCGATGTGCTTCATGCCGCGCTGTTCAACGGCATCGCCTCGCATGTGCTGGACTATGACGATACCCATCTGAAGACGATCATCCATCCGGCCGGGCCGGTGGCTTCGGCGCTGATGGCGGTGGCCGGATACAGGGCCGTCACGGGCGCCGATCTGCTGGACGCGCTGATCGTCGGAGTCGAGGTTGAGTGCCGCATCGGCAATGCGGTCTATCCGCACCATTACGACCGTGGCTGGCACATCACCGGCACGGCCGGCGTCTTTGGCGCCGCGGCGGCAATGTCCAGGCTGCTGGGGCTGGACGCGGAGCGGACGACCTGGGCGCTCGGGATCGCGGCCACCCAGTCCTCGGGGCTGCGCGAGATGTTCGGGACCATGTGCAAGAGCCTGCATCCCGGACGCGCGGCGCAGAACGGCGCGGCCGCGGCCTTCCTGGCCGAGGCCGGTTTCGACAGCTCGCTGCGCGGCATCGAGGCGCCGCGCGGCTTTGCCAACGTGCTTTCGGACAAGCAGGATTATTCGGAAATCCTTGGCGGCTTGGGCAGCCGCTGGGAAGCCGCGCTGAACAGCTACAAGCCCTTCGCCTGCGGCATCGTGATCCACCCCACCATCGACGGCTGCTGCCAGCTGCGCGAACGGCTGGGCGCGGAAGTGGCCGAAATCGCCTCGGTCGAACTGACCACCCATCCGCTGGTGCTGGAGCTGACCGGCAAACGGACGCCGCGGACCGGGCTGGAGACCAAGTTCAGCGTCTATCATGCCGCGGCGGTCGCGCTGCTGCATGGCGACGGCTCACCCACCGCCTTCACCGACGAGATCGCGCAGGATCCTCGGGTCATCGCCTTGCGCGACAGGGTAACTGCGACGGCGGGCGAGATTGCCGAGGACGAGGTGCGCATCACGCTGGTCATGAAGGACGGGCGGCGGATCGATCATCACGTCGAACATGCCATCGGCAGCGTCGAGCGCCCGCTGACCAACGAGGAGTTGAACGATAAATTCCTGCGCCAGTCGGCCCTGGTCATCGGCGAGGAGCAAAGCCGCAAGGCGCTGGACCTGGCCTGGAAACTGCCGGATCTGGCTTCCCCGGCCGGATTGGTCGACGTGACCGTTCCGCATGCGGGCGGCTTCGTCGCCAAGCTTGCTCGGTGAGGTTTTGCCATATGTCGGAGGGCGGCGCGCCCTCCGCACGCAAACAGGGACACTGATCGGAATATTGCAGACTGCATGAGGGCGGAAAAGGGCAGGGCCAAATTTCCGAACCGGCATGCCTGTTGGCGGGAGGATATTGCAAGGACAAGCATTTAGAATGCAGTTTCACAAAGGGAGGAGCACCATGAAACAAATGACTGGATTGTCAGGGTCGTTTAAGGGGGCGGTTTTTGGTCTTGCCAGCTTGATAATCACGAGCAGCGCGGTTTTCGCCCAGGGCGAGCCCATGACCGTCGTTGAACAGGGAAGCTTTTTTGTCGGCGGCCATTCTCTACAGGCGGCTGGCGAGTTTGATGCCGGAGCGCTCGGGTATACCGACAAGGGACAGACCTTCTGGAAGGATCAGATGTATGTTCAATACCAGATCCCGGCGGACGCTCGAAAGCTGCCTATCGTCCTTGTGCATGGCGGAGGCGGTACCGGGCGCGTCTGGGAAACGACGCCAGATGGCCGCGAGGGCTATCAGACCATTTTCCTCCGTCGCGGCTTCCCGGTCTATATCGTAGATGCACCTCGCCGTGGTCGGTCGGGATATCCAAGCTACAATGGGCCGTTTGGACAGCTTGATGGCGACGAAATCATCCCGAACAGGACGCAGCGCGCTGGTATTCAATATGCTTGGAGCCGGTGGAGAATCGGGCCCAAATATCCGGAAGTCTTTCCGGTCCAGCAGTTTGATGTCGAGAACATCGAAAGCTTCATCCAGCACCTGGTCCCGGATGTGAATCGCGATCCCGATGCAGTGGTTCAGGCCCTTGTCGCACTTCTGGAAAAAATCGGGCCGGCCATTCTGGTTACGCATTCGGAGTCCGGCATCTATGGATGGAAGACCGCCACCTTGTCCGATAATGTGAAGGGCATCGTCTCGTATGAGCCGGGATTTGTCTTCCCGGAGGATTCCATGCCTGATCCCATACCGCTTTTCGAAGGGGAAATGGCTGCCGGCAGTGTTGTCTCGAACGATGAGTTTGCCAAGCTTGCAAACATTCCTATCCAGATCGTCTATGGTGACAATATCCCAAGCGAGCCAATCCCTGATATCCCTGCGGACGGTCGGCGTGCCCAGGTTGTTGCATCCCAGCTATTTGCGGATTTCTTGAATGGAATTGGGGGGAACGCAAGCATTCTTTCGTTGCCGTCTGTGGGGCTGTTCGGGAATTCTCATTTCATGTTCTCGGACTTGAACAACCTGCAAGTCGCAGATCAGCTTTCCAAATTCCTGGCAGAAAACGAATTGGATCAACGCTGATTTCACTTTGGAAGTAAAAGTGGTGTGATCGCCCGCTTGCGTGGGCGATCATCACCATGAATTATTGGAAGAATGGGGAAATACCGGGCGCCAGCACGAAAGAAGGTGCTCGCGCTGGCCTGACGGGGCAGAGTTTCCATTGAGCGGCTCGTTGGAATAAATCGCAAGGTTTGATAGATGCACGCACCCATCTTTCACTTGCTCCGGGCCCGAGTAAAATGCTTGTCCCCACCGGCATGGTTCATTGCCTAACAGACTGCGGAAAAAGGGCCCTGACACGGCGTCGTGGCGAAATTCATTCTGGATTCGGCGAAGATTTGCCCATCGTCTCCGACTCCATTTCGGCGGCATTCACCGCATGCCGAAACGTGTTGCTGTTGACCCAGACCAGCCGGTCCGACAGCCCGGTGCGTCGCGATCTCGGCCGGCAGCAGCCCGACCGGCGCGCGATCAGGCGCGGCGTTCATGATGCGCCGCACCCGCCAGCGGGTGGCGATGTCGCGCAGGGCCGCGACCTGCGCCTCGTCCGGCCAAAGCCGGATCTTGCCGACCATGAAACCTCGGCACCGTCCAGGCGCAGCTTGCCCGAATTGGCCTGCCAGCCGGGGTCGATCCCGGTCGGAACGATCCGCACCTCGCCGGTGCGTTCATTCCTGACCACGCGGTCTGGCGCCTCCGGCTCCTCGGAAACCCTGCGCCGGGCTGCCTCGGCCTTCGTCACCTGCCGCGTCCAGGATTTGCAGCCCCAGCCGTTCGGCGGCATCCACGCGTCCCACAATGGGCTGTCGACCGGCAGGATCAGGCTGGCCGGTGCTTCTCGCCGGGACCGGTCCGATATTCCAGGAAGGAGAATGCGCTCCCACTGCCCAGCCGCGCGGGCCGAGCAGAGGTTCGCATTATAGATCGTGCGCAGCCGGCGCGGGCCGCCGAGTTGCACCAGCTCGGTCTCGCCGGTCAGCGGATCGACCATCTCGCGCTTGCCCCATCAATCGGCCAGCTTCGGGTTTGCGCGCCAGCTTTTCTGGAACGCATCGAAGGGCAAGCCCTCAGCGCCTTCTGCACCTCGCCCCTCATGGCATCGGGCAGGTCGAACGCCATGGCCTTGGCGACGGTGAAGGCGACGGCATGTTCCTCGGGCTCGACGTCCTCCCAACCCCAAAGCCGGCCGCAGTCCCTTGACGTGATGAACGACAACCTGGTGGCATGGCGGGTCTTTCTCGATCAGGTCATGGGTCGCCCCTGCCTTGGCGTCGGATTGGCCAGCTGCGTCTTGCCTCTTGTGGTCGAGGCCGTGGCAAATCGCGCGCTTCCACGGAATACCGGCGGTCGGCTGCTTGTGCGGGATCGACCCTGCGGAGTCCGGCGCCCGCCGCAGATTCAGCGCATCTTGCTGCAACGGGCAGACAGCGTGCCGTGGGTTGCCTAACTGATGGCTAAATCCGGGCGCGGGGTGATGCGCCAACGCGGGCTGGACTGGTATCTGGAGCGGGCCTTCCGCAGCGCACCGCTGAACCGGTCGACCGTACGCAATCCCGATTGGATGGCGTTGATCCGAAACGCCTGTGAGCATCTGCTGAAACAGGGTCCTGCGACCTTCGTGCTTTCGCGCCACCGCATGGATACCGCGCTGTGAAGGCTGGCCAAAATTCCTCGCGGCAGCACTGACGGAAAGGTATGGAGAGGACCGAGATTCTGGTCTGAACTGCCCATGGAGCCTGTACTTCCTCTGCGGGTCTCCGCCGCAAGGTAAGAGCAATGCGGCCAGGGAAACGCCTTCTCCTGCATATGCAAGCCTGGCCTGTCCTTCGGCCTATACCGGGGCGTGCTCTAGCCGGGTGCGCCTATTGCATCCGGCCGATCGTGGTGGCCTTGCGCCGCGCTGCGCCATATTGCCGACACAATGGGTGCTGTCGGCCTTGGGTGCCGAGGTTGCGACGGCGGGATCGGGCCGGTCGGCGATCGACTGCGCGGCGAAGCAATCCTTCGCTATTCTGCTGCTGGACCTGCGGATGCCCGATGCCGCCTCAAACAAGCGGGGGACGAATCCTCGGCCCGCCGCCCCAGCCGGGCTTTCCCGCCGTCAGGCAAGCCATCCTCACCGCGCGCGGGCAGCCAATCCGGTGTCCCCACTGCCGCAAATCCTTGCCCATGAAGACTTTGCCAAGGCAGGGCTAATCCAGCGGCGTGTTCACGGGCGTTTCCATGAAGACCGCTATCGCTCGCGGAAGGCGCGATTGAACTGGTCGGTCAAGGGCTTGGCAAGGTAAGAGAACGCTGTGCGTTCCTCGGTCGTGACGAAAACCTCGACGGGCATGCCCGGCACCAGTTGCAGCCCGGCCAGCTTTGCCAATTCTTCGGGGCCGACCTCGATATCCCCGGCATAGAAGCTGTCGCCGGTGGGGCCGACGCGCGAGGTGGCCGCCGCCACATAGGTCATCACGCCCTCGAGTTCGGGGGTGGTGCGCTGGTTGAAGGCGGAAAAGCGCAGCCGGGCGGTCTGGCCCACGGCAATCTGGTCGATGCTGGCGGGGGCGAATTTCACCCCGATCTTCAGCCGTGCATCTTCGGGAACGATGGTGGCCAGCACCTCGGCCGGGGATATGACACCGCCGATGGTATGGATCTTCATCTCGTTCACGATCCCCGCGATCGGGGCACGGATGTCGGTGCGGGTCAGCCGGTCCTCTATCGCCGCGCGGCGGTCCTGCAATTCCGAGATGCGGGTTTCGACAAGGCTCAGTTCGCGCTGCGCCTCGGTGCGCGCGGTTTCATCGATGGCGATGATCTGCAAGCGCACCTCGTTGGTGCGGGTCTTCGCGCGGGCAATGGCCGCGTCGATCTCGCCGCGTTCGCCAAGCAGCCGGCTGCGTTCGCGCCCGGTGGCGAAGACGCGCGAAACCTCGATCAGCCGCGCCTCGGTCAGCGCCGAGATCCTGAGATGCTCGGCCTCGACCAGTTCGATCTCTTCCAGCTTGGCGGCGCGCTGCGCCTCCAGCCCGGCGATTTCCTCGCCGATCTGCACGATGCCCAGCTCAAGCTGCTGCTTGCGGCTCTCGCGGTTCAGGCGGTTGCCCTCGAAAAGCCGCGTCTCGCCGGCCAGAAGGCTGGCGGTTTCCGCCCCGGCCTCGGTCAGTTCCGGCGGAAAGGCGATGACGGGCTGGTCGTCGCGTTCGGCGACCAGCCGCGCCTGCCGCGCCGCCAGCTCGATCAACTGCGAGCGGACGATCGACAGCTCCGCCCATGTCTGCGCATCGTCGAGGCGGAACAGGACCTGGCCCGCCGTCACGCGGTCGCCCTCTCGGATCTCGATGCTGCCGACGATGCCGCCGTCGCGGTGCTGGATCAGCTTCAGGTTCTGGTCGACCGCCACCTCGCCCTGCGCGATCACCGCGCCGGTCAATTGCGCCGTCGCGGCCCAGCCTCCGATCCCCAGCACCAGAACCGCGCCCAGCAGGAACCCGGCCGCCACGCGCGCGCGAAGGCGAAACCGCCCGTCATCGACAGGCGAGGCGGCGTTGGTCCGGTCTTTGCCCATGGCTTGTCCTTTCTTGCGTCAAGCCGTCCCATGCTCGACGATCACCAGAAGATGGCGGCCTTCGAGGGTGATCGTGGTTTCGTAAATGTCGTCGCGGTTGAAATCGGCCTCGATCACGGTGCGGTCGATGTCTTCGTCACGCTCGTGGCTAAAGCGGATGCGGATATCGTCGTCGTCGAAATCGTCGCCGTAGATCTTTTCGAAGTCGTCCTCGTGGCGGTCGATTATTCGCTCGAACAGGTCATATTTCGACATGCGCAACCGATCCCCGACCTTGAAGTCCATGATCTCGAAACTGCGCGCCTCGACCGTGGCGCCGGGATCGGGCGGCGGCGACGGGGCAAGAAATTCAAAGACATTGTCGCCCTCGCCGCCCTCAAGGCAGAACGGCGCGTCGCCCAGGATGAAATGGTCGTCACCCTTGCCGCCGCTTACGGCCTCGAAGCCGGCGATCGCATCCGTGCCGATCTCGACCCCGCTGGCGACGCCGGCATTCAGGTCGATCAGCAGGCATTCCTCGGCGGCGGAATAGTCCAGCCGGTCCCATCCCTCGCCGCCGTCCAGGCTGCCGTCCCCGCCATCGAGCGCCGCGATGACGTGATCGTCGCCCGCGCCTGCGATCACGCGCTCGAATCCCGCGATCGTGTCCGTGCCGATTTCCTCGCCGCTGGCAAGCTCGTCATGAAGGTCGATCAGCAGGCTGTCGGCGGCGGCGGAATAGTCCAGCGTATCCACGCCCGCGCCGCCGTCATAGATGTCGTCGGCGGCGTCCAGCGCCGCGACGACATGGTCGTCGCCCAGCCCGCCGCGGAGGACATCCGCGCCCCGGCCGTCGCTGAGAATATCATTGCCCGCACCGCCTTCCAGCAGGTCGTCGCCCGCGCCCCCGATCAGCAGATCGTCGCCCGCGCTGCCATGCAGGCTGTCATTGCCTGCACCGCCGTCCAGATAGTCGTCGCCGGTGCCGCCATCCAGCAGGTCGTGGCCGGCTTCGCCCTGGATGATGTCGTCGCCCTCCTGGCCGAAGATGCGGTCGTCGCCGGCACCGCCCCACAGGTGATCGTCGCCCCGGCCGCCGAAGATCACGTCATTGCCGTCGCCGCCGAAAACCGTGTCGTTGCCGTCAGCGGCGACGATATGGTCGTGGCCCCGCCCGCCCTGCACGACGTCGTTGCCGCCGCCCGCATCGATATTGTCGTCGCCGTCGCCGCCGTCGATATCCTCGGCGCAGGCGCCGCCAAGCAGGTTGTCGTCCCCGTCGGTCCCCTGGATGAAATGCCGTTCGAAGACCGAGAAATGCGCGGTCTGGATGACAGAGGCATGGCCGTCGCCGATCTCGTAGCTCAGCGTGACCGGGCCGCTGAAACCGGGTTCGGGGCGATACTCCCAGCCGCCGTCGGTGCGGATCACCGTGCCGGCCGAGGCGGTGACATGATGCACCGACAGCATGTCGCCGTCGGGATCCTCGGCATGGCGCAGCAATTGGCCCAGCCCGATCGCCAGAACCGCGCAAGAGGCCATGTCGGCCAGATGGACCGGCCCGGAAACGCGCGGAGGGCGGTTGCCGCCCTGGGGCGGGGGATCGCCGTCGTCGTCATCCTCGTCCGGTTTCGGGTCCGCAGGCCCGTCGTCCGCCGGCGGAAGCACCTGGCCCTTGGGGCTCGGGTTCGCGAATCCGGGCGTGGCGATGCGGTTGTCATTCGCGGCCGCGCCGCCCGGCGGGACGAACGGTGCGCCCTGCCACGGCACCGGCAGGCCGAATGTCTCGACATGAACGGTTTTCGGCGATGCCACGGATCCGGCGGCAAGGCCGGCGGGGCCGTCCTCGACCGGCGCCGCCGGCTGCGCCCCGGTTGCCGAAGGGGCGCCTTCTGGCGCCCTGGGCGGGGCGGCGGCCGAGAATGCGGCGCCGGCCGGCTCTGCCGCGCCCTGCGCCGCTTTCTGCGGCGGAAGGGCTGTTTCCTCTTGTCCCCAGGTTGGAAAGATCGATTTCAGATACAGGCCCAGCCAAACCAGCGCCGCGCCGAAAACATAGGGCGCGCGGCCTTCCCCTTCGGGCGCCTTCGCCGCATAGCGTTCCGCGGCGGCGGTTTCGGCCGAGCCGGATCGGGTGCCCTTGACCTTGATGATCATGCCGTGACGCGCGCCGTTGCCGGGGCACGCTCCTTCCTGTCGGTTTCTGCTGCGTCGAGATCGACCCGCACGGGCCGCGCGATGATGTCCTCCTTGGGACCGAAGGCGGTCATCCGGCCGTTCTGGACCACCGCGACCAGGTCCACCGCCGCCAGGGCGCTGGGACGATGGGCGATCACCACCACGATGCCGCCCCGCGCCTTGACCGCGTTGATCGCCGCCGTCAGCGCTGCCTCGCCCTCGCCATCCAGGTTCGAGTTCGGCTCGTCCAGCACCACCACGAAGGGATCGCCGTAAAGCGCGCGGGCAAGGCCGATGCGCTGCCGCTGGCCGCCGGACAGCGCGATCCCCATCGGCCCCAGCGCGGTGTGATAGCCGTCGGGCAGGCGCACGATCATCTCGTGCACGCCCGCCGCCTTGGCGGCATCGACGATGCCGCGCGGATCGGGATCGGGTTCCAGGCGCGAGATGTTTTCCTGGAGGTCGCCCTCCAGCAGCGCGACATCCTGCGGCAGATAGCCGATATGGCGGCCAAGGGTTTCGTCGTCCCATTGCCCCAGCTCGGCATCGTCCAGCCGGATGCTGCCGCGCAGGGCGGGCCAGATGCCGGTCAGGGCACGCGCCAGGGTGGTCTTGCCGCCGCCGCTGGGGCCGATGACGCCAAGCGCCTGGCCCGGCGACAAGGTGAAGCCGACCTCGCTCAGCAGCACGCGGCCGCTGTCGGGGGCGACGATGGTCAGGTTCTCGACCTTCAGCGACTGGCGGGGGGGCGGCAGGGGCATCGGCGCCTCGGCCTCGGCCAGCGCCACGACGGTTTCCTTCAGCCGCCGGAAGGCCGCGCGGGCGGCGACCACGCCCTTCCAGTTGGCGATGGCCATGTCGATCGGCGCCAGCGCGCGGGCCGAGGCGACCGAGGCGGCGATGATCGCGCCGGGCGACAGCTCGCCGATTATGGTCAGGAAGGCGCCGAGGCCCAGCACCGCGGATTGCAGGATCATCCTGAACACGCGCGAGATCGCCCCGAAGGTGCCGCCGACATCGTTGGCGCGGGTCTGCAGCGCCAGATGCTCGTCATTGGCGCGCGTGAAGCGCATGACGGCGCGGGCGCCGAAGCCCATCGCCTTGACGATCTCGGCGTTGCGGGCGTTGGAATCGGCGATGGCGTTGCGGGCGATCATCGCCTTCTGCGATGCCTCGTTCAGGCGCCGTGTCATCAGCTCGGTGACGATGGTCAGCGCTGCCAGCACGAAGGCGCCGCCCAGCGTCAGCGCCCCCAGCCAAGGATGCAGGACATAGACGAAGGCCACGAACAGCGGAACCCAAGGCAGGTCGAACAGCGCCACCGGCCCCTGGCTGCCCAGGAAGCCGCGCACCGTATCGACGTCGCGCCCCCGCTCCAGCGCCTCCGAGGTGGAAAAGCCAAAGCGCGGCATGTCGATCGCCACCTGATGGGCCAGCGGCGCCAGCCGGCGGTCCAGCCGCGCGCCGATCCGCACCAGGATCTGCGAGCGGATGATGTCGAACAGCCCCTGCGAGAAATACAGCCCGATGGCCAGGATCGAGATCGCCAGCAGCGTCGGCACGCTGCCGCTGGTCAGCGCCCGGTCATAGATCTGCAGCATGTAGAAGGCGCCGGTCAGCGCCAGGACGCTGATGATGCCCGATATGCCGAACAGAAAGACGAGGATGGCGCGATATCCCCGGATCAGGTTTGCAGCGCCCTTGCGTCTCGCCACCTTCGTCACATCCCTGCCACGCATCGGAACCCACCTCGCTACCTTGTCGGGAAAGGAACCCGCCGGCCGCCCTGGGACCGGCCGGCGGGCCACGGCGTCACAGATTGAAGTCGTTCGCCGTCAGGATATGCGCGCCCTTGAGGCTGATGCGGAAATCGGCCCCGTCATCGCCGGTGGTGTTCCCCATCACGACCGTATAGTCGCCATCCTCCCTTGTCTCGTGAACGACCATCAGCTGGCCGCGTCCGGTGAAGGCCTCTCCGGTCACCAGGGTGAAGGATTGCTTGCCGCCCGCCCCGGCATCGGCATCGATGGCGGAAAGGTCGATGCGATCACCCGGCGCGAAGTCGACGATCGTGTCGCCATCGGCATCCTGCGCCGACAGGAAGCGGAAGACGTCCTTGCCGCCGCCGCCATCCATCACGTTGACCGCGGCGCTGGCGGTGATGACGTCATTGCCCGATCCGGTGACGATGTTCTCGATGCTCCAAATCGTGTCGCTGCCGGTCTGTTCGCTCGACACGCTGCCCCGGCCCATGAAGCCGGTGCCCAGATCGGCGGTGATGTTGGTGGTTATCTGGGACATGTCCAGCGTGTCGGCATCCTCGTCGCCGTAATAGACGTCGTCGCCGTCGCCCTTGGTGGCCACGATCAGATCCCCGCCCTTGCCGCCGAAGACGGTGTCGTTGCCGGTGCCGCCGGTGATCATGTCCCCGTCGTCGCCGCCGAAGATCCGGTCGTGCCCGGCATCGCCATAGAGCATGTCCGCCCCGGCACCGCCGAAGATGTCATCGGCGTCGCTGCCGCCGAGGATCACGTCGCGCCCGCCGCCGCCGCTGAGGAAGTCGCTGCCCTCGCCGCCGCGGATGATGTCGGCGCCCTCGCCGCCCTGCAGCACATCCGCCTTGCCCGTGCCGATCAGGGTCAGGTCAGCCGCCGCGCCGGCCCCATCCGGGGGCGCGACGTCGTCCGGGCCGTCGCCCAAAGGGCTGGTATCGTCCGGCTCGGTTTCCGCCGGCGGCGCGGCCGGGCCGGTGAAGGTGACGGAACCCTCCCCGGCCGTCAGCGTGGTGGTGCCGTCGGGATTATGGGTGATCGTATGGCCCGCATCGCTTCCGGGCATCTCGATCACGTCCTGCTCGCGCAGCTGCCCGATGATCGTGTCCTGCCCGCCGTTCGAGCGGAACAGAACCCGGTGGGCCGAGTTCAGCCCCGAGATGTCGAGCACGTCGTCGCCGGCCCCGCCTTCCAGCGTGATGGTGCTGTAGGAAAGGCTGGTGCCGGTAAAGTCGCCATGCGCCGCGAAGGTGTCGCCGCCGCCCATGCCCGAGATGACGACCTCCTCGACATCCTTCATGATCGCGACGACCGCGGCGTAATTGGTGCCGTTGCGGGTGATGATGATCTCGGTATCCTCGGGCACGTTGCCGTTCAGCACCTGGTTGTTGTTGGCCGCGGCGGCGGCCCGCCATTCGGCAAGCGTCCAGATGTGATAGGCTTCGGCGGTCGCGTCGCCGGTGACATGCACGGTATCGGTGTCGGCGCCGCCGTCGATCGTGTCGCGCCCGTCGCCGACGTTCCACTGGACCAGGTCGTCGCCATCGCCGCCGCGGATGACGTCGGCGCCCACCCCGCCGATCAGCGTGTCGTTGCCCAGGCCGCCGTCAAGCGTGTCGTTGCCGATGCCGCCGTCAAGCGCGTCGTTGCCGGCCCCGCCATCCAGCAGATCGACGCCGGCCTCGCCGATCAGCTCGTCGTCGCCATCGCCGCCGGACAGGGCATCGTTGCCGGCGCCGCCGTTCAGCAGGTCGTCGCCCGCGTCGCCCTCCAGCGTATCGGCCCCGGCGGCGCCGTTCAGCGTGTCGTTGCCGCCGCCGCCCAGCAACAGGTCGTTGCCGCCTTCGCCGTTCAGAAGATCGTCGCCGTCCAGGCCGCTGATCGTGTCATTGCCGCCCCTGCCTTCGATGATGTCGGCGCCGACGGTGCCCGACATCGTCTCTGCCGTGCCGTTGCCGACCAGATGGACGCCGACCGGCGAGGTCACGGAAGAGATCACCTCCTCGGCCTTGCCGAAGCCGTCGGTATAGCGCGCCACCACCCGCAGCTGGGTGTTCACATGGGCCAGGCCCGGCGTGAAGGAACTGCCGGTCGCCCCGGCGATATCCGTCCACAGGCCGCCGATGAAGCTTTGCCACTGCACGCTCATCGTCGCCATGTCGATCCCGTCGGCATCGCTGATCCCGCTCAGGTCCACGGCCAGCGCCTGGCCCTGCGTGGGCGTGGTGTCGCTGATCAGCGGCTGGCCCACCGGCTCGGCGTTGAACAGGTCCGAGACATTGACGGTGACGTCGCCGAACTGCAGCACCTCGATGTTGTAGAGCGTGTCGATCCCGTCCGAGACCCGGTTCTGGTTGGTGATCGGGTCGATCACGCCAGCGGTCTCGTCGAGATGCTCGATCCGGATGCTGCCATCGGCGTTGCGCGTCACCGCGTAGTTCTCGAACAGATCCCAATAGACCGCGGTGTCCGTGCCGCTGTCGTCCCACAGGATTTCGCGGGTGATCTGCAACTGGCCGGGGTCATAGACCCGCTCCAGCATCAGCAGGTCCAGCGTCCGGCCGCCATGCAGCACGTTGCCGGCCAGGTCGGTGACGACCGCGGACATGCCTTCGGCCGTGGCGATCTCGGCCCCGCCCGCGTCAAGGATGCTGATGCGCAGGTTCAGCCAGGCGTCGCCGTCGATGACGTCATTGCCGCCCCGGCCCTCGATCAGATCGCCGCCGCCGCCGCCCAGCAGGATGTTGCCGCCGGTGAAGATCATCTTCTCGGCGCCCGAGCCGTCGGCCCAGTATTCGCCCAGCCGCATCATGTCGGGGGTGATGATCTGGTCCAGCCCGGCGATGCGGTCGATCCCGGCCTGGTCCAGCTCGTTATGGATGAAATTGCCCTCGGGCGTCGGATCGAAGGCCAGCTCCTGGTCGCCCTCTTCGTCGCTGCGGTCGTCGCCGCGCAGGATGTCGTCATGGATCCAGCCCGACAGCGCCTCGACCTGGCTGAAGCGGTCGCGCAGTACCTCCAGGGGCAGGCTGTCGAAGACCGGGAAGTTCATGTCGGCCACGCCCGGAACCTGCTGGCCCTTGAAGGCCACCCAGTCATGGCCCCACATGCCGATGAACTTCTGGATCCCCTCGCCGGCGATCATGATGTCGTCGCCGGAATCGGCGTCGTAATCGGTGTCGCCGCTGCCGCCGTTCAGCACGTCATGGCCGATGATCGACGAGTTGAAGAAGATGTCGCCGTTGTCGCCGGCGATATAGTCGAACAGGCCGTGGCCCTCGACCCAGTCGTCGCCCTCGTTGCCGAACAGCATGTCCGGGCCGTTGCCGCCCATGAGGAAGTCGTCGCCGGTGCCGCCGCGGATCTCGGAGCCGTCCGGGCCGGTCATCAGGAAATCCCGGCCCGAGCCGCCGAAGATCAGCGCCATGCCCGAGCCGCCGTGGATGACGTCGTTGCCGGCATCGCCATGCAGCATGTCGGTCTCGCCTATGTCGGTGCCGGCATTGGTGATGATGTCGTTGCCGTCGCCGCCATGGACGATGTCGACGCCATATCCGGCCTCGATCCGGTCGTCGCCGCCGAAGCCCCGGATCGCATCGTCGCCGCCGCCGGCGATGATGGTGTCGTTGCCCTCGGTCCCGGCGATGACGGTGTGATCGGCGCCATTGTAGCGGATGAAGTTCTCGCCGCGCTCGACCAGGCTGGAGATCGCCTCCAGCGTCGGGTTGTCATGCACCGGATCCGCGTGCCCGAACTGCGCCTGCTTGGCGGCATCGACATAGAGGACGTGATCGGGGATCGAGAAGATGTCGCCCGGCAGCGCGAATCCCGTCGCTCCCAGGTCGGTGTTGCGCATGACGATCGAGGCCAGCGAGTTGTTCTCCAGCTCGGTCAGCAGGTTCAGGCCCTGCGCGCGCGACAGGTAATAGAAGCGGTCGGCATGCTGCAGGTTCTCCATCTGCAATTCGAAGATGAAGGCGAAGGTCGAGCCCAGCATGCCCCCGAAGGGCATCTTCTTCTCGGCCAGGCCGCCGACCCACAGGTCGACATCGTCAAGCCCGCCCCTGCGCGCCGCGAACTCGCCGCTTGCGCTCAGGAAGGCCAGCCGGTCGGCGGGGGTCGAGATCACGCGGGCGCCGCCGTCCTCGAAGACCGTCTGGTCGGTGCCGAAGACGATGGCCATGGCGGCGGCACGCTTGCCCGCCACGGTTTCCTCGCCCGTGATCAGGTCATGGGTGCCGTAGGCGGCGATGAAGTTGACGATGGATTCGGGGTTCTTCAGGTTCACCGCGAAATCGACCCAGCTGTCATAGGGCTTCAGCTGGCTGTCGCCGCCGGCCATGTCCATGAACTGCTGGCGCGCCTCGTTCAGCGTCGGCATGCCGGTGTCGCGGCCGCGCGCGATGTTGATCGCGGCAAGGTCCAGCGGGATGCCGACCAGCTGGTTGCGCAGCACGTTGGTGACGAATTCGTCGATCTCGTTGCCGACCTGCCCGGTCATGCCGCGCACGATGGCGCCCGCCGCCTGGTGATGGTCCACGGTGTCGGAGCCGAAGGCCAGCGGGTTGAGGAAGGCGTCGAAGAGCGTCAGGTGGTCGGTCGAGCCGTCCGCATGGATCTGGTCCACGGTCTCGTTCAGCATCGAATGGCCGAAGCGATAGACCACATGGGCGAATTCGGCAAAGATCGCCGGATTGATCTCGACATCCGGCTGCACCATGAAGATGTCTACGTCGGGCTGCGCCTTGCGGGCGAATTCCTCGAAGACCAGGTGCTGATATTCCATCTCGGTGGTGAAGCGCGCGGTCTGGAACAGCCGCTCGCCGTCCCAGTTGCCGTCGGCGTCGCGCCATTCGGCGATGAAATCCGCGTCGCCAGTGTCCAGGATCACCTGCTTGATGTGATCGACCAGCCGGTTGTGCTCGGCGTGGAACACCGAATGCACCGCCGTCAGGCCGATATTCTCGTTCCCGCGCCCGTCGCCGGTGATGTAATGCGCATCCAGCATCTCGTCGTCATAGGAATCGCGGTTGCCGCGCGCGTCGAAGCCGCCGGAATAGCCCGGCGCGTCGTCGCCATCGGGCTGCAACACGCCGTCCACCGCCACCGGCACCGCGTTATGGGCGATGTCGTCCAGGAAGGCATTGCCCGTGCGTGCGGCCGAGACGGTCTCGCCCGGATCGATCACGTTGCCGCCGAACAGCACGGTGCCGGGGGGCAGCTGGATGGCGGAGGGATCGACCGGATCGGCCAGGTTGCCCTCGACCCAGATCGGCATGCCGTCCACGTCGAAGGCGGCAAGGATCTGCGGCAGCCCGTTCGGGCCGCGGATGAATTCGCCGTAGGGGTCGGTCAGCAGGACCGGAACCGCGCCCACGTCCAGGTCGGTCAGGTCGATGCCCAGCAACTCGCGCGCCTGATCCTTGACGTCGCGCCATGTGGCCATGCCCCGCGCCCCTTCCAGCAGCTTGCCGGTCGAGACCGGCCCGTCCGGCCCTTCGGCATATTCGCGCAGAAAGACCTGATGCGAGGGATGCGAGGTATAGGTCTGGTTCTGGTCCACCCACGGCGTGGTCACATTGGCCGCGCCGTCGCCGATGGTGGCGCGGGACATGGCCATGAAATTGGTATGCGGCGAATCCGGGTCATACAGCGGGTCGTCCGGCTGCAGCGGGATATAGACCGTGCCGTGCCCGCCCTTCTGCACCAGGTCCAGGCCGTGGTCGAAGAACTGCCCGAACAGCGTGAACCAGGCATTGTAGGATGCCGACAGCCCTTCGTCCGGGGCCTGGTTGGGCAGCCTGATGGTCGGGCCGTCCATCTCGATCCCGTGCTGGTCCAACAATGTGGCCAGCTGGGCCTGTGCGATGGCATGGGCCGCGCTGCCCGGCACCGTGCCCTTGACCAGCGAATGGGCCGTCATGACGCCTTGCATCGCCGCGGTCATGTCCGCGCCCTCGACCCCGGCATGGCGCAGCGCGGCGGCGATGGCCGCCGGATTGTCCAGCGTCTGGTCCACGATCAGGTTGGAAATCAGCCGCGGGTCGGCATCGACCACGGTTCCGGGCTGAAAGCCGGGGCTGGTCGGACTACCGGGCGCATAGTCGTTGTTGGTCAGCCATACCGGGTTTTCCGGCGTGCCGAACATCATCTGGTCGTCGCTTTCGTCGCGCCAGGTGGGGTCGGTCAGCCGCAGGAATTCCTCGTGCGAGGCGCCCCATCTTTCGCGGCCGGGAACAAGGTTGTTGTCGCTGCCATCGACCGTGCGCAGCCCATAGGGCAACAGCGGGCTGCTTACCAGTTCGGTCAGCGGCGTGCCGGCGGCATGGGCCTCGGCGATCTTGATCTGCTCGAGAATGAATTCGAGATCGTGCCTGATCAGCGTTACCATGATGTAATCCCCCTGTGTCGAACGCTTTCCGCCGCGGTGGCGGAAAAGCCCCGCCGGCGCCGCTATGCGGGACGCCTGCCGATATGCCTGGAATCATGCCCGTCTGGGCGCGGGGCATGAACTTGACAAAGTCCGGTCTTTTCATGCGGCCCAGGTCCGAAGGATAAGGCGTCGAAGGTCCAGGTGCGGATCGGACCAATGTCCGAAGGCCGATTGACCGAAAGTCTGAAAACCGGCCTTGGGACAATTCAACGGCCGTTCATTTCCATTATCGCATTCATATTGAAATCATCGGGAATCCGTATGGGAAAGACCGCGTCAAGATGCAAAAACATGCCCTTAACGACAGTTTCTGGGCCCGGACCGTTCTGCTATCGTCAAAACATATCGGTTCAGTTGAATGTCGACGGAGGTTTCCGCCCATGCCCAGAGTCGAGTTGGCGATTTTCGATGATCACCCCATCTTTCTTGAAGGCCTGGCAGGAATATTCGCCGACTCGGATGAATTCGCCGTGGTGGAAAAGGGCGTCTCGGCCAGCGATGCAATCAACCTGACGCTGAAGAACAGGCCCGATGTCATCCTTCTGGACCTGGACATGCCGGGGAACATCCTGCAGGCGATCCAGAAGATCCGCGAGGAAGCTCCCGATGTGCGGGTGCTGATCTTTACCGCCTCGATGGCGGTCGAACATGCCGTCCAGGTGCTGGAAGCGGGGGCGCATGGCTATGTCATCAAGGGCAGCACGGCGGCCGAACTGGCCGAGGCGATCCGCGCCGTGATGCGAGGCGAGACCTTTGTGACGCATACCTTCGCGGCCAAGGTCATCGCGGCATTGCAGAACGCTTCGCTTCGCAAGCGCACGCTGCAGGCGATCCGGCTGAACATGCGCGAGGAACAGATCGTGCGGCTGCTGTTGCGAGGCAGGACCAACAAGGAAATCGGCCAACAGCTGCAGATCAGCGAAAAGACCGTCAAGCATTACATGTCGATCCTGATGCAGAAGCTGCATGCACGCAACCGGCTGGAGGTGGTGTTGGCCGCACAAAAGCTGCAGGCAGAGGTGGCGCCGGGATCGAACCTCTACCTCCAGTAGTTTCCTATCCGGCTTCGACCGGCAGGCGAGCGGTGATCGTCGTGCCTCGTCCCGGTTCCGAGGTCGCATCAAGATTGCCGCCCAGGGTCTGCAATCGCCGCGACAGTCCAGGCAGCCCCAGTCCGGGCATTCCGTTTCCGCCCTGCGGCGCTTTCGCCGCCTCGGGTTGCAGCCCCGGACCGGCATCGCTGATGACAAGCTTGATCTCGCCGTTCCGCGTCTCGGCCCAGACCTGCTGGCCCCTGCCGCCGGCATGGCGAAAGGCGTTGTTCAGCGATTCCTGCACGATGCGATACAGGCAGATCTTTGCGGGCTCGGACAGGTGGTCGGGCAATTCCCCCAGCCGTTGCGAGACTGTCGTGCCGGTCTGGCTTTCATGCCGCGCAATCGCCAGCGACAGGGTTTCGGACACCGTCAGCCCGTCCAGTTCGGGAATGCTCAGCCCATAGGCCAGGTTCCGCAACTCCTGCATCGTGCGCGTGGCCAGCTCTGCGGTCTTTTGCCGCTCGCGCGCGGCGGCGGCGTCCTCGGCGCGGCCCGAGGGCAGGCCGCTGAGGCGCAGCACGATCAGCCCCAGCAGTTGCAGCGGGCCATCATGCAGATCCGCGCCGATGCGGGTCAGCAAGGTCTCGTTCACCTTGATCGCCTCCAGCTTGGCCGTTTCGGCGGTCTGCCGCAGGTCCGCGTTCTGGCGGGCCAGTTGCTGCGACATGTCCAGCCGATGGCGCAACTCGTCCTGTTGCGCCCGCACGATGCGGCGCGCCCGGCTCGCGGTCAGGATCAGCAGCGTCAGCATCAGCGCGGTCGTCAGCCCGACCACCCCCCAGATCCGCGACGCGACGCGGTTCATCTGGGCCTGAAGCTCGGCGGCATTCTGATAGAACTCGCCGACGGCGGTGACGAGGCCGCTTTCGCGGTCGCGCAGGGGCATATAGATCTCCAGCAAGGGCTGGCCCAGCCGCTCTTGCCGCCGAGTTCCGTGATCGGTCAGGTTCTCCATCAGTTCGGCCACGACCTGACCGCCAAAGGCGGCATCCAATTGGGCGGATGACATCTGCCGCCCCGTCAGCCGCTTGTCGGTGCTGTAGGCCACGGTGCCGTCCTGCCACCAGATCACCGCCGCCTCGATGGCGGTTTCATGGGTATGGCGCATCAGCAGTTCGTCCAGCTGCAATTCGATCCGGGACGGCAGCGTTCCATTTCGTTCGACATCACGCAGCAGCGGTTCGATGATGATGTTCATGTAGACGGCGCTGGCATCGGCCGCGCTTTCCACTTCGACATTGCGAATATAGGCGTTTACCCAATATCCTAGCGTGGCCATCGACATGCAGATCACCAGAGCGATCGCGATCACGACTTGCGAATGCAGCCCCATCTGCCGTCCGAAACTCTGAAGGATATGAGAGAACTCGGATTTGGGCATGGCGGATCCGCGGGGCAAGAAGAGCTTTCGCCATCTTGCAACAACCCGCAAAGCCCGCGCAATCCTTGCTGTGCCATGAAGTCCCGCACAGCGGGCGGTAGGCTCCGCGCATCCTCCGCAGCAACCTGGCCGCGTTTCCTCTTCGGGGAAGGCGTTGCAGTTCTCCCCGCGAGACAAGGGGTAAGCACCGGCCAGACTGACCCAGCGGAAGTTGATCGGGGAGGAACTCAAGCCGGTCTGGATTGGATGATATAACAGGTGCCTGTTAGATAACCGGCGAGGGAGCGCGAGATGACGACCGATCAGAACGATATGCGAAAGGATCAAGGTGAAACAATCGCCATCCTCAAACAAATCAAGCTTTGGCTACAGATATTGGCTGGGCTGCTCGTCCTGCTGATTTTGCAGGTCACGGTTTCTTGACGGCATCGCCTGATCGGCGGCGCGACGATGACGAGGGGCGACTTGATAAACGATCAGCCCAAGCTCAGCCAGGCGGTGGCAGCCGGCCGACTACGAGGTTTCCGAACCTCGCAGTCGATTGACCGATCCGCAGATGTCCAGGCCTGGAATCGCGGTCCAGATACCGTCCCTCGCGCTATCCAGACGAATGCAGCATTCGGTAAGTCCGTCCGCAACCACGGATCGGTGCCCGGTTTCGACACGGGCACGCCGGGCTTCATCCATGTGCTGGACGCCAATGACCTGCACCCGATCCGAAAAATCCAGGTGCTGCGCCGCTAATTCGCGCTGGCGCTCGACCGCAGCGCGGGGCGGCTTTACGCCGGCAATCCGCTGGACGGCTCGCTGACCGGGATCGACGCGCGGGGCGGGCGAGTTCTTGCACCGGATCGAGGGCGGGCTCTGGACCGCCGGCGCCGCCTATGGCGCGGCTGCCGGGCGCTTCTACGCCAGCGGCGGCGGCATCGAGGAGATCGCGGCGATCGACGCGGCTGGCGCGCTTCCAACCGGCGACACCGCCGAGGAAGGCGCCGAGACCTCGCAGCATTTTCTCGTCAACCTGACGATCGACGCCGAGGGCCAGCGCCTGTTCGCGGCCGATGCCCTATGCGGTCAAGCAGCGCATTCCCTTGCCGACGCATCCGAACAGGCTGGAGGTCAGCGAGGAAGGCCGGACCCCGTTTTTGACCGTCAAGACCCCGCGTGACAAGGACCATCCCGACTATCGCGAGGGCGCGCTGGATTCGCGGCCGCGCATCGACCTGGAGCGGTTGGGTAATCACGAAAAATAGCCAGCGATCCCGTTTTGAGTCCGAGCTTAGAGGTGTTTTTTGGCTTTCCACCGGAAAGTGCGTCTCTCCGAACTGATCCTATGCCCCAGGATGTTCCAGAATTACAAAAGCTGCATTCAGACGAATATGGGGAAATGGGAGGAATGGTTCTCGGGATCCGTGACGATTGCTTCAACCATGAGCCTGGTTGATACGGAGAAAATGGACGCGGAGCAGTTCTGCTCGGACCTCGCTGCCGGGGCCGGATGCTATTTTGACTGGGCATATGTCTTTATCGGCCCTGAGGCTCATGATATGATCATTCCGTTTTCCTGTATATGATCCTGTCCCGGCGGTATGGAGCCGCCGCTCTCGGGATCCGATGCCCGTCCTATAGGGATGCTGCCATGACGGAGTATCCGCCGTGTCGACTATCTGGCACCAGGGGTTCCGGGGTTTCCGAAGCTCGACTAAAGTGCCGAAACAGCCGAAAGCGACTGTCGTGATCCGCTGTCGCGCGGTTTCATGATGTATCCTTCCTTCACGGTCAATCGGCGCGCAAAGCTGGCTACTCCTGCTCGGCATCGGAAATGCCGCCAGATGACCGGTGTTGAGGGGGCATCATGCGGCCATCGCCCGCTTTGCCGGCCAGGTTCTCAGCCATGGCAATGACGGTTGCAGCCTGCCTCGCACAGGGCGCGCGACAGATGGATGCCGCGGGCCTTTGTATTTCCGTCCGATATGCCGCGCTCGTCCGACTGGTTGCGTGAGGGCGTCAGGCCCCCAAGGCCCAACCCGCTTCGAATATGCCAGGCCGGGTGGAGTTATCGAATGTTGACCGCGTCGTTGAGCTTGTGGAACTGGATCCCCGGACTAATGGGCGGCACGGGATCGTCGCCATCGTCATCGAGGATCTGGGCGGCTCTTGCGCGACCGGCTGCCGTGGCCGGCCTCGTTGGACGCGGCGGCACTTCGGGCGCATGGTCTCCTTCGTATTCGCCTGCGCGTTCAGGGGTGCGGAAAGGCCCAGATTACCAGCCGCATGGAGCGGACCGGCGGCCGGTATGAAGGCCTTGCCCTTGGTGAAGCTTTCCAGCCTCCACATCCAGCATGAAGCAGATTTGAAACGGGACCATCAGATCGCGCAGGCCGGTTTCGCAATCGGCATTGCTCGATCTCATGCCCGCAACATGCCGATAAGCTCCGTGGTCGATGCTGCGGAGTATTTCTTGAGCAGGCTTCCGCGATGGATATCCACCGTCTTGGGGCTGATGCCCAAGGCGATCGCGATCTGCTTGCTGGTGAGCTTGTCGACCAGCAGGGCGGCGACATCCCGCTCGCGCTGGGTCAGCGAGATTGCGGTCTTCTTCGCATCGCGATCCTCGGTGATCTCGGAAAACAGCCAGGCGGTCATTTCATGCGGCACCGCGGGATTGAAAGCATGGCCCCGAACCCGCACCCAGAAATGGCTGCCGTCGAGGCGGCGCATGATCCGGTTGTCGTCCTGGGGCACGCCGCCGATCAGAGAGGGTTCCATGCGGCGGCCGGCGGCCTCGAATTCGTCCAGGTCGGGGTAGAGGACCGAGAAGGGTTGCAGGACGACATCCCTGCGCCGCGCCCGGAAAAGGCTCAGTGCGGCGCCGTTGCAATCCATGATGATTCGGTCTTGGGCAATAATGGCAGCAACCGGCAACCCCAGGAAAATTGCTTTGTAATCAAGGCGTTTTCTTGATTTCATCCGCCATCCCATCACCGATTACCTAGGTAAAATATACCTATAGACCTAGGGGTCTGTCTGCAACATCCTTGCAGGCACGAAAAGACGTCCGATGGGGCGCAGGAAAATCACGGGGAGTTCTGGATGAAGACCGCAGCAATCATCGGCGCGGGGCTTATCGGGCAAGGCTGGGCGATCGTCTTTGCCCGTGCCGGTTGGAACGTGAACCTTTACGATCCGAATTCGCAGGCCGCCGAAAAGGGCCTGGCCATGATCGGTTCGCTGTTGGGGATGTTGAAGCAGGAAGGACTGCTGCCGGACGACACCTCTGCTGCAAACCGCATCCGCATTGCCCCGACGCTGCCGGACGCGCTGGCGGGGGCCGAATATATCCAGGAATCGGCGCCCGAGAACCTGGAGGCGAAGCGGGCGCTATTTGCCGAAATGGACGCGCTTGCCGCGCCGGATGCGCTACTGTGCAGCTCGACCTCGACCATCCCGGCCAGCGCGTTTACCGGGCATCTGGCCGGGCGGGCGCGCTGCATGGTGGCCCATCCGGTCAATCCGACCTATCTGATTCCGCTGGTCGAGCTTTCCGGTGCGCCCTGGACCGCAGCGAACCATATCGAACGCGCAAAGGACATTCTGCTGGACGTCGGCCAGCGTCCGATCGTCGTCAGGAAGGAGATCGAAGGCTTCGTCATGAACCGTCTGCAAGGCGCGGTGCTGCACGAAGCGTTCCGGCTGTTCAGCGAAGGCATCGCCTCGGGCGAGGATATCGACGCCACGATCAAGCACGGGCTGGGCCTTCGCTGGGCCTTCATCGGACCGTTCGAGACCATCGATCTGAACTCGCCCCAGGGGATCGAGGAATATTGCGAACGCTATGCCGGGGTCTACGAATCCATCGGCGCCTCGCTGGGCAAATGCGTGGACTGGAACAAGGCGCTGCGCCAGGGCCTTGCCGACGAGCGCAAGCGCGAACTGCCGCGCGACCAGCTGGAAGCCAAGCGCCTGTGGCGCGACCAGAAGCTGATGCAGATGGTGCGCCAGCTTTACCATGCCGGCTGACCGGCCGGAACGTTATCAGGAGAACTTCATGGCCAATCCCGTCATCATCACCTGTGCCGTCACAGGTGGCACGGATCACGCGCACAAGAATCCGGCCGTTCCGGTCACGCCCGCACAGATCGCGGCGTCTGCCGTCGAGGCCGCCGATGCCGGCGCGGCCATCGTCCATGTCCATGTCCGCGACCCGGAAACGACGCTCGCCTCGACCGATTTCGCGCTTTACGCCGAGACGGTGGAGCTGATCCGGCAGGCCCGGCCCGACCTGATCATCAATCTCAGTTCCGGCTATGGCGCCATGGTGACGGCGGACCAGATCCGCGACGGCAGATCCGCGGCCGAGGCGCTGCTGACCCCCGAGGCGCGGGTCGAGCATATCGTCCGGCTCAGGCCGGAAATCTGCAGCCTCGACATCGCCGCGATGAATTTCGGCGAGCAGATGTTCCTGAACTCGATCCCCGACCTGCGCGTCATGGCCGGGCTGATCGAGGGGGCAGGGGTCAAGCCCGAGTTGGAAGCCTTCGACATGGGGCATCTCGGCATCATCCGGCATTTCCTGAAGAAGGGGGTGCTGTCCTCGCCGCCCTTGGTGCAGATCGGCCTGGGCGTCATGGGCGGCGCGGATGCGGATGCGCACAGCATGTCCGCGCTCGTGCGCTTGCTGCCCGAGGATGCCGCCTGGGCGATCTTTGGCATCGGGCGCCACCAGTTCCCGGTGGCGACGCAGGCGATGCTGATGGGCGGCCATGTCCGGCTGGGGCTGGAGGACAATCTTTACCTCGAGGACGGCGTGCTGGCCCCGTCGAACGCCGCGCTGGTCGAGAGGATGGTCGCGATCATGGGCCTGCTGGGCCGCAGGCCCGCCACCACCGACGAGGCGCGCGCCACCCTTGGCCTGCGGCACGCCGGCTGATGGAGGACCAGGCCGCGCCCCGCCTGCTGGCCCGCATGTCGATTCCGGTCCGCTGGGGCGACATGGATGCGGCGGGTCACGTGAACAACACGGTCTATTTCCGTTTTGCAGAAGAAATCCGCCTGACATGGTTTCAGCGGATGGGCTTCGGCGCCGGGCTGGGCCATGGCGAAGGGCCGGTCATCGTCAACGCCTCGATGACCTTCCTGCGCCAGCTGCATCATCCGGCCAGCGTCATCGTCACCATGACCGCGTCCAATCCGGGACGCAGCAGCTTCGACACCGATTACGAACTGACGGACGCCGGCGATCCCGGCATCGTCTATGCGCGCGGCTCGGCCCGTTGCGTCTGGATCGACTATGCCACGGCGAAATCGGCACCGATGCCCGACCGCCTGCGCAAGGCGATCCTTGATCCCAGCCCGATCACGGCGGGTCTCTGAGCCCGAAACCAGAAGAAGCGTGATCAGGCCCAACCAGCCCACGGGGAGGCTACATGTCTGCAACACCACCACCCTTCGACCGTAAACAGCTGAAGTCCCTTCGCGTCGCGGCCATAGGCAACGCGCTGGAGTGGTTCGACTGGACGCTTTACGGCATGTTCTCGGTCTACCTGTCGGTGAACCTGTTCGACAAGGAGGATCCGACCTCGGCCCTGCTCAGCACCTTGCTGGCCTTTGCCGGCGGGTTCATCGCCCGGCCCATCGGCGGCTGGGTGTTCGGCCGCTTCGGCGACAGCTATGGCCGCAAGAACGCGCTGGTCGCGACGATGTGCCTCGTCGCGCTCGGCAGTCTCGGCATCGCCGTCCTGCCGACCTTCGAGAGCGTCGGTGCATGGGCCTCGGTCATGCTGTTCATGCTGAGGCTGCTCCAGGGCCTGGCCCATGGCGGCGAGACCGGCGTGTCCTTCACCTATGTCGCGGAAATCGCGCCGGCCAAAAGCCGGGGTTTCTGGTCCAGCGCGGTCTATATCAGCGTGCTGGTGGGCGTGATCGCCGCCACCGGGGTCGCCGCGCTTCTGACCTCGATCCTGTCGGCCGAGGCGATGAACGCCTGGGGCTGGCGCGTCGGCTTCGCCCTGGGCGGGGGTCTGGGGATCTATGCGCTGATCCTGCGCCGCGGCGCCTCGGAAAGCCATGCCTTCGAGAAGCAGGTGCTGGAGGATGAGAAGTCGGCCACGCGCCCCAGGCTGACGCAACGCCAGATCTGGATCATCGCCCGCAACATCGTGATGATCTCGGCCGTGGTCAACGCGGCCTACTACACCTGGGTCACCTTCGCCGCCTCGAACGCCATCAGCCAGGGCATGGACCCCGCCGGTGCCTATCGCGCCACGCTGTTCGCGCAGATCATCTGCCTGGCATGGCTGCCTGTTTCCGGCTGGTTGGCCGACAAGGTGGGGCGGCGCGCGATGGTCATGGCCTTCGGCTTCGGCGTGGTCATCATCTCCTTCCCGGTCTCGTGGATGGTGACGGATGCCCCCTGGACGCTGTTCGTTGCACAATTGATCTGCCTGTTCGTCTGGGGCCTGCTGGCCGGCATGTATCCGGCACTGGTCTCGGAGCAGGTTCCGACCCATGCCCGCGCCACTTCGGTCGGCTGGATCACCTCGACCGCGGCGGCGATCTTTGGCGGCACGGCGCCCTATCTCTACGCTTGGCTGAACGCCCATGACAGCGGCTGGATCTATGACGTCTATCTTGTCGCGCTTGGCCTGGTTTCCGCTTTGGGCGGTTATCTCATCAAGGAAACCGCCGGCAAGCCGATCGAGGAAATCAGCGTTGCGGATGCAAGGGACAACCTCCAACCCACAGCGGCGGGCGCGGTTCGATAGCCCCGTGCCATGGAGCGCCGGCACCGATTGGCGCTCCCCTCCCAACAATGCAAGCAAGACCCAAGGATCCGACATGACCGCACTGCACGACGATATCATTGTCTTCGACGGGCTGAACGTCTCGAACTTCGACCGTTCCGTCTACGAGGCGATGCGCGAGGGGGGCGTGACCGCCGCCAATTGCACCTGCTGCGTCTGGGAGAACTTCAGCGACACGATGCGCAATGTCGCCAAGCTGCGCAAGGACATCGCCGATCATTCCGACCTGATCATGCAAGTGACCGCGGTCGATCATATCCATGAGGCAAAGGCCGCCGGAAAGACCGGCATCGTGCTGGGCTGGCAGAACACCTCGGGGATCGAGGACCGGCTGGACCGGCTGGAGCTGTTTCACGGCCTCGGCCTGCGGATCGTGCAGCTGACCTACAACACGCAAAACTACGTCGGCTCGGGCTGCTATGAAGGCCGGGACGGCGGGCTGTCCGATTTCGGCCATGACCTGCTGGCCGAGATGAACCGGCTGGGCGTCCTGTGCGACCTGTCCCATGTCGGGCCCAAGACCTCGGAGGACGCCATCCGGGCATCAAGCCAGCGCGTCGCCTATTCGCATTGCCTTCCCGCCGGGCTGAAGGCGCATCCGCGCAACAAGACGGACGAGCAGCTTCGCTTCATCGCCGAGCATGACGGTTTCGTCGGGGTGACGATGTTCCCGCCCTTCCTGAAGAACGGACCGGCCTCGGACCTGGCGGATTATCTCGAGGCTATCGAATACATCATCAACCTGGTCGGCGAGGATGCGGTCGGGATCGGCACCGATTTCACCCAAGGCTATGACCAGCGCTTCTTCGAATGGATCTCGCGCGACAAGGGGGTGGGGCGCCTGCTGACCGATCTGGGCGAGATCATCAATCCCGACGGGATGCGCGAGATCAAGGATTTCCCGAACCTGACCGCGGCGATGGAAAGGCGCGGCTGGACGCGGTCGCGGATCGAAAAGGTCATGGGCGGGAACTGGGTGCGGTTGCTGGGCGACGTCTGGGCCGATTGAGGGACAGGGAGGTGTCGGAATGACGGACCGCAAGCCGGGCTCGCCATCATCGGCGCGGGAACTTCGGGGCGGCAGATCGCAAGGCTGATGGCCGTCCGAGACGAGGATATCGCCATATTCGACACCGATCCGGTCGTCGCGCGGGAGGCGGCCGGAACCGCCACCCGGCGGCGCTGCCGTTGATCGTCGCGCTGGTCGGTTGCTGCATGGGCGGCGGACAGACCGGGCTGAACGCCGCTGCGCCGACTGGCTATCCGACGGCCATTCGTGCAACGGCGGCAAGCTGGATGCTGGGCATGGGTCGCCTGGGCAGCGTTCCCGGTTCTTCCATCGGCGGCGCGCCGATGAGCTTCGGCTGGAGCTTCACGACGATCTTCCGCGTTCCTGCCATTCCGGCAGATCTGGCCGCCCTTGCCATCACGATCAACGGCCGCGACGCGGCTCGAGCCTGTGTGCAGGCAATCGGAGGCTGAGGCCGGGACGTTCCTGGCCGGAGGATCGGCGGCGCGTATCCTCGGGCGCCAGCATCACGCCCTGGGAAACGATTCCCCAAAAGAACGGCGCAATCCACCGGGCCGGCCGTCCGCCCGCGAACGACGACCCCGGTCGATAGAGCAAGGATCGAGCCATCGGTTCATCGGGCCTGATCACCTCGATGTTCTGCTACGGGAACCGGGATGCCGGACACCGCGGCAAGGGTTTGCAGCGCGACCTGCCGGTCAAGCGAGCCGACCGGGCGGCCGCGCGCGTCCAGCACGCAAAGCGGGCCGCCCTGCGCCACGATTTTCGGGGCGATCTCGGCGATGGTGGCATCGGCGCTGACCTGCTCGCCCGCGGCTGCTTCGTGCGCGGGCGTCATCAGCGACGCCACCCGGATCACGCGCGCGGGCGGCACCTTGGCGACGAAGCGTCGGACGTAATCGGTCGCCGGACGCGTGACCAGCTCCTCGGGCGTGCCGATCTGGACGATGCGGCCGCTTTCCATGATCGCCACCCGGTCGGCCAGCCGGATCGCCTCGTCCAGGTCGTGGGTGACGAAGATCGTGGTGCGGGTGTGTTCGCGCTGCAGCCGCTGCACCTCGGCCTGCAGGTCGGCGCGGATCAACGGGTCCAGCGCCGAGAAGGGCTCGTCCAGGAACCAGAATTCCGGGTCGGTGGCCAGCGAGCGGGCGATGCCCACGCGCTGCTGCTGGCCGCCCGACAGTTCCGCCGGGAAGCGGTGCTCGCGCCCGGTCAGGCCCACGACCTCGGCCAGTTCGCGGGCGCGCGCCTCGGCCCGGTCGCGGTCCATGCCCTGCATCTCCAGCGGGAAGGCGATATTGCCCAGCACGGTGCGGTTGGGCAGCAGGGCGAAATGCTGGAACACCATCCCCATACGCTTGCGGCGCAACGCGGCCAGCGGCTTTTCCCCCAGGGACAGGATGTCCTGGCCGTCGAACAGGATGCGTCCCTCGCTGGGTTCGATCAGCCGGGTCAGGCAGCGCAGCAGCGTGGACTTGCCCGAGCCCGACAGGCCCATGATGACGAAGACCTCGCCCCGGCCGATCTGGAAGCCGGCGTCGCGGACGGCGCCGACCAGGCGGTCGCGGGCCATGGCCTCGGGGGTGCGAGCCTCGGGCGGCCGATTGCGGAAGGCGCTTGCATCGGTGCCGAAGACCTTCCAGACGCCCTCGGCCGAGATGGCGACGGGGCGGGAAGCGGGGGTGTCAGGCATGGGCCTCTCCCTGGTGTCGGGCGGCACGGGCCGCGCCGGATTTCAGAAGCGCGTCGGCGATCAGCGCGATGCAGGCGACGCAAAGCCCGGCGGTGATGCCCGGCCCCGGCTGGCCCTGGGACAGGGCGGTGAACACGACCTGCCCCAGCTCGCGCGTGCCGACCAGCGCGGCGATGACCAGCATCGACAGCGCCATCATCACCGTCTGGTTGACGCCCAGCAGCAGCGTGGGCAGGGCCGCGGGCAGGCGGACATGGCGGAAGGTCTGCCATTTGCTGCATCCGCACATGGCGGCGGCCTCGACCCGTTCCGAGGGCACATGCGCCATCGCGTCCATGCCGTAGCGGATGGCGGGCGCGACCGCATAGCTGGTGATGGCGATCAGCGCCGAGAAATCGCCGTTGCGGAACAGCATGACGGCGGGTAGCAGATAGACCAGCGTCGGCAGGGTCTGCAGCGTGTCCAGCGCCAGTTGCACACCCTGGTGCCAGCGCTTGCGGGCGCTGATCCAGATGCCGAAGGGCATCCCCACCGCCAGCGCGACCAGCACCGCCAGCACGGTCAGGTAGACCGATCCCGTCGCGGGCAGCCAATAGCCGGTGACGACGACGAACATCGCCATCGCGGCGATGCCGGCGCCGACGCGCCAGCCGCCCAGCCGCCATCCGGCCAGGGCCAGCAGGACCACCGCGATGGGCCAGGGCAGGGCCGCAAGCGCATCGCGGAACGGGTTCATCACCTTCAGCAGCATGAAGGTGCGGATTGCTTCCAGCGGGTCGTAGAAATGCTGGTTGATGAAGGAGACCGCCGCGTTCCAGAATGGCGCCGAGGTCAGGCTCAGCGCCTTGGGCCAGACCGCCAGCGCGGGCAGCGCCAGGCTCAGCCCGGTCGGCACCGCCAGCAGGGCCAGCAGGATCAGGCCGTCGCGGCGGGACCAGAGCCTGCGGCGCCCGACGGACTGGTTGCGCGCGGCGGCCTGCGTCAGCCGGTCCAGCACCACGGCCAGCGCGACGATGCCCATCCCGGCCTCGAAACCCGCGCCGAAGTCGAGGCGGCGCAGCGCGCGCAGCACGTCATAGCCAAGCCCGCCGGCGCCGATCATCGAGGCGATGATGACCATGTTCAGCGTCATCATCACCACCTGGTTCAGCCCGATGGCAAGGCGGGGCAGGGCCACCGGCAGCTCGACCCGCCACAGGGTCTGGCGGCGCGAACAGCCGGTCATGCGCGCCAGCTCCAGCGTCTCGGCCGGGACCGAGCGCAGGGCCAGCACGGTCGCATGGACCATCGGCGGCAGCGCATAGACGACGGTGGCGAACAGCGCGGCGCTGGGGCCATAGCCGAACAGCAGAAGCGTCGGCAGCAGGTAGGAAAAGATCGGCACCGTCTGCATGACGTTCATCACCGCCCGCACCGCCGGCTCCATCCCCGGCGAGCGATGGGCGCGGATGCCGATGGCAAGGCCCAGCACCAGCGCGGCCAGAACGCAAAGCAGCACCGAGGCCAGCGTCGTCATGGCCGAGGTCCACAGCCCGAACAGCGCCAGGTAAAGCCCGGCGAGCAGCGTCATCGCGCCAAGTCCCGGCCCCGAGATGCGCCAGGCCAGCAGCGCGGTGGCCAGCGTGACCCCCAGCCAGCTGAGCGGCGGGGCGATCTGCACCTTGTTGAACCCCGCGCCCTGCACCCAGCCCTTGGCCAGCACCACCTGCAACGCCTCGATCGGCCATTGCGCGGCCGTGGCCAGCGCGCGGGTGACGGTGGCGAAATGGACGCCGGCGATCGCGGCGTCCCGCGCCAGCCAGTTCATCCCTGCCGCGATCCAGTCCGACAGGGGCCAGCGCAGCGCCTCGGGCACCGCGCGCCATGACGGCGGCATCAGCGGTGCGGCCGCCAGCAGGGCAAGGATCACGGCGGCGACCAGCAGGCCGGACCACAAGCGACGGAAAGGCCGCCTGCCGCGCAGGGTGTCGGGGGAAATGTCAGCCATGACGGGCCTTCCGGTCCGGGAAAGGCCGCGTCCCGGCCTCTCCCTGTCCAAGTTGCGTCAATTGGCGGCGCAGGTTGCCCATTCGCGCCACTTGGGCTCGTTCTCGGTCGCCCATTCCATGGCCACCTCCTCGACGCTGCGGCCATCGACATCGACCTTGTAGACCAGCTGGCCGACCTCGTCGCCGTCCATGGTGAACTTGCGCAGGATGTCATAGGCGCAGGGCCAGAGCTGCTCGCCCTCGGCCCAGGCCATCTTCTTGATCCAGCCCTGCGGCTTGCCGCAGTCATAGGCCTTGTCGGGGTTCACGCCCCAGGACGGATCGTTGTAGCAGGCATCTTCGTAGAGCGGGAACTCGACGAAGGAACCCTCGAAGACCGAGGGCGCCCAATGCGGGGTATAGACCCACAGGATGATCGGCGCCTTGCGTTCATAGGCCGATTGCAGCTCGGCGAACATGGCGGCGTCGGTGCCGGCATGGACCACCTCGAAGGGCAGGTCCAGCGCCTCGATCCGTTCCTCGTCGAAGCCGCCCCAGCTGACCGGCGCGCCCAGGTAGCGGCCCTTGGGCGCGGTCTCCGGCGACGAAAACGCCTCGGCGCAATTCTTCAGCGCCTGCCAGTCGGGCAGGCCGGGGCATTGCTCGGCCATATAGGCGGGATACCACCAGTCCTCGCGCGCATGGGGGCCAAGCTCGCCCATGTCCAAGACCTTGCCGGTCGCGACCGAGGCGTTGAAGGCCTTGTCCTGCGTCGTCTGCCAGGTCTCGACCGCCATGGTCAGGTCGCCGGATTCAAAGCCCGGATAGCGGGCGCTGTCGTCGGCAATGACCTTTTCCACGTCATAGCCATAGGTGGACAGGATGATGTTCAGGATCTCGGTATTGACCAGCATCGAGGTCCAGTCGGCCTGCATCAGCTTGATGGTCCGGTCCGATTCCGGCTCGAAACCCGAGGCCGCGCCTGTCAGCAAAAGACCGGCGGCGGTGGCGGTCAGGATGGTTTTCATGTCGTTTCTCCCTGTTTCCTGTTTTCCGACGCGCAAGGGTCAGCCCTTGGCATACCAGCCGTTATCGACGTAAAGCGCGGTGCCGTTGACGAAGCTTGCCTCGTCCGAGGCCAGCCACAAGGCGGCGGCGGCGACCTCTTCGGGTTCGCAAAGCCGGCCCTGGACGGCGTGCAGGTCGGCCTCGTTCCAGTTCTGGCCCAGGCCGTCCAGTTCCTCGATCTCGCGCAACCCGTGGGCGGTCTTGACGAAGGCGGGGCAGACCGCGTTGGTGCGGATGCCCTGGTCGCGGTATTCGATGGCGATCGAGCGTGCCAGTTGCAGCACCGCGCCCTTGCTCATGCAATAGATGCTTTCCAGCGCGAAGCCCTTCTCGCCGCCGATGGACGAGGTGATGACGATGGAACCGCCGCCGTTTTCCCGCATCTGCTTGACGACCTCGCGGCAGACGATGAAGGCGGAGCGCACGTTGATCGCCATCAGGCGGTCGTAATCCTCGTCGGTGGATTCGTGCAGCGGCTTGACGATGATGGTGCCGGCATGGCTGAACAGCGTGTCCACCGGCCCCCATTCCGTGTTGATCCGCGCCAGCGCGGCGCGCACCGCCTCCGAGCGGGTGACGTCGGTTTCGATGAACATGACCTCTCGGCCCGCGGCGGCCAGCTCGGCTTCGGCGGCGCGGCCGGCCTCGGCGGCGATGTCGAGGATCGCGACACGCGCGCCGGCCTCGGCGAACATGCGCACGGCGGCAAGGCCCATGCCGTTCGCGCCGCCGGTGATGATCGCGGTGCGCCCCGCCAGGCGGCCGGCCAGCGGCGCCTGGGCCAGGGCTTTCGACTCGATGTTCATGCCATTCCCTATTGGACCATTGGTATGCCCTTCATACCATTAGATCCGCTCCGGGTCTGTCAAGACTTTCTTGCGCTGCCCGCCGATTCAGGCTGCCGAGCGGGTGATCCGGCGAATGGCGCCCCAAAGCCTTGCATTCAGAACGTCCATTGCCCCCTCGACATCGTCCAGATTTTCAGCATCCAGCGCATCGTGGAGCCGCTGATAGGCGGCGACGGTTTCGGCAACCGATTGGGCCTCGGGCGCGGTCTCGAAGGGCAGGAACAGTTCGGCCAGGGCATCCTCGACCCCGCGGGACAAAAGCGCGTTCTGGGCGCCGTCGGCCACGGCCAGCAGGAACAGCGTCTCGGCCTGCTTGCGCCGCGGCGCGTCGTCTGCATTGCGCATGAGGGCCAGGGCCTCGCGCATCTTCTTGAGTTCGGCCGGGCCCCGGCGCCTTGCGGCAAAGCGCGCGGCGGCGGTCTGGTTCACGACCAGGTATTCCACCACCCGCATCGAGGCGGCGGGGGCGCGGGAAATGCGCCGCCTGGCCAGCTGGCTCAGCCGGTCCTGGTCCGAGACGAAGGCGCCGCCCTGCGCGCCGCGGCGGACGCTGATATACTGGTTCGTCTCCAGCACCCGCAGCGCCTCGCGCAGGGTCACGCGGCTGATGCCGAACTTGTCGGAAAGCTGGCGTTCGGCGGGCAGGCGTTCCTGCGGCAGCAGCAGGCCGGAATGGATCTGGCGCTGCAGCAGGTCCACCGCCAGGCCATAGGCCGCCTTGGGCTCAAGCGGTCGCAAGCCCCAAAGCACGGGTCAGACCGCCGTGAAGGTGTTGTCGACGAAGACTTCGGCCCCGTTGACAAAGCTGGACGCATCCGAGGCCAGGAACAGCGCCACCTCGGCCACTTCTTCCGGCTCGCAGATGCGGCCCTGCATCGCGTTCACGTCGCCTTCCGAGGCCAGCACGCCATAGCTGCGCAGCTGCTCGATCTCATGCTCGCCATGCTGGGTGCGCACGAAGCTGGGGCAGATCAGGTTGCAGCGGATGCCCTGGTCGCGATATTCCACGGCCAGCGCGCGCGCCAGCTGGTGCATCGCCGCCTTGGAGGCGCAATAGAGCGCCTCGAGATGGGTGGCGGCGCGCACGCCGGTGGTCGAGGTAAAGACCAGGGTGCCCTTGCCGCGTTCCAGCATCTGCGGCAGCACCAGGCGGCTCATCAAAAAGGCCGATTTGGCGTTGTTGTCCATCAGCTCGTCCCATTCCTCGAGCGTGCAGTCGAGAAAGGGCTTCACCAGCATGATGCCCGCGTGGTTGAACAGCACGTCGATCTCGCCCAGCTGCCGGCAGGCGGCGTCATGGGCGGCGCGGGCGTCCTCGACCTGCGAGACGTCGGCGCGGACCCAATGCACCTCGTGCCCGGCCTGGGTCAGTTCCTCGGACAGCAGGCGCGCGGCCTCGCCGTCGCGGTCGGCGATCATGATCCGTGCCCCCTCGCGAACGAACAGCCGGACGCTGGCCGCGCCGGCCCCCTTGGCGCCGCCGGTGATCAGGACGTTCTTGCGATCGAGCCGTTTCATGGATCAGAAACTAAACCATTGCGGCAAGGGATTCCAGTTGGTCGGTGGGTTTTCGGCAATCGCCGCCGGTCAGTTTTCCGCCACGATCAGCCGCGCGACCGCGTTCTCGAGCGCGGGGAACCCGCTGCGCGCGCGCGCCTTGGCATCGACGACCAGGCAGTCGATCTCGGCCGTCGGGCAGACGCATTTCCGGCTGGTCACGCCTATTTTCGCATGATCGGCAAGAATCGCGGTCTTGGTCGATTGGCGCGCCATCGCCTCTGCGATCTCGGCCCCGTAGAGGTGATGATAGGTCGCGCCCAACGCCGCATCCACCCCAAGGGGCGAGAGAAGGGCGATGTCGGCGTGATAGCTGTAGATGTCGGCGACCGTGGCCCCGCCCCAGGTTTCCAGCGGGTCGCGCCTGACCGGCCCCCGCAGAAGCTGCACCCGGACCCCGTTCTCGGGCGTGTTCTGCGCAAGGCGCATGGCCACTTCCAGCGAATTGGTGATCACGGTCAGGTCGGTCAGGCCGGTCGGTCCGGCCAGCACCTCGGCCATGATCGTGGTGGTCGAGCCTGCATCCATGAAGATGGTCTGCTGGCTTTTCAGCAGTTGCAGCGCCGCCACGCAGATCGCACGCTTTTCCTGCAGGCGCTGGGTGATGCGGACGCTGAACTCCATGTCCTCGGTTTCGACCGGGACGGCGCCGCCGCGGACGCGGCGTAATATTCCAGATTGTTCCATCTCGATCAGATCGCGCCGGACGGTTTGGCGCGACACGCCGAAGCTTTCGACGATCCGGTCGATGGAGACCTGGCCGAACGATGCCAGCATCGCCCGTATTTTCTGATGGCGCTCTTCTTGCCACATGGCTTCTCCAATCGCTGCGCAGGGGCCGTCTGCTTTCACTTAGCCTTCCCCACCCGGTGCATGCAAATTACAGATTGACGCATTTGCTACAAAATGCAACATTTCGGTATCGAAGGGCGAATCTGACGGCGCGTGCGCGACAGGGCGTCCGCAAATCGGAAAAAAGGGCAGGGGTGCCCCGGTTTCAGCCGGGGCAGGGTGGCACCGGCATCCGGGGTCGCATCGGCCTTGCCCATGCGCGGCGCGTTGCCCGCAAGCGGCGCAGGATATCAGGAGAAAGAACCAAGGTGTTGACGAACAGCAGCAAATCGAATGACGCGGTCCTGGATCGCCTGGCCGGCTTTGCCGCAATCCTTGCCGATGAAAGCCGCCGGATGCTTCTGGACGTGGTCGCGCAGGACCGCGCGATCGAGATGAAGGCCGACCGCAGTTTCGTCACCGACATGGACCTGGCCATCGAGATGCGGCTGCGCGAACTGATCTCGGACGCCCATCCCGACCATGGCGTCGTGGGCGAGGAACAGGACGCTTCGGACCCGGATGCGGAATTCGTCTGGGTGCTGGACCCCATCGACGGCACCGCACCCTTCATCGCGGGGATGCCGGTATTCGGCACGCTGATCGCGCTGATGCATCGCGGCAAGCCGGTGATCGGCGTGATCGACCACCCCTCGGGCGGCAATCGCTGGCTGGGGGTCGCGGGCCGGCCGACGCTGCTGAACGGCAGCCCGTGCCGGACGCGGGCCTGCGCCGACATCGGCGCCGCGATCCTGTCGGTCTGCAACCCGGATTTCTTCCACCCCGAGGAATATCCGGCGCTGGACGCGCTGCGCGAGGCGACGGCCTGGCGCATCTATGGCGGCGCCTGCCTCAGCTTCGGGCTGCTGGCCTCGGGGCGGACGGATGTCCATATCGACACGCAGTTCAAGATCCACGACCTTGCCCCCTATGCGCCGATCATCGAGGGCGCGGGCGGGGTCGTCACCGACTGGGACGGCCAACCGCTGACCCTGTCGAGCGGCCCGCGCATCCTGGCGGCGGGCGATCCGGCGCGGCATCGCGACGCGCTGGATCTGGTCCAGCGCGCGATGCGCTAGGCGACTTCTGGGGAGGAGACAGAGGGAATGGGGATTGATATCCAGAAACTGGGCGTCGCCTATGGCGATCACCTGGTCATCGACGGGCTTTCGCTGAGGATCGAGCCCGGATCGTTCTTCACGCTGCTGGGCCCGTCGGGCTGCGGCAAGACCACGCTTCTGCGCACCATCGCGGGCTTCATCGACGCGGCGGCGGGGCGGATCCTGTTCGGCGACAAGGACGTGACCGGCCTGCCGGCGCATCGGCGCGACATCGGCATGGTGTTCCAGGATTACGCCTTGTTTCCCGACAAGACCGTGAACGACAACGTGGCCTACGGGCTGCGGGCGCGCGGCCAGGACGGCGCCACGATCCGGCGCAAGGTCGGCGAGGCGCTGGAACGCGTGGGCCTGGGCCATCTGGGCGGGCGGCATCCGGCGGCGCTGTCGGGCGGCCAGCGCCAGCGGGTCGCGCTGGCCCGCGCGCTGGTGATCCAGCCGACGGTGCTGTTGATGGACGAGCCGCTGTCGAACCTGGACGCCAAGCTGCGGGTGCAGGTGCGCGACACCATCACCGAATTGCAGCGCGAGGCCGGGATCACCACCGTCTTCGTGACCCACGACCAGGAAGAGGCGCTGGCCATGTCCGACCGGATCGGGGTGATGAAAAGCGGCCGGCTGGAACAGGTCGGCACGCCCTCCGAGATCTATCGCGACTCGGTCTCGTCCTATGTCGCGGATTTCGTCGGCGCGGCCAATACGGTCGAGATCGACGCGCCCGGCGCGGCGCCGGGCATGGTCACTGTCCGCCTGGGCGGGCATGCGCTTTCGGCGCGCGTGCCGGCGCCCCTGGCCGGGTCCAGGGCGGTGCTGATCGCGCGGCCCGAGGACATCGCGCTGTCCCCGCAGGGCACGGGCGGCGCCAACAGCGTGCAGGGCACCGTCAGCCGCCGGCAATATCTGGGCGGCAAGACGCATTACCTGATCGGAATCGGCCAAGACGTCGCGCTGGCGGTGGAAACCCATGGCGACGGCCATGACCGCTACATGCCCGGCGCCGATGTCGAGCTGTCCTTCGACCCGGCGAAGACCCTGGTGCTGGCATCATGAGCGGGGGGTCCGGCAATCGCACCGTATGGTGGTGGATCTCGCTGGCCGCGATGGTGGTCATGGTGGTGTTCCTGCTTTATCCGCTGCTGACCATCCTGACCGGCAGCTTCGGCGGCGGCGAACGGAACGGCTGGGCGCAGCTGCTGGCCGATCCGCGCTATCTCGAGGCCGTGCGCAACACGCTGGTCCTGGCGACGGCGGTGACGGGGCTTTCGGTCTGCCTGGGCGTGCCGCTGGCCTATCTGGCCTCGCGCTACGAGTTTCCCGGCAAGTCGGCGCTGGCGCTCTTGCCGCTGATCGCGCTGGTGATCCCCGAGGTCATCGCCGCGCAGACCTGGCTGATGCTGGTCGGCAACAACGGCGTTGTCACCCGCGCGCTGCGCAACGTGGACATCGTCCTGCCCAGCTTCTACGGCTGGCCGGGGCTGATCGTCTCGCTGACCTTCACCTATTACGCCTATGTCTATATCAGCACGCTGGCGGCGATCCGCGGCTTCGACGTGCAACTGGAAGAGGCCGCCCGCAGCCTCGGCACCTCGCCCGCCCGGTCGCGGCTGAAGGTGCTGGTGCCGGTGATCATGCCCTCGGTCATGGCCGGCGCGCTGCTGGTCTTTACCATGGTCATGGGCAATTTCGGCACTTCGTCGATCCTGGGCGGCAAGGTGCGGCTGCTTTCCGTGATGACCTACCAGGCCGCCGTGGCCGAGGGAGGCGCCGACCCGGTGATGCAAAGCACGCTGGCCAGCGTCGCGGTCGGGCTGATCGTGATCGTGCTGTTCCTGCAGCGCTGGGTGCTGTCGCGCGGGCGCTACCAGGTGGTGCAGGGCCGCAATGCCCGGCCGGTGCCGCTGTCGGGCCGCCAGGGCTGGCTGATCGGCGGGGCGGCGGGTGCGGTGGCGATCGTGTCGCTGATGCCGCTGGCCATGCTGGTTGCGGGGGCCTTCACCGTCTCGCGCGGGCCGGTGATGCGCTGGGGCGAATGGACGCTGGCGAATTTCGAGCGGCTGCTGCTGACCAATCCCACGCCGATCCTCAACACGCTGGCCTATTCCGCCGTCGCCACGCTGATCGGCATCGCCGCCAGCACGCTGGTCAGCTACATGATCGTCAAGAAGAAGAACCTGTTCACCCCGGCGCTGGACTATCTCAGCACCCTGCCGCTGGCGCTTTCGGGCACGGCGATCGGGATCGGCCTCGCCATGTCCTTCAACAGCGGCTGGCTGCATCTGACGGGAACCGGGGCCATCGTCGTCTTGGCCTATGTCATCCGGCGGCTGCCCTTCTCGATGCGCAGCGCCTCGTCCACGCTCTACAACATCCCCGATTCCATCGAGGAGGCGTCGATCAGCCTTGGCGTGGCCCCGGTGCCCAGCTTCTTCAAGGTGGTGCTGCCGCTGATGGTGCCCGCCATCGCCTCGGCCATGGTGCTGACCTGGGCGGTGACGGTGTCCGAACTCAGCGCCTCGATCATCGTCTATTCCGGCGGGCGCGAGACCATGCCGATCCAGATCTACAAGCTGATCGACAGCAACCTGATGGCGCAGGCCTCGGCCATGGGGGTGCTGCTGCTGGCGGTGATCCTGCTGCCGATCTTCGTCGCGACCAAGCTGTTCCAGGTCGAGCTGTTCTCGTCCCGCTAGGCCCCACGCCGCCGGCCCGGCCGGGAGAGGCCGGCGAGCGTCACACAGAGCCATCACCCCGGAATGCAGAGGAGGAAAGACATGAACCCTGGATTTACCCGCCGCGTCGTGCTGTGCGGCTTGGCCGCCAGCTTGCTGCCGGCAATCGGCCTGGCGCAGGATGCCGGCGGCACGGTCGTCGTCTATACGCCTGCGCCCGCCCAGGCGGTCGAGGCGGTGACCGACAGCCTGCGCCAGCTTGAGCCGCAGATCTCGCTCAGCACCATCACCGGCGGCAGCGGCCAGCTTCTGCGCCGGCTGGAGGCCGAGGCCTCCGCCCCGCAGGCCGACCTGTTCTGGAGTTCGAGCGAAAACACCCTCGGCGGTTTTCGCGACCTGTTCGAGCCCTATCGCTCGACCCAGCTCGACGCGATCCCTGCGGCGCTGCACCAGCCCGAGGATCTGTGGGCCGCGACCTTCAGCCATGTCGTGGTCGCGATGGTGAACACCGACCAGCTTGGCGACATTCCCGCCCCGACGAAATGGCAGGATTTCCTGGACCCCGCCTGGAAGGGCAAGCTGGCCATCGCCGATCCGAACAACAGTTCGACCGCCTATACCATCCTGTGGGGGATCGACCAGCTGATGGGCCCCGATGCGCTGGAAAAGCTGGCGCAGAACGTGACGGTGAACAGCTCGGCCTCGTCGATCCTGCGCGGCGTGGCGCAGGGTGAATTCGTGGCCGGGCTGACCTTCGAGGCCAATGCCTATGCCTATGTCGCCGGCGGCCAGTCCGAGATTTCGCTGGTCTATCCCGAGGAGGGCACCTTCACCTCGACCGAGTTCATGGCGCTGGTGAAGGGCGCGCCCAATCCCGAACTGGGGCGGCGGACGATGGACGCGATCCTGTCCAGGGAAACCCAGGTCGCGCTGCTGGAAAGCACCTTCCGCCGTCCGACCCGCAGCGACATCGTGGTGGGCGACCATGCCGACCTGCCCGCGATCGACGAGATCAAGGTCTTTGCCACCGACGAGGCCGAGGCGGCCGCCGGCCGCGACGCCTTCCTCGCGCGCTGGCAGGGCTATCTGCAATCCGCCAACTAAGCCCCTGCCGCGAAAAGCGCCGCCCGGTGCCCGAGCCGGGCGGCGGCCCAGGCAAGCGCCGCCGGTCCGCATGGTGTCACTCACGGGATCTGCCGTTGGGGCGCCGCGCAGCAAAAACCCCGCAGCGGTGCAGGATGAAGAGAAGGCAAGGACATGCGCGGGACGGTGATCTCCAACCTGCAGGGCGAACTGGCCGAGGCCCTCACCGATGCGACGTTCGAGCTGCTGAGCGATGCGGAACGCCATGCGCTGGCCCGTTTCATCCGGCAGGATTGCGAACAGGGACAGGGCATGGACGATGTGGGGTTTGCCGGTGCCCATGTCATCGGACACCAGCGGGCTATCGGGAAATGGGCAAGCGCCTGACCGATGTGGCGGAAACCCCGCGTCGGGCCGAGGTCGCGCTGGACGAGGCGCGGGCGCTTTCCAGCACGGCCGGTCCCCTTGACCGGATCGAGCAGATGAAGGCCGGGGTCCGGGATCGCGCGGCAGAGCTTTCGACAGCAAATTGCCGGGCCTGACGCGGGGCTGGCGCTTCGCGCGCGCGAGATCCGAACCGATATCCTGCGTGCCGAGATCGACCGCGACCTGCCCGGACTTTCCGCCGGCAGCAAGGAGAACGGTGCGCTCGATCAGCTTTTGCGGCGGGCCGAACGGATCGCCGATGAGGATATCCTGCCTGACGCAAGGCAAGGGCTGCAGGATCGCATCGCGCCGCCCGCCCTGAGGACAAGCGATGAATACGTGACCGCGCTGACCGCGGAAGTCGACGCTTTGCCGGTCTCGTTGCAGGGCCTTGCGGATGCCTGGCGCATCGGTGCGTCGCTTGAGCCGATCGCCGATGCAATGCGCGCCCGCTTCGGTGTCGATCTTCGGCCCCGCATCCAGCCGCTGCATCTTCGCCGCACCATGATCGAAGGCGATCCGGCAGTGCTGGGGGCATTCCGTCAGCTTCTGGCGGATGTCCCCTCCGGTCGCGGCGCGAAAGAGGCTGTGCGAGCCGCTGCGTCGCAATATCTCGATGAGGCGGCGATGCAGTGCCTGCCGGACTATGCCGCGATCTACGAAGAGGCTTTGGAAGAGGCGGAGTTGCACGCGATCACCATCACCGACAACAGCCGCGATCCCGGCCCGGACGAACCGACTGCCGAGGATATCGCCCGCTTCGCGCTGGACCACGTGCGCGCGGTGAACGCGACGATCTCGCAGATCGAGGATGACTGCATGCAGGGCGCCGCGGGCATCGGCAACAATCCGGTGCGCGCGATGGAGTGCCAGACCATGCAGTCTGGGCGGTGCAAAAGGGCTTTGCATCCGAGCTGGTCTCGATCACCAAGCCATCCTGCTCTGCCGAGGCCGGGGGTTTTCCATGCTATTTTCAGCGGGGGGCTGACCGACCGTTACGGCACGCGCAATGCGCGGTGAAGCTGGGGATGAAGAATGCGCAGAGGATGCATCCAGGGCAGGGGCTGGCGCAGAAGCCTGTTCCGCCGGATTGCGCCCAGGCAGGTTCCCGGTCGGCAAGACGGATAACGAGACCGCAGAGCCCGACGATGCCCGTCCCGGCCGCCAAAGCGCTTCGCAACTGGGGACGCTTTGGACCGCAAAGCCGGTTTGCGCCGCCTCACGCCATGCCGCGCAACAGCATTTCCCCGCCCAGCAGGGCAAGCATGATCAGGAACCAGCGCCGGAAGGTGGCAGCGCTGACGGCACGACGCAGGATCTGTCCCGCCCCCATGCCGATCAGCGCCGGAACGACGGCCAGCACGGAAAGCGCAAGCTGATCGACCTGCCAGACCTGGCGCGAGGCCAGGCCAAGTGCCAGGGCGATGGTCGACGTGGTGAAGGACATGCCAAGCGCCTGGACCAACTCGTCCTTCTCCAGCCCAAGCGCCTGCAGCCAGGGCACCGCCGGGATCACGAAGACCCCGGTGCCGCCGGCAATCAGCCCGGTGACAAGCCCGACCAGCGGCGACAGCCAGCGCTCCTGGACAGGCGAGACCCGGAACGGCGGCGCGAGAAGGGTATAGAGCGCATAGGCGATCAGGGTCGCGCCGAGGATCGGCGTCGCCGCCCCGCCATTCCCGCCGGCCAGCAGCGGCGCGGCGATCAGCGTGCCCGCCATGCTCGCGGCCATCATCGGCCAAAGCCGCCGCGCCAATGCGCCGATGCGCGGACCGGCCAGCAACTGCCAGAGATTGGTGACCATCGACGGGACGATCAGCAGGCTCGCGGCGGTCAGGGGCGACAGCAGCGCGCCAAGGACGCCCATGGCGAGGGTGGGCAGCCCCATGCCGGTCACGCCCTTGACGATCCCGGCGGCAAGGAAGGTGAGGGCGATCAGCGGGACGGTGAAATCGGTCATGGTCTGTCCATAATCGAAGGGGAGCGCCGGACAATGCGGAACCTCCGCAGCCAGGCTTCGGTTGTTCCGAAGGCTGATTCTGGCCTATGCTGCCGGAATGCGCTTCGACCTGACCGATCTTCGCCTGTTCCTTGCCGTGGCCGACGCCGGCAGCATCACCCATGGCGCCGCCGATGCCGGGCTTTCGCTGCCCGCCGCCAGCGAGCGGCTGCGGGACATGGAACTGGCCGGCGGCGTCAGGCTGCTGGAGCGCGGGCGGCGCGGCGTGACGCTGACCGAGGCGGGCGAGGCGCTGGCCCATCACGCGCGCCTGATCTCCCGCCAGATGGCCATGATGCGCGGGGAGCTTGGCGAATATGCCACGGGCCTGCGCTCGACCGTGCGGCTTCTGTCGAACACGGCCGCCATCGCCGAGCTGCTGCCGCAGCGGCTTGCGGCGTGGATGGCGGCGAACCCGCGCATCGACCTCGACCTGAAGGAACGCCAGAGCATCGAGATCGCTCGCAGCGTCATGGCGGGCTTTGCCGATATCGGCATCCTTTCGGCGGCGGCGGCGCAGGAGGGGCTGGAGCTGCGCCCCTTTGCCGATGACCGGCTGGTCGTCGTCGCCGCGCAGGACGACGTCCTGGCCCGGATGCGGCAGGTCCGCCTTGCCGACCTTGCCGGGCGTCATTTCATCGGCCTGTCCGGCAGCGCGCTTCAGGATCACGTCACCGCCCAAGCCGCGGCGATGGGGATGCAGTTGCGCTATCGCGTCCGGCTGCGCACATTCGACGGAATTTGCCGGATGGCCGGGGCGGGCGCCGGCATCGGCATCGTGCCCCGGACCGCTGCCCGGCGGATGAAGCGGACCTCGGGCATCGCGATTATCCGGCTGGCCGACGGTTGGGCGCTGCGGCGCCTGTCGGTCTGTATCAGGGCCGGCACCGAGCTCTCGGCCCCGGCGCAGAGCCTGTTTCGCCACCTGACACAGGGCACGCCCGCAGCGTGACGCGATGCGGCCCGCAGCCGGATCGCCGTCTCGCACCAGAAGCCCTGTGCGGGGTTGTCGGGGAAGATGCGTATTCTGAACCCGCCTGGCTGACTGGCTGACTGGCTGACTGGCTGACTGGCTGACTGGCTGACTGGCGGGCTGCTCGATGCCGGCCGTCCCATCAGCCCGCAAAGCGAGTTGCGCCCGCATACCTCTCCAGGGCCAACCCGAGCCATTTTCGCAAGGACGTCCCACCAATTCCGGGCCGGAATACCGCTTCCTTGGGCATCCATCCAATCGAAATGCGCAGGCCCTTGCCCCAGCCGATCAGCGGCCGTCCTGCGCGGTGACGAGAAGCGCAGCCAGAGCCGCCCTCTGCCGCGCGGACAGGCTGTGGCGCAAGAAGAAGCGGACCATCTCGCGCGATGCATCGGGGCCCTTCGGATCGGTGAAGCGGCCGGCCGACGAACCGCCCGACCAGGCATGGCCCGATCCCGCGATGCTCCAATGCTCGACCAGCGGGCGCCCGGATCCGACCCGATGCACGGTTTTGACATAGCGGTGGCCGTTGGGAACCTGGCCCGCAAGCTCGGTCGCGCGCAGGGATGCGTAGGGTTCGCGCGCCCGAATTGCGGCCAGCCGCCCGTTCCGGGGGTGGACCACGTGATCGCGGCTGCCATGGAAGATGATGGTCGGCTTGGGATGTTGCAGCCGCCAGCCGGGATTGCCTCGCTGCATCGCCAGCAAGGCGGAAGCCTGGTCCTGCGCCGCGCCCGCGGGCAGCCCGGAATGCGCGCCGACCGCCGCGAAGATCTCGGGATAGGTCGCCGCCAGGATCAGCGCCGCCGAGGCGCCTGCCGAAAGGCCCGCGACATAGACGCGGGCGGGATCGGCGCCATGCCGATGGGTGATGCGGCGGGTCAGGCTGGCCAGCAGGGCCGGCTCGCCGGAACCGCGGGCCTGATCGTCGCGGCTGAACCAGTTCCAGCAGCGGTTCGGATGCGCCTCGCGCGGCTGCGCCGGATAAACCACCATGAAGCCGAACTCCGCCGCCAGCGCGTTCATGCGCGTGCCCTTGGCAAAATCGTCGGGCGTCTGGCCGCAGCCATGCAGCATCACCAGCAACGGCGGGGGCCTTGCGTCCGCCGCAAGGCCGGGCGTGAACAGCTTGTAGTGCCTGGCGCCATGTTCGCTGTCATGCGTGCCCGCCCGAAAGCTTGCACCCTGCCGGGCCTTGCCCTGGACCTTGGCGGTGCGTTTCGCGCGCTTGGGCGGGGCCTTCGCCGGTTTCGCGGCCTTGGGCGTCAGCGCGTTCAGCGCCGTCGTGGCCATCGAGGCAAGGCGCATGGCAAGCTTCAGCCCGCTGGTCAGCGTCGATGCCGTCTTTCGCGCGCGGCGTCTGCCGGTGCCATGTCTTCGGCGTTTGGAGGGGCTGGGCATATGACCTGGGGCGCTTGATCGGGGAACGTGCTTGCGATGGCCGGCTCACCTCGCCGCATCGTGACGCGCGAGGCATTGCGACACCCCTTGCGCGGAAAGCGCGGCCAGGCGCTTTTGCAGGGCCTCGCGCTTGCGCATCTCGGCGGCGGGGTCGATCGGCACCCTTTTGCGCATCGTATCGGGGCCACCGTGGCAGCTGGAATAGCCCAGGCCCAACCGGCCGTAACCGCCGCGGAAGCCGCCCGCGCAGAGGCGGAAGCCGGTGCCGCTCACCGTGGTTTCCCAGGCATAGCCGCGCGCGATATTCGCCTCGACTTCTTGCAAAAGCCGCAAGACGTTCCTTTGCTCGGCCGCGACGCGCGCCTCGCACTGCTCGGCCGGCGTGCCGCAGGAGGCCAGCCCGAACAGGGCGGCGCAGGTGATGGCAAGGGCGACGCGGTTCATCGGCATATCCCCTTATGGCCTCTTCAGCTTACCCCAGTCCAAGGGCGGGCGCGACAGTTTTGCCGTATCGGCCGGCAAGGCAGCGGCCGCCCTGCACGCGATGGCACGCCCGCAATATGCCTCGTCCCCCGCAGTCGGCATGCCGCAATCATGCGGCTTGACGGGCATGATCCGACCGGAATTGCGCGGTCTTGACTTTGTTTAATCCGGCGTGATGCGTGCCGGAAAAATTCCTCTCCTGCCAATCGGTTAACGAAGCTCTGCGCAACCCTGCCGCGGGGCGGGCCGCTTTTTCGCGGCCCGTAGGGGCGGATCCGGCGGGCCATTCCCGGCGCCGCAGCCCCAGCACTCTGGCAACTCGCCGGGACAGGCCCTAGATTGGCACGGGTATTGATGGGGTCGATACGGCCCGGACCCTCCGGGACGACGGTGCGACCGGAAGGAACAGGCGATGCCTCACCAGCGACCACCGCAAGCCGGCGAAGCGTTTTCCCGTCAGGCCGAGGAAAGACGGCGCATGGCCTCCCAGGCGAATGCCTGGCTTGCGGCCATTGTCGAGAACTCGAACGACGCCATCATCTCCAAGACGCTGGACGGGGTGATCACGACCTGGAACCGGGGGGCGGAACAGCTGTTCGGATACCAGGCCGAGGAAGCCGTCGGGCAACCGATCACCATGCTGATCCCCGACGAGCGCCTTTCGGAGGAAGAGGAGATCCTTTCCCGCCTGCGGACAGGCCAGAAGATCGATCATTTCGAAACCGTCCGCCGCCGCAAGGATGGCGCGTTGATCGAGATATCCGTCACGGTTTCGCCCGTCACGGACGAGGCCGGAACGATCCTGGGTGCCTCGAAGATCGCGCGCGACATCGGCGCACAAAAGCGCGCCTTCATCCGGCAGTCGCTGCTGCTGCGCGAGATGCATCACCGGATCAAGAACCTTTTCACCCTGACGGCGGGGCTGGTTTCGCTGAGCGCCCGCGCGACGACGGGGGGCGAGGCATTTGCGTCCGACCTGCATGCCCGGCTGCGCGCCTTGGCGCGGGCGCATGAATTGACGATGCCGGACCTCGGCGATGCTCCGATTGCGGCAAACGCGACGACCGTGCGTGCCCTGCTTGACGCGATCCTCACGCCACACGCTTCCCGGTCGGACATGCGCATCTCGATCACCGGCTGCGACGCGCCGCTGGCGGGAAATGCCCTGACCTCGATGGCGCTGCTTCTGCACGAGTTGACGACCAACGCGGCGAAATACGGGGCATTGTCCGTTCCCGAGGGGCATCTCGCCGTCGATTTCACGACCCATGCCGACAGGCTGCTCATGGCCTGGACGGAAACGAACGGTCCCGCGACCCCGGCCGAGGATCGGGTCGCAGGCTTCGGCTCGACCCTGGAAAGCGCGGCGGTCGCCGGGGTCGAAGGCGAACTGCGGCGCGAGTGGAGGGCCGATGGCCTTGCCATCACGCTGGAGGTTCCGCTGCGGCGCCTGGCCGGGTGACTGTTCGCCCGCCCGATTTCCACCACCCCGCAACCGGCCGCCCCACCGCGCTGTCGCGCAGGGCCGGGAGGTCTTTCGCGAAGGTTCCTCGCCAAGACGACATTGTTCCCGGCAAAGCGCGCCCCGCGCCGCAAGGGCTTGCAGGGGGATCTGCGTTTCGGTGACAGCCCTCGGCCGTAGCTGCGCTGTGGCTAGCTTTCGGGCGGAAGCAGGACGCTTCTGCGGGAACCTGACGGCGGGCCTGCGGCAGGCTATGCTGTTGGGAGGGCGTGATGAGCGCTGATCACGTCCGAGCCGGTGGCGAACCCGCGCCAGTTCCCGTGGCGGGCTTTCAAGGGCGGCCGGGTCGAGCGGCAGGGCGGGCTGGCACAGCACCGGCGCCAGCATCGCGGGCTCCAGCATCATCGACAGGGCGAAATTGCCGGTAAAGCACATGCCCACCGCGCCCACGCCAGGCCCGCCGCATTCCGCCTGCGCCAGCCGCGCCAGCGATCGCAGCCATGCCGTGACCGGGCTTGCCCCCTGTCCGGCCAGGGTGCGGAACGCAACCGCGGTGCAGGCGCGCCTGAAGATGCTTGCGCCGGCCTCAGCGGTGCGTTTGGCGCCGTCGACGCCGAACAGCGAGGGCAGCCAGACGGTGAAACCCGCATCGTGCAGCCAGCGGGCAAAGCGGACGACCTGTGGGCTGAGGCCGGGCATTTCCTGCATCACGGTCACCGCGGGCCCTTGCCCGCCGACATGGACCCGGCGGGTTTCGTCGGCGAGCGTGATGTCGCGCGGGGTGAAGTCGCCCATCCTGTCGTCGCGCATCCGCCCATCCTCAGCTTGCCCCGGCCGGCAGGCGGGCGGCGCTTCGGGGCATTGCGCGACGACGCGATAGCGGTCCTGCGACATCGGCGCGACCACCAGCGTGCCGCCGGCCGAGAAGAACAGCGTCACCTCGTCTTTCGGAATCGGCCAGCCCATCCGCACGTCGGCCAGCATGAACGAGCCATGGGTCTTGCCCGGAAAGGCGATGCCGGCCTGGTCGCGAACCGTGCTGTTCTGCCCGTCCGCGCCGACGGCGTAACGGGTCGCGATCCTGCGGCCATCGACCAGGGTCACGACCGCCCCGTCCGCCGCGGTCTCGATCCGCTCTGCCGCGGCGGGGCGCAGCACGCAATGGCCCAGACCGGCCAGCCGTTGGGTCAGGATGGCCTCGGTTTCGTCCTGCGGGATCATCAGCGCAAAGGGCAGCGCGTGGCGCAAGCTGCGGAAATCGGCACGCAGCAGCACCGGGTCGCGGTCGCTCGCAACTGATGGTGAACAATCATGGAGCAGATGGTCGCCCTGCGCGTATTCAGGACGGTGGAGCAGGGCTCCTTCACCGGGGCGGCACGCCCCTGCTGAAACTCTCGCCGGCCGCCGTCAGCAAGAATATCGGCGCGCTGGAGGGCCACCTGAACGTCCGGCTGCTGAGCCTGACCGAGGCGGGAGGGCGCTATTTCGAGCAGATCGCCCGGATCCTGGATGACCTTGACGAGGCCGACCGTTCGCTCGGCCCTTGTAGCGCCAGCCGAGCGGGCTGTTGCGTGTCAGCGCGCCGATGACCTTCACGCTCACCCGGCTTTCTGCGGCGCTATCCCGACCTGTCGCTCGACCTTCAGCTTGACGACAGGCGGGTCGATATCGTCAAGGAGGGCTTCGACCCGGCCATCCGCGGCAGCGACCGGCTAGAGGATTCAAGCCTGGTCGCCCGCCGGCTGATGACGCTGCGCCACGTCGTCTGCGCCTCGCCGGATCATTTCGCCCGTCACGGCGCGCCGCAGGATCTTGGGGCGCATGACTGCATCCAGTTCACCCTGTCGGGCCATGTCAGCGAATGGGAGTTTACCCGCGGGGCCGAGCGGATCAGGGTGCCGATCGACGGCCGCTACAAGGTAACGAGCGGCCTGGCGATCCGCGATGCCCTGCTTGCCGGTTTCGGGCTGAATCTCATTCCGCGCCAATATGTCGCCGATGACATCAGGGCCGGCCGCCTTGCTACTGCGCTCGACGACTGGACGCCGGTGCAGACCGCGATCTATGCGGTCTATCCTTCGCGCCGATACATCCTGCCGAAGGTGCGCGCCTTCGTCGCGTTCCTGGTCGAGGCCACCCGCGACGAGGCATAGCCGGCCGGGCAGGGCGCGGGGCCTATCGCATGGCCGGCCGTGGCCGATGCCGAGCGCATCCTGCGGGATGCCTGGCTGCGCTTGCCGGGCAGGATCTGGGGCGGCCATGCCTCGACCATCTCCGCGCCGCGCCGCGCGGATGCGATGCGAGGCACTTGCCGGCTGCCCGAGCCGCTGGTCCAGGACGCCCTCGCGGGGGTCGAGCAGCAGGACGTCGGCATCGCGCTGATCCTGACGCTCCACGGTCGCCCGATGCAGGTCTGACCGCTTGCATGGCCGTGGCCGTAACAAATCGGTCCCATGGGGCCGGCTTCCAGCCCATGGAAAGGATCGCGCCATCGAACCGTGGGATCAAACCGCTAGGGGGCCGAGACGGCGATGCCCCTTGGCCGCGCCCGCATGGAGACGACATCCAGGGCGAATCGCACCAGGTAGTCGTTCAGCTCCATCGAGGCAGAGGTCGCGGCCCCGGCATCGCCTTCGGCAATCGCCGTCAGGATGCGGCGGTGAAACGCCTTGCCGATGCCGATGTCCGCCGCCTCGTCCTGGATATGCATCACCCAGAAGCGCCGCGACAGCGCCTGGAGCGGGGTCATCAGCGCCTCGAGGTAGGGGTTATGGGCCGCCTGGATCACCAGCGCATGCGTTTGCCGCACCGTTTCGGCATAATCCTCGAGCGAGAACTCGCCCTCGAGCGACGCGGCAAGATCCCGCATCTGCTGCCGTTCGGCCTGGGTCGCGCGCTCGCAGGCCAGGGCGATCGCCAGAACCTCGGTGGCGCGGCGGACCTCCAGGGCGCTCAGCTGGTCCTCGACGGAAATGGCGGGGATCTCGATGCCGCGGCTGGGGTGGATGCGCAGCATCCGGCTTAGCGCAAGCCGCTGGATGGCCTCGCGGATCGGTGTGCGGCCAAATCCCGTCAGCTCCATCAGGCTGCGTTCGGACACCATCGACCCCGGCCTGAGTTCGCCGCGCTCGATCAATTGCTGAAGCACCGCCACGGCGCGATCCGACTGGTTGATCACCTGCTTTTCCCTGCAGCCACCCTGCGCGCCGTCATAGCGCAGGACGCGGGGCAGCGCAAAATATTCCCGGCCGCCAGTTGCCATGCAACCGATATATCGGTTATGTATCGATTCTGCCGAACCTCGAAAAGATGCCGTCCGCGTCTCCCTGAACCCCACCGACCGAGAGAGCAAAGATGAAGTATTCGCCCCATTCCGAGCCCTGTCCGCTGCCCTTTTCGCCGTTCAAGAGCTGCACCGTGCCGCGGCCGATCGGCTGGATTTCAAGCGTCAGCCGCGACGGGATCGAGAACATCGCCCCCTACAGCCAGTGGCAGAACCTGACCTTCGATCCGCCCATGGTGATGTTCTCGGCCAACCGCTACCCGGACGGCCGCCGCAAGGACACGGTGGTCAATGCCGAGGAGATCGGCTGGTTCGTCTGGAACATGGCGACCTATGCCCTGCGCGAGGCGGTCAATATCAGCGCGATGGCCTTGCCCCCGCAGGAAAGCGAATGGGACCGACTGGACGTCACCCGCGACTATGCCGACAACGCCCGCATCCCGATGGTGCGCGAAAGCCCCTGCAAGTTCGAATGCCGCCATATCGGCACGCATGTGCTGAAGGGCCGCTCGACGGTGGGGACCATCGACGTGGTGTTCGCCCAGGTCGAGAAGATCCATATCGACGACCGCGTCATCCGCGCCGACGGCCGGCTCGACATCCAGGCGATCCAGCCGATCGCGCGCATGGGCTATTTCGACTATACCGTCGTCCGCGAGACGTTCGAGATGCGCGTGCCCGGCTCCGACGCCGATGCGCGCGCCGGCCTCGAAGGCCGGGCCGAAGCCGTCTGACGGCGCCGGCAGGAATCAGCACCAGACATATGGCAACACATCCGGGGAGGAGACCCATGCCTGCGTCAGAACATTCGACACTCGTCGCCGATTGCGCCAGCGGCGCCGGGCCGCGCAAGCTGCGCGATCTGGTCGCGGTGAACTTCGGCAATGCGCTGGAATGGTTCGACTGGACCATCTACACCATTTTCGCGCCCTATTTCGCGGTGCAGTTCTTTCCGTCCGAGGACCGGGCCGCGGCGCTTCTGGCGACATTGGCGATCTTCGCGGTCGGCTTCGTGACCCGCCCGATCGGCGGGCTGGTCTTCGGGCTTTATGCCGACCGCGTCGGGCGCAAGGCCAGCCTGACGCTGGCGATGCTGGTGACGGCCGGCGGCAGCATCGTCATCGCGCTGGCCCCGACCTTCGATTCCGTCGGCATCCTGGCCTCGATCATCCTGCTGGTGGCGCGGCTGGCGCAGGGCATGGCCCATGGCGGCGAGATGGGCACCTCGATCACCTATCTGGTCGAGCGGGCGCCCAGGCACCGGCGGGCGCTTTACGGCAGCACCTCATGGGTCAGCGTGGTGATCGGCACCATGATCGCCACGCTTGCCGGGCTGGCGCTGACCAGCAATCTCGACCGGGCGGAAATCGAGGCCTGGGGCTGGCGCATTCCCTTTGCCCTTGGCGGCTTGCTGGGGGTCTATGGGCTTTACCTGCGCCGCAAGCTGACCGAGACGGAATCCTTCGAAAAGGGCCGGCGCGCGAAGACCCACTCGGGGATCGAGCCGCTTCTGCGCAACTGGCGCGGCATCGCCGTCGTGTTCGGGCTTTCGGCGGGCGGGTCGATCATGTTCTACACCTGGCTGATCTACAGCCCGACCTTTGCGCAGATCGGCCGCGGGCTTGACGCGCGCTCGGCCTTCACCGCCAGCCTGGTCGCGCAATGCATCTTCCTCGTGGCGATTCCCCTGGTCGGCTGGCTGGCCGACAGATACGGGCGGCGGCTGTTCGTGGCGCTGTTCGGCGTCGGCTTCATCCTGCTGACGCTGCATCTGGACGGGCGGATCGACGACAGCTTCGGCGGGCTGCTTTCGGCGATGACCATCGCGCTCGTGCTGCTTGCCTGCCTGTTCGGCGTGAACACGGCCGTCTGGTCCGAGGTGTTCCCGACCGGCGTCCGGGCGACGGGCGTGGCCGGCCCCCTGTCGCTGGCGACCGCGATCTTCGGCGGGACCGCGCCCTATGTGAACACCTATCTTTCGCAGCAGGGCCATCATGGCTGGTTCCTATACTACCTGATGGCGGTATCGGGGATCACCCTGCTCACGGCGATCCTGATGCCCGAGACCAGGGATCTCGACCTCGATCGCCCGGATACCGGCCGGCTGTCCTGACAGCAGGTCTGCAAGCTGCGCCGTGCGGCGGCGAGGGGGGCCTTTCCGGCCCCCCCTTTTCACCTTGCTTGAGGGAGTCTGAGGATTTCCTCGTGCGTTTTGATTGCGTCCTCGATGTTTTCGAAGAGGATGAGGCCTGCGTTGTGCAGGACGGCGCCCATGGAGCACATGGAGCGGATCATCGGCATGGAATGGCTGACGACGATGGCCGAGGAGCGGGCCATGCGCTCGGCGAAGACGCGCTGGGACTTGGCGCGGAAATTGGCGTCGCCGACGCTGGTGACCTCGTCCACCAGGTAGGTGTCGAAATGGATGCCCATCGAGGTGCCCATCGCCAGCCGCGAGCGCATCCCCGAGGAATAGCTGCCGAAAGGCTGGTGGTAATGCTGGCCCAGCTCGGCGAAATCGGCGACGTAATCGACCAGCTCGTCGGTGTCCACGCCGTAGATCCGCGCCACGAAGCGCACGTTCTGCGCCCCGGTCAGCTCGGGGTGGAAACTGCCCGAAAACCCCACCGGCCAGGAAATCGTGCCGTCCGACAGCACCCGGCCCGCGGTGGGCAGCACCGTGCCGGCGATGATCCGCAAGAGCGTCGACTTGCCGGCGCCGTTGCGGCCCAGCAGCGCCACCGAGGCCCCGGTCGGGAACTCGGCGTTCAGGTTGTCCGCCACCAGCGTCTCGCGGCCCTTGAGCCGGTAGATCTTGGTCAGGTTCTCGAGCCGGATCATCGCGCTAGCGGCGGTCGCGGACGCTGTAATAGACCAGCACCAGGATCGACCAGCCGGCCAGCAGCATGCCGGTGATCATCGCCCAGAGCCAGGGCCGGTTCGGCTCGGTCGCGCTTTGCGCCACCTTGGGCTCGATATGGGCGGCCAGGTAGCGGGCCTGGCGCTGCGCCTCGGCCAGCGCCGTCTCATGGGCGATGCGGGCCGAGCGATAGGCGCCCTCGGCGAATTCGCGGTCCACGGCCAGCTTTTCGTATTCCGCCATCAGCTGGGCATAGCTTTCGCCGGCCGGGCCCTGGCCCTCGGCGCCGAACTTGGCCCGCTCGGCCTCGATCAGCCGGCGCAGCGCGTCGATCTTCTGCTGGGACTGGGTGACGCGGTGGTCGGTGGGCTGGGCATTGTCCAGAAGCAGGTCGTGGGCGACCAGCGCCTCGGCCAGCTGCGCCTGCAGCCCGCTCAGCACCCCCATCTGCCCGGCGAGGTCGGCCTCGGGGTCGACGATCTGCGAGCGCATGCGGAAGGCGGTCATCGCCTGGCGGGTCTCGGTCAGCTCGGCGCGGGCCTTGTCCAGCTCGGCCTTGGCCAGGCGGGTGGCGTCGTCCTGGGCGATGGTCGAGAGCGCGTTGATCTTGTCCGAGCTTTCCTGGAACACCGCGGCGGCGATCTCCTGCGCGTCCTGGGCGGTGAAGGCGCTGACCTTGAGCGTGATCAGCTGGGTGCCGCTGTCGTAGAGCACCTTGACCTGGCGCTGCCAGTAGTCGGTCAGCTCCTCGACATGGCCCTCGGGGTCGAAGGCGAAGACGAAGTCATGCGGCCAGGCGCGCGCGTAGCGGGCGCGCAGGTCGAGCCGGGCGTCGATCCTTTCGACCATGTCCTGGCTGCGGATGTATTCGTAGAGGATGTCGGTGTCCGAGGCGCTGCCGCCGGCGCTGGCCAGCGGCGCCAGCCCGCCCAGGAGGTCGATGGCGGGGGTGGATTGTTCCTTGCGCACCGAGAAGCCGACGGTCGAGACATACTGGTCCTCGGCGCGCAGCCAGAGATAGCCGGCCCAGATGAGGCTCGGCAGCACCACCAGCGCCAGGAACGATCCCAGGATCAGCCAGTGCCGGCGCCGCGGCTCGGCCATGCGGGCGGGCGGGCGCAGGGGCTGGGCCGGGGCGGGGGCCGCCGGCCGGCGCGCGGGCGGCTGGGCGGCAGGCTGGGCGGCGGGCTGGGCCGGCGGCATGGGCCGGACCGGGATCGGCTGGCCCTGCGGGCGCAGCGCCGGCGGCTTGGCCTGGGACTGCGCCGCCAGCCGGCGCGCCCGCGCCGCCCTGCGCTCCCGCGCCAGTTCCTGCGCCGTCCTCTCCTGCGCCGTCTTTTCCTGGGCGGCCTCCTGCGGTGGCTCCGGCTTCGCCTGCGCCGGGTCCTGCGCCGGTTCGGGCTGGCGCTTCGTCTCCGCCCGTGCCCCTTCCCGTGCCCCTTCCGGCGGCTTCGGCGGCGTCACGCCCAAGCCCTGCCGGTTCTGGAAGGGGCGCTGCGGGCCAGCCTGGGCGGTAGTCTGCGAGACAGCTTGCGGCCCCGGCCGGGATGCGGCCTGGGTTGCGGATTGCGGTGCGGGCGCGGCCGGCCGGGGCGCGACAGCCTCGGCCTCGGCCTGCCGCGGCAGGGCGGCGCCCGGCTGCCGGGTGGCGGGCTCGGCGGGCTGGCCGGCCTTGCCGCCGGCCGGTGTGGAGGGGGTGGTCACGGGCAGGTGCGCTTTCGCTGGTTTACCTTTCGGGCGCAGTTGTTACATATTGCCGCCCGTCCAGACCAGTGTTTGCGTTCACATGTCCGATACCGCCCCGGAAATCCGCCACCCCCAAGGCCCGGCCGGCCAGGCCCGTGCCGGCCAGACCCGTGCCGGCGAAAGCCCAGCCGACGAAAGCCCAGCCGGCGCAGCCCATGCGGGCCCGACCCGCCGGCCGCAGCGCCCGTCGCGCAACGGGCCGCGCTTTCGCATGCCGCGCACCGTGGTGGCCCTGATGCTGCGCGAGATGGCCACCAGCTACGGCCGCTCGGCCGGCGGCTATGTCTGGGCGGTGCTCGAGCCGGTGCTGGGCGTGGCGCTTTTGTCGGTGCTGTTCAGCATGGCGCTGCGCAGCCCGGGCCTCGGCTCGAACTTCCCGCTGTTCTATGCCACCGGCTACCTGCCCTTTGCCATGTTCACCGACCTGGCCAACAAGACCGCCGCCTCGATCCGCTTCTCGCGGCCCTTCCTGGCCTATCCCAGCGTGACTTTCCTCGATGCGCTGCTGGCGCGGGTGGTGCTGAACGCGCTGACCCATGTCGCGGTGATCGCCATCGTGATCGGCGGCATCTTCCTGGCCTACCAGCTGCCGGGGCCGGTGGACATGGCCGGGGTCTTCGAGGCGCTGCTGCTGGTGGCGCTGCTGGGCACCGGGGTGGGGACGCTGAACTGCTACCTGATGAACGCCTTCCCGGTCTGGGAGCGGATCTGGCACATCCTGACCCGGCCGCTGTTCCTGATCTCGGGGGTGATCTTCCTTTACGACATGATGCCGGTCCGGGCGCAGGACCTGCTGTGGTACAACCCGCTGATCCATTGCACCGGGCTGATGCGCCGCGGCTTTTACGCCACCTACGAGGCCAGCTATGTCAGCCAGGCCTATGTCGTCGCCATCGCCCTGGTCTTCCTGCTCGCCGGCCTCGCCCTGCTCGAGAGAAACCACCAGAAACTCCTCGAACGATGATGCGCGGGGGCGGCGTCGCCCCGGCCCGCCGCCTTTCCGTGATCCGGGCCGTGATCCGGGCCGTGACGCACGCCATGTCCTGTGCCGTGCCCTCGCCGCCCAGGGCCGGATCGGAGCGCGCACCAGGCAGGCGCACAGGCATCGGCCCCGCCGAGAGCACGAACCCATCGGCTCCAGGCCCGCCGGCACCGGCAGCGCCTCTGCATCCGGCCATGCCCAGGCTTGAACCGCAGGCTCCAGGCCCGGCGCCGATCACGGGGCAATGCGCTGCGCCCCCCGACCGCCACCGGAAAGCGGATGCGGCATTCGTGCAGGACGGCGCGCAGCGCCTCCGGGATCATCGCCGCATGATGCTGGAACACGCCGTGCAGGCCGCCGACCGCGACATCCCTTGGCCAGCAGGGCCGGGCGATGCGCTGCCGAGGGGGCGAGGGCGCGCCACCCCGACCTTGTCGACCGGCTGCTGAGCGCCTCTCCGATCACGGGGCAATGCGCTGCGCCCCGCGACCGCTAGAGAAGCAGGTCCGAGGCGTTCAACTGCTCCAGCCCGCCCAGCGCGATCGTCAACTCGGCCGTGCCATCGCCGTCCAGGTCGACCAGCAGCCGATGCGCGCCGGCCTGCGACCAGTCGGCGCGAACCTGCCCCAGCCCGGAAAAATCATCGGTGCCGATGAAGGTCAGCCACAGGCGCGATGCGGCCCGCCCGTCACCATCGTCCAACGCTGTTGACATGGCCGCCGGAGGGTGCCTTGTTGCCGCTGCATGACAAGGGCCGGGGGGGGGTGAATGGCGCGGTTCTCTGCCAATCTGGGCTTTCTCTGGGCCGATCTGCCGCTGCCGCAGGCGATTCGCGCCGCCGGCCGCGCCGGCTTCGACGCGGTGGAATGCCATTGGCCGCATGAGGTGCCGCCCGAGCAGGTGGCGGCGGCGCTGGCCGAGACAGGGTTGCCGCTGCTGGGCCTGAACACCCGCCGCGGCCGGCCGGGCGAGAACGGGCTTGCCGCCCTGCCGGGGCGCGAGGCCGAGGCGCGGGCCGAGATCGCGCGCACGCTGGACCTTGCCGCCACCCTGGGCTGCGGCGCGGTGCATGTCATGGCGGGCATGGCCGAGGGGCAGGCGGCCGAGCGCGCCTTCCTGGCCAACCTGGACCATGCCTGCCGGCTGGCGCGCCCGCTTGGCATCACCATCCTGATCGAGCCGCTGAACCGGCACGACGCGCCGGGCTATTTCCTGGCCGGCTCGGACCAGGCGGCGCGGATCATCGAGGCGGCCGGGCACGACAACCTGCGGCTGATGTTCGACTGCTATCACCTGCAGATCATGGAGGGCGACATTTCGCGCCGGCTGCGGGCGCATCGGGACATCCTTGGCCATGTGCAGATCGCCTCGGTTCCCGACCGCGGCCCGCCCGACGGGGGCGAGCTGATGTCTGCGCGCTTCTGGACGATCTGGGCTGGATGCGGCCCATCGGCGCGGAATACCGCCCCAAGGGGCCGACCGAGGCGACGCTGGGCTGGCTGCACCAGCGCCGGCTGGATGCCGGGCGGGACGGGGCCGCGCGGTCGGGGCGATAGGGCCCGCGGTGCGGCGCGGAAAGGATCGCCGCCTTCGCGACAGCGCGGTCGCCCCGCTGCTGCAAGGGCGTCGCCGGGTTCCAGAGGCTTGAAATCAAAGCGGCAATGGCCATCTTTACGGGTGGGCCCCTTGGGGCCTCTTGGATTTTGCGCATGGGGATTTCGTCTTGCAAGGCTTCGGCTTGGACAGATTCGCCCTGCGCCTTGAACAGGCGCATGGCTTGCCCCGGCCCCGTTGACACGCAAGGCGTGGACGGCTGGCCGGGGTCAAGCTGAATCAAGCCCGTTTTCCCAAGAGGTTCCGTCATGCCGCGCGCCTTCCTGCCGGCGGTTTGCCCGCATTGCGGCGAGGATGTCCCCAGGGCTGCCGCCCGGCGATGTCCGATCTGCCGCTCTCCGTTTCCATTGCCGTTCTCGGTGCCCGAGCCCCGCCGCCTGCCCCGGCGCAAGGGCGCAAAGGGGGGCGACGATGGCGAAAGATGACATCCCCGCCCCCGGCCTGCTGTGGCGGCTGGCGGCGGCCATCGCCCTGGCGCTGGCCAGCGCCACGCTGGCCGAGCCGCTGGCGCGGCGCCATCCCGACCTGTCCGCCTTGCAGCTTTGGGCGGGGCCGCTGCGCAACGCGAGCTTTTCCGTCGCCTTCTTTGCCGGCGCGCGCCTGGCGCATGGGCTGGCCGCCCGGCGCCTCTTGCGGCGCCGGAAGGGCCGGCGCCCGGTGCCCAAGGTGCTGCTGGACCTTTTGTGGTTCGTGCTGCTGGCCGTGGCCACGCTGGCCAGCCTGTCGCTGTTCTTCCGCCAGGATCTGTCCGGGATCCTGACCGGCTCGGGCCTGGTGCTGGCGGTGCTGGGCTTTGCCGTCCGCAATGCGGTGGCCGACGTGTTCTCGGGGCTGGCGATGGGGATCGAGGCGCCGTTCCGCATCGGCGACTGGGTGCGCATCGAAACCCTGGCCGAGGGCAAGGTGCAGGAGATCGGCTGGCGCACCACCCGGCTGGTCAGCCGCGACAGCACCTATGTCATCCTGCCCAACAGCCAGATATCATCGCGGCGAATCACCAATTTCAGCGCGCCGCGGCAGGAATATCGCGACCATGCCGAACTGACCCTGCCCGCCGACCTGCCGGTGGCCGAGGCGGGACGGCTGATCGCCGAGGCCGCGGCGGCGGCGCGCATGATCTCGGCCGGCAAGCCGCCCGAGGTGCAGGTGACGGATTACGGCCCCACGGGCATCACCTATCGGGTGAAATACTGGGTGCCGCAGCACGACCGCGAGCTGGCCTGCCGCAACGAGGTCTTCAGCCTGATCGACGCGGCGCTGCGCAAGCAGGGCATCCGGCTGGCGGCGGACCGGATGCCCTGCGGCGAAGGTCAGGACAGCGCCAGCGCGGGCAGGGCGCCGGACGGGGCCCGCAGGCCGATCCGTCCGGCCTCGGCCGAGGCCAGGTAGATGTGATGGAAGGCATCGACCCGCCCGCCGGTCAGCTGGATGTCGTCGCGCCGCCAATGCCAGGGCTGGGCGTCCAGCACCCGCTCGAACGGGTCCGAGGCGGTGGCCGACCAGAAGGCGGCGATGCCGTCCGGCCGCAGCGCCCGGCGCAGCACCGCAAGGCCGTCATCGCCGTAAAGCCGGCTGTTTTCCGGGCGCACGGTGAAATCCGGCCCGTTGTCGGTGTCCATCAGGATCACGTCGAAGCCGGTGCGGGGTTCCGCCAGCACCGCCATCACATCCGCGACGCGCAGGGCGACGCGCGGATCGCGCAGCGGGTGGCCGGCCAGATGGCCGATGCGGTCGCGGTTCCAGCCGGCGATCTCGGGGACAAGCTCGCAGACCGTGACCTGCGCGGCGGGCCCCAGCAATTCCAGCGCCGCGCGCAGGGTGAAGCCCATGCCCAGCCCGCCGATCAGCACGCGGGCGTCGGGCCGGCCATGCAGGCGCAGGCTGCGCTCGGCCAGCACGGTTTCGGACTGGTGGTTGAGGTTCGACATCAGCTCGATCCCGTTGAAGCGGATCTCGTAAAGGGCGCCGCGCTGTCGCAGCAATATTTCGTCTCCCGCCGCCGTGCCGGCGCGGGCCAGGGTATTCCAGATGGGCATGTTCGATCCCCGACATCGGGCAGGCCAGAAGGGCCCCCCGGTGGTTGCGTGACGGTTTCGGAAAATGGCCTTGGGTTGCCCGGCGTTCAGCGCGCGGACAACCCCGGCACATTGTTGGCCCTGAAACCGATCAGCAGCGGGAAGATCGCCGAGGGATGCGGCAGGCCGAGCCGCGGCGCGGGGCCGCGATCCCGGCAGGACCGATCCGGTCGCATCGCAAGGCCCCCTATGCCGCCGGGGTCATTGGATCGGCGCGGCCGACCGTCAGCACCGTCAGCTCGCGCGTTTCGCCCACCCGCGTCTCCCAGGTGAAGCGCGCGCCCGCCCGCAGGCCGATCAGCGCCACCCCGATCGGCGTCAGCACCGAGGCGCGGCCGGCGGCGATGTCGGCATCCTCGGGCCAGGCCAGCACGACGGTCTGCTCGCGCCCGGTGGTCTCGTCGCGGAAGGTGACGGCGCTGCCGATGCCGGCGACGTCCTCGGGCATCCGCTCGGGCGCCAGGACGCGGGCGCGGGCCAGTTCGGTCAGCAGCCGGTCGGCAAGGTCGGGATTGCGCGCCATCGCCCCTTCGGCAAGGCGTTCAAGCCGGTCGAGCGTGTCGCTGGCGAGGGTGACCGGCGGTCGCGATGTTCTGGCCATGTCGGCTCCTTCAGTCATGTCATGACCCGCCGGAGCCGCCGCAGGCAGGGGCGGATCGGGGGTGGATTTTCTGGATCAGGAAAGCCCCGGACGCGAGGTCAGCGCAAGCGCGCCCCTGTCCGGGGCAGCTGGCGCGTCAGCAGCAAACCGGTGCCGAACCGGCTCTTGCAAAGGGGAATAGGCATGGTCATGCGCCCAGTCTAGCCGCGCGGCCAGCCCGAGTCGAGAGACCCGCCTCGCCGGCTTCAGGCCTGGCCCCTTCGCGGGCGGGCCCATCGGCAGAGGGGCAGGGCCCGCGCCGCCCTAGCGGGTCTCGACGGTGGCCAGGTAGCGGCGCAGATCCCCGGCCCCGCGGCCCAGCGACGCCTGTTCCTCGCCGCGCAGCTCGGGCGGCTCCAGCCAGCCGGGCTCGATCCCGGTCATGTCGGGCAGCTGATGCGCGATGCCCTTGTGGCAGTCGATGCAGGTCTTTTCGCCCGAGATCAGGTAGCGCTCGTGGATCTGGGCCGCGCGGCGGGTCTGCTTGGTAAAGTCCATCGCCACCGCCGCATGGCAGTTGCGGCATTCCAGCGAATCGTTGGCCTTAAGCCGCGCCCATTCGTGCTGGGCCAGCTCCAGCCGCTTTTCCAGGAATTTCTCGCGCGTGCTGATGGTGCCGAAGATCTTGCCCCAGACCTCCTTCGAGGCCTGCATCTTGCGGGCGATCTTGTCCGTCCACTGGTGCGGCACATGGCAGTCGGGGCAGCTGGCCCTGACCCCCGAGCGGTTCGAGAAATGCACCGTCGGCATCAGCTCCTGATAGACGTTGTCGCGCATCTCGTGGCAGCTGGTGCAGAATTTCTCGGTATTGGTGACTTCCAGCGCGGTGTTGAAGCCGCCCCAGAAGATCACGCCGCAGATGAAGCCGCCCAGCGTCAGGAAGCCGATGCTGAGAAAGCTGCTGGGCCGGCTGATGACGCGCCAGAACCAGGCGACCCGGCCCCAGACCCAGCGGATGCTTGCCCTGATCCAGCCCATGTCACGGGCTCCCGGCGTGGCGATAGCCGTCGCGGAACTGGTTGGGCACCAAGGGCTTCACGTCGGTCTGCTGGACGTGGCAGGCGGTGCAGAAATAGCGCCGCGGCGTCACGTCGGTCAGCACCTGCCCGTCGCGGTCCATGAAATGGGTGACGCTGATCATGGGCGCGCCCGAGCCTTCGGTGAATTGCGGCTTGTGGCAGTCCATGCAGCGGTTGGTGTTCACGCTCAGCTGATAGCCGTCGATCGAATGCGGGATCACCGGCGGCTGTTCGGGATAGTTGCGCATCCGGCGCACGTCGTCGGTGATCGGCCGGCCCAGGGGCGGGATCTGGCCTTCGGACATCGGCTCGGCCCAGCCGGTCAGGGGCGGCACGATCTGTACCGCCGGCTCGTCCTGCGGCAGCGCGGCACCGACAAGGGCGAACAGCAGCATCCCGGCCATGGCGGCGGGCCGGATCAGACGGAAAGGATCTTGACCGCGCATTTCTTGAAATCCGTCTGTTTGGAAATGGGATCGGTGGCGTCCAGCGTCACCTTGTTGATTAGCTGGCTGGCATCGAACCAGGGCACGAAGATCACCCCGCGCGGCATCCGGTTCCTGCCGCGCGTCTCGACGCGCGAACGGATCTCGCCGCGGCGCGAGACGATGCGCACCTCGGCCCCCTGGTTCAGGCCCATGTCGCGGGCATCCTCGGGGTTCATGAAGCAGCGCGCGCCGGGAAAGGCCCGGTAAAGCTCGGGCACGCGCATGGTCATCGAGCCGGAATGCCAATGCTCCAGCACCCGGCCCGTCACCAGCCAGATGTCGTATTCCTCGTCCGGGGGCTCGGCCGGCGGCTCGTAGGGCACGGCAATGATCCTGGCCTTGCCGTCGGGGTTGCCATAAAACTGCACGCCCGCGCCCGGCTCGACATAGGGGTCGAGCCCCTCGCGATAGCGCCAGAGCGTCTCCTTGCCGTCCACCACCGGCCAGCGCAGGCCCCGCACCTCGTGATAGGTGTCATAGGGGGCAAGGTCGTGGCCATGGCCGCGGCCGAAGGCGGCATATTCCTCGAACAGGCCCTTCTGGACGTAGAAGCCGAAATCGTTCGATTCCTGGTTGGCGTAGTCGGGGCTCAGCCCGGAGATGTCGAAGCGGTCCACGCTGCCGTTGCGGAACAGCACGTCGAACAGGCTCTGCCCGCGATAGTTGGGATTGGCGGCCAGGATCTCCTCGGGCCAGACCTCGTCGGTGGTGAAGCGCTTGGAAAACTCCATCATCTGCCACAGGTCCGAGCGCGCCTCGCCCGGCGCTTCGACCAGCTGGTGCCAGACATGGGTGCGGCGCTCGGCATTGCCATAGGCACCCTCCTTCTCGACCCACATGGCGGCGGGCAGGATCAGGTCGGCGGCCATCGCCGTCACCGTGGGATAGGCGTCCGAGACGACGATGAAGTTGTCCGGGTTGCGATAGCCCGGCCAGGTCTCGTTGCTGTTGTTGGGCGCGGCCTGCAGGTTGTTGTTCACCTGCACCCAGTAGAAGTTCAGCGTGCCGTCGTGCAGCGCGCGGTCCTGCGCCACCGCGTGCAGCCCCGGCTTTTCCGGGATCACGCCATGGGGGAGGCGCCAGATTTCCTCGGCATGCTTGCGGTGTTCGGGATTGGTCACGGTCATGTCGGCGGGCAGGCGATGGGCGAACGTGCCCACCTCGCGCGCCGTGCCGCAGGCCGATGGCTGGCCAGTCAGCGAGAACGGGCTGTTGCCGGGTTCCGAGATCTTTCCGGTCAGCAGGTGGATGTTATAGACCATCTGGTTGGCCCAGACGCCGCGCACATGCTGGTTGAAGCCCATGGTCCAGAGCGACATGACCTTGCGGTCGGGATCGGCGTAAAGCTCGGCCAGCTGTTCCAGGAAGCCCGGTTCGACGCCGCTGAGTTCCGAGACCTTCTCCAGCGTGTATTCGCTGACCAGTTCGGCGAAGGCCTCGAAGGTCGAGGGGGTGGTCGCCGCCGGATCCTCGGCCGTGCGCGCGGCCATCTCGCGCGGGTCGTCCTCGCGCAGGCCATAGCCGATGCCGGTCGCGCCGGCGACGAAGGTGGTGTGGCGATCCACGAAATCGCGGTTCACCCGGCCGGTCTGGATGATGTGATTGGCGATATAGTTCAGGATCGCCAGGTCCGTGCCGGGCTTGAAGACGATGGGAATGTCGGCCAGGTCCGAGCTGCGATGGGTAAAGGTGGACAGCACCGCCACCTTGACATGCGGGTGCCCCAGCCGGCGGTCCGCGACCCGCGTCCACAGGATCGGGTGCATCTCGGCCATGTTCGAGCCCCAGAGGACAAAGGCGTCCGCCGCCTCGAAATCGTCATAGCAGCCCATCGGCTCGTCCATGCCGAAGGTGCGCATGAAGGCATAGGCGGCCGAGGCCATGCAATGCCGGGCGTTGGGGTCGAGGTTGTTCGACCGGAACCCCGCCCGCATCAGCTTGGTCGCGGCATAGCCCTCGAAGATGGTCCACTGGCCGGAACCGAACATGCCGACGGCGGTCGGCCCCTTGTCCTTCAGCACCCGCTTGGCCTGCGCGGCCATGGTGTCGAAGGCTTCCTCCCAGCTGACCGGGGTGAATTCGCCGTCCTTGGCATAGACGCCGTCCTTCTTGCGCAGCAGGGGCTGGGTCAGCCGGTCCTGGCCATACATGATCTTGGACAGGAAATAGCCCTTGACGCAGTTCAGGCCGCGGTTCACCTCGGCCAGAAGGTCGCCATGGGTGGCGACCACGCGGCCTTCCTTGACGCCCACCATGACGCCGCAGCCGGTGCCGCAAAAGCGGCAGGGCGCCTTGGACCAGGTGATCTGCAAGGATTCGACGCCGCCGGGCACGGGCTGGGCCTGCGAAGCCAGCGGGATATTGGCGGCCATGGCGGCGATCCCCGCCGCCTGCGCCTTGAGCAGATCGCGTCGCGAGAGGGTCATGCCATTGCCTCCGTCTCGTCGGCGGGCAGGATCTGTTCAAAGACCAGGTTTGCCGAGAACACGCCCTCCATGACCGAGATCTCGGCCATGCGGCTGCCGATCTCGCCCACCGAGGCGCCTTCCAGCACCAGCACGATCTTGGCGTCCTTGACGGCATGGACCTCGGTCCCCGGCAGGGCGGCAAGGCGCCGGGCCAGGTCGGCCGCGCCCTCGGCCCGGGCCGTGACGATGGCGCTGGAGATGTGGAGGAACCGCGCTTCCGTGCCGCTGTCCTGCTTCAGCTTTCCGGTCAGAATGTCGCGTCGCTGGATGGGGGTCCTGTCTGGCTCGCGCATGGCCGCTCTCTAATGTATGGGTCCGGGGGGTCCGAAAATGAGCTGCCACATCCAGACCAGGAAGCCGTAGCCGCCGACGATCGCGACCGACAGGATCGGCCAGATCACCACGGCCAAGATCAGGAATGCGATGATTTCATCCCGCTTCCGGTGCTTGGGACGATCGGTTTCTGTTGCGGAATCGATCATTTCTGGGCAACCCGTGCGTCAAAACGCCTCAGTTCAATCTTCCACGGAACTGTGAAGGATCGAAGAAGGTTCCCAGCAAAATTCGCCCCGGCGCGGCATCCCGCCGGCCAGGCGATCTATGCCCGGCTGAAGCCGGGTGCTATGCCGCGCTTGAAAAGGCTTGCTTTTCAGCAAGATGGCCGGGGCTTGCGGCGTGGCCCCGGTCGCGGCCTCAAAGACCGTAAAGCGCCCCGGCCAGGGTCAGGCCGATCACCAGCATAGACGCGACCAGCCCGGCGACGCCCGGCGAGTCGGACTTCTGCATCACTCGATTCCTGCGCATGGCGTCCCCCGGCCAATGACATTCGTTATGCATGGTCAAACACAACGAGCCGCAGGTCAAGCCGGAATCGGCCCTTGCGGGCCGACTGCGACATGAGGGCGCTAACGGGCGAAGCCGCTGACCCGCGGCAGCCAGGTGGACAGGGCGGGCACGAAGGTCAGGATCAGCAGCGCCGCAAGGGCCGCCAGGAAAAAGGGCGGCAATTCGCGGATCAGCGCCGAGGGCTTCTGCTTGGTCGCCGAGGCCACGACGAAGATCAGCCCGCCGACCGGCGGCGTCATCAGGCCAAAGGTCAGGTTCACGATGACGATGATGGCGAAATGATCCGCCGCGATGCCCAGGTTGTGGGCGATGGGCGCCAGGATCGGCACCAGGATCATCACCCCCGGCAGCGGGTCCATGAACATGCCGAAACCCAGCAGCAGCAGGTTCACCATCAAGAGGAAGGCGATGGGCGACAGGTCCATGGCGATCACCGCATCGGCCATGGCCTGCGGCACGCCCTCGATGATCAGCACCCAGGCAAAGGCGCGGGCGGCGGCCAGGATCATCAGCACCGCCACCGACATGATGGCCGAGCGCAGGAACGCCCCCCACAGGTCCGCCAGCGTGAAGCCGCGATAGACGAAGGCGCTGGTCAGGATGGCATAGAACACCGCCACGACCGAGGCCTCGGTGGGGGTAAAGACCCCGCCGCGGATGCCGCCGACGATCAGCACGATCAACAGCAGGGCGGGCAGGGCGGCGAAGCTGTTGCGGACCATCTGGCCCACCGGCGGGCGCGGCTCCAGGCTGCGATAGTTGCGCTTGCGGCTGATCCACCAGTTCACCGCCGCCAGCAGCGCCGCGATCAGGATGCCGGGCAGGATCCCGGCCATGAACAGTGAGCCGACCGAGGTGTTGCGGTCCTGCAGCGCATAGATGATCATGGTGATCGAGGGCGGGATGATCGGGTCGATCACCGCCACGGAAATCGTCAGCGCGCCGGCATAGGCCTTGGAATAGCCGCTGCGCTCCATCATCCGCGCCATCATCGCGCCCGGCCCCGCCGCCGAGGCCAGCGCCGAGCCGGAAATCCCCGCAAACAGCGTCCCGGTCAGCACGTTGGCATAGCCCAGCCCGCCGCGCAGGTGGCCCACGAATTGCGAGGCGAAGCGTAGCAGCATGCGCGAGATCGCCCCGGTGGACATGATCTCGGCCGCCAGGATGAAGAAGGGCACGGCCAGCAGCGGAAAGCTGTCGAGGCCGGTGAACATCTCTTTCACCACCACGACCAGCGGATAGCGGCCGGACAGGCCCACCGCCGCAAAGGCCGCCATCGCCAGCGCGAAGGCGATGGGCACCCCCATGACCATCAGGATCAGGAAGGCGGCGATCAGGATCTCAACCAAGGGGGGCCTCGTCGGAATGCTGCAGGCCGGCGCGCAGGTATTGCGGCGCGATCAGCGCAAGATGGACGATCATCAGCGCGAAACCGGCGGGCATCGCGGCATAGATCCATTTCATCGGTACCTGGAGCGCCGCCGAGCGCTGGATCGACATGCGGTTCATGTAGTCGATGCCGACCCAGACCATGAAGCCGAAAAAGGCGAACAGGACCAGCAGGATCGCCAGGCGCAGGATGCGCTGGCCCCTGCCGGGCAACGCGTCCTGGGCATTGGTGATGGCGGCATGGGCGCCATGGCGCAAGGCCAGCCCGCTGCCCAGGAAGGTCAGCCAGATCATCGAGTAACGCGCCACCTCGTCGGCCCAGGTCAGCGAATTGCCGGTCACGTAGCGGCCGGCGACGTTCCAGCCGACGATGACCGACATCGCCGCCAGCCCCAGCACGAGGATGGCGCCGTTCAGCGTGACGAAGGCGCGTTCGATCCGGCGCATCGGGGCTTACTCGACCGCCTGGATGCGGTCCATCAGCTCCTTGCCGAACTGGGCCTCATATTGCTGGTAGGGCCCGGCCAGCGCATCGCGGAAGGCGGCCTTCTGCTCGGGGGAAAGCTCGTTCACCTGCATCCCGGCATCCTTCATCGAGGCGACGCCCGAGGCATCGACCTCGTCGACATAGGCGCGCATCGCGACGACCGCGTCCTTGGCCGCCTTGTCGAAGGCCGCCTTCTGCGCATCGTCCAGCCCGTTCCACAGCGAGGGCGAGACCAGGATGATGGTCGAGGAATAGACGTGCCCGTCCAGCGTCAGGTATTTCTGCACCTCGTTCAGCTTGGCCGAGACGATGACCGAAAGCGGGTTTTCCTGCCCGTCGATGGCGCCCTGCTCCAGCGCGCCGATCACCTCGGGCCAGGCCATGGGGGTGGGGGCGGCGCCAAGGGCGCGGAAGGCCTCGATATGCACCGGGTTTTCCATGGTGCGGATCTTCAGCCCGTTCAGGTCGGCCGGCGCCTCGACCGCGCCGCGATTGCTGGTGATGTGGCGGAAGCCCTGCTCGCCCCAGGCCAGCGCATGCAGGCCCGCGGGCTCGAACTTGGCCAGCATCTCTTGCCCGATCTCGCCGTCCAGCACCTTGCGGGCATGGTCCTTGTCGCGCAGCAGGAAGGGCACGCCCAGCACGCCGACCTCGGGGACGAAATTGGTCAGCGTCCCGTCCGAGGCGATGGTCATCTCGACGGTGCCGAGCTGCAGCCCCTCGAGCACCTCGCGCTCGCCGCCCAGGCCCGACGAGGGGAAGTGGCGGAAGGTGAACTGGTCGCCCAGGCTTTCCTTGAGCGAGGCTTCGAAGGCCTTGGCGCCGGCGCCGTAATGGCTGTCCTCGGCCAGGGCATAGCCGATCTTGATTTCCTGCGCGAACGAAGGCGCGGCGACGGCGGCGCAGAGAAGCGCCGCGGCAAAGACGTGTTTCATGCTGAATCCCTTCCGCTGTCCGGCAGGGATTTAGCGCCACATGGCGACAATGTGCAATCCCGCTGCCGGCCCCTGGGCGCGCGGGCGGGGTTCAGGCCCGGTTGCGATCGGCCTCGGCCAGGGCGCGGACCACCTCTTCGTCGCTGGTCTGCTCGAAGTCGCGATAATGCAGGCCGACGGCCTGGAACGGCTCGGGCGTGCGCAGGCAGACCACCTCGTCGGCATCGGCGCGGATCTTCTCCAGCACGTCGGGCGGGGCGACGGGGACGGCGACGATCACCCTGGCCGCGCCCGACCGCGCCAGCGCCTTCAGGGCGATGCGCATGGTGGCGCCGGTAGCGATGCCGTCGTCGACCACGATCACCGTCCGGCCCCAGGTATCGGGTGCCGGCCGGCCGCCGCGATAGGCCTGGCGCCGGCGCTCGATCTCGCGCAGCTGCCGGGCCTTTTCGGCGGCGATGTGATCGGGCGTCGCCCCGGTCGCGGCGACGAGATGGTCGTCCAGCAGCAGTTGCGGCGGCGCGCCGTCCACGATGGCGCCGATGGCCAGTTCGGGATGCGCGGGCGCCCTGAGCTTGCGCACCAGCATCACGTCCAGCGGCGCGTCCAGCACCCTGGCCACCTCGAGCCCGACCGGAACCCCGCCGCGCGGCAGCGCCAGGACCAGCAGCGGCTGGCCCTTGTGACCGGACAATGCGGCGCCAAGCTGCCTGCCGGCATCCGTGCGATCTGCGAACATCCCGCCCCTTCCTTTCTTGTTCGTTTTCCGCGAACCGAACACCCGCCGCCGGGGAATGTTCCCGCGCCCCGGAAACCTGCCCCCAAAAACGCGCCCCGAAAACGCGCCCCCGAAACGCGCCCGGAAAATGGCTGCGCCTGCCGGGCGGCTGCGCACGGTTCCGCCGAAGGCGGCCAGGGCGGCAGATGCCGATGGACGCTGGGGCCGGGACGTATTAGGAAGATGGCCCAGGGAACGGGCCGGCCAAGCCCGTCCGAATACGAAGAACAGAGCGGGACCGAGCAGACAGATGCAATCCGGCAAGAGCGCGGCGCAGACCGTGGCGACCGTGAAGCCTTTACAGATCCGCGGCCGCACCTTCACGGCCATCGCGCTGCATCTGAGCGGCCGGCCGGACCGTGCCTTCTTCGAGGCGCTGGAGGCGCGGCTGAACCAGACGCCGCTGTTTTTCGACAATGCGCCGCTGGTCATCGACCTGGAGCAGGCCGAGGGGCTGGACCGCGCCCAGGACCTGCTGCACCTGACCGCCGAGCTGCGCCGGCGCAAGCTGTCGGTCTTCGGCATCCAGAGCGGCACGCCCGCGCAGGCGCAGGCCGCGGCCGAGGCCGGGCTGATCTCGTTGCCCGGCGGGCGCGACGCGGCGCTGGAGCGCGTCTCGCGCCAGGGCAGCCGCCCCGAACCGGCCCCCGCGCCGGCGCCGAAAGAACCGGCGAACCGCCTGATCGCGCAGCCGGTGCGCTCGGGCCAGACCGTCTTTGCCGATCGCGGCGACCTGATCGTCGTCGGCTCGGTCAGTTCCGGGGCCGAGGTGATCGCCGCCGGCAACATCCACATCTATGGCCGCCTGCGCGGCCGCGCGCTGGCCGGCGTCAACGGCGACGATTCGGCGCGCATCTTCTGCCATGCGCTCGATGCCGAGCTGCTGGCCATCGCCGGGCTTTATCGCACCAGCGAGAACCTGGGGGCCGACACGCCGCGGCATTACGTGCAGGTCTATCTTCAGGGCGAGGTGCTGCGCATCGAGTCCCTCAAATAACCCATGAGAAAGGAAACGCTCGTGAGCAAGGTTATCGTAGTCACATCCGGCAAGGGCGGCGTCGGCAAGACGACCTCCTCTGCCGCCATCGGCGCGGGGCTCGCCATGCGCGGCCACAAGACGGCCGTGATCGACTTCGACGTGGGCCTGCGCAACCTGGACATGATCATGGGCTGCGAACGCCGCGTGGTCTTCGACTTCATCAACGTCATCCAGGGCGACGCCAAGCTGAAGCAGGCGCTGATCAAGGACCGCCGGCTCGAGAACCTGTATGTCCTGCCGACCTCGCAGACCCGCGACAAGGATGCGCTGACCAAGGAAGGCGTCAAGAAGGTTCTGGACGAGCTGCGCGAAGAGTTCGACTATATCGTCTGCGACAGCCCGGCGGGGATCGAGCGCGGCGCGCATCTGGCGATGTATTACGCCGACGAGGCCGTGGTGGTGACGAACCCCGAGGTCTCGTCCGTGCGCGACAGCGACCGGGTGCTGGGCCTGCTGAACTCCAAGACGGCGCTGGCGGAAAAGGGCGACGGCAGCGCGGTCAAGGCGCAGCTGCTGCTGACCCGCTTCGACCAGACCCGCTCGGCCAACGGCGACATGATGAGCGTCGAGGACGTGCTGGAAATCCTGGCCATCCCGCTGCTGGGCATCATCCCGGAAAGCACCTCGGTCCTGAAGGCCTCGAACGAGGGCACGCCGGTCTCGCTGGACGAGAAGTCGCCGGCGGGCAAGGCCTATATCGACGCCGTCGGCCGGCTGGTCGGCGAGCAGATCGAGATGCGGGTGAACCCCGGCGACCAGCGCCGCGGCTTCTTCCAGAGGCTTCTGGGACGGACGGCCTGACATGTTCGGTTTCTCATTCCGTCAGCGAAAGCCCAGTTCGGCGCAAACCGCCAAGGAGCGCCTGCAAATCCTGCTAGCGCATGAGCGTTCCAGCGGGGGAACCAGCCCGGACTTTCTGCCGTTGTTGCAGCGCGACATCCTCGAGGTGGTGCGCCGGCACATGGAAATCGACGGCGATGCGGTCGACATCAAGCTGGAGCGCAGCGACGACCTGTCCAGCCTGGAGATCAATATCGAGCTGCCCAACGCCAACCCGGTGAAGGCGCGGCCCGCCAGCTGAGGCAGGCCGACAGGCCCCGCCCGCCAGGGGCGGGGCGCGTCGTGGTCACAGCGCGCCCTTCTCCATTTCGGCGGCGATATGCTCCGCCTGCCGAATCGCCAGCGCGACGATGGTCAGCGTCGGGTTCTCGGCCGCCGAGGTGGTGAAGACCGAACCGTCCGAGACGAACAGGTTCGGGATGTCATGCGCCTGGCCCCATTTGTTCACAACGCCGTCGCGCGGGTTTTCCGACATGCGGTTGGTGCCCAGGTTATGCGTGGACGGGTAGGGCGGCGTCGGCAGGATCCGCGTCGCGCCTGCGGCGCGATAGATCCGCTCGCCCACGCCATAGGCATGGTTGCGCATGGCGATGTCGTTGGGGTGGTCGTCGTAATGCACGTTCGGCACCGGCAGGCCGAAGCGGTCCTTTTCGCTGCGGTTCAGGGTGATGCGGTTGGTTTCCTGCGGCAGATCCTCGCCCACGATCCACATGCCGGCCATGTTCTCGTAGCTGTCCATCGCCGAGGTGAACTCGCGCCCCCAGCCGCCGGGGTCCATGAAGGCCGCCATGAAGGGGATGCCGAGGGCCAGCGTCTCCAGCTCATAGCCGCCGACGAAGCCGCGGGCGGGGTCGTGATGCGCCTCGTCCTGGACGATGCCGGCCATGGTGGTGCCGCGCCACATTCGCACCGGGCGTTCGAAGATCGCATAGACCGAGCCGGTGGTGTGGCGCATGTAGTTGCGCCCGACCTGGCCCGAACTGTTCGCGAGCCCGTCCGGGAAGCGTTCCGAGGCCGAGGCCAGCAGCAGCCGCGGGCTTTCGATCGAGTTGCCGGCGACGGCGACGATGCGGGCGCGCTGGAACTGCTCGGCCCCGTCCTTGTCGATATAGCGCACGCCGGTGATCTTGCCGTCCTCGTCATGTTCGATCCGGGTGGCGTGGCTATGGTCGCGGACTTCCAGGTTGCCGGTCGCTTCGCCGCGCGGGATGTCGGTATAGGCCGCCGACCATTTGGCGCCCCATTTGCAGCCCTGGAAGCAGAATCCGGTCTGCTGGCAGGCCATGCGGTCGTCGTTGTCGACCGAGTTGATCGCCATGCGTCCGGTCGAGACCTTGCTGTAGCCCATTGCCTTGGCGCCCTTTTCCAGCACCAGGTAGTTGTTGTTCCCCGGCAGGCCGGGCAGGTCGTTGGTGCGGGTGACGCCCAGCTTCTTCTCGGCCAGGTCGTAATATGGCTCCAGTTCGGCCAGCGTGATCGGCCAGTCCAGCAGGCTGGCGCCGTCCACCGCGCCATAGGTGCTGGCCGCCTTGAACTCGTGTTCCTGGAAGCGCAGCGAGGCGCCGGCCCAGTGGATCGAGGTGCCGCCCACCGCCTTGACGATCCAGGCCGGCAGGTTGGCAAAGTCCCGCGCCACCCGCCAGTCGCCCGAGGTGGTGCGCATGTCGCCCCAGCTCAGCTGCGCGAAACTGTCCCATTCGTCGTTGATGTAATCCTCGGGCAGGTAGCGGCCGCCCGCCTCCAGCGCCACGACCTTGACGCCCCTTTGCGCCAGTTCGTTGGCCAGCACGCCGCCGCCCGACCCGGTGCCGACCACGACCACGACCGAGGCATCGTCATGCCCGAATTTCGCAATATTGTCAGCCATGTCCGCCTCCCTCACAGCCAGTCGATGTCGTTGAAGCCGCGCTCGATATAGCCGCCCTGCGAAAAGCTTTCGCCCTCGTAGCCAAAGACCGGCCAGACCTCCTTCTGGTTGTAGAGCCCGGTCACGAGCCCCGCGCGCACGGTCTGGAAGAAGGGCGTATGCTCGATCATGCGCAGCATGGCGACGCGGTCCTTTTCCCAGCCCGCGGCCAGGTAGCCGTCGAAGCCCTGCGCCTGGGCGACAAGGTTCAGCCCGGCCACGCCCTCTTCGATCATCTGCGCCTGCTCGGCATCGTCATGCGCCTTGACGGCGATGGCATAGAAGCGGTCGGCGATGCGGTCATGCGGATAGATGTCGCGCGCCATCTGGATCAGCACCGCCATGGTCTCGGGCTTCAGGGCGGCGGTCTCGACCGCCCAGGCCGCGTCGCGGGCGGCGACGAAGCCCGAGCCGACCACGAAGGTCGCCCCCGCCGCCATGGCGCGCGCCAGCAGGCCGCGCCGGGTCAGCCCCCTGACATCGCTGCCAGAGGGGGATTTGTGGATGACAGTCATGTACTCCTCCCTGAGTTGGTTGGCCCGCCCCTCCCGGCGGGCTGCCTGCCTAGAGGTAGCGGCCCCCGCGTTGCAGCACCTCGATCTCGTAGCCGTCCGGGTCCTGGATGAAGAAGAAGCGGGCGATCACCGTGCCGCCGGGGGCGAAATCGACTAGCTTGCGCGGGGCAAGGCCCAGATCGGTCAGCCGCCGGTGTTCGGCCGCGACATCCTCGACCGAGACGGCCAGGTGGCCGTAGCCGTTGCCCAGGTCATAGGCTTCCTCGCGGCCCTTGTTGATGGTCAGCTCCAGCTCGAAGCTGCTTTCGGCATTGGCCAGGTAGACCAGGGTGAAGCTGTCGAAATCCAGCCGCTCGACCGGCTCCAGGCCGAAGGCCGCCCTGTAGAAGGCCAGCGAGCGCGCCTCGTCCGTCACGCGGATCATCGAATGAATCATCTTGGCCATGCGGGCTTTCCTTTCCGATCTTTGCACCAGTATCGGAAGGACGCCGGCCCCGCGGGTAGCATCATGCTACCACGCTGCGGATTTCTTGCGCGATGCCGCGATCAGGCGGCCTGCGCCACCTGCTGCGCGGCCTTGCGGAAATCCTGCGCGCCGCGGCCGCGCAATTCCAGCTGCACCAGGCAGGCGCAGCGCAGCAGCGAGGTGAAATTCACCGGCTCGCCGCCAAGTTGCAGCACTTCGGATTGCAGCGTGGACAGGAAGGCGGGCGTGGCCATGCCCTCGCCGGCCGCGATCTCGTCGATGATGTCCCAGAACGCCTGTTCCAGCCGGATCGAGGTGCTTTGCCCGTTCAGCCGCAGCTTGCGGGTCGTCGGCTGATAGCGGCGCGGATCCTGGCGGGAGAAGACTTCGCACATGGCATGGTTCCCAAACTGGCTAGGCAAGTTCCCCGATCATAGCACGGCAGGCGGGTCATGCCAGTTTCTTGGACAGGGCGCCGTCCGGCGCGGGAAATCCGGTGCCGCGATCGGGCCCGATCAGGCAAGAGGGCGGCGTCGGCGGGCGCTGCGCTGCGAGTAGGCGGTTTCGCCGGCACCTGGAAGCGATCTTCGGCCGCGACTCGTCCCTGCCGGCGGCATGGGGCGACAATAAGTCGCCGTCCGGGCGGTTGCCATCTGCAATATACGTAAATGCGTATTATCGCATCTTGCATCAGGAGAAACCGATGAAAACCCTGCTCGCCGCTTCTGTCCTTGCCCTTGCGGCCGCGCTGCCGGCCTCGGCCCAAGAGGGGCGCAAGCTCGTGACCATCCTGACCGCGCCCGAGCCGCAGACCCAGCTGATGGCGATGGTGCTGACCATGAATGCCGTGGCCAAGGGGGCCGAGGCGCAGATCCTGCTGTGCGGTCCCGCCGGCGACATGGCGCTGAAGGAGGCGCCGGAAACCGCCACCGCCGGCCAGCCGCCCCAGGGCGCCAGCCCGCAGGGCCTGATGCGGCAGATGATCGAGAAGAACGGCGTCAAGGTGCAGGTGTGCGCCATCTACCTGCCCGGCAAGGGCGCCGATGCCTCGGTGCTGCTGGAGGGCGTGACCCCCGCCAAGCCCGATGCGATGGCCGCCGAACTGATCGCCGAGGGCACCACCGTCCTGAGCTTCTGATCCCGCCTCGCGGCGACATGAAAGGAAAGGCCGCCCTTGCCGGGCGGCCTTGTCGTTTGTGCGGCCCGCGATGGCGGGGCGGCGCGGGCCGGCACCTTGCCGCAGCGGCCGATCCGGCCGAAGCGGCCCGGCCGCTGTCCCGGACGCGCATGCGCGGCGTCCGGGTGCCGGGGTGATCCGCCGTTCAGGCGCTTTCGGTGTCCTCCCTGGCGGCGGCCTTGTCCTCCATCATCTCGAACCACATCGCGTTCAGCACCGCGAAGGTGACGGCCAGCGGCAGGCCGAGGATCCATGCGAAATACCACATTGCGTTTTCCTTTCAGTAGGCGTGACCGCCCTCGGTGATGTCCTTTTCCTCGACCTTGCCCCACAGCACCTTGTAGACCCAGCTGGTGTAGAGCGCGATGATCGGCAGGAAGATCCCGGTGCAGACCAGCATGATGAACAGCGTCAGGTGGCTGGACGAGGCGTCCCAGACCGTCAGACTCGCCCCCGGCATGACCGAGGAGGGCAGGATGAACGGGAACATCGACAGCCCGACCGAGGAGATGATGCCAAAGATCGCCAGCTTGCTCAGCAAGAGCGTGCGGACCTCGCGCCCCGAGTTCAGCGACCACAGTGCGCCAAGCGCGCCCAGGAAGCCGAGGGCCGGGGCGGCCAGCATCCAGGGATGCGCGGCGTAATTGGCAAACCAGGCGCCGGGCGCGATCTCGACCGTCTTGGCCAGCGGGTTCGACGGCCCGTTCGGGTCGATGGCCCCGGCGATGCGATAGCCGTCGACGAACAGCCACAGCGCCAGCCCGCCCGCCGCGTAAAGCAGCACGGTGGCCATGGCCGCCCAGCTGCCGAAGCGCCGCGCCCGGCCTGCGACCGGCCCCGAGGTCTTCAGGACCAGCCAGGCGGACCCGTGCATGGCCAGCATCGCCACCGACAGCAGGCCGCAGAGCAGCGCGAACGGGTTGAGCAGGCCGAAGAAGCCGCCGTCGTAGAAGATGCGCAGGTCCGAGCCCAGCCGGAAGGGCACGCCTTGCAGCACGTTCCCGACCGCGACGCCGAAGATCAGCGAGGGGACGAAGCCGCCGACGAACAGCGCCCAGTCCCAGTTGCCGCGCCAGCGCGCGCTTTCGCGCTTCGAGCGATACTTGAACCCGACCGGCCGCAGGATCAGCGCGGCAAGGATCGCGAACATGGCGATGTAGAAGCCGGAAAAGGACACGGCGTAAAGCGGCGGCCAGGCGGCAAAGATCGCGCCGCCGCCCAGGACCAGCCAGACCTGGTTGCCCTCCCATACCGGGCCGATGGTGTTGATGACGACGCGGCGCTCCATGTCGGTCTGGCCGGCGAAAGGCAGCAGCATGCCCACGCCCAGGTCGAAGCCGTCGGTGGCGGCAAAGCCGATCAGCAGCACTCCCAGCAGCACCCACCAGATCACGCGCAGGGTTTCATAGGTCAGCAATTCATGCAGGATCATGGTCTTACTCCGCGGGAACGAAACGGGCAGGCAGAAGCGGCGCCTCGGGCCCGTGGTCGGGCTGCGGCCCCTTGCGGATCGCGGCCAGCATCAGGCGCATCTCGATCACGATCAGCACCGAATAGATCAGGGTGAAGCCGGCGATGGTGAACAGCAGCGTCGGCACCGTCAGCGACGAGGCGGCGGCGACCGTGGGCAGCACGTCCTCGATGCTCCAGGGCTGGCGGCCGAACTCGGCCACGATCCAGCCGGCCTCGGCGGCGATCCAGGGCAGGGCCAGCGCGGCGACGGCGGCTTTCAGCAGCCAGGGCCGGCGCGTGATCGTGCCGCGGGCCGAAACCACCACGAAGGCCGCCATCAGCGCCACGTTGACGAAGCCGATGCCCACCATGATGCGGAAGGCCCAGAACAGCGTCGGCACATGCGGCACGGTATCCCACGCGGCCTGGGCGATCTGTTCCTCGGTCGCGTTGCGCGGATCCTCGACATATTTGGTCAGAAGCAGCGCATAGCCCATGTCGTCGCCATGCTCTTCGAAGGCCCTGACCGACTCGGGCGGCACCGCCTCGCGCGAGGGCGCGGCGCGATAGTCCTGCAAGGCGTCATAGGCGACGATGCCGCTGCGGATGCGGTCCTCGGCCTTGTCCACCAGTTCCAGGATGCCGGGAATCTCCTGCGTGAGCGAGCGGGTGCCGATCAGGCCCATCACCCAGGGGATGTGGATGGCGTAATGGTTGGTCCGCGCTTCCATGTCGGGGATGCCGACCAGGGTGAACGAGGCCGGCGCCGGCTGGGTTTCCCACATGCCCTCGATGGCGGCCAGCTTCATCTTCTGGTGTTCCGAGGCCAGGTAGCCGCCCTCGTCGCCCAGGATCACCACCGAGACCGCCGACAACAGCCCGAACGAGGCCGCGACGGTGATCGAGCGCTTGGCCAGGTCGATATGGCGCCCCTTGAGCAGATACCAGGCCGAGATGCCCAGCACGAAGACCGAGGCCGTGACATAGCCGGCCGAGACCGTATGCACGAAGCGGGTCTGCGCCACATGGTTGAACAGCACCGCGAAGAAGTCGTGGACCTCCATGCGCATGGTGTCGGGGTTGAACTCGGCCCCGACCGGGTGCTGCATCCAGCCGTTCGCGATCAGGATCCACAGCGCCGAGAAGTTCGAGCCGATGGCCACCGCATAGGTCGCCATCAGATGGCCGAGCTTGGAAAGCTTGTCCCAGCCAAAGAAGAACAGCCCGACGAAGGTCGCCTCCAGGAAGAATGCCATCAGCCCCTCGATGGCCAAGGGCGCACCGAAGATGTCGCCGACATAATGGCTGTAATAGCTCCAGTTCATGCCGAACTGGAACTCCATCACGATGCCGGTGGCGACGCCCAGGACGAAGTTGATGCCGAAGAGCGTGCCCCAGAACTTGGTCATCTGGCGCCAGATCGCCCGGCCGGTCATGACATAGACGGTCTCCATCACCGCCAGCAGGATCGACAGGCCGAGCGTCAGGGGCACGAACAGGAAATGGTAGAGCGCGGTCAATGCGAATTGCAGCCGCGACAGGGTGACGATGTCTAATTCCATCGGTTTGCCTTGTTTCTTCCCGGCCGGGGCCGGGGTCATGCAGAGGCGTCCGCCGGTGGCGGGCGTCGGTGGTTTTGGGCGCCCTCAGTCGGGGCGCAGACCGGCCAGGGCCGAGGCAAAGCCGGCGCTGCCCCTGGCATGGATCGCGGCGATCCGGCCCTGGTCGATATGGACGAGGCGGTCGGCCAGTGCGGCCTCGCGCCGGATATGGGTGGCGATGACGGCGCTGCGCCCGGTCAGGCAGGGCTGCAGCCGCGCGATCACGTCGCGGGCGGTGGCGGCGTCCAGCCCCTCGGTCGGCTCGTCGAGCAGCCACAGCGGCGCATCGCGCAGGACCAGCCGCGCCAGCGCCAGCCGCCGCGCCTGCCCGCCCGAAAGCCCCAGCCCGTCCTCGCCCAGCCGGGTGTCGAGCCCGGCCGGCAGCGCCGCCACCTCGGGGCCAAGGCCCGCCGCCTCCAGCGCCGCCAGCAGCCGGGCGTCGTCGGCCCCCGGCGCGGCCAGGCGCAGGTTGTCGCGCAGGCTGTCGCGGAACAGTTCGCTGCGCTGGGTCATCAGGCAGGCCGGGCTGCGGGCGATCCGGCCGCCCTCGGGCGCGGCCTCGCCGGCCAGCAGCGCGAGCAGGCTGGACTTGCCGGCACCGCTGGCGCCGATCAGCGCCAGGCGCTCGCCCACGCGCAGCTCCAGGGTGATCCCGGCCAGCACCGCCCGCGCCGCGCCGGGATGGCGCAGCCCGACGCCGTGCATCTGCGCGGCAAAGCCCGGTTCGGGCAGGGGCGCGGCCGGCGGGGCAGGGGGCGGGTCCATCCGCGGTCCCAGCCGGCGGGCCGAGATCAGGCTGCGCGGCAGCTCCATCGCGCCGCGGCGCAACTGGGCAAAGGGCTCGACCGCCGCCAGCGCCACCAGCAAGGCCAGCGCCGCCACCGGCGCGCCGATGCGGCCGCTTTCCGCCAGCCCGCCTGCGACGACCAGCACCCCTGCCAGCAGGGCTGCCGATGCCGCGCCATAGCCGAAGCCCGCCAGCAGGTCGATGCGGTTCAGCCGATCCTCGGCCGCCGCCAGCCGGGCATCCGTCGCGGCGATGGCCCGGCGCTGCGCGCCCAGCCGGCCGGCCATGACCAGTTCGGTCTGGCCCTGCATCAGGTCGATGACGCGGGCGCGCAGCGTCTCGGTCGCCTGCGCGCGCCGTCGCATCCCCGGTCCCGCCGCGCGGGCGGCGGCCAGGGCAAGGCCGATCCCCGCGGCGATCAGAAAGCCAAGCACCGCCAGCCCGAACAGCGGCTGCATCAGCCCCAGCGTCACGCCCGCCGCCAGCGCGGTGACGAGCGCCGCCGCCAGCGGCACCAGCACCCGCAGGTAAAGCACGTCGAGCGCGTCTATATCCACGGTCAGCCGGAACAGCAGCCGCGCCGGGCGCAGCATCAGCGCCCCCGCGGCACCGGGCGCGGCCCAGCCGCGAAACAGCCGCTCGCGCAGGCCGGCCAGCACGGCCAGCGTCGCGTCATGCGTCACCAGCCGCTCGCCATAGCGCGCCCCCGTGCGCCCCAGGGCCAGCAGCCGGATGCCCGAGGAGGGCATGAACACGTCGAAGGCCAGCGCCGTGGCCGTGGTCAGCCCGGCGATGGCGGTGGCGGTGATGAACCAGCCCGACAGCCCCAGCAGCGCGATGCCCGCCAGCACCGTCGCCGCCGCCAGCGCCGCGCCCGTCCACAGCCGGCGCCGCCCTTCGCAAGCGAACAGCGCCAGCACCGGCGCCATGTCCCGGACCAGCCGCCTCATGCCGCCGCCTCCATCCCGGTGCCGTCCAGCCGAATGACGCGGTCCATGCGCGCGGCCAGTTCCGGGTCATGCGTCGCCACGATCAGCGTTCGTCCCTGCGCCAGCGCCACCAGCCCCTCGGCGATCTCGCGCGCGGTGGCGGCGTCGAGATGTGCCGTCGGCTCGTCCGCCAGGATCAGCCCGGCCTGCGGCGTCGCGGCCACCCGCGCCAGGGCCAGGCGTAGCGCCTCGCCGCCGGACAGGCCGGTGCCGCCCTCGCCGACCGGGGCGCTGCCGCGCCGGGCCGCGACCTGGTCCAGCCGGGCGATGCGCAGCGCCTCCGGCAGGCTGCCCGCGGCGGGCAGGGTTCGGCCCAGCGTGACGTTCTGCGCCAGCGAGCCCGCAAAGATATGCGGCGCCTGGCCGATCCAGGCCATCCGGGCGCGCAGTCCCGCGGCGGCTTGCGCGTCGAGCAGCCGGCCGTCGATCTCGATCCGCCCCGAATCGGGTGCGGCCAGGCCGGCGATCAGCGAAAGCAGCGTCGACTTGCCCGAGCCGCTGGGCCCGACCAGCGCCACATGTTCGCCCGGCGCGATGGCCAGGCTGAGGCCGCGCGGGCCGGGCTGCGTCGCGCCGGCATGGCGAAAGCGCAGATCCTCAAGGCGCAGCGCCGTGGCGGCGGCGGTTGACGGGGCGGCGCCCTCGGCCTCGGCGCCGGGCAGCGCCATCCCCGGCTCGGCCGCCCGCTGCAAGGCGGCCATCCCGGCCTCGCCCGCCGCCTTGTCGTGCCAGACTGCCGACAATTCGCGCAAAGGTTCGAAAAAGGCCGGCGCCAGCAGCAGGATGAACAGGCCCTCGGCCAGCGTCAGCTTGTCGCCCCAGGCGCCGAAGGGCAGGTCGCCCAGCAGGTGGAAACCGATATAGACCGCGACCATCGCCACGCCGAGCGCCGCGAAAAGCTCCAGCACCGCCGAGGTCAGGAAGGCGATGCGCAAGACCGCCATGGTGCGCGCGCGCAGCGATTCCGCATCGGCCCTGACCCGCAGCGCCGTCGCTTCGATGGCGCCCAGGCTGCGGATGGTCGCCATGCCGCGCAGCCGGTCCAGCAGAAAGGCGTTCATGCCGCCGACCTCGACCATCTGCGCCTCGCTTGCCGCCTTGGCCTTCCAGCCGACCAGCACCATGAAGACCGGAATCACCGGCAGCGCCACCAGCAGCACCAGCGCCGCCGTCCAGGAAAAGGGCAGGATCGCCAGGAAGATGACCAAGGGCAGCACCGCCGCCTTCAGCCGCGCGGGCCGAAAGCGCGCCAGCCAGGGCACGACGGCCTCGGCCTGTTCGGCGACGATGCTTGCCGCCTCGCCCGAGGGGATGCGCCCGGCATCCAGCGGTGAGCGCGCCGAAAGCGCGGCCACCGCCCTGCCGCGCAGGTCCGACAACTGTGCCCGCGCCGCGCGCCAGGCCAGCCTGCCGCCAAGCGCCTCGAGCCCGGCGCGCAGGAGCCCCAGGGCCAGCACGCCAAGCGCCGGCCCCACCAGCGATGCCGCGCCCGTTCCCGCGGCGATCCCGGCCACCGCAGCGGCCAGGATGCCGGCCTGCGGCAGCCACAAGAGCGCGGCCGCCACCGCCAGGGCGGGGGCAAGCCAGGGTGCGGGGCGGACGCCCTCTCCGTTGGCCGGAGGCGGGTGCCGAGGGGACCTTTCGGATTCGCGCATGGTGATGTCTTTTGGTTCGCGTCGGATGAGGCGACACTTTATATTCGAAGGGATGTATAAATGATGAAGCGGAGGGATGCAGCGAGACAACACGACGCATCCTTTGCTCGCCACCCTTGCATATATTCGCATACTCGAATATCTCATGGATGAAGGACAGTTTGCGCGCAGGAGGAGTATCCGATGAGCCATGCCCCGACCTCGACCTCGACGCCCGGCCAGGGCGCGGCCCCTGATCGTGATACCCGTGATCGTGCTTCCGGCCCCGGCCGGGCCGCCGATCCGCATTCCGATCCGCATTCCGATCCTGGCCCCGGTTCTGGCGCAGGCGTGGCCGCGGCCCTGGCGGCTGCGCCGGAGGTGACGGGGTTTTACGAGGCGCGGACCGGCTCGGTGCAATATGTGGTGGCCGATCCGGCGACCGGCCAATGCGCCGTCGTCGACCCGGTGCTGGACTATGACGAGAAATCCGGCGCCACCGCCACCATCGAGGCCGACCGCATCCTCGCCTTCATCGCCGAGCGCGGCTACAGGCTGGAATGGATCCTCGACACCCATCCCCATGCCGACCATTTCTCGGCCGCCGACTACCTCAAGCGCAAGACCGGCGCCCCCACCGCCATCGGCGAGAAGGTGGTCGAGGTGCAGAAACTGTGGAAGGAATTCTACAACTGGCCGGACTTCCCCGCCGACGGCTCGCAATGGGACCGGCTCTTTGCCGAGGGCGAGACCTTCCGCCTCGGCTCGATCCCGGCGCGGGTGCTGTTCTCGCCCGGCCATACCCTGGCCTCGATCTCCTATGTGATCGGCGACGCGGCCTTCGTGCACGACACGCTGTTCATGCCCGACAGCGGCACGGCGCGGGCGGATTTCCCCGGCGGCGACGCGCATGCGCTGTGGCGCTCGATCCAGGAGATCCTGGCCCTGCCCGAGGCGACGCGGGTCTTCACCGGCCACGACTATTGCCAGGGCGGGCGGGCGCCGGCCTGGGAATCGACCGTGGCCGAGCAGAAGGCGCGCAACAGCCACATGGCGCAATACCTGACCGAGGCCGAGTTCGTCGCCGCGCGGCAGGCGCGCGACCGCACCCTGCCGATGCCCAAGCTGATCCTGCATGCGCTGCAGGTCAACACCAATGCCGGCCGGCTGCCCGCGCCGGAGGCGAACGGTCGGCGCTACCTGAAGATCCCGCTTGACCTGCTGCAGGCGCCCTGGGACTGAGGAGGAGGAGGAAGGATGCGGATCAATATCGCAGGCACCGAGCGGGTGCTGCGGCTGGTGCTGGGCCTCGGCCTGGTTCTGCTGGCCTTGCTGGCCGGGCTTTCGCCGGCGTGGAGCTGGGCGGCGGCGGTTGCCGGGCTGGTGCTGCTGGCGACCGCGGCGCTGCGCTTCTGCCCGGTCTGGGCGCTGCTGGGCATCGGCCGCGGGCCGGAAGGCGGCGGTTCCGAAGGCGGTTCCGAAGGCGGCTCTGAAGGCGAAGGCGCGGATCGTCGGGACGGGGATCGTCGGGACGGGGACCGCGAGGACGGGGACCGCGAGGACGGGGATCGTCGGAACGGAGGCGGGGCATGACCGAATTCACCCCTGTGCAATCGTTGCTGGGCGGCGGATTGATCGGGCTGGCGGCGGTGCTGCTGATGGCGCTGCACGGCCGCATCGCCGGCATGACCGGGATCCTGGCCGGGGCGCTGGCGCCGGGCGGCGGCTGGCGGCTGGCCTTCCTGGCCGGCGCGGTGGCGGCGCCCTTGCTGCTGGTGCGGCTGGGCGGGGTCGAGATCGGCTTCGACAGCCCGGTGCCGCTGGGCTGGACGGCGCTCAGCGGGCTGCTGGTCGGGATCGGGGTCAGCTATGGCGGCGGCTGCACCTCGGGCCACGGGGTCTGCGGGCTGGCGCGGCTGTCGGCGCGGTCGCTGGTGGCGACGCTGAGCTTCATGCTGGCGACCGGGGCGACGGTCTATGCGGTGCGCCATCTTGCGGGAGGGTTCTGAGATGGTCTTGCTGTCGGCCTTGCTGGTCGGGTTGGTCTTTGGCGCGGGGATTGCGGTCTCGGGCATGGCCAACCCTGCGAAGGTTCTGAATTTCTTCGACATTGCCGGGGCCTGGGATCCGTCCCTGGCCTTCGTGATGGGCGGTGCGCTGCTGGTGGCCTATCCGGGCTACCGGCTGGTGTTGCGCCGGCCGGCGCCGGTGCTGGCGCTGCGCTTCCACCTGCCCGAGCGGCGCGACATCGACGCCGGGCTGGTCGGGGGTTCGGCGCTGTTCGGCCTGGGCTGGGGGCTGTCGGGCTTCTGCCCCGGCGGCGCCATCCCCGCCATCGGCCTCATCCGCCCCGAACCCGTCCTCTTCACCGCAACAATGGCCGCCGGAATCGCAATGGTCAAAATCGGGCAGCGATGGGCCGCGGCCCGCTCTGCCGCCGATCGGCAGGGGGCATGAATGTGGCCCTTTCGACGGCGCGGCAAGCCGCGGATTCGCAAGATTGACGACCGGTTCTCGGCCACCGGCCAGCTTCGTCCAGAAGACCTGCCGGCGGTTGCCGCGGCCGGGTTCCGGGTGCTGGTCTGCGTTCGCCGCGACGGCGAGGAACGCGGCCAGCCCGATTTCGCCACCATCGCCGCCGCTGCCGCGCGCCTGGGCCTGACCGCCCGCCACATTCCGGTGTCCGGCCAGCCCTCGGCCGGCCAGATTGCGGCTTTCCGCCGCATCCTGGCCGAGGCGAAGGGGCCGGTGCTGGGCTGGTGCCGCTCGGGCATGCGGGTCCGGGCGTTCTATGCCCTGTGCCGGCAACAGGCGGTGGCGAGCAGGGCGTGATGCCTTTGCGCAACCCGGCACCTGCGGAAGGCTGGGCCTGAAAAGGCGGGGCCTGGTCAGCAGGTTCGCTTGCGCCAAGGGCCGCGGCCTGCCGCAGCAAGGCGCCGGAGCCCAGCGTCGCCCGGCCTGCCGCATGGCATTGCGGGCCGGGCTTGCGCCTAGCCGGATCAGCCCTTCGGGCCGCAGAACGTGTTGTAGAGCACTTCCATCACCTTGCGGGCAGGCTGGCTTTCGATCCGATACCAGATCGTCTGCCCGTCGCGCCGGCCAAGGATGATCTTGTCGCGGCGCAAGAGCGCCAGGTGTTGCGACACGGTCGAATCGCGGATGCCCAGGAATTCCGCCAGCTGGCCCACGGATTTTTCACCCTGCACCAGCTGGCACAGGATCAGCAGCCGATGGCGGTTGCCAAGCGATTTCAGAAGCTCGCTGGCCTCGTCGGCGGCTGCGCGCATGGTTTCGGGGTCTATGCTGACGTCGGCACTCATGCTCCATAGCTACATTAATGCGAATATACGGTCAAGATGCGCCCGCAGGCTGCCGGTGCCCGGCCCAGGCGAGGGGTCAGATCGCGACAGTTTGCCGCATTAATCTTCGAAGTTTCGAATGTTACGGCATTTTACATAACGCGCATCAGCAAGCCATCAACAGCAAGCAAAAAAGGTGATTTCCATGCACAAGATCTTTCTGGCCGCCGCCGTCCTGGCCCTTCCCATCACGGCCCAGGCTTCCGAGCCCGGCGATATTGCCGCCGCGCGCATCGGCTATTTCAGCCTGGTCAACCTGGAGATGGGCGGGCTGGCCGCCATGGCGCAGGGCAAGGCGCCCTATGACGCCGAACGGGCGCGGGCGCTGGCCGGGGATCTCAAGCTGCTGTCGGAATACCTGCATGACGACCTGCTGATGCCGGGAACCTCGAATGCCGACCTGGCCGGCAAGACCCGCGCCCTGCCGGCGATCTGGGAACAGACCGAGGATTACCGCGCCAAGGGCATGGCCTTCCGCGAGGCGGTTGCCACGCTGCACGGCGTCGCCGGCGAAGGGCAGGAGGCGCTTGCCCCCGCCGTCGGCCAGGTCGGGGCGACCTGCAAGGCCTGCCACGACAGCTATCGCGCCAAGGATTTCTAGGATGCGCGACGGCGCAGCCACCACCTCTGCCGAGCCTACCCAGGTGGTCCGGCTGTGGGATCTGCCCTTGCGGATCTTTCACTGGGCGCTGGCGATCTGCGTCGCCGGGGCTTGGGGATTGGGCAAGTTCGGCCCCGATGTCATGACCCTGCATTTCCTGTTCGGCTATGCGGTGATCGGGCTTCTGGCCTTTCGGCTGCTCTGGGGCTTCGTCGGGCCGCGCCCGGCGCGGTTCCGCAGCTGCCTTCATGGTCCCAGGGCGGTTCTGGCCTATCTGCGGCAGCTTCCGGCGCGGCAGCCCAGCTTCTGGCCGGGGCACAACCCCCTGGGCGGGCTGTTCGTGATCCTGCTGCTGGCCGTGCTGGCGGTGCAGGTCGCGGCCGGCCTGGTCGCCGATCCGCAGGATTACGTCAATACCGGGCCGCTGGCCGGGGCGGTCAGCGCCCGGATCTCGCGCCTGGGGCTGGCCCTGCACGACCTGCTGGGCAAGCTGGTTCTGCCCATGGTGCTGCTGCATGTCGCGGCGGTGCTGTTCTATCGCCTGTGGAAGCGCGAGAACCTGATTCGCCCGATGATCACCGGGTGGAAGCGCATCCGCCGGTGACGGCGCATCCTGGCCGGAACCGCAGCCGTGGTTCCGGCCGAGGGCTGCGACCAAGGCGAAATGTCGCAGGCTGCAGGTTCGATTCCGGGGCGTCGTTGAAGACATTCTCCTTGAAACCGATTATACGTATATATGTATATACTGTCGGCAATCGGCCGTTCTGGAGTTCCCCGATGACACTTGATCGCACCATTCTTGCCTTTGCAGGGTTCATGGTCCTGCTTTCCGTCGCGCTGACCGTCTGGGTTTCGCCCTTGTTCGTCTGGCTGACGGTCTTTGTCGGCGCCAACCTGCTGCAATCCGCCTTTACAGGCTTCTGCCCGGCGGCCATGATCTTCCGCAAGCTTGGCATAAAACCCGGCTGCGCCTTCTGAAAGTTCGATCCATGCGATTGCTGCTGCTTGTCGCGCTTGTCGCCACCGGGCCGGCGCTGGCCGAGCCGTTGATCCTGGACTGGAGCGCGGTGCCCGAGATGAAGGCCGTCTACGGCACGGTCGAGGCCCGTGACACCATCCCGGCGCGGGCGCGCATCGGCGGCACGGTCGTGGAACTGCTGGTCAGCGAGGGGGATCGCGTCGAGGCGGGGGCGACGCTCGCCACCGTCCGCGACGACAAGATCGCCTTCCAGATCGCGGCTTTCGCCTCGCGGATCGAGGCGCTGCGGGCGCAGCTGGCCGAGGCGGAATCCGACTATGCGCGCGGCCAGTCGCTGGTGCAGCGCGGCGCGGCTTCGCAGCAGCGGGTCGAACAGTTGCAGACCGCGGTCGATGTCATCCGCGGCCAGATCGCCGCGGCCGAGGCCGAGCGTGCCGTCATCGAGCAGCAGCAGGCCGAAGGTGCGGTCCTGGCCCCGGTCTCGGGCCTGGTGCTGAGCGTACCGGCCGTGCGCGGCTCGGTGGTGATGCCGGGCGAGGTGGTGGCGAGCGTGGGCGGCGGCGGCTTCTTCCTGCGCCTGTCGGTGCCCGAACGCCATGCCGCCGACCTGGCCGAAGGGGCCGAAATCCAGATCAGGGCCGGCGGCCAGGCTGCCGCGGGCCGGCTGGCCAAGGTCTATCCGCTGATCCAGGGCGGCCGGGTGCAGGCCGATGTCGAGGTCGACCGGCTGCCCGACGCCTTTGTCGGCGCGCGCGTGGCGGTGGACCTGCCTGTGGGCGAGCGCCGGGCGCTTCTGGTGCCCGCCGCGGCGGTGACGACCCGCGCCGGGGTGGATTTCGTCAGCGTCGCCGGCGCCGCGGGCGAAGAGCGGCGGGCGGTGCTGACCGGCGAAAGCCTGGCCCAGGACGATATTGAGATGGTTGAGATCCTGACCGGCCTTGCGCCGGGGGAAACGGTGATCGTCCCATGAACATCCCCGGCGACACCCCCCGCAGCCCCGGCCTGGCCGGCTGGCTGACGCGCGGCTTCATCACCTCGCCGCTGACGCCGCTGTTCCTGATCGCGGCGCTGGCCTTCGGGCTCATCGCGCTGATCAGCCTGCCGCGCGAGGAGGAGCCGCAGATTTCGGTCCCCATGGTGGACATCCGCGTCCAGGCCCCCGGCCTGCGGGCCGAGGATGCGGTCAAGCTGGTGACAGAGCCGCTGGAGACCATCGTCAAGGGAATCGACGGGGTCGAGCATATCTATTCCCAGACCCAGGACGACGGCGTGCTGGTCACGGCGCGCTTCCTGGTCGGCACCCCCTCCGATGCGGCGGTGCTGCGGGTGCATGACAAGCTGCGCGCTAACATGGACCGCATCCCGGTCGGCATCCCCGAGCCGCAGGTGCTCGGGCGCGGCATTGACGACGTGGCCATCGTGGCGCTGACGCTTTCGGCCCGACCCGATGCGGCGGACCGGGTGACGGCTGCCGAACTGACCCGCATCGCCCGCGAATTGCGCACCGAACTGGCCAAGATCGACGATGTCGGCCTGACCTATCTGATCGGCGAGACGGAGGAAGCGATCCGCGTCGCCCCCGACCCCGGCAAGCTGGCGCTTTACGGCATCACGCTGCAACAGCTGGCCGGCAAGGTCCAGGGCGCCAACCGCGCCCTGCCGGCGGGGATGCTGCGCGACGACGGCCAGCAAGTGATGCTGGTCGCGGGCGAGACCCTGCGCAGCCCCGACGAGATCGGCAACCTGGTGCTGACCGCGCGCGACGGCCGCCCGGTCTATGTCCGCGACGTGGCCGACGTGGGTTTCGTCTCCGATACGGCCGAGGCGCTGGTCGCCACCGTCACCCGCGATTCCGCCCGGCGCCCGGCGGTGACGCTGGCGCTGGCCAAGCGCGCCGGCGCCAATGCCGTCACCGTGGCCGAGGCGATCCTGCACCGCGCCGAGGCACTGCAAGGCACGCTGATCCCCGACGACATGCAGGTCGAGATCACCCGCGACTATGGCGAGACGGCCAACGAAAAGGCCAACGAGTTGCTGTATCACCTGGGCCTGGCCACGCTGTCGATCATCGCGCTGGTCTGGCTCGCCATCGGCCGGCGCGAGGCGCTGGTGGTGGCGGTGGTGATCCCGGTGACGATCCTGCTGACGCTGTTCGCATCCTGGATCATGGGCTATACGCTGAACCGGGTCAGCCTGTTCGCGCTGATCTTCTCGATCGGCATCCTGGTGGACGACGCCATCGTGGTGATCGAGAACATCGCCCGGCATTGGGGCATGGGCGGCACCGACCGCCGTGAAACCGCCATCAGCGCGGTGATCGAGGTCGGCAACCCCACCATCGTCGCCACCCTGACCGTGGTGGTGGCGCTGCTGCCGATGCTGTTCGTCTCGGGGATGATGGGGCCTTACATGAGCCCGATCCCCTCGAACGCCTCGGTCGCGATGATCTTTTCCTTCTTCGTCGCGGTGACGGTGACGCCCTGGCTGATGCTGAAGGTCGCGGGCCGCGCGCCGCTGCACCACGGCGCCGAGGGGCAGGGCGGCCGGCTGGGCCGCGCCTATGCCGCCGTCGCCCGGCCGGTTCTGGCCAGCAAGGGGCGCGCCTGGCTGTTCCTGGGCGGGGTGATCGTGCTGACCTTCGGCTCGCTCGCGCTGTTCTATACCCGCGACGTGACGGTGAAGCTTTTGCCTTTCGACAGCAAGTCGGAACTGTCCGTGACCATCGACCTGCCCGAAGGCGCGGCGGTCGAGGCGACGGATGCCGTGGCCCAGGCGGTGGCCAGGGTGGCGATGGACCTGCCCGAGGTGGTCTCGGTCCAGACCCATGCCGCCGCCGCTGCGCCGTTCAATTTCAACGGCCTGGTGCGGCATTCCTTCTATCGCACCCAGCCGCAGCAGGGCGAGGTGGCGGTCAACCTGGCGCCCAAGCACGACCGCGACCGCTCGAGCCACCAGATCGCGCTGGACCTGCGCGCGCGCATCCTGGCCCTGCCGCTGCCCGAGGGCACGGTGCTGAAGGTGGTGGAACCTCCGCCCGGCCCGCCGGTGATGGCGACGCTTCTGGCCGAGATCTATGGCCCCGACCCGCAGACCCGCCGCGCGGTGGGCGAAAAGGTCGAGGCGGCCTTCCGCTCGGTCCCCTTCATCGTCGATGTGGACAATTCCTGGGGTGATGCCGCGCCGCGGCTGCGGGCGCTGATCTCGCCCGACGACCTGGATTTCTACGGCGTGGCGGAATCGGATGTCTTCGACAGCATCGCCATCCTGAACGGCTCGACCACGGTCGGCTATTCCCACCGGGGCGAGGGGCGCGCGCCCATCCCGATCCGCGTCGAGCGGCCCCGCGAACAGCGCGTGCCGGGCGAGGATTTCCTGACCACGCCGATCCCGGCCGACCTTCTGCCCGGCAATCGCGGCGTGGTCGAGCTGGGCGACGTGGTGCGGATCGAGGAAGAGCGCGCCTCGCATATCCTGTTCCGCCACAACGGCCGCCCGGCCGAGATGGTGACGGCGGAACTCGCCGGCACCTTCGAGGCGCCGCTCTACGGCATGATGGCGGTCAAGGATGCGCTGGAGGCGCAGGACTGGACCGGCCTGCCCAAGCCCGAGATCCGGTTGCGCGGCCAGCCCGAGGACGACAGCGCCAGCACGCTGCTGTGGGACGGCGAATGGGAGGTGACCTGGGTTACCTTCCGCGACATGGGAGGGGCCTTTGCGGTGGCGCTTCTGGGCATCTATATCCTGGTCGTGGCGCAGTTCGGCTCGTTCCGGCTGCCGCTGGTGATCCTGACCCCGGTGCCGCTGACCTTCATCGGCATCCTGGGCGGGCATTGGCTGTTCGGCGCGCCTTTTTCGGCGCCGTCGATGATCGGCTTCATCGCCTTGGCCGGGATCATCGTCAGGAACTCGATCCTGCTGGTGGATTTCATCCGCCACGACACCACCGGCCGGCCGCTGACTGAGGTGTTGATCGACGCCGGGGCCGTGCGTTTCCGGCCGATCCTGCTGACCGCTCTGGCGGCAATGATCGGGGCGGCGGTGATCCTGACCGATCCGATCTTCCAGGGGCTGGCGATCTCGCTCTTCTTCGGGCTGATCTCCTCGACGCTGCTGACGGTGCTGGTCATCCCGGCGGTCTATCGGGTGTTCCGCACCTGAGCCGCCGGGCCGATGGCTGGTCTTGGCGGGATGGTTGCCCTATTCCCAAGGAAAAGCCCGGCCGCCTTTCCTGCCACGACCGATGCCATGCAAGCAAACCGTTATCACCACCTCGGCTGGCATCACGGCATCGAACTGTTCGAGGCCGCCTTCAGCCACCAGACCTTTGGCCGTCATGCGCATGAGGGCTTTGCCATCGGCGCCATCGCCGAAGGGGCGGGCGGCTATGTCTGCCGCGGCGAAACCATGGTGTTGCCGGCCGGCACCCTGTCGCTGATGAACCCCGAAGAGCCGCATACCGGGCACGCCGCCGCCGACCGGGTGCGCTATACCATGCTTTACGCGTCCGAGGCGGCGGTCCGCGCCGTGCTGGGGCTGCGTGTCCTGCGCGGCTTTGCCGCCATCGCGCCGCGCGACCGCGGATTGCGCCTGGGCCGGGCCCTGGCGCATCTGGCCCATTGCCTGAATGCCCCGCCCAGCCCCGACTGGCGCCTTGCGGCGGAAGAGGCTGCGCATGCGGCCCTGGCGCTGGCCTTCGGCCAATACGGCCGCGCCGAATTGCGCCCGGCAGGGGACGAGCCGGCGGCGGTCCGGGCGGTCCGGGCACGGATCGTCGCCGGGGTCGAGGCGGGTGAGGCGCTGGCCCTTGCCGACCTGGCCGCCGAGGTGGGGCTGAACCCCTCTTACCTGATCCGCAGCATGCGGCGGGCCACCGGGCTGACGCCGCATGCCCATGTCTTGCAGGCCCGCATCGGCCATGCCCGCCGGCTGCTGCTGGAGGGCGTGCCCGCCGCCGAGGCCGCGGTCGCGGCGGGGTTTTGCGACCAGGCGCATCTGATCCGCCAATTCCGCCGCCACCTGGGCGTCACCCCCGGCGCGCTACTGAGGCATTAGCAGGTCGATTTCGTCCAATCCTTGCCCGCTCGATCCATGGCACGGGGTCCGGGAAAGGATTCGCCCATGCCATTGAAACCCGTCATCATCCTGGCCGCAGACCTGCCCCTGGGGCTCAAGGCCAATTTCGCCGCCGTCCTGGGCATGAGCCTGGGCCGGCTTCGTCCCGACCTGCTGGGCGGCGCGACCCCCACCGGCGACGGCATCGCCTTGCCCGGCATCACCACCGTTCCCCTGCCGGTGCTATACGCGCCGCTGCAGGATCTGCCCGGCCTTTTCGCCCAGGCCGAGGCCCTGCCGCTGCGGCTGGCCTATATGCGCGCCGCCTTCGAGGCGCGGGACTATCCCGATTACGCCGCCCGCATCGCCGCCGCGCCGCTGGCCGATCATGCGCCGCAGGCGATCCTGCTGGCGGGGCCGCGCAAGGCGGTGGACCGGATCTGCGGCCGCCTGCCGCTGCTGCGTTGACCATGGCCGACCCGCAGGCCCTGCTGGCGATGGCCAGTTTCGCCCTGGCGGCCTCGGCCACGCCGGGGCCGGTCAATATCATCGGCGCCATGACCGGCGCGCGGTTCGGTCCGCGCCGGGCGCTGGCCTTCGTCAGCGGGGCGACCGCCGGCTTCCTGGTGCTGCTGCTAGGCTTTGGTGCCGGCCTGCTGGCGGGAACGACCTGGATCCTGGCGCTGTCCCGGCCCCTGACGCTGGCCGGTGCGGCCTATCTGCTGTGGCTGGCATGGCGCCTGCTGCGCGACGACGGCCGGGTCGCATGGCGCGATCCGGCGGGGCAAGCCGCGCCCGGCTTCTGGTCCGGTGCGCTGGTGCAGGGCCTGAACCCCAAGGCCTGGCTGGCGGCGCTGTCCTCGCTCTCGACCTTCGTGATGCCGCTGGCCGATCCGGCGGCGGGGCTGGCGGTCTTCGCCGCGCTTTTCGGCGGGATCTGCTGGGCCTCGCTGGCCGCATGGGCCTGGGGCGGGGCACGGTTCGGACAGGGCCGGCTGCGGGCGTTCAACCGCGGCATGGCCCTGATCCTGGCGCTATCGGTCGGCTGGATGCTGGTGCAGGCCTTCTGACGAGCCTGCGCGCAAGCGCAGGGCGGTCCCGGAGCCCGACCACCCTGCACTTGCGCCCCGGATCAGGGATTCTGCCCGGACCGCGGAGGCCGCAGCAGCGACTGGACGGTATAGACCAGGATGGCGCTGCCCACCGCGCCCAGCACCGCCACGCCCAGAAGCACGATCACGTCGATCGGCCCGCCGATGTCGCGCAGGCCGGAATGCGTCATCTGCTGGACGAAGATCACCGCCAGAATCGCACCGAAGGGCATGGACAGCTGCGCCCAGAGGAATTTGCGCATCGACATCGCCCGGTCGCGGATCAGCACGTAAAGATAGGCCGCCGTGACCAGCAGGGCGAGCGCGACCATGGTCCAGAACAGGCCGCGGCCGAAGATTTCCTCGAAGACCGCGATCAGGGTGCCGAATGTCAGTTCTTTCATGTTGCTTCCCCTTTCGTCAGGCCCGGCCGCGCAGCATGGCGTTATAGGTGGCCTTCAGCGCCACCTCTTTCATCAACCAGCTGATCCACAGCTCTTCCAGCGGGGCGATCACGCCGGGGAACGAGGGCACCAGGTTGTTGTGATAGTCGAACTCGACCAGCATCGCCCGGCCGACGCGGGTGATGAGCGGGCAGGAGGTGTAGCCGTCATAGACCTCGGTCCCCTCGCGCCCCTGCAGGGCGGCGACCAGATGGTCCTCGATCACCGGAACCTGCCATTTCACCGAAGCCGCGGTCTTGCCCTTGGGCACGCCCGCCACGTCGCCAAGCGCGAAGATCTCCGGGTAGCGCAGATGGCGCAGGGTCTTCATGTCGCATTCGACCCAGCCCTGGTCGGTCCATTTGTCGGCCCAGGAAAGCCCCGACTGCCGGATCACCTCGGGCGCGCGCTGCGGCGGGATGACGTGCAGGTAGTCATAGGGCATCTCGGTGGTGGACTTGACCATCTCGCCCGTCGCCGGGTCGGGGGCGGCGGTTTCGAACCGCGCCGTCTTGCGGCCGGGGTCGATGGATTTCAGCGTATGGCCGTAATAGGTGGCGACGCCACGCTCGGCGAACAGCATGCGCACCTTTTCCGCGACGATCGGCACCGAGAACAGCGCCGTCTGCGGGCAGGTGTAATGCATCTCGTACTTGCCCTTGGCACCGCCGCGGCTGGCGATGTCGTCCAGCAGGAAGGTATGCTTCAGCGGCGCGCCGGCGCATTTCATCTCGGTCTCGGGGCGGGCGAACAGGCCGATGCCGCCTTCCTCGGTGAATTTCGACGCCGCCTGCCAGGTCCTGGCCGCATATTCCGGCCCGGCATAAAGCGCGCCGATCCCGTCCTTGCCCACCATGTCCAGCGAAAAGCCCTGGATCGCGCCGTGATCCAGCACCAGGCCCGGCGCCACCACCAGGAAGTCGTAGTCGAGCTTTTGCCCCTTTTCGGTCGAGACGGTCTTGGCCAGGGGGTCGATGGCAGCCGCCGCCTCGGCGATCAGCGTCACGCCCGAGGGCAGCCAGTCGGTCGTCTTGGACACCACGTAATTGGCCGGCTTCAGCCCCGCGGCGACCAGCGACAGGCCGGGCTGGTAAAGATGCTGCGCCCTGGGGTCGATCAGGGTGATCTGCGCCCCGTCCAGCCGCTGCACCAGGCGGTTGGCCAAGGCGGTGCCGCCGGCGCCGGCGCCGATGATGATGATCCTGGCTTTCGTCGCGATCCTGCTGGCCTGGGCGGCGCGAACCCCCAGTCCCGCCGTCACCGCGCCGGCAAGGGCAAAGCTCAACACTCCCCTGCGAGAGGGTCGGAAATCGTCTCGTCCTGTCATTCGGCCTCCTCCGTGACCTTTTGCGGCCGGCCCCGGAGCGTGGTTTCCGGTTCTGCGGCCACATGCGCTGACACCCGCCCGAGCCTGCAACGACCGTCAAGCCAGCCGCAGCACGCAGGCGTCCTACAGGTAAGCACAAGACGGTCGGGGCGGCGTTCCCAGTTACCCGAGCCAGATGTTGGATGTATTCATATTCGATCCTATGAATGTATCAATATGCCAGATGGCTCGCATTTTACTTGCGCGGCACTTGGTCGCAGCGCCCGGCAAGGCAGGGCATTTGCGCCATTGCGCGGTTGCCACTGGCCTTTTTGCGCAAACCCGCCCACAAGCCGGTCCATCGAACCGAATCCGAGAGACGTGATGGGCTATTTTCCTGACTGGCGCCCCGCCGCGGGCGCCACGGTGCTTCCCGATGAAAAGCTGCCGCTGACCCAGGCGGTGCCGATGAGCCTGCAACATTTGCTGGCGATGTCCGGCTCGACCATCCTGGCGCCGCTGATCATGGGCTTCGATCCCAATGTCGCGGTGTTCTTTTCCGGCATCGGCACGCTGCTGTTCTTTGCCGTCACCGGCGGGCGGGTGCCCAGCTATCTGGGCTCGTCCTTTGCCTTCATCGCCGTCATCATGGCGGCGACCGGCTTTGCCGGCGGCGGGCCGAACCCCAATATCGCCGTGGCGCTTGGCGGCATCATCGCCGCCGGCCTCGTCTATGCGCTGATCGGGCTGGTGGTGATGGCCATCGGCGCGGGCTGGGTGGAAAAGCTGATGCCGCCGGCGGTGACGGGCGCCATCGGCATGTCCATCGGGCTGAACCTGGCGCCGGTGGCGGTCAAGCAGCTGGCCGGCAGCCACGCGCATCTGAGCATCGCGCTGGCGACCGTGCTGTGCATGGCCATGGTCTCGGTCTATGGCCGGCAGGCCACGCGGCGGATCGCGGTGCTGGTCGCGCTGCTCTTCGGCTATGGGCTGGTGCTGGTCCTTGGCAACGGGCTGGGGCTGGTGCCGGGCATCGACTTCGCCGCCGTCGCCGCCGCGCCCTGGTTCGGGGTGCCGAACTTTACCGCGCCGCGCTTCGAATGGTCGGCGATCAGCCTGATCGCCCCGGTCGCCATCGTGCTGGTGGCCGAGAACCTGGGCCATATCAAGGCCCTGGGCGCGATCACCGGGCAAAGCATGGACCGCTATATCGGCCGGGGCTTCTTGGGCGACGGGCTGGCCACCATGCTGGCCGGCGCGGGCGGCGGCACCGGCGTCACCACCTATGCCGAGAACATCGGCGTCATGGCCATGACCCGCGTCTATTCCACGCTGATCTTTCCCATGGCGGCGGCGATCGCGATCTTCCTGGGGCTCTCGCCCAAGTTCGGCGCCGTGCTGCAAACCATCCCGGCACCGGTGCTGGCGGGGCTGGCGGTGTCGGTCTTTGGCCTGATCGCCTCGGCCATGGCCCGGATCTGGGTGGACAACAAGGTCGATTTCTCGGACCCGCGCAACCTGTTCACCGTGGGGGTGGCGCTGATCATGGGGGCGGGGGATTTCACCGTGAACATCGGCAATTTCTCGCTGGGCGGCATCGGCACCTCGACCTTTGCGGCGCTGGCGCTCTACCAGCTGCTGGGCATCGGCCGGCGGGCGTGACATCCTGAGGCGGGCCCCGCGACCGAGGCCTGCGCCCTGGGGCGGCCGGATGCCCCTGCGGCAAGGACCGCGCGCCAGGGACAACATGTATGGCAGGCTGCGCTATTGCGTGCGGTTTCAATCGCATTATGACTGGCGGCGCCGATCAGCCCATGGGGAATGCCAGATGCGCATGCGCGACACCTTCATCAAGCCCATGCACCGCGAGGGCATCCGCTTCGTGGCGGCCTTTGCCGCCGCCACCCTGCTGCTGTTCCTGATATGGGAGCCGCTGGGCTGGATCGGGGTCGGGCTGACCGTCTGGTGCTATTACTTCTTCCGCGACCCCGAACGGGTGACGCCGGCGCGGCCCGGACTGGTCGTCAGCCCGGCGGACGGCGTCGTCTCGCTGATCGAGCCGGCGGTGCCGCCGGCCGAGCTGGGCATGGCCGACACCCCGCTGACCCGCGTCAGCGTGTTCATGAGCGTCTTCAACTGCCATGTGAACCGCAGCCCCGTGGCGGGCGAGGTGGTGGCGGTCGCCTATCGGCCGGGCAAGTTCTTCAACGCCTCGCTGGACAAGGCCAGCGTCGACAACGAAAGAAACGGGCTGCGCATCCGCATGGCGGACGGGCGCGACCTGGCGGTGGTGCAGATCGCCGGGCTGGTCGCGCGCCGCATCGTCTGCTTCGTCAAGCCCGGCGACCGGCTGGGCCGGGGCGAACGCTTCGGGCTGATCCGATTCGGCTCGCGGCTGGATGTCTATCTGCCGCCGGGCGTGGTGCCGCTGGTCGAGATCGGCCAGACCATGGTCGCGGGCGAATCGGTCATCGCCGAACTGGCGCCGGCCGGGCAGGCGGAGGCGTGATGGACCAACCCACCGGCCCGCAGACCGAATTTTCGCTGGTCCAGCTCTTGCCCAACGTGCTGACCATCGTCGCGGTTTGCGCCGGGCTGACCGCCATCCGCTTCGGCGTGCAGGGCGACTACATGCCGGCGGCGCTGCTGATCATCGCCGCGGGCATCCTGGACGGCATCGACGGGCGGATCGCGCGGCTGCTGGGCTCCTCCAGCAAGATGGGGGCCGAGCTGGATTCGCTGGCCGATTTCCTGAATTTCGGCGTCGCCCCGCCGCTGATCCTGTATTTCTGGGCGCTGCGGGACTCTCGCGGCCTGGGCTGGATCTGCGTGCTGCTTTTCGCCGTCTGCTGCGTGATCCGGCTGGCGCGCTTCAACGTCTCGGCCAAGTCCGAGGATGCGCAGCGCGACAGCGCCTATTTCGAGGGCATCCCCTCGCCCGCCGGGGCGCTGCTGGTGATGCTGCCGATGTATCTGTCCTTCGCCTTCGCCGACCGGCCGATGCTGCCGGCGATACTGATCTGCCTGCACATGGTCCTGGTGGGGCTGCTGCTGATCAGCCGCATCCCGACCTGGTCCTTCAAGACCACCCGGATCTCGCGCGAGAACGTCAAGTTCTTCCTGGTCGGCGTGGCCTTTGTCGGGGCGGCATTGCTGACCTTCGCCTGGGTGACGCTGATCGCGTTGTGCCTGGGTTATGTCGTCATGGTCATCTGGGCCTGGATCGACCGGGAACGACCCTCAAACCGATAGGAACGGCCATGGACATCAAATCCATCCAAGCCTCGTATTCACGCTGGGCGCCGGTCTACGACCGGACCTTCGGGGCGGCGACCAACATGGGCCGGCGCCGGGCGGTGGACTACATCAACCGCCGCGGCGGCTCGGTGCTGGAGGTGGGGGTCGGCACCGGCCTGTCGCTGGAGCATTACGGCCCGCACATGCAGGTCACGGGCATCGACTTCAGCCGCGAGATGCTGGACAAGGCCGTCGCCAAGGTGCAGCGGCTGGGGCTGAAGCAGGTGCAGGCGCTGCGGCAGATGGATGCGCGGGCGCTGGATTTCCCCGACAACCATTTCGACACGGTGACGGCGATGCACGTCCTGTCGGTGGTGCCCGAGCCCGAGCGGGTGATGGCCGAGATCGCGCGGGTCTGCAAGCCGGGCGGCAAGGTGGTCATCACCAACCATTTCGCGCGCGACCGCGGCGCCATGGCGGCGGTCGAGCGGATCTTCGCCCCCCTGGCCAACACCATCGGCTGGCATTCCGATTTCCGCATCGAGCGGGTGCTGGGCCAGGAATCGCTGGTCCTCGAGGAACGCCGCACCCTGCCGCCCCTGGGCATGATGACCTTTCTGGTTCTGGCCAAGGCGGGCTAGGCGGGGCTTTCCGCGGCGCGCCGGGACGGCTATGTCCTGGGCATGACCGATCAGGACCAGATCCTGGGCCGGCTGGCCCGGTCCGCCTTTCGCAGCCGCTTTCGCCTTGGCCGGAAGGAGCGGAGCTATGCCGACGCCAGGGGGCGCGAGACCGTCGCCGCCCATGCGCGCGACTTCATCGCCGCGCGGCTGGCGCCGGCCGCGCCGCCGAACGACGGCCGCCAGACCCCGATGCGCGGCCATCCGGTCTTCATCGCCCAGCACGCCACCGCCTGCTGCTGCCGCTCTTGCCTGCAGAAATGGCACGGCATCCCGCGCGGCCGGGCGCTGGATGCCGCGCAGCAGGCGCAGATCGTCGACCTGCTGATGGCCTGGATCGACCGCGAGATGGGCTTTCGCCCGCCGCCGCCGGAAAGGCCCGCGGAATGAGCGGCGCCACCCCGGCCACGCAATTCCTGCTTCGGGCGCAGGTGGCCTTTCGCCCGGTCGAATACCGCTATGATCCGGGGTCCGAGCGCGTGGCGCTGCAAGCGGCCGAAGCCATCGGCCTGCCGCCCGCCCGCCTGCTCAAGACGCTGATGGTCGAGGTGGACGGCCGCCCCGCCTGCGCGGTCCTGCCCGGCGATCGCAGCCTGTCGATGAAGCGGGTGGCGGCGGCATTCGGCGGCAAGTCGGCGGCGATGATGCCGCCCGCCAAGGCCGAGCGGCTGACCGGCTATCATACCGGCGGCATCAGCCCCTTCGGCCAGCGCCGCCCGGTGCCGGTGGCCTTCGAGGCCGAGGCCATTGGCTTTGACGAGGTGGCGATCAACGGCGGCAGGCGCGGGCTGTTGCTGCTGCTGTCGCCGCGTGATGCGCTGGCCGCGCTGTCGGCCAGGGCGGCACCGCTGTCGGCCTAGCCCCCGCAATCGCCATTCCCCTTAACCAGTTGCTGGTGGCTGCGAGAAGGTCGCAGCCATTGAACGGGATGGTCCTGCGGTCGTAGCGGGTCGCGAAACGGCGGAAGTGTCTGGGTCTGTCGAAGCCGCGTTCGATGCAGTTTCTGTCGTTCGCAAACAGACGGCTATCATTCCCGGTCCGGCCCGGATCGCCTGCCTTTCCGGGCTAATGCGACGCGACCCTCTCCCATTGGGCGTGGCTCAACGCCGAGCGCTTTGTGGCCCTCCTGAACCCCGTGTCATCTCGGGATGTCCGGTGAACCGCTGAATTCCACCCAAGGAAAATCCTGAATGTCGATCCGCCCTGGGACACCGCGCGGGGGGCTTCAGCGGACCGCCTTGATCCCTTCCAGGATCAGGGTGGTCGCCACGTCGGCGTAATCCTCGCGCGTGATGCGGCCGCCGTCGCGGAACCACATGTAGACCCAGTTCATCATCCCGAACAGCGACATGGTCACGGGGGTCAGCAGGGGGCGCTGCGGATCGTCCAGGTCGGGGTTGATCTCGCGCAGGACGGCGGCGAAGCGCTTGACGATGCGGCGCTCGACGCCCAGGATCTCGGCCTTCTGCTCGTCTCCCAGGGCAGGGGTGGCGTTCAGCTGCACCTTGTGCTGGTTGTCCGCGCCGCGATAGCGCTCCAGCACCGTGCCGACCAGCCGGCGCAGGCGCTGCTGCGGCGGCAGGGTCGGGTCGTCCGCCTCTTCGATGGCGGCTTCCAGCTCTTCCAGATGGGTGATGATGATGGCGAAGATCAGCGCGTCCTTGCTGGGATAGTAGTGGTAAAGCAGCGCCTTGGAGACCTGGCTGTGGGTGGCGATCTGCGCCATGGATGCCTTTTCCATGCCCAGATCGGCAAAGACCTCGGCCGCCTTGTCCAGAAGGCCGCGTTGCTTTTCCTCGAAATCCGCTGCCCGTGTCCGAGCCATGCCATTCCTCATCAGATCATTTGTTCGCCCGCGGTCGGGAGGCGAGAAAAACAAGGGGGCGCATGGCCCCCCAACGACTTAGCGGGTTTGCGACCGCGCGTCATATTGGTTGCCGCGTTGCGGCATCATGTCTTGGGCCGATTGTCAAGCACCCGCTTGGCCTTGCCTTCGGAACGGGCAATGGCGTTGGGATCCTTGACCTCGATCCGGGTCGAGACGCCGACCACGCTTTTTATGTGATGCGCCAGTTCCTTGGCGGAATGGGCGCGGGCGGAATCCTCGGCCATCTCGGCGGTGCATTCGACATGCACGACCATGCTGTCCATCCGGCCCGAGCGGGTCAGCTCGATCTGGAAATGCGGCGCCAGGCCCTTGCATTTCAGGATCTGCTCTTCGATCTGGGTCGGGAAGACGTTGACGCCGCGCAGGATGATCATGTCGTCGCTGCGGCCGGTGATCTTCTCGATCCGGCGCATCGAGCGGGCGGTGCCGGGCAGCAGGCGGGTCAGGTCGCGGGTGCGGTAGCGCACCATCGGCAGCCCTTCCTTGGTCAGCGTGGTAAAGACCAGCTCGCCGATCTCGCCGTCGGGCAGCACCTCGCCCGTCGTCGGGTCGATGATCTCGGGATAGAAATGGTCCTCCCAGATGTGCAGCCCGTCCTTGGTCTCGACGCATTCCATGGCGACGCCGGGGCCCATGACCTCGCTGAGGCCGTAGATGTCGACGGCGTGCATGTCGAAGGCTTCCTCGATCTCCTGCCGCATGGCGTTGGTCCAGGGCTCGGCGCCGAAGATGCCGATCTGCAACGAGGACTCGCGCGGGTCCAGGCCCTGGCGGCGGAACTCGTCCAGGATCGACAGCATGTAGCTGGGCGTCACCATGATGATGCGCGGCTTGAAGTCGTCGATCAGCGTCACCTGCCGCTCGGTCATGCCGCCCGAGATCGGGACCACGGTGCAGCCCAGCCGCTCGGCGCCGTAATGCGCGCCGAGACCGCCGGTGAACAGCCCGTAGCCATAGGCGTTGTGCAGGATGTCGCCCGGACGCCCGCCCGCGGCGCGGATCGAGCGCGCGATCAGGTTCGCCCAATGGTCGATGTCGGCCTGGGTATAGCCCACGACGGTCGGCTTGCCGGTGGTGCCGGACGAGCCGTGGATGCGCACCAGCCTGGACTGCGGCACGGCGAACATGCCGAAGGGATAGGTGTCGCGCAGGTCCTGCTTGGTGGTGAAGGGGAATTTCGCGATGTCCCTGAGGGACTTCAGATCCTCGGGGTGGGCGTCATGTTCGATGAAGCGGTTGCGATAGAAGGGCGAATTTTCGAAGGCGTGCTTCAGCGACCGCTTCATGCGGTGGAATTGCAGGGCCTCGATCTCGTCGCGCGAGGCGATCTCGATCGGGTCCAGCTCTTTCCTTTCGGGCGCCAATGGGTGCATGGATTCCTCCCCTTGCGATGGGTTGCGGTCAGGCTTCGACCGGCAGATGGGTGCCTTTGACGGTGCGGGAATGGCCGCGGAACTCGGCCACATGCGCACCGTCCTGGTTGGTGATGCGGATGTCGTAGATGCCCGAGCGGCCGCGGCGCGACACCTCGCGCGCCGTTGCCGTAAGGCGGTCGCCGATGCGGCCCGGCAGCAGGTAGGTGATCGAGCAATGCTGCGCGACGACCAGCTGGTTGTAGCTGTTGCAGGCAAAGGCGAAGGCGCTGTCGGCCAAGGTAAAGATATAGCCGCCGTGGCAATTGCCGTGGCCGTTCGACATGGCCTCGCTGATGGTCATGGACAGCGTGGCCTCGCCCGGCGCGATATGGTCCAGGCTCATGCCCAGCCGCTGGCTGGCGGAATCGTCGTTCCACATCGCCCTGGCCGAGGCTTCGGCCAGTTCCTGCGGGGTCATCTGCGCGGCGGGTTTCCCGGTCATGTCGTTCATTGTCCCCTGAACTCCGGCTTGCGCTTTTCCAGGAAGGCGGCGACGCCTTCGGCATAATCGGCGCTGTGGCCGGCCCGCCGCTGGCAGTCGCGCTCCAGGTCGAGCTGTTCTTCCAGGCTGTTGCCGGCCGAGGCCTGGATCATCTGCTTGGTCAGGCCCAGCCCCAGCGTCGGGCCGGCCGCCAGCGATTTCGCCAGCGCCGCGGCCTCGTCCATCAGCGCCGCGTCCTCGACGGCCTTCCAGATCAGGCCCCATTCGGCCGCCTTTTCCGCGCCCAGCGGCTCGGCCGTCAGGGTCAGCGCCTTGGCGCGCGGCTCGCCCAGGATGCGGGTCAGCGACCAGGAGCCGCCGGCATCCGGCACCAGCCCGATCTTGGCGAAGGCCTGGACGAATTTCGCCGATTTCGCCGCCAGCACGATGTCGCAGGCGATGGCGATGTTCGCACCGGCGCCGGCGGCCACGCCGTTCACCGCGCAGACCACCGGCTTGGCCAGCGAACGGATCAGCCGCACCGAGGGGTTGTAATAGGCTTCCAGCGTATGGCCCAGGTCGGGCGCCTCGCCGCCGTTGCGCGGGTCGCGGTCGCCCAGGTCCTGGCCGGCGCAGAAGCCGCGGCCGGCGCCGGTCAGCAGCACCGCGCGCACCGCGGCATCGTCATGCGCCCTTTGCAGGCCGGCATGCAGCGCCAGGTGCATGTCCTTGTTGAAGGAATTCAGCTTGTCGGGGCGATTGAGCGTCAGCGTCAGCACGCCATCGGCCAAGGCCGTCAGGACGGTTTCCGTCATCGGTAAAACTCCCATGCCCCGGCTTCTGGGGCTCCCTGAAAATTTTTGTTGCATAAACCGACCGGCCGGTCAATGATAATCTGGCAAATGAGGGGGAACGCCGTGACAGAATTTTTCGACCGCCATCGGCCGATGCTGGACGCCGCGCTGGACGCTGTTCGCCAGCGCGCATTCTGGAGCCCGTTCCCCGAGATTCCAAGCGGCAAGATCTATGGGGAATCGGCGCGCCAGGACGGCGAAACCGGCTTCGCGGCGCTGCGCCATGCCGCCTTCGAACTGCCTGGGCATCCGAATCAGCGCCGGCTGGGTGCCGAGGTCTCGCCCTTTGGCGGCGCGCTGGGGATCACCTATCCGGCCGCCGATGCCGCGACGCTGATCGCCGCGGCGCAGGCGGCGCAGCCGGCGCTGGCGGCGGCCAGCCCCGAGGCGCGGGTGGGCGCCTGCCTCGAGGCGCTGGTGCGGCTCAACCGCATGAGCTTCCTTATCGGCCAGGCCACCATGCACACCACCGGCCAGGCCTTTGCCATGGCCTTCCAGGCGGGCGGGCCGCATGCCCAGGACCGCGGGCTCGAGGCCGTGGCGATGGCCTGGGACGAGATGACGCGTTTTGCCCCGCAGGCGCGCTGGGAAAAGCCGCAGGGCAAGGCGGCGCCGATCCTGCTGGAAAAGCACTGGTCGATCGTGCCCGCGGGCCTGTCGCTGGCCATCGGCTGCAACACCTTCCCGACCTGGAACAGCTATTCCGGGATCTTCGCCAGCCTCGCCACCGGCAACCCGGTGATCGTCAAGCCGCATCCCGCCGCCATCCTGCCGCTGGCGCTGACCGTGCGGGCCTTGCGCGAGGTGCTGGCCGAGGCCGGCCTGCCCGCCGATTCGGTGCTGCTGGCCGTGGACGAGCGCGGGGCCGAGATCACCCAGGAACTCGCCACCGATCCGGCGGTGCAGCTGATCGACTATACCGGCTCGGCCGCTTTCGGCGACTGGCTGCGCAGCCACGCGACCCAGGCGCAGCTGTTCACCGAAGAGGCGGGGGTGAACACCGTCACCATCGCCGCGACCGACGACTTCGCCGGCATGTGCGACAACCTGGCCTTTTCGCTGGCGCTTTATTCCGGGCAGATGTGTACCGCGCCGCAGAACATCTATGTGCCCGAGGGCGGCATCGACACCGACCAGGGCCGCAAGAGCTTCGACGAGGTCGGGATGGCGCTGGCCGGCGCCATCGACGCCCTGCTGGCCGACCCGGCCCGCGCGGCGGGCATCTGCGGCGCCATCGCCAACCAGGCGACGCTGGAGCGGGTGCAGCAGGCGCGCGGCCTGGGCCGGGTGCTGCGCGATTCGGCGCCCGTGGGGCAGGGGCGGACCGCCACCCCGCTGCTCTTGGCGCTGCGGGACGGCGATCCGGCCTGCGAGCGGGAATGCTTCGGCCCCGTCGCCTTCGTCGTCGCGGTCAAGGATGCCGATGCCGCCATTGCGCGGGCCGCCGAGCTGGCGCGGTGCAAGGGCGCGATCACCGCCGCGCTCTACGACCGGGACGAGGCGCGCATCGCCCGCGCCGCGCAGGCCTTTGCCGCGGCCGGCGTCAACCTGTCGGTGAACCTGACCGGCAACATCTATGTCAACCAATCGGCGGCCTTCAGCGATTTCCACGTCACCGGCGCCAACCCGGCCGGCAATGCCTGCCTGACCGACACCGCCTTCGTCGCCAGCCGGTTCCGGCGCGCCATGTGGCGCCGGCCCGCGGCGGCCTGACCCTGTAAACTGGTTCTCTGGGAGGAGACACATCATGAAAAAGACCCTGACGACGACCGTTCCGGCCGCGCTGATCGCGCTTGGCCTGGCCTCTGCCGCCAGTGCCGAGATCAGGATCGGCGCCTCGGTTTCCGCGACCGGCCCCGCCGCCTTCCTCGGCGACCCCGAGGCCAAGACCCTGCAAATGCTGGTCGAGGAGCTGAACGCCAAGGGCGGCATCAACGGCGAAGAGATCGCGCTGGTGCTTTACGACGACGGCGGCGACGCCAACAAGGCGCGCACCTTCGCCACCCGGCTGATCGAGGACGACGAGGTGCAGGCCATCGTCGGCGGCACCACCACCGGCACCTCGATGTCGATCCTGGCCGTGGCCGAGGACGCCGAGATCCCCTTCATCTCGCTGGCCGGCGCCATCGACATCATCCAGCCGGTCAAGCCCTTTACCTTCAAGACCCCGCATACCGACCGCATGGCCTGCCAGAAGATCTTCGAGGACATGCAGAAAAGCGGCATCCAGAAGATCGGCATGATCTCGGGCACCGACGGCTTCGGCGCCTCGATGCAGGCGCAATGCAAGGACGTGGTCGGCGAATACGGCATCGAGATCGCCGCGGACGAGACCTATGACCCCAAGGACGCCGACATGACGGCGCAGCTGACCAAGATCCGCAACACCGATGGCGTGCAGGCGGTGCTGAACCCCGGCTTCGGCCAGGGCCCGTCCATCGTGACGCGCAACTATCGCCAGCTGGGCATCGAGCTGCCGCTCTACCAGTCGCATGGCGTCGCCTCGGACGGGTTCATCGAGCTTGCCGGCAAGGAAGCGGCCGAGGGCGTGCGCCTGCCCGGCACCGCGCTGCTGGTCGCGGACCTCTTGGCCGAGGACGATCCGCAAAAGCCGGTGGTGACGGCCTACAAGGCGGCCTTCGAGGGCAAGTTCAACGAGCCGGTCGGCACCTTCGGCGGCTATGCCCATGACGGCTTCGCCCTGCTGGTCGATGCGGTCACGCGCGCCGGTTCCGCGGAACCTGCCGCGATCCGCGACGCGCTGGAGCAGACCTCGGGGCTGGCGGGCACGACCGGCATCTACACCATGTCGCCCGAGGACCATCTGGGGCTGGACCTGTCGGCCTTCCGCATGCTGGAGGTCAAGGACGGCAGCTGGTCCATCGTCGAATGACCCCGCGCGGTCCCCGCCCTGGGGACCGCTTCCGCCCGCTCGGGAGAGCCCAGCCAGAGAGCCTCGGCATGTCTGAACTTCTGCAATTCCTGTTTTCAGGGCTGACGGTGGGCGCGGTCTATGCGCTGGTCGCCCTGGGTTTCACGATCATCTACAACGCCTCGGACGTGGTGAACTTCGCCCAGGGCGAGTTCGTCATGCTGGGCGGCATGGTCACATGGTTCGCCCATGCCGCCGGGCTGCCGCTGCCGCTGGCGGCGCTGGTCGCCATCCTGGCGACCGCAGCCCTGGGGGTCGCGATCAACAAGCTGGCGATCGAGCCGGCGCGCGGCGCGCCCGTCGTCTCGCTCATCATCATCACCATCGGCGCCTCGGTCTTTCTGCAGGGCGCGGCGCAGCTGGTGTTCGACAAGCAGATCCACAGCTTCCCGGCCTTTTCCGGGGACACGCCGCTGCGCATCGGCGGCGCGACGATCCAGCCGCAAAGCCTGTGGGTGATCGGTGGCGCGCTGGTGGTCTTTGCCGGGCTGTGGCTGTTCTTCACCCGCACGCTCCTGGGCCGGGCGGTGCTGGCCACCTCGAACAACCGGCTGGCGGCGCAGCTGGTCGGCATCAACACCAATTTCGTCATGACGCTGTCCTTTGCGCTGTCGGCCGGGATCGGCGCCTTGGCCGGGGTCTTGGCGACGCCGATCACGCTGACCGCCTATAGCGTCGGCATCGGCTTCGCGCTGAAAGGCTTTGCCGGCGCCATGCTGGGCGGCATGGGCAATCCCAAGGGCGCGCTGGCCGGCGGTTTCCTGATCGGGCTGATCGAGGCGCTGACCGCGGGCTACCTGTCCTCGACCTACAAGGAGGCCGCGGCCTTCGTCGTGATCCTGCTGGTGCTGTTCTTCATGCCGCAGGGCCTGTTCGGCCGCAAATCGACGGAGCGGGTGTGATGCCGAGACTGTCCGCCAAATCCGCCACGCTGCTGGTGCTGGCCGCGCTGATCGCGGTGACGCCGTTCTTCTTTCCCTCGGGCTATTACTACCGCGTCGGCGCGCTGATCTTCGTCAACGGGCTGGCCGTGACCGGGATCGTGATCCTGACCGGCTATGCCGGGCAGATCAGCCTGGGCCATGCCGGTTTCGCCGGCATCGGCGGCTATGCCTGCGCCTTGGCGCCCACGCATCTGGGCCTGCATCCGTCGCTGGCGGTGGTGCTGGGCGCGGTGATCTCGGGCGTGCTGGCCTATCTGGTCGGGCGGCCGATCCTGCGGCTCAAGGGCTATTACCTGGCCGTCGCCACGCTGGGCTTCGGCATCCTGGTCGCCATGGTGCTGAACAACGAACGCCAGCTTACCGGCGGGCCGGACGGCATCGCCGTGCCCGAACTGGGCTTGCGCGGGCTCTTGAAAGACTGGGGGCTGGACCTGACCAACGGCCAGTTCTGGTATTTCTTCTGCGGCATCGTGCTGCTGATCGGCGCCTGGATCGCGCTGAACCTCTATCAAAGCCCCAGCGGCCGGGCGCTGCGGGCGCTGCACGGCTCGGAAATCGCCGCGGGCACCGTGGGCATCGATGTCGCGCGGGTCAAGCTGCAGGCCTTCGTCATCTCGGCCGTCTATGCCTCGGTCGCGGGCTCGCTGGTGGCGCTGCAGAACAAGTTCATCACCCCCGACGTCGCCGGCTTCATGCATTCGATCGAGATGGTGACGATGGCCGTCCTGGGTGGCGCCGGCTCGGTGCTGGGCGCGATCTTCGGCGCCGGCATCCTGACGCTGCTGCCGCAGGTGCTGACCGTCTTTGCCGAATACGAACAGCTCGTCCTGGGCCTGGTGATGATGCTGGTGATGATCTTCCTGCGGGAGGGGCTCTTGCCCTCGATCCTGCGCAAGCTGCGGGGGAGGGGCGAATGACGCTGCTTTCGGTCGAGGGTCTGGGCATCAGCTTCGGCGGCATCAAGGCCGTGCATGATGTCAGCTTCAAGGTCGAGCCGGGCGAGATCGTCTCGGTCATCGGCCCGAACGGCGCCGGCAAGACCACGCTGTTCAACATGATCTCGGGCGTCTACCAGCCCGGATCGGGCCGGGTCGTGCTGGAGGGCGAGGACGTGACCGGCATGGCGCCGTTCCGTCTGGCAAGCCGCGGCATGTCGCGCACCTTCCAGAACCTGCAGATCTTCCAGAACATGACGGTGCTGGAAAACGCCATCTCGGGCTTTCACCTGCAGGAAAGGGGGCCGGTGCTGGCGGATCTCCTGCACCTGCCATCCTCGCGCCGCCGGGCCCGCGCGGCCGAGGCGGGCGCGCGCGAACTGCTGGCCCGCGTCGGGCTGGAGCGCGCGGCGGACCGCGAGGCGGGGAACCTGTCCTATGGCTCGCTCAAGCGGCTCGAGATCGCGCGGGCGCTGGCGATGCGGCCCAAGGTGCTGCTGCTCGACGAGCCGGCGGCGGGCTGCAACGCCGTCGAGACCGAGGAGATCGACCACCTGATCGCCGAGGTCGCCGCCTCCGGCACCGCCATCCTGCTGGTCGAGCATGACATGAAGATGGTCATGCGCATTTCCAGCCATATCGTCGTGCTGGACCATGGCGAAAAGATCGCCGAGGGCGCGCCGGCCGAGGTCAGCCGCAACCCGGCGGTGATCGCCGCCTATCTGGGAACCGAGGAGGGTGCCGATGCTGACGGTTGAGGGCTTGCGCTCGCGCTATGGGCGCATCGAGGTCTTGCACGGCATCGACCTGCATGTCGATTCCGGCGAGATCGTCACCGTGGTCGGCGCCAATGGCGCGGGCAAGACCACGCTGCTGCGCTGCCTGTCGGGGGTGCAGCCGGTCTCGGCCGGCACCATCACCTTCCGCGGCGAGCCGCTGGCCCCGGTGCCGGCCTATCGGCGGCTGGCCCGCGGGCTGGCGCAATCGCCCGAGGGGCGGCAGATCTTCACCAACCTGACGGTCGAGGAGAACCTGCGCCTCGGCGCCTTCCTCTACAGCGACGAGCGGGTGGAAAAGGACATGGAAGACGCCTTCCAGATGTTCCCGATCCTGAAGCAGAAGCGCAACCTTGCCGCCGGGGGCCTGTCGGGCGGCCAGCAGCAGATGCTGGCCATGGCGCGGGCGCTGATGGGCCGGCCGTCCTGCCTGCTTCTGGACGAGCCCTCGATGGGCCTGGCGCCGATCATCGTCCAGCAGATCTTCGACGTGGTCAGCGGGCTCAAGGCGCTCGGCGTGACCGTGCTGCTGGTGGAACAGAACGCCTTCGGCGCGCTGAAGATCGCCGATCGCGGCTATGTCATGGAAACCGGCCAGATCACCATGCAGGGTCCGGCCGAGGAGCTGATCGCCGATCCGCGCATCCGCGAAGCCTATCTGGGGATATGAGGAAATGACCGTAACCATCGCCCGCCAAGGGGAAATCGCCACCGTCACCGTGGACAACCCGCCCGTCAACGCGCTGTCCGCGGCGCTGCGGCAGGGGCTGTGGGACGCGGTGGAGACGCTGGACGCCGACGGCTCGGTCGCGGCGGTGGTGCTGGTCTGCGCCGGCCGCACCTTCATCGCCGGGGCCGACGTGACCGAATTCGGCAAGCCGCCGGTTCCGCCGCACCTGCCCGACCTGGTGGACCGGATCGAGGCGGCCGCGAAGCCCTGGGTCGCGGCGATCCACGGCTCGGCGCTTGGCGGCGGGCTCGAGGTGGCGATGGGCTGCCGCTTCCGGGTGGCCGCGCAGGGTGCCTCGCTGGGCCTGCCCGAGGTGAGCCTGGGCATCGTTCCCGGCGCCTCGGGCACGGTGCGCACGCCGCGCCTGGTGGGCGTTCCGGCCGCGGTCGAACTGGTGACTTCGGGCCGGCCCCTGCGGGCGGCGCAAGCCGCCGAGGCCGGGCTGGTCGATGCGGTGATCCAGGGCGATCTGCTGGAAGGCGCCGTGGCCTTTGCCCGCCACGCGCTGACCCGGCCCTTGCCCCAGCCGACCTCGGCCCGCCCCGTCGCCGCGCCCGACCCGGCCTTCTGGGCCGAGCAGGAAAAGGCCGTCGCCAAGGCCGCCAAGGGCGCCGCCGCGCCGCTGCGGGCGCTGGCCTGCCTGCGCAAGGCGGCCGAGGCAAGCTTTGCCGAGGCCATGGCCTTCGAGCGCGAGACCTTCCTGGAACTGCGCAGCTCGGAACAGGCGGCGGCACTGCGCCACGTCTTCTTCGCCGAGCGCGCCGCGCCGCGCCCGGCCGCCCTGCGCGATGTCGAGCCCTTGCCCCTGCGCCGCGCGGCGGTGGTCGGCGGCGGCACCATGGGCGCGGGCATCGCCGCCGCCCTGCGCGACGCCGGCCTGCCGGTGGTGCTGGTCGAACGCGACGACGAGGCGGTGGCACGCGGCATGGCCAACCTGCGCGGCATCTTCGACGGCGCCGTCCGGCGCGGCAAGCTGACCCAGGCGCAGGCCGCCGACCGGCTGGCCGGCGTCACCGGGACCACCGACTATGCCCAACTGGCCGATGCCGATCTGGTCATCGAGGCGGTGTTCGAAGAGATCGGGGTCAAGCGCGCCGTCTTCGACCGGCTCGCCCAGGTCTGCCGGCCGGATGCGGTGCTGGCGACCAATACCTCCTATCTCGACCCGCGCGCCATCGCCGGGGGGCTGCCCGGCCCCGAGCGTTTCATCGGCCTGCATTTCTTCAGCCCGGCCAATGTGATGAAGCTCCTGGAGATCGTGCCCGTGCCCGAGACTTCGGAGCGCACGCTGGCGACCGGCTTTGCCCTGGCACGGCTGCTGAAGAAGATCCCGGTCCGCGCCGGCATCTGCGAGGGCTTCATCGGCAACCGCATCCTGAAGCGCTATCGCGCCGCGGCCGAGGCGCTGGTCCGCCAGGGCGTGGCGATTGCCGAGATCGACGCCGCCATGCGCGGCCATGGCTTTGCCATGGGCCCGTTCGAGGCGCAGGATCTGGGCGGGCTCGACATCGCCTTCCTGCAACGCGAGGGCGCGCGGGCGGCGGGGCAGGCGGTGCCCGAGACGCTGGGCGACATCCTGGTCCGCGCCGGCCGCAAGGGGCAAAAGACCGGCGGCGGCTGGTATGACTATGCGCCGGGCGAGCGGCGCCCGCAGCCTTCGGCCCTGGTGGCCGCGCTGCTGGCGGGCGCGATCACCCCCGGCGCGGCGATGGACCGCGATGCGATCGCCGCGCATCTGGTCGCCGAGATGGCGGCTGAGGGGCAGGCGATCCTGGACGAGGGCATCGCGCAAACCCCCGCCGACATCGACCTGGTCGAGATCCACGGCTACGGCTTTCCGCGCTGGCGCGGCGGCCCGATGTTCGCGACCGGCATCCGCGGCTGAAGCGGCGGGGGCCGGGATCTGGACAGGGCAGGGCCGCTTGAAACCATGCGGCCCTGCCATGCCCGGATCGGTGCGACGCAGAACCTTGCGATTTCGCCGCCGCCACGCGATGTCCTCGTCGGGCGTCGGGCGTCGGGCGTCGGGCGTCGGGCGTCGGGCGTCGGGCGTCGGGCGTCGGGCGTCGGGCGTCGGGCGTCGGGCGTCGGGCGTCAGGCGGCGCGGCGCAGGCGCGTGGCGGCGGCCCCGGCCAGATCCAGCAGCAGCGCGCGGCTTTCTTCCCAGCCCAGGCAGCCGTCGGTGATGCTCTGGCCATAGACCGGCACCTGGCCGGGCTGCAGATCCTGCCGCCCCGCCACCAGGTTGCTTTCCAGCATGACGCCGCGGATGCGCGCCTCGCCGGCGCGGATCTGCGCCGCGACATCGGCGATCACCGCCGGCTGGCGCGCCGGATCCTTGCCGCTGTTGGCGTGGCTCGCGTCGATGACGATGCCGGGCTCGATGCCGGCCCTGGCCGCAGCCGCCGCCACCGCCGCGACATGCCCGCCGTCGTAGTTCGGCCCGTCATGGCCGCCGCGCAGCACGACATGGCAGGCATCGTTGCCGGTGGTGGTGGCGATGGCCGCCGCCCCCTGGGCGGTGATCGCCGGGAAGCTGTGCGGCCGCGCGGCCGAGCGGATCGCGTCCAGCGCCACCTGCACCCCGCCATCGGTGCCGTTCTTGAACCCGACCGGGCAGGACAGGCCCGAGGCCAGCTGGCGGTGGATCTGGCTTTCCGTGGTGCGCGCGCCGATGGCGCCCCAGGCGATCAGGTCGGCGAAATACTGCGGCAGGATCGGGTCCAGGAACTCGGTCGCCGCCGGCAGGCCCATGCGGTTGATCTCCAGCAGCAGGCGGCGGGCCAGGGGCAGCCCGTCCTCGATCCGGTCCGAGCCGTCCAGATGCGGGTCGTTGATCAGCCCCTTCCAGCCGACGGTCGTGCGCGGCTTTTCGAAATAGACCCGCATGACGATTTCCAGCCGGTCGGACAGCGCGCGGCGCAGCTCGGCCAGGCGCGCGGCGTAATCCAGCGCCGCCGGGACGTCATGGATCGAGCAGGGGCCGGCAACGACCAGCAGCCGGTCGTCGCGCCCGGCCAGGATGGCGCGGATGGCGGCGCGGCTGTCGGCGACGGTGCGCGACACCGCCTCGTCCCGCGGCAGCGATTCGGCCAGGGCGGCCGGGGCGGGCAGGGGTCGCAGGGTGGCGATATGCAGGTTCTCGGTCTGGATGGGCATGGCTCTCTACTTTCTGCAAGAGGCCGGACCGGAAGCGCATGGAACTGAAAAAGCCGCCGGTCTTGGGCCAGCGGCTTGGGGGTCAGTATCGCGTTCGCGCTACACCCGGCTCCGCTGGGGACAGCGGAACCAATAAAACGAAATGGTGCAGGGCATTCGATGCGACATGGGCCATCCATAACCGCTGCGCGGCGCGCTGTCACGCCGATTCTTGCGCACGGGCTTTGGCGGCGCTCGGCCCCGTGCTACCCTGCCGCGCATGACCAGGATGCAGCCTTCCACCGCGGGACCGGGCGGGGCCGATGGGGACGAGCAGGGCGGCTCGCCCCCCTGCCAGGCCGCGCGGATCGCGCCGGATTACTTCGACCCGCTGGCCGTCGATGCAAAGCAGGCGCGCGACGTGGCGCGCTGGCGCAAGGCGCGGCGCGAGGAATTGCTGGCCCACCGCGCGGGCCTGAGCATCGCCGCGCGCCAGGCCGCCGCCGCGGCCATCGCCAGGGCCCTGGACGAGGTGCTGGCCGCGCATCTGCCCGATCCCCGCGGCCGGGTGATCGCCGGCTATTGGCCGATCCGGTCGGAACCCGACCTGCGCCCCTGGCTGGCCCGCCTGCACGAACGGGGCGCCATCCCGGCCCTGCCGGAGGTCGTGCGCCCGGCGAGCCCGCTGGTCTTTCGCCCCTGGCATCCCGGCGCGGCGATGCGGCGGGGGCATTGGAACATCCCGGTGCCGGCCAGCGCCGAGACGGTGGCGCCCGAGGTGATGCTGGCCCCGCTGGTCGGCTGGGACGGCGCGGGCTATCGGCTGGGCTATGGCGGCGGCTATTTCGACCGCACGCTGGCCGTGCGGCAGCCGCTGGCGATCGGGGTCGGCTTGCAGGCGGCCCGGCTGGCGACGATCTATCCGCAACCCCACGACATCCGGCTGGCCGCCATCGTCACCGAACGCGGCCTGCAATATCCGCCCCGTCCCGGCATGGCGTGAAAAATCTTGCCGGGCATCGCGTCGATTTCCGCGCCTGCGGCGTTGGGCGACAGCCGGCGCCGTTCCGCGCAACCCTCGGCAGGCAGGAAAGGAAACAGCGATGACCAAGACGATCCTGGGCCTCAGTGGCAGCCTGCGGCGCGCCTCGTTCAACGCCGGGCTGCTGCGCGCCGCGGCCGACCTGGCCCCCGAGGGGGTGCGCATCCAGATCGGCTCGATCCGCGAGGTGCCGCTCTACGACGGCGATCTGGAGGCCGAGTCGGGCCTGCCCCAGCCGGTGCGCGCCCTGCAAGCGCAGCTTGCGGCGGCGGACGGGTTGCTGATGGTGACGCCGGAATACAACAACGGCGTGCCGGGCGTGTTCAAGAACGCCATCGACTGGATGTCGCGCGGCGAGGGGCTGGCGATGTTCGTGGGCAAGCCGGTGGCGGTGATCGGCGCCTCGCCCGGCGGTTTCGGCACCATCCTGGCGCAAAGCCATTGGCTGCCGGTACTGCGCACGCTCAAGGCCGCGCTGTGGACCGAGGGGCGGCTGATGGTCTCGCGCGCGGAATCGCTCTTCGACGACCAGGGCAACCTGACCGACGACAAGATGCGCGCGCAGCTGCGCAAGTTCCTCGAGGGTTTTGCCGCAACCCTCTGATGCGGGCCGGATAAACGCCAAAGGCAGCCCGGAGGCTGCCTTTCCTGCGTCGGTGCGGCGAAAGGTTATTCGGCCGCGAAGGTGGTGGCGAACTGGCCGCACCAGTCGTTCGACTTGACGACCGGCCAATAACCCCTGGTGTCCGCGTCCCTTTGGTTGACGGGCGGGTTGGCGCGGCACAGGCCGGAATCGGACAGCGTGCTGGCGGAGTTGGCGACGTGATCCTCGTAGAACGCGCAGGCGTTGCAGGCGGTTTTGGTCATGGCTGTTGCTCCTGTCTGGCGGGCATGTCTTGGTTGCTGGCTGGCTTTCGGCTGGCTGGCGACCTTGGCAAGGATATAGAGGCCGATTCGCCGAAGGTCAAGAAATAATCTTGTAAAAACATATAGTTGACAGAATTACTTGGCGTTCTGATCCTGATCCGAACGCTCGGATTTGGATTTTGCGTCCTGTGAAAAACGCTCGGGAAAGGGCGGCGCGGGCGTCAAGAAAGCTTCACCGGACTGCGCCAATTCCGTCACCGATCCCGGCTATCAGCGCCCCAACCGCTCATGGAGGGCCGCCTTGCTTGCAGTTCAGAACGTCACCCGCGTCTTTTCCGGGCGTGCCGCGGTGGACGACATCAGCTTTGCCGTGGACGGCCCGGCCTTCGTCGGCATCATCGGCCGCTCGGGGGCGGGGAAATCGACCTTCCTGCGGATGATGAACCGGCTGACCGATGCCTCGGCCGGGCGGATCTGCGTGGACGGGCGCGACATCCTGGCGCTGCGCGGCCGCGACCGCCGCGCCTGGCAAAGCCAATGCGCGATGATCTTCCAGCAGTTCAACCTGGTGCCGCGCATGGACGTGGTCTCGAACGTGCTGCACGGGTTGCTGAACCGCCGCCCGGCGCTGGCCACGCTGTTCAACCTGTGGCCGCGCGCCGACATCCTGCGCGCGCTGGAGATCCTGGACCGGCTGGGCATCGCCGAACAGGCGCCCAAGCGGGCCGAGGCGCTGTCGGGCGGCCAGCAGCAGCGCGTGGCCATCGCCCGCGCGCTGATGCAAGACCCCAGGATCATCCTGGCGGACGAGCCCATCGCCAGCCTCGACCCGATGAACGCGCAGATCGTCATGGACACGCTCAAGCGCATCAATGTCGAGGACGGGCGCATGGTCATCGCCAACCTGCACACGCTGGACACCGCGCGGCGCTATTGCGACCGGGTGATCGGCATGCGCGACGGGCGCATCGTCTTCGACGGCACGCCGGCGCAGCTTTCGACCGGCGTCGCCCGCGACATCTATGGCGCCGACCACAGCTTCAACGAGGCCGCAACCTCGACCGCCATTCCCACCGATGCCATCGCCGATGCGGCCTATGCCGCGCGGCTGATGGCCTGACGCTTCCCGCAATACCGCAACCCATGGAGAGACCATGAAACCGCTTGCCCTGGCGCTTGCCGCCGCCACCGCCCTGACCTCCGGCCTGATCTCGGCCGCCTCGGCCCAGCCGATCACCGGCTTCAACCTCGGGATCATGGGCGGCGAGAACGCGCAGGACCGCATGACCTCGAACGAATGCTACCGCGCCGCCATCGAGGCCCAGCTGGGCGTGCCGGTCAAGGTCTTTACCCCCGCCGATTACGACGGCGTCATCCAGGGCCTGCTGGGCGGGACGCTGGACATGGCCTGGCTGGGCGCCTCGGGCTATGCCAAGATCCACCTGACCGATCCCGAGGCGGTCGAGCCGGTGCTGACCAAGCAGAACATGGACGGCTCGACCGGCTATTACGCCATCGGCTTCGCCCGCAAGGACAGCGGCATCGCCTCGATCGAGGACGCCAGGGGCAAGTCCTTCGCCTTTGCCGAGCCGAACTCGACCTCGGGCTACCTGGTGCCGGGGGCCGAGCTGGCCGAGACCCATGGCAAGCTGGAGGATTTCTTCGGCCAGGTCCGTTTCGCGGGCGGGCACGAGCAGGCGATCATCGGCGTCGCCAACGGCGATTTCGACGCCGGCGTCAGCTGGGCCGACGGTCTGGGCGACTGGGAGGACGGCTATAACTCGGGCGCCTTCCGCAAGGCCGCCGATGCCGGGCTGGTCGAGATGAACGACCTGGTCGAGATCTGGAAGTCCAAGCTGATCCCGGAAGGGCCGATGGTGCTGCGCAAGGCCCTGCCGCAAGAGGTCAAGGACAAGGTCACGCAACTGACCGCCGACCTGCACGAGACCGACAAGGACTGCGCCTATGGCGTCGCCCATGGCGAGGCCATGGATTTCGTGCCGGTGACGCATGACGCCTATCTGGGCGTGGTCGCCGCGCGCAAGTTGCAGGAAACGGCGCAGTAAAGCGCCCCCCGGCCGCGTCCCTAGGGGGGGCGCGGCATCCGCATTTCATCCGCAGGATCTTCATGGCCGCCCTTGCCCCGGACGACATCCGCGACGCCTATCTGGAACTGACGCGCCGCCGCCGCCTTTACGGCGGGCTCTTGCTGGTGATCTTCGTCGCCATGATGGCGGCCGGGTTCCGGCTGGCCGAAAGCCGCAATGCCGGCGGCTTCGTCGATGGGCTGCCGATGCTGCTGGCCTTCCCCTCGGAGGTGCTGGCCGAGGCATGGCAGAAGCGCGCGAACCTGCCCGGCCTGCTGGCCGAGCATCTGCCCTCGCTGGTCGAGACGCTGAACATCGCCGCCGTCTCGACGCTCATGGGCGGGCTGATGGCGATGGGGCTGGCGCTTCTGTCCACGCGCGGGCTGGCGCGCTGGCCGCGGCTGACGGGGCTGTTCCGCCGGCTGATGGACGCGCTGCGCGCCGTGCCCGAGATCGTGGTCGCGCTGGTGCTGATCTATATCCTCGGCGGCGGGCCGGTGCCGGCGGTCATCGCCATCTCGCTGCATACCGCCGGCGCGCTCGGCAAGCTGTTTTCCGAAGTGGCCGAGAACGCCGACCTGAAGCCGGTCGAGGGGCTTGCCTCGGTCGGCGCCGGCTGGGGCCAGCAGGTCGGGCTGGGGGTCCTGCCGCAGGTGGCGCCGAACTGGCTGTCCTATGCGCTGATGCGGTTCGAGATCAACCTGCGCGCCAGCGCCATCCTGGGCTTCGTCGGTGCGGGCGGCATCGGCTACGACCTGAAGCTGGCGATGCAATGGGGCATGGGCCGCTATGACGAGGTGGTGGCGATCTTTGCGCTGCTCTTCGTCGCCATCGTCGCCATCGACCGGCTGTCGGACCATGCACGCAGCCGGCTGGTAAGGGGCTGAACCATGACCGCTGCCACGCTTTCCCCCGCCCTGGCCGATACCGTGCTGACCCGTTTCGCCCGCCGCCGGCTGGCGGCCTTTGCGGTGCCGCTGGCGATCCTGGCCTACCTGGCCTATGCCGCCATGGCCTTCGACATCGCCGGGCTGGCCGGGCGGGCGCGGATGGACAATGCCGCGGTGCTGCTGTCGGATTTCTGGCAGCACAAGACCCATGTGACGCGGGACAACCGTTCGGGCGCCTTGCGCGTCGCCATCGACGGCGAGGCCAAGGGCACCTATCCGCCGGACCGCCTGCCGGGCTGGATCGCCACCCAGGGCGACGCCACCCGCATCGACCTGGGCCAGGGCCATGTCGTCACCTATGACGCGCAGGGCGCGCGCTACGAGGTGCCGGGCTATGGGCTGATCGACATCCGCCCCCAGGACGGCGGGCTGCACCTGACCGCGCCCCAGCCGCTGCCCGACTGGATCAACGCCTCGGACAGCCGGGTCAGCGTCACCACCCCGGCCGGGCGCTTCGCCTATACCCGCTCCAAGGTCGAGACCTTTCGCTATCAGCCGGGCTGGGCGCTGTTCTTCTTTACCCTCGACAGCCCGTTCCACTACATGAGCTGGCCCGAGATCGCCGCCAGCGCGCTTTGGGGGCCGCGCGTCGATCCCGGCCTGCCCAATGTCGCCGCCATGGCGCGGGAGTTCTGGACCAACGCCATGTGGCGGCACGGCGACGTGATCTGGGCCATGTTCGAGACGGTGCTGATGGCCTTCCTGGGCACCTTCGGCGCGGCGCTGGTCGCGCTGCCGCTGGGCTTCATGGCGGCGCGCAATATGATGCCCTTTGGCGCGCTGCGCTTTGGCCTGCGCCGGGTCTTCGACTTCATCCGCGGCGTTGACGGGCTGATCTGGACCATCGTGCTGGCCCGCGCCTTCGGCCCCGGCCCGATGACCGGGGCGCTGGCCATCCTGCTGACCGATACCGGCAGCTTTGGCAAGATGTTCTCGGAAGCGCTGGAAAACATCGACGAAAAGCAGGTCGAGGGCATCCGCTCGACCGGCGCGGGCGCCGTGCAGCGGGCGCGGTTCGGGGTGATCCCGCAGGTGACGCCGGTGCTGCTGTCGCAGGTGCTGTATTTCCTGGAATCGAACACGCGCGGCGCCACGGTGATCGGCGCCATCGTCGGCGGCGGCATCGGCCTGTTGCTGACGCAGGCGATCCAGACCCAGAAGGACTGGGAGGACGTGGCCTATTACATGGTGCTGATCGTGCTGATGGTGATGGCGATGGACAGCTTTTCGGGCTGGCTGCGCCGCAGGCTCATCAAGGGCTAGCGCCGTCGATCAACGCGCAAGGCGGGAAGGCGGCAGAAACCGCACCCCCGCCCACAGGGTCGGTCATGCCCCAACCCTGCTTGCGCCCCCGCGTGAGGGCAGGCACCCCAGGGCGAACCCGGCGCATGGCCTTACGCGCGGTTGGGCTTGCGGCCTTCCGAAGGCGGCGGGCGAAGGTTGTTGGCTTCAAGCCAGGCCGGTTTTTCGGCATACATGTCGCCAATCAGCCGCTTGACCAGGTCGAGATGGCGCGACGCATCGCCCGCGCGGTGGTAAAGGATTACCGGGGACACCGCCCGCGGGCTGTCGATAAGGCGATACTGCACGTCGGACCGCATCTGCCGGGCCGACGACGGTATGATGCAGACGCCCGAATCCGCGGCGACCAGGCCAAGGGCGGTCTGGATCTCCCGGACCTCCAGCACCTCGGAGGGACGGATGTCCTCGTCCTGAAGCAGGCTCAGGACCTGGTCGGCATAGCTGGGGCGCGGCTCCTTGGGATAGACGATCAGCTTCTGGCCGGCGACGGCGGCAAGCGGCAGCGGCGCGTCGTCCTGGGCCAGGGGCGTGCCCTCGGGCAGCGCGACGACAAGGCGTTCCTCGCGCATGAGCGTGCTGACGACATTCGGGTCGCTGTGCTTCAGGCGGCCGAAGCCGATGTCGATGCGGCCTTCCTTCAGCGCCGGTATCTGCTGGATCGACAGCATTTCGAGCAGCTGGATATCCAGCTCGGGCGCGTTCTGGCGCAGCTTCCTGATCAGCGACGGAAGGCCGCCATAAAGCGTCGAGGCCACGAAGCCGACGGACAGCACCCGGTTGCGGTTCATGCCCACCCGCCGCGTCGCATCCTTCATCTGGTCGACCCGCCCCAGCACCTGCAGGGCCTGTTCATAGAACAGGCGTCCCGCATCGGTCAGCTTGATCGGCCGGCTCTTGCGGATGATCAGGACGACGCCCAGCTCTTCCTCGAGCAGCTGGATCTGCCGGCTCAACGGCGGCTGGGCGATGTGCAGGCTTTCGGCTGCGCGGGTAAAGTTGCGCTCGCGCGCGACGGCGGCGAAATAGCGCAACTGCCGCAAATCCATGGAAAGCCCCTCCTGTCTGCCAGACGAATCTTACCCGCGTCCTGGGTATTTTGCGGCGGATCAACCCGCTGAAATGCGGGATAATTCGCAGTATAATACCTTCAGAGCATAGTATCAAACCCAAACGGTGTTGGACGAAAGGCATGGCCGGCCGCAATCTTGCCGGCATGAACCAGACATTCGCACCCCTTGCCCCGACCAACGCCGTCAGCCCGGTCATCGACCGGGTCGAGACCATCCTGGTCGACCTGCCCACCATCCGGCCGCACAAGCTGTCGGTCGCCACGATGAACGGCCAGACCCTGATGCTGGTCAAGCTGCATTGCAGCGACGGCGTGGTCGGCATCGGCGAAGGCACGACGATCGGCGGGCTGGCCTATGGCGGCGAAAGCCCCGAAAGCATGAAGCTGGCGATCGACACCTATTTCGCGGCGGTGATGCTGGGCCAGGACGCGACCCGCATCCAGGCGCTGATGGCGCGCATCGGCAAGGCGGTCAAGGAAAACCGCTTTGCCAAGAGCGCCGTCGAGACCGCGCTTCTGGATGCGCATGGCAAGCGGCTGGGCCTGCCGGTCAGCGAGCTTTTGGGCGGCCGGCGCCGCGACCGGCTGGCGGTGGCCTGGACGCTGGCCTCGGGCGATACCGCGACCGACATCGCCGAGGCCGAGCGCATGCTGGACCTGCGCCGCCACCGCATCTTCAAGCTGAAGATCGGCGCCCGCGACATCCGCGACGACATCGCCCATGTCGCGGCGATCAAGCGCGCGCTTGGCGACCGCGCCGCGGTGCGGGTCGACGTGAACATGGCCTGGAGCGAGACCGAGGCGGCCCATGGCATGGCGGCCCTGGCCGATGCCGGCTGCGAGCTGGTCGAGCAGCCTGTGGCCGCGGCCGCGGGGCTGGTGCGGCTGGTGCGCCGCTTTCCCACGGCGCTGATGGCCGATGAATCGCTTTCCGGCCCGGAATCGGCCTTCGAGCTCGCCAGGGTGCATGGCGCCGATGTCTTTGCCGTCAAGATCGAGCAATGCGGCGGCTGCTTCAACGCGCTGCGGGTGGCGGCCATCGCCGATGCCGCCGGGATCGGCCTTTACGGCGGCACCATGCTGGAAGGCGCGGTGGGCAGCATCGCCTCGGCCCATGCCTTCTCGACCTTCGCGAACCTGCAATGGGGCACGGAACTGTTCGGGCCGCTGCTTCTGACCGAGGAGATCCTGTGCGAGCCGCTGGATTACAGCGACTTCGCGCTGACGGTTCCGTCCGGGCCGGGGCTCGGCATCCAGCTGGACGACGACCGCGTGGCGTTCTTTGCCCGCGACGGCCTGCACCGCAAGACCCGCCCCGCCGGCCAAGGAGGATGACGATGCTGTTCCATGTTCGGATGGATGTGAACATCCCCCGCGACCTGCCCGCCGAGGAGGCGGCCGAGATCATCGCGCGGGAAAAGGCCTATTCGCAGGCGCTGCAGGCCAGCGGCAAGTGGCGGCACATCTGGCGCATCGCGGGCGAATACGCGAATTTCAGCATCCTCGACGTCCGGGACAATGCCGAGTTGCACGAGATCCTGTCGGGCCTGCCGCTGTTTCCCTTCATGAGGATCGAGGTGACGCCCCTGCTGCGCCACCCGTCCTCGATCCGCGAGGACGACCGCTAGAGCCATCATTCCCAAAGGGCCGGCGGAGGAGCCGACCCGTCCCAGTTTCCACGAGAATCCAGGAGGAGAGACCATGACTGTCAAGATTTTCGACCGGCCCGACGTGCAGGCGTTCCTGCGCGAACTCAGCGGGCAGAACAGCGCCAGCGGCAACCCGCGCATGAAGCAGATCATCCACCGGCTGATGTCCGACCTGTTCAAGGCCATCGACGACCTGGACATCACCCCCGACGAATACTGGACGGGCGTGGCCTGGCTGAACGATCTGGGCGCGGCCGGGCAGGCGGGGCTGATCTCGCCCGGACTCGGCGTCGACCATTTCCTGGACGAACGGCTCGACGCCATCGACGCCGCGCTGGGGATCGACAATCCGACGCCGCGCACCATCGAGGGCCCGCTTTACGTCGCCGGCGCCCCGGAATCGGTGGGCTTTGCGCGGCTCGACGACGGCACGGATGCCGACGGGCACACGTTGATCATGCATGGCACCGTGCATGGCGCGGACGGCAAGCCGCTGCCCGGCGCCAAGGTCGAGGTGTGGCATTGCGACACCCGCGGCTTCTATTCGCATTTCGACCCGACCGGAAAGCAGGCGCCGTTCAACATGCGCCGCACCATCATCACCGACCAGGACGGCCGCTACAAGTTCCAGAGCATCCTGCCCAGCGGCTATGGCGTGCCGCCCGGCAGCCCGACGGAAAAGCTGCTGTCCGCCCTGGGCCGCCACGGCCAGCGCCCGGCGCATATCCATTTCTTCATCAGCGCCGACAGCCACCGCAAGCTGACCACGCAGATCAACATCGAGGGCGATCCGCTGATCGACGACGACTTCGCCTATGCGACCCGCGAGGGGCTGGTGCCGAAGGTCGTCGAGCGCACGGACGAGGCCAGCATCCACGCCAACAACCTCAACGGCCCCTTCGCCGAGATCCAGTTCGACATCCACCTGACCGCGCTGATCGACGGCGTGGACAACCAGGTCAACGAACAGCGCCGCCGCGCCGTCGCCTGACCCGTGTCTTCGGGCGGCCCCTCGGACGGGGGGCGGCCGCCCGGCTCGAACCCACCTTTCATCACCGACATTGGCAGGGGCTGGCGCGCGAAACGTGCCTCCCCCTGGGGAGAGAACTCATGTCCGCGATCATCGAAAAGGCACGCGATCTGGAACATCTGCTGGCCGTTGCCGTGCAGGACGACAAGGAGGCCGGCCTCTACCGCTGCCGCCGCGACATCTTCACCAACGAAGATCTGTTCGCGCTGGAAATGAAGCACATCTTCGAAGGCAACTGGGTCTATCTGGCGCATGAAAGCCAGATCCCCGAAATCAACGACTATTACACCACCTGGATCGGTCGCCAGCCGGTCGTCATCACCCGCGACAAGACCGGCGCGCTGAACGCGGTCATCAACGCCTGCGCCCACAAGGGCGCGATGCTGTGCCGCCGCAAGCAGGGCAACAAGGGCAGCTTCACCTGTCCGTTCCACGGCTGGACCTTTTCGAACACCGGCAAGCTTCTGAAGGTCAAGGACGCCAAGACCACGCAATATCCCGAGCAGTTCGGCAAGGACGGCTCGCACGACCTGACCCGCGTGGCGCGCTTCGAAAGCTATCGCGGCTTCCTGTTCGGCAGCCTCAATCCCGATGTGGCCTCGCTCGAGGATTTCCTGGGCGAGACCAAGGTCATCATCGACCAGATCGTCGACCAGGCCCCCGAGGGGCTGGAGGTGCTGCGCGGCAATTCCTCCTATATCTACGACGGCAACTGGAAGCTGCAGATGGAGAACGGCTGCGACGGCTACCATGTCAGCTCGGTGCATTGGAACTATGCCACCACCATGGACCGGCGCAGCGAAACCGGCACCAAGGCGGTGGACGCCAACAGCTGGTCGAAATCGGTCGCCGGCGTCTATGGCTTCGAGA